>NZ_LSRN01000018.1 GCF_001885615.1 Alkalibacterium sp. 20 | reverse complement strand
TTTCTTTGGCCACTTGAAAGATGAAATCTACTATGAAACTTGCACGTCAGTGCAAGAATTAAGATTAGTTATTGATGATTATATGGACTATTACAACAACGAACGAGGACAATGGAAACTAAAAAAATTGACTCCGGTATCATACCGAAGCCAGCTTCTTTTACAACCCGCAGCATAGGGTGTTTTTTATACTCTCCTTGACATAGGGTCCGGTTTAAAAATGTGGTTCTGTCTTTTTTTTCACATTATTTTGAATCGCACAGAGAAGAAAAGTCTTCTAGTAACCTGAATAATAAAAACTGTTGAGTTAATAAAACAAGACCGTTCTTTTGATGACTCGAGAGACAAAAACGGTTGAGTTCATAAAAAGAAGACGATTCTTCCATTAACTCGAGAGATAAAATCGAGGGAGTTAATAAAACAGGATCATGTTATTACTAACTCATAAGCTGAAGAAATCAGTTAGTAGAAAAAAGACTGTTTTGCCAGAATGCTTATCAGCATAAGGCGAAACAGTCTTTTTTTCATCAATCTTATTAAACCAGGTGAACAAGGAAGTATTTCTTTTTACCTTTTCTAACGATCACGTAGCGACCTTCGAAACTGTCGTCTTCAGTTACGACGTGATCGACGTCTTTGACCTGAACACCTTTGATGCGAATCGCACCGTTTTTGATGTCTTCACGGGCCTGACGGCGGGACGGTTCGATTTTTGTGATATCAACTAAAAACTCGACTAAATTATGTTCACCAGCAGGTGCTTCTGATGAGGGGACATCTTTAAAGGTGGACGCGATTTGGGCAGCAGTCAATTCCTGAATGTCACCGGAAAATAGAGCCTGGGTAATTTTAAGCGCTTCGTTTAGCGCGTCTTGACCATGAACGAAACGAGTCATCTCCTCGGCTAAAGCTTTTTGAGCGGCACGTTTATGTGGTTCTGTTTCCACTTGTTTCGCTAATTCTTCAACCTCATCTTTCGATAAAAAGGTGAAGTACTTCATGTATTTAACGACATCGCGGTCATCCTGGTTGAACCAGAACTGGTAGAATTCGTAAGGTGTTGTCTTTTCAGGATCCAGCCAGATCGCGCCGTCTGCCGATTTGCCGAATTTCGTGCCATCTGCTTTAAGTAACAAGGGAATCGTTAAACCGAATGCCTTAGATTCAGATCCTTCTTTTTTACGGATCAAGTCTAAACCGGCTGTGATGTTGCCCCATTGATCCGAACCGCCAATTTGAAGCTGAACGTCTTCGTTCTGGAACAAGTGCAGAAAATCAACAGACTGAATGATCTGGTAACTGAATTCAGTGAAAGAGATACCGGTATCTAAACGGCTGGACACAACCTCTTTCGCCAGCATGGTGTTGATGTTGAATTCTTTACCAAAGTCACGCAGGAAGTCTAAAAAGGACAGGCCACTTAACCAATCATAGTTGTTCACTAATTTAATACCAGATTGATCCGAACCGGCTTTGAAGAGCTGACGCATTTGTGCGCTTAGCTTTTCTGCGTTTTGTTCGATCTTATCCATCGTTTGCAAGACACGCTCAGAGTTTCTCCCACTGGGATCGCCAATCGAACCTGTTCCGCCGCCTATCAAAATAACCGGTTTATGACCAGCTAATTGGAATCTTTTCAAGATCATAAAAGGGATCAAGTGTCCAACGTGCATGCTGTCTCCCGATGGATCGATACCGCAGTAAAGAGCGATTTCTTTTTCAGTTGTCAACTTGCGTAAACCCTCTTCATCGGTTTGTTGATTGATGGCTCCGCGCCATTCTAGTTCATCTAAGATATTCATTTTTGTCTCCTTAAGTAATTAGTTATTTAATATTTCCCAATCCTCAAACACATTCTTGTCCAATAAATCAGTTTTTTTTGATTCTTCATCGATGACTTTCAAAATAAGAGGTGAGGCATTGGACGGATTTAAATCATCAAGAGCTAACCACAGGACACCATCCGAATCATTTTTTCCATCCACTACTTCATCAGGAATACTATCGGCTTTACCATTCACGGTAATGGAATAGAGTGAAAAAACGTGATGGGTGATCACCTGATAGTTTTTAATTTTCAGAAAAGAATCATAAATCCTTGGATGCTTATAATCAAGAACTGTGAATCCCGTTTCTTCAAAAACTTCTCTCACTAAAGTGTCCGTCAGGCCTTCACCCCGTTCTTGACTCCCGCCGGGAAGGTCATACCGGTTTTTATAAGGGCCGGAATTTTTAGATATGCACAGCAGTTTATCATCCTTAAAGGCTACTCCATAAACACCAAAGTGTAATTTATAGTCCGTATCTTCCAAAAGATTACCTCCTCTTAAAATCGTAGGTATAAAAAAAACCCCACAAAAAGCCTATGCTTTTCGTCGGGACGAACAGTGCCGTGGTACCACCCTGATTAAAATAAGTTGAGAACTTACTTCACTCGTTCCCATAACGCCGGGTTGCGTCTCGTGAGAGAATAGCTCCAAGGTGTACTTCGGTTTGTTTGAACCTGCGAATTTTCACCAACCACTCGCTCTCTAAAATAATTCAAACAATCTACTTCGCCTATTCATAGCTTTAACTATTTATATCCGTCAGTATAAGGGATTATGGTGTTTAAGTCAACCTTTTAACTGACACATTCCAGATTTCAAAAAAGTGATTATAGGAAATTATTTATTTATATTTTGGATATAACAACAAATGGGTGGTGATATATTTGGTGTATGCTAAAATATAATTAAGAGTTAGTGAGAAAGGATGATGACACTTGGTAAAGAACAGAAAAGAAGTGTTTAATTTAAATAGAGAGCCAATTGCTCCAATTGAATCGCAAGTTATCTGGAAGAACTACCGCTTCACAGTTTTAACGACTGCACTCATTCGGATAGAACACGATTCGAACCGTGTATTTGAAGATCATGCGACACAAACCGTATTGAATCGTAATTTCACCACCCCCGAATTTACTAAAAAAGAAAATGATGAGTATTTAGAAATCATTACGTCAAAAGCCCATCTTATTTTTCTTAAAGAAGAGGGAGGCTTTACAAAACATAATTTCCGTATCGAAGCGATCGGTAATTATAGTCTCTACCACAGTACCTGGTATTTTGGAGAAACCCCTGAAACGTTAAAAGGTACAGCACGTACGCTTGATTTTTCAGATGGACCGATTGATTTAGAAGAGGGTTTAATGAACAAAGATGGCTATTCCGTATTCGATGACAGCACGTCCATGAGATTAATGGATGATTCGTGGGTAGAAAAAAGACCTAAAGGAGTAACGGATATTTATTTCTTTGGTTATGGTCGTGATTATTTAGGTACGCTGAAAGATTATCATCATTTGACTGGCAAAACACCAGTACTGCCTCGTTTTGCATTAGGAAACTGGTGGAGTCGATATTACCCGTATTCTCAAGATGGATATAAACGCTTAATTAATGAATTTGAAGCAAGAAACCTACCATTTTCAGTAGCTGTGATGGATATGGACTGGCACATATGCGATGTACCAGCTAAGTTTGGTTCTGGCTGGACAGGCTACACATGGGATAGAGAATTATTTCCAGACCCTGAAGAGTTTTTAAGCTGGTTAGACAACCATGGATTACGCACAACGCTTAATTTACATCCGGCCAATGGTGTACAACCTTTTGAGGAAATGTATGAACCGATGGCGAAGGAATTGGGAGTGGACTTTGAGGATGAAAAACCAATCAACTTCGACATTGCCAACCCGGATTTTTTAGGTGCTTACTTTAGATATTTGCATCATCCACATGAAGAACTGGGTGTTGATTTCTGGTGGATAGACTGGCAACAAGGGAGCGTCACAAAAGTAGAAGGATTGGATCCACTGTGGATGCTCAATCACTATCATTTCATGGATAACGGCAGGGGTGGCAAACGGCCGCTTATATTCTCCAGATATGCCGGTCTCGGATCGCATCGGTACCCTATCGGATTTTCCGGAGATACAGCGGCGACATGGAACACACTCGATTTCCAACCTTACTTCACTGCAACTTCATCCAATGTCGGTTATGGCTGGTGGAGTCACGACATAGGTGGTCATTTTGGCGGAATAAAAGATAATGAACTCTTTGTCCGCTGGGTTCAGTTTGGCGTCTTTTCTCCAATCAACCGACTCCACAGTCAAGATGGTGAATTTAGCGGAAAAGAGCCTTGGCGTTACGGACGAATAGCAGAAAATATCGTTTCAAGATTTATGCGTCTGAGACACCGGATGGTTCCGTATCTTTATACGATGAATGTCCTCAATCACTACGATGACTTTCCGCTCATACGGCCGATGTACTACCATCACCCATGGAAAGACGAAGCGTATGATGTACCCAATCAGTACTATTTTGGAACACAGATGATCGTAGCACCTATAACTAATCCAATGAAAAATGATCTGCGTCTAGGTAAAGTAAAAGTGTGGTTGCCGGAAGGCAGATGGTATGACTTCTTTATTCACCGTTCTTACGAAGGTGACCGAGTCATCGATATGTACAGGTCTTTATCAGCGTATCCCGTATTTGTCAAAGCAGGTGGTATCGTGCCGCTGGATCAAAGTTTTAGTAACCACACCGAGATTCCAAAAAATATGGAAGTGATGATTTACGCGGGAGATAATGGGAGTTTTTCACTGTATGAAGATGATGGAACAGGTAAAAGAATAGAGGAAGTCACTACGAAAATGTCACTCAAATGGAAAGACGAGGGCGAAGATTGGGCGGTTTTCCAAATAAACAAACCTGAGGGAAATCAGGACGTTTTACCAAAAGAGCGTCAGTTCAATTTATCTCTAGTTGGTTTCGTCTGTCAGAAGATGCCGCAAGTGTATGTCAATGATGTGTTAGTTGATATTGAAGTCAAGCGAAAGGGTAAGATTATTGAAGTTTTGATACCCAAACAACCCATTGATTCATCTTACATTGTTTATTTCAAAGAAGTTCAATTAAAGAAAAATGATATGCACGTTGAGCTGTTCCGTTTTCTGGACCGCGCGCAGCTACCAGCCAGCCTGAAAGAAAAAATTCACAGCACAATTATCAGAGGAAAAACAAGTGCACGTGTGATTAGCGCACTGCTGGCATTAGACCTTGGTGAAGAATTGATGGATGCCATAAGTGAAATAGTATGGGCCAATCCAGATGATGTCGATTAAATAAATCGATAATTAGCAGTAATTGAAGAGGAGGAAGGTCAGAAGTTTAAAGACTTGGAAACCTTCCTTCTTTTTTAGCGTTTTTGTGGGCCCACTTTCATATACATGCTACAATAGAAAAGAATTCATTAAAGAAAGTGAGCGTCTCATATGAAAAAAATAGTCTTTTTCGATATTGATGGAACATTAGTATCGAAACACAACAGTATTCCGAAATCTACGAAACGAGCGATCAAAGAATTGAAGGCGAATGGGATTGTTCCTGTCATAGCAACTGGGCGCGCTCCCTTATTAATAGAAGAAGTGCGTCGTGAGCTAGAGATTGATAGTTATATAGCCATGAATGGTCAACTCGTTGTTCACGAGGGGGAGGTCGTTTTCGATAATCCTATCGATAAAACAACCGTTGATCGGTTGATCGACCGAGCCGTTGATAAAAATGATGGCATCATCTTATGCGGAGCAAAGGATATTTTCAGTAATGCCATCGTATCTTTAGCCAAGAGAAGTTCCATACTGACATTGTTAAAAGGTTTAGTGAAACTGATCCCCGGCTCCATTCAAGTTTCATTCTTCAGCCGGTTGATCAAGAAGCCACCCAAACCAAAAGATTATGCTGGCAAACCGATTTATCAAGTGATTATTGAAACCTCCATGGATGAAGAAAAACAATATAAAGAAGATTTTGAAACCCTGCATTTTGCACGGTCGAATCATTATACAGTGGATATTATCAGTGAGGGCATTTCAAAAGCCACAGGTATCGAAAAATACTTGAAGCATGTGGGTATGGATAAAAAAGACACCTATGCTTTTGGCGACAGCCCTAATGACCTGGAGATGCTTGATTTCGTGCATACAAGCGTGGCGATGGGGAATGGATGGGATAACGTTAAAGCTATCTCAGATTACGTGACGGACGATGTCGATAAAGGTGGCATCGAAAAAGCCCTGAAGCATTTCAAACTTATCTGACTCTAAATTATTCCTGTCTTTTTCAGTTGGCATTCCTATGCTATACTAGTTAGGAAACGTTTGTCAGAGCTTTGACCGAGCGATTAAATTCAAGCAAATTAAAGGAGGACATTAAGTTGTCTGATAGAAAGTCATTTTATATAACAACACCCATCTATTACCCAAGCGGGAAATTACACATCGGCAATGCGTATACAACCATTGCCTGTGATGTTTTGGCACGCTATAAACGATTGAAAGGGTTCGATACCTTTTATCTGACGGGAACAGATGAGCATGGTCAAAAAATCGAAACAAAGGCGAAAGAATTAAATCAGACGCCACAGGAATATGTCGATGCAATGGCTGAAAGCATTCAGTCCCTCTGGAAAACACTAGAGATTTCCAATGATGACTTTATCCGCACGACACGACCGCAACATAAAGAAGTGGTCGCGAAAATCTTTGAAAAACTCCTTCAACAGGGAGACATTTATTTAGGCGATTATGCCGGATGGTACTCCGTTTCTGATGAAGAATTTTTCACCGAGACACAATTAGATAAAGTCTATAAAGATGACCAGGGCAACGTTACCGGTGGTGTGGCACCAAGTGGCCATGAAGTCGAATGGGTGAAAGAGGAATCTTATTTCTTCAAAATGAGCAAGTATGCCGATCGTTTACTTCAGCACTATGAGTCGTATCCAGAGTTTATTCAACCGGAATCCCGTAAAAAAGAGATGGTCAATAATTTCATCAAACCCGGACTGGAAGATTTAGCTGTGTCGCGGACGACGTTTGACTGGGGTGTAGAAGTCCCTTCCAATCCCAAACACGTGGTCTACGTCTGGATCGATGCCTTGGCAAATTATATAACGGCTTTGGGTTACGATCCGGATTTGGGCGGGTTCGATGATCAGCCAGAAACCTTTAAAAAATATTGGCCGGCCGACGTCCATATGGTCGGTAAAGAAATTGTCCGTTTTCATACCATTTACTGGCCGATCCTACTTATGGCACTCGACTTACCCTTACCAAAACAAGTTTTCGGACATGGGTGGTTACTCATGAAAGATGGTAAGATGTCTAAATCCAAGGGCAATGTCGTGTATCCTGAAAAACTTGTCGAACGTTACGGCGTCGATGCCGTGCGTTATTACCTGATGCGCGAAGTGACCTTTGGCAGTGACGGTGTCTTTACACCTGAAGATTTCATCTCACGCATAAACTATGATTTAGCCAACGATTTAGGGAATTTAGTGAACCGTACTGTTGCAATGATCAATAAATATTTTGACGGTCAAATGCCTAATTACCAGGGAGACGTGACGTCATTTGATGAGGCCTTGCGTCTGCAGGCTATAGAAACAGTCGATGAGTATGAACTGAATATGTCAGACATGCAGTTCAGTTCGGCCCTTCAATCTGTCTGGAAACTGATCTCTCGTACCAATAAATATATCGATGAAACAGCCCCATGGATGTTAGCGAAAGATGAAACAAAAAGAGAAGCATTGGAAAGTGTCATGGCGCACCTGGCTGAAAGCCTGCGTGTGACCGCAGTATTGCTGCAGCCTATCTTACTGCATACTTCAGAAGCCATTACTGAACAGTTAGGTTTTTCAGACGATGATGTTCGCTTCGATAAGGTCGAGTTCACGTCGCATGAAAAGGAAAAACAGGTCGTTGAAAAAGGCACGCCTATTTTCCCTCGTCTGGATGTGGAAGAAGAAGCTGAAGTTATTCAGAGTTGGATGAATCAAGAGAGTGAATCTGAAGGAGAATCAGAAGACATGGAAGAAGTATTTGATCCAGAAGAAACGACGCTGACATCGGTTAAGGACAAAGAAATCAAGTATGATGTCTTTGACCGTATGGAACTTAAAGTAGCTGAAGTGATCGCCGTTGATAAAGTGGAAGATGCGGATAAACTGCTTAACTTCAGACTCGATGCCGGTGATAAAGGTGGACATCGTCAGATCTTGTCAGGTATTGCTGAATTTTACCCTAACCCGCAAGAATTGATCGGGAAAAAAGTCGTCATCGTTGCTAATTTAAAACCGCGTAAAATGCGTGGAGAAATTAGTCAGGGCATGATCCTTTCGGCCGAAGATACAGAAGGTAATCTGGCAGTGATCGAAGCGCCTGGTCAAATGCCGAATGGCTCGATCGTAGCGTAATATGAAAATATGCTAAACGGAAATTCCAACAAAGAGAGAAGCTGTGTCTTTCAACTTTGTTGGAATTTTTCTGCTTATGGTGTATTCTAAATGAGACAAGTAGGACATTAAAAGGAGAGAAACTATGCTTTTCGACACACATACACATATCAATGTAAAAGAGTTTAAAGGTGAAGAAGCAGAAGCTATACAGCGCGCGCGGGACAATCAAGTCAGTCGCATGGCGGTCGTTGGTTTCGATACGGACACAATTAAAAAATCACTTGAACTGAGTCGCGACTATGAAAGGGTCTATTCGATTATTGGATGGCACCCAACAGAATCAGCAACCTACACGGATGCAATCGAGAATCAGTTGATCGAACAATTAAAAGGAGATAAAATCGTAGCGATGGGCGAAATGGGTCTTGATTACTATTGGGATACTGCACCTAAACTCGTTCAACAGGATGCCTTCAGACGTCAGATTCGTGTGGCAAAAGAATTGAACCTGCCCGTCAGCATCCATAACCGTGAGGCTACTGAAGATGCGTACAAAATACTCAAAGAAGAACACGCTGGCGATACAGGCGGTATCATGCACAGTTTTAACCTGGATACCTACTGGATGGAAAAGTTTTTAGATATTGGCATGCATATCTCATTAAACGGTATTGTGACGTTTAAGAATGCACCTGAAGTAAAAGAAGTGGCACAGAAGGTCCCTTTTGATAAACTGCTGGTTGAAACAGATGCCCCTTATCTGTCACCGATGCCTCATAGAGGAAAGCGCAATGAACCGAGCTATGTTAAATTCGTAGCTGAAGAAGTGGCCAAACAAAGAGGTTTGCCATTTGAAGAAGTTGCCCGTCAGACCACGCAGAATGCTGTACGACTTTTTAGACTGGAAGAGTAAAGGTGAGACATCATGGATAAAATCAAAGAGATCATAGTGGTCGAAGGCAAAGACGATACCAAACGTCTGGCTTTGGCAGTTGAGGCGGATACGATAGAAACAAATGGTTCGGCGATCAATAAAGAAACGCTTGAACGCATCGCATTGGCACAAGAAACAAGAGGCGTGATCGTGTTTACAGATCCAGATGGACCGGGTGAAAAGATCCGCAAAATCATTTCCCAATATATACCCGGTGTGAAGCATGCCTTTATAACCAAGGATCAGGCACGCCGCAAAAGCGAAACCAAAGAAAGCATTGGTATCGAACACGCATCGGTCGCTACAATAAGAGAAGCACTGAACCAGGTCGTTGAAGAACGCATCGATGCGAAAGAAACGGTGAGCAAAGTGTTCCTGATGCAGACCGGTCTGATTGGATCAGATAAAGCACGGGCATTGAGAGAAGCCCTGGGCGAAGAGTTGCGTATTGGTTACACCAACGGTAAACAATTAAAGAAACGCCTGACGATGTTTGGTATAACAGAAGCTGAAGTTACAGAAGCTCTAGAGAAGATACGAAAGGAACAATTAAACGATGAATCTTAAAGATATAGCAACACCTAACCGTACAAAAGAAATTCTACAGAAGTATGGCTTTTCAGTGAAAAAAAGTTTGGGACAAAATTTTATCATTGATACAAACATACTCAAAAAAATTGTAGAAGCTGGCGAAATTTCCAAACGGACCACTGTGATCGAAGTGGGTCCGGGTATCGGTGCGTTAACTGAACAATTGGCCAGGCAAGCAGGTAAAGTGATTGCTGTTGAAATCGATGAGCGGTTACTGCCAGTTTTAGCAGACACACTTTCTCCGTATCCGAATATCGAGATCATTCATGCAGACATACTTGATGTAGACTTAAGCGATTTCTACTCATCGCATTTAGAGGATGCTGAAGAGATCGTTGTTGTCGCCAACTTGCCTTATTACATCACGACACCCATTATTTTGAGGTTTTTAGAGTCTCGTTTACCAATCGACCGGATGGTACTCATGATGCAGAAAGAAGTGGCCAGTCGGCTGTCAGCTCATCCAAGTACCAAGGCATACGGCTCACTATCGATTGCTGTGCAGTATTACATGGATGCCGAAGTGGCATTCACTGTTCCAAAAACAGTCTTTATGCCTCAGCCGAATGTTGATTCTGCTATTATCAAGTTGAGTAAAAAAGAGAAAGGTATAATAGATGTTGAGGACGAGCAGTTGTTTTTCACACTGACTCGCTCTGCCTTTGTTCAACGACGCAAGACGTTATGGAATAACCTGCAGGTCGTTTTTGGGAAAGATAAAGAAGTGAAAGAGCAGATGACAGAAGCGCTGGAAACAGCTCAAATCGATCCAGGCAGACGAGGAGAAACCTTATCGATCGAAGAATTCGCCAAATTGTCCAATGCATTTTCATGCGTTGATTTATCTAAATCGGAAAATTGACCTTGTTCAAAAGTCGAAAAATCAGTGAAACACGAACGATATCAAATAGGTAATTAAGAGTTATAATAAAAAAATCAATCTCAGCTGTCTATATCTTTATTTTATAGGCTTTTAAACGCTCATGGTAATTTAGTCTTCACAAAGAAACCTATCATTATTCACGAATAAGCTTTTAATTTTCGGCTTTTAGTGGTATAATGAAATTACTACTTTGTGAGGTGAGTCGAAATATGCCAACTACATTAGCGAGTATTAAGAAATCTTTGGATAGTCAAATTGGTAAAGAAATCAAATTGATTGCCCAAGCTGGAAGAAAAAAGACGATAGAGCGCAAAGGTATTTTAGCAGAAACATATCCTTCTGTTTTTGTTGTAAAACTTGATCAGGAAGAAAACGCAGTAGAAAGAGTATCCTATAGCTACACAGATGTTTTAACGCACTCTGTCGAAGTTGAATTTTTTGAAGAAGCAGGGCTTATTTTAAATTAAACAGAAGAATATTGGTAAGTAGTATAATTTTTAAAATTATACTACTTTTTTTATGTCTAAAATTATAAAAAGTTGGATTCGTAGTCTTTTCTTTTCCAAAAAAGGACCAACTGATTTACAATAAGAATAAATGAGTCTGCTAGGAGAGGAGGAAGTCAATTGTCTCTATATGAAAAAGCCCCAGCCAAAATTAATTTATGTTTGAATGTATTACGAAAAAGAGAAGACGGGTTTCATGAAATGGAAATGATCATGACCCCGATTGATTTGTCGGATCGACTGACCTTTAATCTGCAACCTAATGAAATCAGTCTTGATTCAAACAGTTCCTTTATGCCACTTGACGAACGTAATATTGTCTATCAGACAGCTCGTCTACTTAAAGATACATATCAAGTGAATCAAGGTGTGGATATTTTTATTGAAAAAAACATTCCTATTGCGGCCGGATTAGGTGGAGGGAGCAGCGATGCAGCGGCAACGCTAAGAGGCTTGAATCGATTGTGGAATTTAAATCTAACAACTGAGCAACTCGCACACTTAGGCTTGAAAATCGGTTCAGACGTACCTTTTTGCGTATATGACCGAACGGCTTTTGTTTCTGGCAGAGGAGATATAGTTGAACCGATCGTAAGATTCCCAAAAGCTTGGGTCATTCTAGTGAAACCGCCAAAAGGTATTTCGAGTTGGACGGTTTTCAAGGACTTGGAGATAAACACTTTGCCCACCTATGATATTCAGTCCATGCGGAAAAAAATAGAAAACAGGTCATTTCAAGAAGCTGTTCGATTTGCCGGTAACGCTTTGGAAGTGCAGGCGACCAAACAAAACCCTCTGATCATCGAGGTGAAAGAAAAAATGCTTCAGTTTGGTGCGGATACCGCTTTGATGAGTGGAACTGGACCGACCGTCTATGGTTTGACTCAGAATATAAATAAGGCAAAGCGCATTGTTAACGGGTTGAAAGGGTTTTGTCGAGAAGTGTATTTAGTGCGAACATTATAATCTATTAAATTATAGCTTGACAGTGGGTAGTGAAAAGTGATATCCTTTAAATCGTAACTATTACGATTTAAGAAATGGAGGGCTTTAACAATGAAGAACATAAACAAAATACTTATTTCACTTCTTTCGCTCTCGACTCTGGCTGCATGTTCAGCTGATACACCCGGAAATGGTGAAGCAGCGGGTACAAAGGAAACGACAGATGTAACAGAAACTGGAGATTTGAATTCTAATGAAGAAGAAAAATTGTCCGTGGTAACGACCTTCTATCCGGTATATGAATTTACGAAGCGCGTAGCCGGAGACAGTGCTGAGGTTGAACTGATGATCTCTGGCGGCACAGATGTGCATCATTATGAGCCAAGCGCTCAGGACATCGCCTTGATCAACGATGCGGATATGTTCGTTTTCAGCAGTCATGAGATGGAAACGTGGGTAGAAAGCATGCTGGCTTCTCTTGATAATGAAGATATCATTGTTGTTGAACAAACAGAGGCTATCGATTTGATGGAATCGTTAGCAGCGGATACTCATGAAGATGAAGAAGATGATCACGGTCACGAAGAAGATGAAACGGATGTTCATAACCTGGATCCTCATGTCTGGCTAGACCCTGTGTTGGTTAAGGACCAAGTGGAAACAATGCGAGAAGCATTCAGCGCAGTTGATCCGGAAGGTTCGGATGACTATACTCAAAGAGCTGAAGAATTTCAGTCTGAATTACAAGAATTAAATGAGAGGTATGAAGCAGCTTTCAGCAATGCGACGCAAAGACGTTTTGTCACTCAGCATGAAGCCTTTGGTTACTTAGCTCGACGCTATGATTTAATTCAAATGGCAGTTGGAGGTATTTCGACCGAGGTAGAAGTCAGTCCTTCACGCATCGCCGAAATCAATCATCTCGTTGAAGATTATGATATTCCTGTGATCTATTATCAGGAAGGTGCGAACTCAGCGATTGCTGAAACTGTCGCAAATGAAACGGGAACTGAAATAGCAGAGTTATATAGCTTGGAATTGCTGCCCGAAGATTTACAGGATAATGAGCAAGGTTATATTGAAGCGATGACAAGGAATCTAGAAGCGTTAGAGAAAAGTATTCAGTAAATAAGAAACATTGATGGCGATGGTCTAAGTAAAGCAAGAGGTACTATGCAATATATATAGTTTATAGATTCAAATTTCCATTATGGATCAATAAAAAAGCTGAATTCATATTCAGTGGATTGAAAAAAATTTATGAAGAAGCATAACATGTAAGATACTCATAAATAAGAAACTTCTGAAAAGTTCTATTCATTTTCAGAAGTTTTTTTATTTTTCATTAATGTAATAGTAGGGAAAATAAAATCTGTTTAAGAGGTTGACAAAGCAAACTGATTCCTTTAAAGTTATAAAACGTAATGATTACGATTTATAAAAAGGATAAGAAGTGAAATGATTTAAATAAATTGATTAAATGGTCAAGTAGGCTTTCAAGACGTTTGTTGCTGTCAGCGTGTCAACAAGTATCAGGTGGAGAAACTGGCCGATATATTATCCTTCCAGCTTGTATGCTGAAGGAGTGGTAAGAGACATGCTGGCTCATTAAGAAAAGGCATTGACAGAAGAAACAGGGAATGGTATTCTCTAAAACGTAACGTTTACGATTTAAATTTATTGGAGGAGAGATATTATGAATAAAAAATGGATCAAGCTTTCAAGCGTGGCTTTGCTGAGTTTGTACTTAGCTGCTTGTGATACAACTGAGGAAGCAGTAGTAGAAGAAGATGTAAGTGAAATAGCAGAAGAAGATACAACTGAAGTAGTTGAAGAAGATACAAGTGAAATAGCAGAAGAAGGCGAAGATGAAACAGAAGAAGATTTAAAAGCAGACGATCACGGTCATGACGATGAGGATCACGCTCATTCAGAAGCAGATTCTGGAGAGTCAATTGAAATTGAAGGGATGGACCATCACTATCATACTGGAGCATTAGTTGAATTGACTGCAGTGATGGCAGAAGACAGCGAATACGAGGACTGGCACTGGTACATGAGAGCTGATGAAGAGTCTGAATGGGAAGTGTTCCCAGGTCAAAATTCTAATGAGTTTTTTATTGAAGCACCCGAAGACAACGTTGAAATTCGCGCGGTACTTTATGATAATGAAAACAACCCGTATGCAGAATCCACACCAATTGAATTAGCAGTAGATAATCATTGATTTTCAAAAGCGGCAAGTTTATTTGCCGCTTTTTTTGTTAACCAAAGCTTGACGTATGACCATGAAATGTGTTGATTTATAGTCCGTAATGATTACGATTTAAAAAATAAGGAGCAACTAATGATTAATAAAAAACGTTTTTTACTGCTGCCGATTTTACTTGTCGGAGGTATAGTAAGTGCCTGTACAGCTGGTAATAGTGGGGAAACATCCGATGCAGAGCTTTCAATCGTTACCTCCTTTTATCCCGTTTACGAATTTACCCAGCAAGTGGCAGGTGATAAAGCAGACATTACATTGATGGTTGGAAGTGGCGCAGATCCGCATAGTTATGAGCCGAGTGCGCAAAATATAGCAGAAATAAATAATGCTGATATGTTTGTATATAGTAGTGAGGAAATGGAATTTTGGATTACGAGTTTACTCAATTCGATCGACAACAAAGAACTGAAAATTGTTCGCACATCAGAAGGATTAGATACTGAAGAACATTTTGATGCTCCGAGTTCAAAAGAAACGTCAAATGAAGATTCAGTTGAATCAGTGAGTACTGCTCCTTATGATGTTACTGTTCTTGGAGTAGCAGGTCATTACCACAGTGGGGATACTTTGACTTTACGTGCCCAATTTGAAGAAACAGCAGAATGGCGATGGTATACCAAAAAGATGAGCGGAGATTGGACTCAAATTGACGGAGTGACCGAGGATCGCTTTGAATACACGACTGATGATGAAGACATCTTTGTGCAGGCTGTTGCTGTCGATGCACAAGGGAATGAAACCGCCCAGTCTGAAGTTGCTCGCATCCATATTGACGATCACAATGAAGAAGATCCGCACATCTGGTTAGATCCCGTATTGGCTCAGGACCAAGTTCGTATGATTGAAGAAGCACTAATAGAAATTGATCCTGATAATGAATCATATTATGCAGAAAATGCGCAGCAATTTATAGAAGAACTGGAAGAATTGCATAAAGAATATGAAGAAGCATTCATGGATGCAAAGAACCGTTCATTTGTTGTACAACATCAAGCATTTGGATATATAGCTAGTCGATATAATCTAACTCAGATTGCCATTGGAGGGTTATCGACAGAGATTGAACCGAGCCCATCACGAATTGCTGAAATTGGAAAGCTCGTAGAAGAGAATAATGTCCCCGTTATTTACTATCAACAAGGTGGAAATTCTGCTGTCGCACAAACAGTCGCGAATGAAACCAACACAGAAACAGCCGTCTTACATGACTTGGAAATTTTATCTGAAGAATTACGAGAAAAAGATTTAGGTTATTTAGACGCCATGCGTGAAAACTTAGAAGCTTTAAAATTAAGTATCAACTAATATGATGTTGCAAAGGAGTGAATTCTTTTTTAAGAAATTTCACTCCTTTCTTTATGTTATCAAACGTTGCTAAAAGGGTCAATATGGCATACAATTGTTTAAGAGAAAATAGATGATATCTAAAAGAAGGAAATCTTTATCGAGAGGCGGTATGAAATTGCAATATATAGAAGTGAACGATCTCTCTTTTCATTATGAAGAGGAACCAGTACTTGAAAATATAAGCTTTAAAGTCAATGCTGGCGATTTTGCGATGCTTACAGGAGAAAATGGCGCAGCGAAAACAACGTTGTTACGAAATATATTGGGTCTGTTGAAACCATCGAAAGGATCTGTCTCTTTAGCTAATGAAAATATACACGGAGAAAAATTAGTGGTTGGTTATATTCCTCAACAAGTTGCTTCGTTTAATGCCGGTTTTCCAAGTACAGTTTTGGAATTAGTACAATCAGGCAGATATCCAAGAGGGAAATGGTTTAAAAAATTGGATAATGAAGATAGAGAACATGTTGAAAAGGCACTACAGTCTGTCGGGATGTGGAACGAGCGGAATAAAAAAATAGGGGAATTGTCGGGCGGGCAAAAACAGCGTATATCGATTGCCCGTGTTTTTGCGATGGATCCGGATTTATTTGTTTTAGATGAACCAACGACGGGTATGGATGTTAATTCGCGAGAAGAATTTTATAAACTTCTTAAGCATAGCAGCGAATTTCATAATAAAGGAATTTTGATGGTTACTCATGATCACGAAGAAATCAAACGGTATGCCAATAAACATATTGAACTCATTCGAAAGGAGAATTCACCATGGAGATGTTTTTCTATGGATTCATGCAAAGAGCTTTCCAAGCATCCATCCTCATTTCATTAATTGCACCTATTTTAGGCTTGTTTTTAATTCTTAGACGACAATCCTTGATGGCTGACACGCTCTCACACGTTTCCTTGGCCGGAGTGGCTTTAGGACTACTTTTAGGAATCGACCCGACATTGACAAATATCTTTGTCGTTGTTATCGTGGCAGGGTTACTGGAATATTTACGAAAGGTCTACCGAACCTATTCCGAAATTTCGATTGCCATCCTTATGTCAGGGGGCATGGCTGTTGCTTTAGTTTTAATGGGATTAAATGATAGTGGGGCAACGCTTAGCATAACGCAATTTCTCTTTGGCTCTATCGTGACCATATCCGTTCAGCAGGTCTGGATGTTGTTAAGTTTAACCATCTTGATCATTGTGTTGTACGGTGTGTTTCGTAAGCAGATGTATACACTGACTTTTGACGAAGAGACAGCTTATACTGCAGGGTTACCAACTCAAGTCATGTCTATTCTGTTCAATGTCTTAACGGGTGTGACCATTGCCTTGATCATGCCGATTGTAGGGGCCTTATTAGTATCCGCTATATTGATATTGCCAGCAGCTATTTCTCTGCGATTGAGCAAAAGTTTTAACGGTGTCATTTTTATAGGTATGGGTGTTGCGATGATAGGGATGATATTGGGCCTCATCGGTTCATATTATTTAGGTACACCACCGGGTGCAACCATTACGTTAATTTACATCGGTATTTTTTCACTGACTGCTTTATTAAAAAAAACAATGTAGGATAACAAAGCCGGGGCATCTGTCTCGACTTTTTTTTATTTAATTTTAAAAAATTTCGCTGTAGAAACGGTCCATTATGACTGTTCTAATATCTTTTTACACTCTCCTTTTGTTTACGACGAAAGAAAGTGATACACTTTTAGGTGAGACGATGTGAAAAACGAAAGACAAGTACTTTAGGAAACAATTTTTTATAGGGAGGTGAAGAAAGGATTGATTACAGATTTATTTGTGAATTTTTCAATAGGTATTTCTCTTATTTTTATCTATATGCAAATGAGGTGGAAAAGTCACGGAAAAGCAGCTGCTCCAAGTCTGTCTGTACTGATAGAGGGATTAAGCGGCGGATTCATGGGATTTCTTTTAATGTATTTTTCTATTTCTGTAACTGCTGAGACGATTTTAGATTTCAGGTATGTTCCAATCATGTTGATGGTTCTTTTCGTCGGGAAATGGCCAGCCATTATAAGCAGTTTAGTTATCATTATGAGTCGGTTTTACATAGGGATAAATCGTTCAGCGATGTATGCCATCTTGATGGTGAGTATTCTTTTGATCGGATATCTGATACTAAATGAGCTATCTAAGAAGGAAGAGCGGATGTTGAAAAAGGGTCTTTACTTAACCTTATATTCCAATATCGTAATGACTTGTTTTCTTGTTTTTTTGGTGGGAGACTTAAACATAGACGTGCTGATACTTGTTTTATGGATCACTTCTACAATGGGGGGGATTTCATCCGTCTATTTAGTGAATTACATAAGGAATTCAGAATATCTGTTTAGGAAATATCAAATCGAGTCATCAACAGATTTTCTGACAGGTTTAAGCAATGCCAGGCGGTTTGAAGACTATTGGGATAGAGTAGCTGCAGAAGCGAAAGCGTATCAAGAATCCTGCGCAATTCTCATGGAAGAAACTATAAGGATGAAAGGAAGTGCCTTTAGAAAAGGCGGAGAAGAATTCGTCATTGTTTTACCTAAGAGTGACAAAGCTGAGGCTCTAGAATTAGCCGAGAACCTAAGAGCCAATGTGGGAAAAAATGATTTCTTAACAAACAATAGGGTTGTAATTCCCATTACCGTTTCAATTGGGGTAACCGTTTATCCAGAAACCATTAATCAGCTAGCTGATATGATTGAAATGGTAGATGCTCTGCTTTATAAATCTAAAAATGAGGGAAGAAACAGGGTCAGCGTATAGACAGCATTTCTAAAAAATGGTGACCAAAAAGAATACGATAAAGTGTTTTTTTGAGTGGACCTCAATTAATTTCATTTTTTTTATCTTTAAAGACGAAACTCTGGTAAAATAGTAAGTAAGCTTAAAAAATGATGATAAAACACTCAGTTAATTAAGGATGAGGTGAGATTTCAGTGAAAAAAGTATTAGTCGCAAACAGGGGTGAAATTGCTATCCGTATCTTCCGGGCATTAGCCGAATTGAATATCAACACTGTTGGTATTTATGCTCAAGAAGATGAAGCAAGTGTCCACCGATTTAAAGCAGATGAAGCTTATTTAGTAGGCAAAGGCAAAAAGCCGATCGAAGCTTATTTAGATAGTGAAAGTATTATTCAGTTGGCAAAAGAGGCCGGTGCAGATGCGATCCATCCAGGCTACGGTTTTCTATCGGAAAATCTGGCTTTTGCAGAACGATGTGAAGAAGAAGGTCTGACGTTTATTGGGCCGGATACCTATCATTTAGATATATTTGGAGATAAGATAAAAGCTAAAATGGTAGCAAAAGAAGCAGGCATACCAATAGTTCCCGGTACAGATGGTCCGGTGGATGACGTTAACGACGTGCTGGCTTTTGGGAAAAGCTACGGCTATCCTATCATAATGAAAGCAGCTATGGGCGGCGGCGGACGAGGCATGCGTGTCGCAAATGATGAAATCGAGGCAACAGAAGGTTTTGCTAGAGCTAAAAGTGAGGCGAAAGCTGCTTTTGGTCAGGATGACATTTATGTTGAAAAATATATCGCTAACCCTAAACATATCGAAGTTCAAATTTTAGGAGACAGTCACGGTAACATTGTTCATTTATTTGAAAGAGACTGTTCCGTGCAGCGCCGCCATCAAAAAGTTATTGAAGTTGCACCGTGTGTGGACTTGGATCCGATACTGAGAGAAGAACTTTGTCAAACGGCCGTCCGCTTAATGGAACACGTTAAATATGTCAACGCAGGTACTGTTGAGTTTTTACTTGAAAATGAGTCGTTTTACTTTATTGAAGTTAATCCGCGTGTTCAAGTTGAACACACGATCACCGAGATGGTTACAGGGATAGATATTGTTCAAAGTCAGATCCTGATTGCGCAAGGAAAAGACTTGCATACAGAAGTAGGCATCCCGGAACAAAAGGGAATAACGTTAAAAGGTGCTGCTATTCAGTGCCGCATAACAACCGAAGATCCGGCGAACGGATTCCTTCCAGATACAGGAAAGATCAATACGTACCGTTCTCCAGGGGGCTTTGGGATACGTTTAGATTCTGGGAATGGCTTCCAGGGTTCTGTCATAACGCCATTTTTTGATTCATTACTCGTTAAACTATCTGCCGAAGCATTAGACTATGAAAAAGCAGTACAAAAAATGACACGGGCACTGATCGAATTCCGCATTCGTGGTGTCGTCACGAACATTCCTTTTCTGATCAATGTCTTGCAACATCAGACATTTAAAAGAGGACAGGTAACCACGCGCTTTATTGATGAAACCCCAGAATTGTTCGAATATCCGAAGATAAAAGATAGAGGAAATAAATCGTTAAAATATATTGGAAATGTTACCGTGAACGGGTTTCCAGGAATCGGTAAGATAGAAAAACGAGCATTCAAGGAACCAAGAATGCCAGAAGATCTTGTTTTACCTTCAAAAGGGTTAGTTTATCCTAAACACATTTTGGATAAAGAAGGACCGGAAAAAGTGGCAGAATGGGTTAAAGCACAAGATTCAGTCTTGATGACAGATACCACTTTCCGGGATGCGCATCAAAGTTTACTTGCAACGCGGATGCGTACGAAGGATATGCTGATTATTGCTGAAGAAACAGAAAAAGCTATTCCTGAGCTTTTTTCTCTGGAAATGTGGGGAGGCGCAACCTTTGATGTTGCCTATCGCTACTTAACAGAAGACCCTTGGGTACGTTTGAAAAAATTACGCAAAAAAATGCCTAATACTCTTTTTCAGATGTTGTTTCGTGGTTCTAACGCAGTAGGCTATGATAATTATCCAGATAACGTTTTAGAAGAGTTCATTCGCGTGGCTGCTAAAAATGGCATCGATGTGTTCCGAATTTTTGATAGTCTGAACTGGATTCCGCAAATGGAAAAAAGCATTCAATATGTGAGAGATAACAATAAAATTGCGGAAGCAGCGATTTGTTATACAGGAGACTTGAATGATTCGTCTCAGACCAAATACACAATGGATTATTATAAGCGAATGGCGAAAGAGCTTGAAGCATCAGGGGCTCATATACTGGCGATCAAAGATATGGCGGGGTTACTTAAACCTCACGCTGCTTACCGATTAATTAGTGAATTGAAAAGTACCGTCTCTTTGCCCGTGCATTTGCATATGCATGACACGAGCGGGAATGGCATCTACACATATGGTGCAGCGATACGCGCCGGCGTCGATATTGTCGACGTGGCTCAGAGTGCCTTAAGTGGAAAAACAAGTCAGCCAAGCATGGCCAGTTTGTATTATGCTTTAGAAGGGACGTCTCATGCACCCAAGTATAATATAAAAAACGTCGAAAAATTGAACCGCTATTGGGAAGATACCCGCAAGTTCTATATTGATTTTGAAGAAGGCATGCCGGCAGCTTCGACAGAAGTCTACACTCACCAAATGCCAGGCGGTCAGTATACAAACTTGAAACAGCAAGCGAAAGGTCTTGGGTTAGAAGACCGTTGGGATGACATCAAAGAGATGTATGCTATTGTTAACCGTATGTTTGGAGACGTAGTCAAAGTCACGCCTTCTTCAAAAGTCGTCGGAGATATGGCTCTCTTTATGATCCAAAACGAACTGACTGAAGAAGCGGTCTATGAGAAAGGTGAAGACCTAGACTTTCCAACATCCGTTGTACGTTTCTTCAAAGGAGAACTGGGACAACCTGAAGGCGGATTCCCTGAAAAACTACAAAAATTAGTTTTAAATGGCGATAAACCTTTAGAAAAAAGACCGGGAGCATACAAAGAACCACTTGATTTCGATAAAGTGAGAAAAGAATTGAGTGAACATTTAGACCGTGAACCAACGGAAGAAGAAATGCTCGGTTATATCATGTATCCTCAAGTATTCCTGGATTACACGTTCTTCTATAATATGTACGGCGAAGTCACAAAATTTGATACGCCAACGTTCTTTTATGGTATGCGTATGGGTGAACAAGTAGAAGTGACGCTTGAAAAAGGTAAAACGTTGATCATTAAATTGAATCAGATCGGCGATCCGGATTTAGAAGGAAATCGCGTCTTGTACTTTGAACTCAACGGTCAGGGAAGACAGATCGAGGTCAAAGACAAGAATGTCACGAGTACTGTGGCTGTCCGTAAAAAAGCAGAACCCTCCAATAGAGGACATATCGGGGCAACGATGCCTGGTTCAGTTCTTCAAGTGCTGGTTCGTCGTGGAGATAAGGTCGAAAAAGGAGCGCCAATCGTTATTACAGAAGCCATGAAAATGGAAACAACGATTCGCTCAGTTATTGCAGGAAGAGTTGAGCGCCTGTTTGTTAAAGAGGGAGATACCATTCAAACGAACGACTTGCTTGTTGAAATAGAAACGAAATAAACTGAAACCTGCGCCTTAAAAAGCGCAGGTTTTTTATCTAAATACGAACAATTTGGAATAAAAGTTGAACTAAAACTATCAATTGACGAATAAAAACGTTAAAATAAGGAATACGGAACGGAAAGTAACGTTACATTAAGAGGTGCAGTGAAAATGAAGACAAAAAGAAGCGAACGATTAATTGATATGACCCATTATTTATTGGAACATCCTCATACCTTGATTCCTTTGACCCTATTTTCGAAGAAGTATGAGTCAGCAAAATCGAGTATAAGCGAAGATTTAACGATTGTTAAAAACACATTTGCACAAAGAGGCATAGGCTTCCTGGAAACAGTTCCTGGAGTTGCCGGTGGAGTGAAATATATCCCTAAAATGAACAAAGAAGATATTGAACAGTTTGTTTCGGATCTGGTTGAAGAACTGAATCATTCCAAACGTTTATTGCCGGGTGGCTATGTCTATCTTTCTGATATGCTCGGAGACCCGAAATGGTTACGACGTATCGGTCGAGCGATTGCCTCACAATACATGGGGACCGAAGTGAACAGTGTGATGACAGTAGCCACAAAAGGTGTACCTATAGCACAGTCTGTTGCTTTTTATCTCAACGTGCCATTTGTCATCGTAAGACGTGATTCAAAAGTTACCGAAGGGTCTACGGTAAGTATCAACTATGTCTCCGGATCTTCGTTTGATCGCGTCGAAAAAATGGAATTATCCAGACGCAGCCTGGATATGGGCTCGAAAGTCGTGATTGTCGATGATTTCCTTAAAGGCGGCGGTACGATCAACGGAATGATCAGCTTGATCGAAGAGTTCAACTCCGAAGTGGTCGGAGCAACAGTCATTGCAGAAAATATTTTCAAAGGCGAACGCTCTGTTAAAGAGTACACATCACTCGTGAGAGTGGAAAACGTCAATGCAGAAGACCGTACCATTGAGGTGTCAGCGGGTAATTTCCTGTCTTCATTATCGTAAAATGATTATAATCACTAAAAATATCAGGAAGGCTGGGACATTGTTCCCAGCCTTTTTCATACGAGTGGTATTGCATTTTATTGATGAAAGGTTAGGATATAGTACGATTATTTGCCATATTCAAACACTTAACTCTTGAAATAGCATTGCTAAAGTAAAAAGTAACGCGAGCACTCCCAATGATGGCTGGAATAATCTTGCTCAAACCAGAATCTCTGTGGGTACTCCCAACAATGCCCAGAATACTACTGCCTAGATGAAAAAAACTCTGAGAAAGCCTAAATAATGGATTCAAAATAACTATTATTCTCTTCTTGACAGATGATAAGTTCAATATAATGAAAAAAACGGGAGGACTCATAGAAATATGAGTCCTCCCGTTATTATTTAAATCAATAGCCTGATGTTTCTCTTATAAATCTTCTTTTCTGGATTGACGCAATCTTTCAGCAGTTGCTTTTCTTTCATCAGCTGTTCCAGCAGTATCCTCTAATTCTGGAGGTGTACCGTCACCGGAACGAGAATCAGTAGGTGGCTGACCGCCGTCTCCCATCCCCTGTACTGAGCCTTCTTCAGGGAACCCCGCGGGTGTGCCAGAAGTTTCTGATTGCTTATCTGGAGTAGGGTCAACCGTTCTATCTGAAGCTGTTTCTGCTGCGACCGTTTCACCATTGGATTCATCGATTACGACCACATAGCGACCGTTTTTAAGGTCTTCTCTGTGTGGATAAAGGAAATCATCGTCAGCTACATAATCCGGGTCCTCAAATTCCTGGTCTTCTCTCACTTTAAAGGCATCACGGATAGATTCCCAGAAATTTTTATCGTCTTCAGTAGTTTCCTTTTTATCGTTGAAGTCCGCTTGAGCAACTTGAACATTTGCTACCTCTGAATGGTGCGTGTGTTTTTCTTCATTGGTATAAATAGTGAGCTGATCTTTTCTAAACCCTTGACTCATTAAATCGCGAATGACACGTTTTGTTTCTCTCTCATCTGGATAACTGCCAACAACTTTTTTATTCTGATCGTTCATAGTTAGCCTCCTATGGTATTTTGAATTTATTTTTGATACGTCTCAAGCAGGAAAAAACATTGCTTAATTACGTCTATTATATGAAAGGTAAACCGATAGCTCAAACAATAAACCTTATACTTCTTGAAAACAGTTGGTTCATACAGTATGATGAAAGAGGAATTTTTTAAATGAAAAAAAGTGAAATATAGTTGAAAAAGTAGTCTATTACAAGAACCGACACTCAGTTAGGAGAAAAATAATGACGAAACGATTTGCAGTCGTCCTTGCTGCCGGGCAAGGCACGCGTATGAAATCAAAATTATATAAGGTGATGCATCCAGTCATGGGTAAGCCGATGGTGGGTCACGTCGTTGATCAAGCTTTAGAGGCACGAATAGATAATATAGTGACTGTTACCGGTGTAGGTGCAGAAGTAGTGCAAGATTACTTAGGTGATAAAAGTAAATATGTACTGCAGGAAGAGCAGTTGGGTACAGCACATGCGGTAGAACAAGCTGCGCCTCTGCTAGAGGGCAAAGAAGGAACGACGGTTGTTATTTGTGGGGACACTCCTTTACTGACCAAAGAAACGCTGGAAGGCTTGATGGCTCATCATGAAAACGTTCAGGCAAAAGCGACAGTCCTAACAGCATATGCAGACGATCCGTTTGGCTATGGTCGTGTGATTCGTTCAGAAGATGGTTCCGTTTCAAAAATCGTTGAACAAAAAGATGCTTCAGAAGCAGAAAAAGCTGTCAAAGAAATAAATACAGGCACGTACTGTTTCGATAATCAGGCATTATTTCAAGCCTTAAAAAAAGTCGACAATAACAATTCTCAAGGAGAATATTACTTGCCAGACTTGATGGAAATATTGAAAAATCAAGATGAATTGATTTCTGCTTATCAGTTAGATAACAAAGAAGAAGCACTGGGCGTAAACGATCGTGTTGCCTTGGCTGAAGCAAACAAACTGATGAAGAAACGAATCAATATGCAACACATGCGTAATGGCGTAACGATGGTAGATCCTGATCAAACGTACATTGAAAGTAATGTAAAGATCGGTCAAGATACATTGATCGAGCCGGGCGTCTATTTAAAAGGCAAAACGGTCATTGGTGAAGATTGTGTGATTGGTGCGCATTCCATCGTTGAGAACAGCACGATTCATTCCAATGTCAAAGTCAGAAGTTCGTTGATCGAAGAATCAGTTATGAAGGATCACAGCAATATTGGTCCGAATAGTCATTTAAGACCGGAGTCAGTGGTTGGCGAATATGCACATATCGGTAACTTTGTCGAAATTAAAAAAGCGACGTTAGGGAAAAATACGAAAGTTGGTCACTTAACTTATGTCGGAGATGCGACATTAGGAGAAAACATCAACTTAGGCTGTGGCACTGTTTTTGTCAACTACGATGGCAAGCAGAAACATCATATCAATGTTGGAGACAATTCTTTCATCGGGTGTAACACGAACTTGATTGCACCAGTTGATATTGAAGCTAATACCTACATTGCTGCCGGGTCGACCATTACCGACAATGTCCCTTCTGAATCCCTGGCTATTGCACGGGCACGACAGGTTAATAAAGAAGGCTATTTCAAAAAAATGCCTCACAAAGATTAGAATTTTCTCTAAAATAGGGCTTTCAATTAGTTCTATGGTTGATTTATTTGTCGTGTAGGCATAAACTGATAATATATAAATGATAAGAATAAAAATAATGGAGGCCCACATGTCCGAACAATATTCTGATCCAAAATTGAAGATTTTTGCGTTGAGTTCTAATATACCTCTTGCTGAAAAGATTGCAGCAGATATAGGTATAGAACTTGGGGATGTTTCTGTAACGAAATTTAGCGATGGCGAAATCCGCATCAATATCGAAGAAAGCATTCGAGGAGACCATGTGTATGTCGTTCAATCAACATCAGCGCCGACCAATGATAATTTAATGGAAGTCTTGATCATGATCGATGCGTTAAAACGTGCGAGCGCGAAAACAATCAACATTGTCATGCCTTACTACGGTTATGCAAGACAAGACAGAAAAGCGCGTTCGAGAGAACCGATTACAGCGAAGTTAGTAGCTAACATGATCACAATGGCTGGTGCAGATCGTATGCTGACATTGGATCTACACGCTTCTCAGATTCAAGGGTTTTTCGATATTCCAGTTGATCATTTATTGGGTGCTTCCTTACTCGCAAACTGGTTCCTTGATAAAGGATTAGGTGGCGAAGACACGGTTGTTGTTTCCCCAGACCACGGTGGAGTGACACGTGCCCGTAAATTGGCTGAATTCCTGAAATCTCCAATTGCAATTATTGATAAACGACGTCCGAAAGCGAATGTTTCGCAAGTGATGAATATTGTGGGTAATGTAGAAGGCAAAACAGCCGTCTTGATCGATGACTTGATCGATACGGCTGGCACGATCACTTTAGCTGCCGATGCTTTGGTGGAAAAAGGTGCAAAAGAAGTGTACGCATGTGGGACACACCCGGTCTTTTCTGGTCCGGCAATTGAACGGATAGAAGCTTCACCGATCAAGAAAATGATTGTGACAGATTCGATCATGTTACCGGAAGAAAAAATGATTGATAAGATCATCCAGGTCAGTGTTGGTGAATTAATGGGACATGCCATTAAACGAATTCATGAAAACCGCTCTGTATCACCATTATTTGAAAAACAATTTAAAGGTTACATCAAAGACGACGAATAAGAGATAATAGACGCCCTCAATCGCGACGCATTCATTGCTCAGTACTTACGAGAATATAAATGAATGTGTTTGAGAACGAAGGCGTCTTTTATTCGTGAAAGGAGAGAAGAAGGATGCTCAAGAAAACGAAATATCATTTAAGGAATATGAAGCCTTTGGATGTTGTGATTATTGTCATCCTTCTTCTCGGCTCGTTCATTCCCCATGTGGTATACGGCATACAACTGAGTCAAGTGGCTGCCGATGCCCGGATCATAGCGACCGTTAAAATTTCTGGCGAGGAAGTTTACCAGGTGGAATTAAACGAAGATACGCCGAATGAAGAATTCACTTTAATACCTGCTGAAGGGCAGTATAATATTATCGAAGTGGATGGGACGCGCATCAGGAACAAAGAAGATAATAGTCCGGATCAGTTAGGCGTTAGAAGAGGTTGGATCAGTAACCCTGGCGAAACGGCAGTCGTATTACCACATAAATTGATTATCGAAATCCGTGCAGAATCGGCTGAAGGTGAAGAGATTTATGAAGAAGATGACGTTATTATTCCAATGTAAATGAAGAACTTAAAAAGCAGCAGACATTGAGAGAAACGCTCATGTCTGCTGCTTTTTAAGTTGAATGATTTGTTCTGACTTGAACAATCATCGTTAGTCTATGGTGAACCCTATATCGGGATTTTTTTCCAGTACTTCTTTTAAATGAGTGCGAAGCGTATTAACAGAGTGAGTCATTTTTGCTTTTTCAGAATCATTAAGTGGGATTTCTACGATTTTTTTAATACCTGAACTAGTGATGATTGCGGGTGAACCTATATAGATATCATTCTGTTTATACTCGCCTTCCAAATATACAGAAAGCGGCAGTACGGCGTGCTCGTTATTTAAAATTGCGCGTGTAATACGTGCAAGTGAAGCACCAATACCATAAAAAGTAGCACCTTTACGCTTGATTATTTCATAAGCGGCATCACGAACAGAAAAGAATATTTCTACAAGTGCCTCCTCGTCTGTATCAGGGTTATTACTTAACCATTCAGTTATTTCCAAACCGGCAACGTTCGCATGCGACCAAACTGGAAATTCAGTATCGCCGTGTTCACCAATAATATAGCCGTGGACATTACGTACATCGACATCTAAAAGGTCAGCTATGGCATGACGGAAACGCGCGCTGTCTAATGTTGTACCTGTACCAATAACCTTGTGTGAAGGAAGACCAGACAGTTTATACACAGCATAGGTTAGAATATCTACAGGGTTTGTAGCGACTAAAAAGATGCCGTCAAAACCGCTTTTCATTACATTCTCAACTACTGATTTAGTGATAAGTAGATTTTTTTCAGTCAAGTCCAAGCGTGTTTCACCTGGTTTTTGGGCAGCGCCTGCTGTATAAACAACCAGATCAGCATCATGGCAGTCTGCATAGTCGGCAACATAGATTTTTTTAGGTGCTGTAAAAGCTAAAGCACTATTTAAATCCATGACATCTCCTTCAGCTTTTTCTTTGTTGATGTCAATAATGCCTAGCTCTTGACCGATATTCTGATTGATCAACGCGAAAGCATAACTCGAACCAACTGCACCATCACCAATTAATATGATCTTTTGTTGTTTACTGTTCAATTCCATGTTTACCATTCCTTTCAATTGATTCTTGCATAAGTATAACATAAAAATGGTCGTTTTCTTTTCAGAAACTTCTTGGAATAGACACTTACTTAGGGATTGTTTATTGACGAGAACCGCTTTAAATGAGAAGATGATAATAGTTTTTTAACGCAATATTAATCAATAATAGGAGATGTTAATTTGGAACCGATAACAAGCGAAAGTTTATTTGATTTAAAGAATATATCACAACCTTTAGCTAATGGAGACCGTTTATTTTATTTGGAAACACGAACGGATAAAGAAAAAAATAAATATTTGACTTCAGCTTGGAGTATACATAAAAAGACGAATGAACGAGTTGAGTGGATCAGTGAAGAACTGAATCCTTCTCAACTGGATATGAGTCCGAATAAAAGATGGTTAAGCTTTTTATCAGCTTCTAAGGATGAAAAAATGCAGGTATACATTATGCCTCTAAGTGGTGGTGGGGCCAAAGCTCTAACCGATGAAAAAGAGGGTGTCAGCAGCTATGAATGGACGAGTAAGGGCGCTTCGTTATACTATCAGACCTCTGTGAAACCTGAAGTAGAAAAAGGAAATGATGAAACCAAAGAAAATAATAAATATACTAAAAAGATCGAATCCAAAAAGATCACCAAACTGCAATATAAAATGGACGGACAGGGGATAACTGACGTTGAGAAAACGCATCAAATAAAAAGGATCGACAGAGCCACTAAAACGGTCTCAGTCATACTGGAAAAAGACCGTCCGTTTAGTCTTCAATATGTATCAAAAGATGAAAGTTTCCTGCTTTATGCAGATAAATTAAATCCCGATGATGAATGGGTTTATGGCGCAAGTGTATTTGAATACGACATAGCAACAAAAGATTCACGATTGGTCACGAAAGATATTCCAAAAGGCAGCTTTTCGTTTGAGGCAGTAAATGAGACGGAAGAATTTTTCTTGTTTACAGGGAATGATTTTTCTCATGCGTTTGTGACACTTAACGAAGTGTATGGATGGAACCGTAGTGAGGGTACATTCAAGTCACTCTCAAAAAAAGATAAACAGGTTGGAGACGTCATCATCGGTGACTTCCAGCAAAAAACAAGTGGTTTTCCGATCATTTGGTTAGCAAACGACTCATATGTTTACCCAGTTACCGAAGAAGGCAAGCTGCAACTTTACAAAGGAGACCTTGAAGGCAATAGCGAATTGATTGTAGACGAACGTATTCATATAACTGATGGAGCATTGATCGAAGATGAAGAATGTGTTATCACCTATTCCGATTTAAATACGCCCAGTGTCCTGGCTTCTTTAGATTTAAATAATGGAAAACTTGATGTTCTTTATGATCCGAACGAGGCATTCTCAAGTGAGCACGAATATGCTGACGTTGAACATTTCTGGTACAAAGGAGCAGATGACTGGGATATTGAAGGCTGGTACGTGGCACCAACGAAAAACAGGAAGAATCATCCAGCTATTTTATATATTCACGGTGGGCCGCAAGTCTGTTATGGAGAAACTTTCTTCCATGAGATGCAGCAGCTGGCAAGTGAAGGATATGGTATTATCCTGTTAAATCCTCGAGGCGGAAATGGCTATGGGCAAGATTTCGTTGCTTCGATTATAGGCGATTATGGCAACAAGGATTACGAAGACTTGATTTTAGGAACAGATCACGTCCTTCTAAAGCATCCAGAAATCGATAATGACCGCATGTTTGTTGCTGGCGGAAGTTACGGCGGGTTCATGACGAACTGGATCGTCGGACATACCGATCGCTTTAAAGCCGGAGTGACCCAGCGCTCTATCTCCAACTGGATCAGTTTCTATGGGACGAGTGACGTCGGAGCTTTCTTTGTTGAATTCCAACTGGAAAAAGAAATCCGCGATGCTCAAGATTTATGGTCGATGTCTCCTTTGGCTTACGCACATAATATCAAGACACCACTTCTTGTGATGCATGGTGAAGAAGATATGCGTTGCCCGCAAGAGCAGGGTGAACAAATGTACATTGCGATGAAAAAACAAGGTGTCGATACCCGGCTGGTTCTTTATCCGAAATCGAGCCACGGATTATCTCGAGCAGGACTCCCGCATTTGCGATTAGATCGAATGAAGGAAATTACAGCATGGTTTAAAAAATACGAATAAAAAAAAGGCAATACAAGGTGTCATCAAAAACATGAATACGTTAACGGGAAGGCTTTCATTGAGAAAGCCTTCTTTTTATTTTTCACAATCATATGATAAACAAATGAGGTTAAACTAAAACTCTACTAAGTACCAGCCTATGACCTTTGATTTGACAAGGTTGTTTGTTATACTCACTAACAATAAACGAAAAAACAATAAACGAAAAAAAATAATTGAAATTATAGTAAACACAAAAATTATAGGAGTGGAACCTTGAAACAAAACTTAGAAAGTTTAAGCCCATTTGAATTGAATTTATATCTTGAAAGCAGAATGGTCCATCAGGACACGAACAAAGAATGGCTAAACGCCGGAAGGGGAAATCCCAACTGGACAGCACCGATCCCAAGAGCAGCGTATTTCCTGTTAGGTGAATTTGCTACAACAGAAACCATGCGCAAAGAAAAAGAATCAATTGGTACGAAGATTAAAGAAAAAGTAGGGCAAACCGCACGCTTTGAAGAATTTATTAACGGAAAAAATTCACCTGGGGCACAACTTTTACAAGATATTTGGAACGACGGGTCACACTTATTAGGTATGCCGAAAGAAACATGGTTAAATCAAATGCTGGATTACAGCATCGGGGATAATTATCCTTATCCTGAACGTGTGCTCACAGCCTGCGAACAACCGATCAAACAGTATTTACATCATGAGCTTTTTGATTCAAATACTGTTCCGTTTGATATTTTTGCGGTCGAAGGTGGGACAGCAGGGATCGTTTACACCTTCAAGTCGCTTGTCTACAACCATTTACTGGAGCAACATGATAAGATAGCGCTGATGGTCCCAACCTTTGCGCCCTATATGGAAATACCAGAACTACCGGAATATGGATTTGACGTCGAATATATCCGTGCTGAATTAATGGAGATAGACGGACAGAGAAGTTACCAGTTTCCAGTATCCGAACTGGATCGTCTGAGAAATAAAGAAATCAAAGCCGTCTTTGTTGTCAACCCGAGTAATCCGACAGCCAATGCGATTTACGGAGATTCCATCGAACAAATGAAAGATATCGTTAAAAACGACAACCCTGATTTAATGATTTTATCAGATGACGTTTACGGGACTTTTCTAAAGGAATTCACATCGTTATTCACAGCGATCCCTTATAACACAGCCTGTATTTATTCTTACTCCAAATACTTCGGCGCAACTGGATGGCGTATAGGAACCATCGCGTTGGCTAAAGAAAACATCTTCGACAAACGCCTTCGGGAATTGCCTGAGGCTAAGAAGGAAGCATTGGATGAGCGATATGGGACATTGACCTCTAGCCCGCGCGAAATATTATTTATAGATCGTTTAGTGGCTGATAGTCGTTCGGTAGCTTTGAATCATGCAGCAGGCTTGTCTGCACCACAACAAGTCATGATGACATTGTTTAGCTTATATGCACTCCTGGATACGGAAGATGAATATAAAAAAGGAGTCATGGGAATTTGTCAGACCAGAGGCAAGCTTCTTTATGATTCATTAGAGATGTCCATCCCTTATAAAAGTCTGAACACAGCGTATTACTGTGAAATCGACTTTGACTGGTGGATGGAAAAACGTTACAGTTTAGCATTTAAATCATTCGTGGAAGAAACCTGGACGATGACTGATATTGTCACAAAATTAGCAGAAGAAGAATGTCTGATGCTGCTCAAGGCAGAAGCGTTTGGCTCGAGCAAGTGGACAGTGCGCGTTTCGTTAGCGAACTTGGAAACAAAAGCTTATAAAGAAATTGGGGAACGCGTCTCGTCCATGATGGACCGCTTGTACAATGATTGGAAAAATAATTAAAACAACCATAAGAAAAGGCACGCTCGATGGGGAGTGTGCCTTTTCTTATGTTTGATTTTCAAAAACAAGCCGTTTTGAGGGTTTGTTATATAAGAGTCTCGAGTTGATTTAACCATATAAAAATAAATTGAAAACGAAAAAAAGCTGCGTACTCATGAGTACGCAGCTTTTTTTCGTTTATTTATTCAACGGTGACTGATTTTGCTAAGTTACGGGGTTTGTCCACGTCGTTACCACGATGCAAACTGCTATAGTAAGAAAGCAGTTGTGTCGGTATGACACTCACTAACGGAGATAGGAGTGGATTTACTTGCGGAATAACGATTTGATCGTCTGCACGGTTTAGACCATCCATGGAAATAACCATGGTGTGGGCACCACGCGCTTTCGTTTCCTGCAAGTTACCTCGTGTATGTCCGGCAACAGCTTTTTCTGTGATGATTGCCAGCACAGGCGTACCCTCTTCAATTAAAGCAATGGTACCATGTTTTAATTCTCCAGCTGCGAAGCCTTCAGTTTGAATGTAAGAAATTTCTTTCAATTTCAGTGCTGCCTCTAAAGCAACATGGTAATCCATACCGCGTCCGATATAAAAGGCGTTACGTGAAATACTCAAGTATTCAGAAGCAAGTTCTTCAATTGTTTCTTTATCATCAACGATGGATTGCATTGCATTAGCAACGATACCAATATCATGTAACATGGTACCTTTGTTGATCAGACCTTTTTCAAGACCGACGATCTCACTTAAAATAGCCAGCACAGCAATCTGTGCAGTGTAAGCTTTAGTCGATGCAACCGCAATTTCGGGTCCGGCATTTAAAAGTAAAGTATAAGTTGATTCACGAGATAATGTAGAACCAGAGACATTGGTTACGGTTAAAGACGGATGTCCAAGCAAGTTTGTTTTAACAAGCACCTGACGACTGTCCGCTGTTTCACCGCTTTGAGAAATAAATATGAAGAATGGTTTTTCAGATAAGATCGGGGTATCATAACCGAACTCGCTCGACACATGAACTTCAGTAGGGATATGTGTCAGGGATTCAATTAATTTCTTGCCAACTAAACCAGCATGATAGCTCGTTCCTGCAGCAATAATGTACACACGATCGGAGTTCAGCATTTTATCTACGATAGCCTGATCGACAGATAGATGCCCTTGTTCATCCTGATATCTTTGTAAAATGCGACGCATAACAGCAGGTTGTTCATCGATTTCTTTCAACATGTAATATGGATATGTTCCTTTTTCCAAATCGTCAGAGTCGATTTCAGCTGTATAAGAATCACGTTCGATGATATCTCCAGCATAATCTTCGATAATCAAAGCTTCACGGGTTACAGTAGCGATTTCTTTATCCATTAACTCGACAAATTGATCAGTTTCTTTGATCATCGCCATGGCATCACTACAAATCACATTGAAACCTTCGCCTTTGCCTAATAAAAGAGGACTTTTATTTTTGGCTGCATATATGACATCAGGATTTTCGCTGTCCATCAAAGCAATCGCGTAAGAGCCTTCTAATGTAACGATCGCTTTTTTAAATGCATCAAGGAGCTTGAGATCTTCGGTTTCTACAAACCAGGAAATGAGTTGAACGATGATTTCTGTATCTGTATCACTTTTTAATTCAACGCCATCTAAGTAAGCATCCTTAACTTCCTGATAGTTGGAGATCACACCATTGTGAACGATCGTGAAACGTTCGCTTATAGATTGATGAGGATGCGCATTACGTACACTTGGGACACCATGAGTAGCCCAGCGTGTATGACCGATGCCGGCAGTTGCTTCAACAGAGGCATCTACCTTTTCTCGTAAAGCAGCGATCCTGCCTTTTTCTTTAAACAAATGACCATCATGAGCTTTGTTTAATAGATAAATACCTGCTGAGTCGTAACCGCGGTATTCTAATTTGTCTAATCCGTGTAATAAAATATCTTTAGCATCTTTTTTTCCGATGTATCCTACAATTCCACACATTAATTTTTCCACCTTCCAGAGAGCTTTCTAATTTTTGAAAATTGGTATATACCCCATGCCATATCTAAATGACGGGTATTGTTGACAAGCATTACTATAATAAGGGTATTTGTTCATAAAGTCAATACATTTAATCGCTAACGAAAAAATGTAGTGGTATAGGTAACAACATGTCTGAAAACACTGAATTTTTTACTCGAAAAAATTAGCATAGTGTACTTATAATATAAGTCAAGGCGACGAGAGTCAAGCTGCAGGATCGGTTTAAAGCAGAAAAATAAAATAACGTTCGCTATGTTATTTTGACCACATATAAATAATTGTGCTGATTTTATTATTATGGTATGATAATTTCTAATAAAAGAATGTTTAAATAATGGCATAATTTTAATGAAACAAACACAAGAACATAGGAGGAATGAAAAAAATGAAGTACATGAAATTAGTGAGTTTATTAGCTGTATCAACGCTCGCCTTAGCAGCCTGCGATACGGACGAAGAGCCGGTATCTGACCCAGAGATGGAAGAGGGTACCGAAGAAACTGACGGAGCTGAAGTTGAAGAAACTGACGAAACAACAGAAGAGTCAGATGAAGAAAATGGCCAAAACGCTCATGATATCATTGATGACATAGAGGGTGATTTGGACTACACCTCATCTGTTGAATTAGAAGTTACCGGCGGAACATGGTCTCAAGACGGCTATATCTTTACTCCTGAAGAGGGCGAAGCGACCATCAGTGGTTCAGCAGCGTCTGCTGAAGAAGATGCTGAAATCTTCGCGTTTGTTATGCAAGATGGAGCAGTCATTGACAAACCAGCAGTTGAAGAAGGTGCTTTCACATATACAGTAAGCGCTACTGACGCTGATCAAGAGTTTCAAGTCGGTGTTTCTGATGAAGATTTATGGGAAGGCGGCGACGAAGCTGACGCTGAAGAGTTAGTAAGATACGAGAACATTATCGTTTCAGCATCTCAAGGAGAATAAATAAATGAAAAAAGCCAAAGGATGCTCTAATAAATTTCTTTGGCTTTTTTTGTTATTCTTCATTGTTTCTTAAAACTTATCCTGTATACTGACTTATGTAAAAGGTATAAAATATAAATGATAGAGAAAAAAGGAATGAATGGTATGCAATGGATCAGCAAGATATTGTTTTATATGAAGGGCCGTTATGGCTATGATGAATTTTCAAAAGCTTTGCTCCTGTTTGGACTGGTGTTAGGTATTTTCAGTAATTTTTCAGAAGGGATCATCCTGACCGCTGTTGGAATGGCTGCTATCGCTTATGCCGGATTACGCATAGTTTCGACAGAGAAAGGGAATCGTCGCAAAGAGTTGCAGCAGTATATCAGAGTGAAACAGTCACTCTTTATAAGCTATAGAAAAACAAGAAACCGATGGATACAAAGGAAAGCATTTAAAATTACAAAATGTCCGAACTGTAAACGAAAAATCAGAGTTCCTCGTGGCAGGAAAAAAATACGGATCACATGCCCGTCTTGTCAGCATAAATTCGTTAAGAAAACCTGAACCTGAACAGGTGGGTTAGGAATAAAAGATATGCTATAATAATAGAATAATATAAAAGACTGGACGTAGCCGTTCAGCTTTTTTGTATGTTCAGGACTATTTTAAATGATACAAAATAAATGGGATGATATGGAAAGATTTTCGAATTTTTCTTTAAAGCCCAATGTAATTATGAGGAGACAGTTATGAAGTTAATTTTTGGACTAGGTAATCCCGGTGGCAAATATGCAAAAACTAAACATAATATTGGATTTATTACGTTAGATGAGATCGCTTATCAAAAAGGTTGGACGTTCAACCGCTCTAAATTTGAATCGGTTTACGCAGAAGGCATGATAGGAACAGAAAAAGTTCTTCTGATAAAACCGCAGACATACATGAATGATTCAGGACGTTCAGTGAGACCATGGCTGGATTACTACGATTTAAACGAAGAAGATATCGTCGTTATATACGACGATATGGATCTGCCAACCGGTAAAATACGCTTAAGACAAAAAGGAAGTGCCGGGGGACATAACGGTATCAAGGATATTATTGATCATATAGGCACGCAAAATTTCAATCGCGTGCGTATGGGAGTGGGGCGTCCTTTCGAAAACCAATCTGTTGTTTCACATGTGCTCAGTCCTTTTCATAAATCTGATCACGAAAACATGTTAATGGCTGTGAAGAAAGCAGCAGACGCTTCGATTTATTGGGCGGAAGGTCATACTTATGTGGATACAATGACTCAGTTTAATTGAGCAAAAAGGAGACAATAAGCGTGTCTAAACTACACACATTTTTAAGCGAAAAACCTTCAATACAAAAGGTTTTTGATACACTGGCTGATGAAAGTAGGCAATTACTCACTGGTATAGCCGGATCAGCACGAACACTTTTCCTGCAAGGGTTACTTGAGGAAAAACAGAAACCTATTGTAGTGGTCACACAAAATTTATATTATGCTAACCAAATGATTGCAGATTTAACTGGACTCGTTTCGGATGAACAACTTCACCTCTTTTCCGTTGATGATATGCTTCATGCTGAAATGGCTATTGCATCCCCTGAAGCACGGGCAGACCGTGTAAAAGCTCTTGATTTTTTACTTAAAGAAGAACCGGGGATCGTTGTCGTTCCGCTTGCTGGAGCTCGAAAGATCCTGCCTGATCCCGACGTCTTTAAACAGGCAGAACTGTCTGTTTCTTTAGGTCATGAAGTTGAACTGGATGAAATCACCTTTAAACTGACGAAGATGGGTTACCACCGGGAACAAAAAGTTTCCGCACCTGGAGAATACAGTATCCGAGGGGGAATCGTCGATGTCTATCCTTTGACAGAGGAGAATCCGGTTCGAATGGAACTGTTTGATGTCGAAGTCGATTCTTTGAGATATTTTGATGCTGATACGCAACGCTCAAGTCGCAACGTTAAACAAGTCACTATCATTCCAGCGTCGGATGCGCTATTACTCGTCGACGAAAAAGATGAAATTTTGAAACGTTTTGATAAAGCTTTGGCTCGGTCATTGAAAAAAATGAAGGAAGAAGAAGTTAGAGAACGATTAACAAGCAGTATTACAGCTGTTATGGATGCAATAAGAGAAGAGGCGTATGTTGAAGAGCTCGCCCGATATACGGATTTTCTATACAAAGATAAGGCGACCGTTTTAGACTATGCCTCAAAAGAAGCGGTCATAGTCATGGATGAATACCCGCGGATCATAGAAAATGAAGCCCGGTTGGACGAAGAAGAAGCGGAATGGATAACCGGTCAGTTCGCTAATGGTAATGTCCTGTACAAGCAGTCTTTTTCTGTTTCATTCAGAGAGTCGCTTAAGCATTCATATCAACCACAATTACATTTCGCCTTGTTTCAAAAAGGAATGCAGGGACTGAAATTGGATGCGATTCATCCTTTCCAGTACCGAACCATGCAAAAATTCTTTGGTCAAATGCCGTTAGTCAAAACAGAAATGGAACGTTGGAAAAAACAGCACTATACAGTCATAGTTATGACTGAAAGTGAAGAACGAGCTGAAAAAGTTCATCAGACCTTACTGGATTTTGAAATACCGAGCACGCTTTCGCTAGACGGAACGATCAGAACGGATATCACGCAAGTCATGACTTCGAGTGTGCAGACCGGTTTTGAGTTGCCGGAGGAGAAAATTGCAGTACTTACCGAAAAAGAACTGTTCAACCGTATACCCAAGAAAAAGCCGAGACGTCAGAATATTACAAATGCTGAACGCCTTAAAAGTTATTCGGAGCTGGAAAAAGGAGACTTTGTGGTCCATGTGAATCACGGGATCGGTCAGTTCACGGGTCTGGAAACGATGGAAATCGATGGGGTTCACCAAGACTATTTATCCATTGTTTATAGTGATAGATCAAAACTCTTTATTCCAGTTACCCAATTGCATCTGCTTCAAAAATATGTATCTTCGGAAGGGAAAACACCAAAGTTAAATAAACTTGGTGGTACCTCATGGGCAAAAACGAAAAAACGTGTCGCTGCCCAAGTAGAAGATATTGCAGATGATCTGATCGAACTTTACGCAGTACGAGAAAGTAAAGTAGGCTATGCGTATACTAGAGATGATGCCTACCAGAATGAATTTGATGATGCCTTTCCTTATACAGAAACGCAAGACCAAATGCGTTCTATCAATGAAGTGAAACGGGATATGGAGAAACCGAAACCGATGGATCGTTTAATTGTGGGTGACGTTGGTTACGGAAAAACGGAAGTAGCCATGCGAGCCGCGTTTAAAGCGGTTCAAGATGGCAAGCAGGTTGCTTTTCTAGTGCCAACGACGGTATTAGCGCAACAGCATTACGAAACGATGCTGGAGCGGTTTGTTGATTTCCCTGTTCAAATTGGGATTTTGAGTCGTTTTCGAACGGGTAAACAGTTAAAAGCAACCATCGATGGTCTTAGAAAAGGACAAATTGATCTCGTCGTCGGCACACATCGGATCTTATCCAAAGACATCGAATTTCAAGACTTAGGCCTGCTTATTGTAGACGAAGAGCAGCGATTTGGGGTCAAACATAAAGAGCGCCTCAAACAATTGAAAAATGAAGTCGATGTTTTGACTTTGACGGCAACACCGATACCAAGAACCTTGCATATGTCTATGCTGGGAGTGCGCGATTTATCGGTCATTGAAACACCTCCGGCTAACCGTTACCCTGTGCAGACATATGTGATGGAAATGAATGGCGCAGTCGTTCAAGAATCGATTCAAAGAGAAATGGCACGTGGAGGACAAGTTTTTTATCTCCATAACCGTGTCAGCACGATACAGCAGCGAGCAGATGAGTTGCAGCAGCTTGTTCCAGAGGCCCGGATCGCCTATGCGCACGGGCAAATGAGCGATAATCAATTGGAGAATGTCCTTTATCAGTTCATTCAAGGAGAATTCGACATGCTGGTCACCACGACCATAATCGAAACGGGCGTGGATATACCTAATGTCAATACATTGATCGTAGAAGATGCTGATCGAATGGGCTTGTCTCAATTATATCAACTTCGAGGACGCGTAGGGCGAAGCAGCCGCATTGCCTATGCTTACTTTATGCACCAGCCGAATAAAGTGCTGACAGAAGTAAGCGAGAAAAGGCTGCAGGCAATCAAAGACTTCACAGAGCTCGGATCAGGTTTCAAAATCGCTATGCGAGATTTGGCTATCCGCGGCGCAGGAAATCTTTTAGGTCAACAGCAGCATGGCTTCATTGACAGTGTCGGCTTCGATCTTTATTCGCAAATGTTATCTGAAGCAGTGGCTAGAAAACGTGGAGACAAGACGCAAGTCAAAACTATCGTTGAAATGGACCTGTCGATTGATGCTTACCTGCCAAGCACATATGTAGAAGATGAAAGACAAAAAATCGAGCTGTATAAACGTATCCGTCAATTTTCATCCGAGGAAGAGTATGTCGAACTGTTGGATGAATTGATTGACCGTTTCGGTGATTACCCTCAAGCAGTCGCAGATTTACTTTCTATCGGTTTGTTGAAAATGTATAGTGAAACGGCGTTGATCGAAACCATTAAGCGCGATCAAAATACAGTTAAAGTGACATTCTCACTCGAAGGTACCCGCAAATATCCATTACCTGAAGTGTTTAAAGCCTTGAAAGATATTCCGCTGAAAACGGATATGCAGGCAGAAGGTAAATTAGCCATCGACTTTATACTGCCCAAACGGATGCATGATGATATCTGGTTGGATGCCCTGGTGAAATTTTCTAAACTTTGTGCGGCCTATCGAATGGAAAGTGAGAAAGAACAAGTAAGCCAGGGGACACATGATGAGCCAGACAAATAAATTTATAAAAGGAGCGGCTCTGTTATCAGGAGCCGCCTTCATAACTAAACTGCTGAGTGCGTTATACAAAATACCTTTACAAAACTTGACAGGTAATGAAGGCTTTTATGTCTATCAACAAGTTTACCCTTTTTATGGAATAGCCTCAGTGTTAGCACTAAACGGCTTTCCTTTGTATATATCAAAGCTGATTGCTGAAAGTAGTGAAGAGCAGCATCGCGAGGTGATCAAACGGACACAAGTATGGGTAACCTTATTTTCCATCGGTGCCTTTGTGTTTCTGTTCCTCCTCTCATCTCAAATAGCTCAGTTAATGGGTGACGGACAACTCGCTCCCGTAATCAGAGCAACCTCAGTGATCTACCTGTTTATCCCTTTTTTATCTATGGGAAGAGGGTATTTCCAGGGATTAATGAACATGAAACCAACAGCACTGTCTCAAGTAGCTGAACAACTTGTTCGTGTGACATTGCTTATTGTTGTCGCTGTATTATTTGCAAAAATGGATCTATCGGTTTACGAAATGGGAACCTGGGCGATGCGGAGCAGCTGGATAGGTGCTTTAGTGGGAACGATTGTCGTCGGTCTCTTTTTTATAAAGTCAGACCGTCATTTAAAGCCGTCGACGTTACCAGTTGGAACGCCTGCTTATCCAGCAATAGGCAAGCGGTTTTTGACCGAAGGGTTAGCGTTGACCTTTATGAGCAGCTTGTTATTGGTGTTTCAATTGATTGATTCTTTTACAGTGTATAATGGACTTATTGATGGTGGGCATCCCTCTGGCCAGGCGATGGTCATGAAAGGGGTTTACGACCGTTCCCAGCCTTTTGTCCAAGTAGGGTTGGTATTAGGCGTAAGTCTAGCAGCCAGTACTTTGCCTTTACTGAGAAACAACCATAAAGCGGGACAAAGAGAGGCATGGGTCAGAAATAGTGTGCGTATCTTGAAATTGACCGCTCTTCTTTCCGGTGCAGCCTCCGTGGGCTTGATCGCAGTCATGCCCTGGTTGAACCAAGCCCTGTTTCAGGATCAGTCAGGAACTCAGGCGCTCCAATTATACAGTTTAAGCGTTCTGATTCTGTCATTGATACATGTGATGTTCGCCATTATCCATAGCACAACTTCATCGCTTTTTGGATGGGGATCGCTCGTGTTTGGTTTGGTCTTTAAAGCAACGTTTAATACGTTTGCCGTCCGAACAGTCGGTATTGCGGGGTCAAGTTTTATAACGGTAGTGTCATTGATGCTCATTTTCCTTTTGCTGGCGAAGCAACTGGATAAAGCGATTCGGGATGAAGTGCTGGACGCTTCCTTTATACTTAAATATAGTATATTGTTAAGCCTTATGGGACTTGGTGTGTATGGCACACTGAATATGAGTCAGTCGGTTTTCGGCACGTCAATGAGATTGACTGCGTCAATAAGCATCTTTATTGGTGTCTTTGTGGGTGTGACGATCATCATCGCTGCTTTACTTAAACTGGATATATTAACAAAAGAAGAATGGCAAAGTTTAGCTTTACTAAAAAAAATGAAAAAATAATGAGAACGAGGAGAAAACGATGAATAGCATAAACGTGGTAGGTCTTGGACCTGGAGATAAAGATCAAATGCCCATAAAAATCGGAAAATTAATCAAAGAAGCAGAGGTCGTCTATTTAAGAACGGAGGATCATCCGGCTGTTAAAGAATTAAAAGCAGAAGGAGTAAAGTTTGAATCTTTTGATTATTTATATGAGGAAAACGATAAAGATTTTGAAAAAGTTTACACAGCTATCGTCAACCATTTAATCACATTAGCTGAAGACAAAGATATTATATACGCTGTACCCGGTCATCCGATGGTTGCTGAAAAAACAGTTAAAGAACTGATAAAGAATTATGCAAAGGTCAACGTCATCGGAGGCAAGAGCTTTTTAGATGATCTCTTTCAGTCCGTTCAGGTTGACCCGGTGGAAGGCTTTCAGTTGCTCGATTCGTTTGATTTGAATCACGATACCCTTAACACCGGCCAGCACGTTATTATTATGCAGGTGTTCAATGCACTGATGGCGGGAGAAGTGAAATTAACTTTGATGGAGAAGTATCCGGATGAGCACAAGGTGGCTGTGATCGATGCGGCTGGCAGCAAAGACGAACACATTGAATGGTTACCTTTATATGAAATAGATCGGTTTGAGGGCGTTTATAATCTGAGATCGCTCTATATCCCGCCACTTGAACTGGATGAACAAGTAACGTCGCTTGCAACATTACAACGTTATATCGATAGAGTCACCGATGCTGATGAAGGGGACGCTTGGATAAATGAACAAACACCTAAGTCATTGATACGGTACCTCAGAGAAGAAACTGACGAATTGATTGCTGCCATTGTGAATAACGACAGTGACAATTGGATGGAAGAGTTGGGAGATGTATTGGTCCAGCTCTTGTATCAGACGAGCAATGCGGAAAAAGAAGGCCTGTTTACATTTGAAGACGTCCTGGAAACCGTGAACCGTAAAATAAGAAGACGGCATCCACATGTTTTTGACGGAGTAAAAGCGACAACAGCAGAAGAAGTGGATGCGTTGTGGCAAAAAATAAAAGCTGAAGAAAAGAGGGACAAAGATGAGACTTGATAAATATTTGAAAATAGCACGTATCATAAAAAGACGCTCAGTCGCTAAAGAGATCGCGGATAAGGATCGTATTCTAATTAATGGTAAAACAGCAAAATCGTCAAGCAAAGTAGCCATAGGCGATGAATTGACCATTCATTTTGGCAACAAAACATTGAAAATCAGTGTGGATGATATTAGAGATACAACAAAAAAAGATGAAGCCAAAGATTTGTATACTGTTATAGAAGAGACCCATGAACCTTCGAGTGAGTAACCGATGCCCTCCACAAGAATATAGTTACAATTGGGTAAATTAAATTATAGAACAAAAACAACAATAGAATTGTGTCTCATCAGCTTATTTCGAACAAAATGAGTCAGATGAGACTATTCTATTTTTTTATTGATTGCTGATTCTTTTCATCAGAGGGGTTTATTGCTATACTTTAAGCAATTAAGATTTAATGAAAAGAATTAATTTAGGGGGTTATGATATGGGTAAGAAAAAATCAAGTGTCACACGCATGGATAATCCATACATAAAACATAAAACGCTTGAAAGTATCAGAGAATTCAAACAAAAAAGAAAGTTGAAAAGAAGGATGCAGCTTATAATAGCAACGGGTGTGCTGCTCATTTTATTGGTTGGAAGTGGCTTAGCGAGAAATTACTATAGACTCCAGCAATTAGAAGAACAAAAGGTTGTCGCTCAAGAAGAGTTAGAATCTCTCGATCTGCGTCAAGAAGAATTGGAATACTATATTGGATTACTTGAAGATGAAGAATATGTAGCTAAACTGGCACGCAGTGAGTATTACTTAACAAAAGATAATGAAATTGTTTTCAGTTTTCCTGATGACAGGAAACCGGATCATACAGAGGTGACAGAAGAAGATTCAATGCTTTTTGAAAATGAAGAAAAGGACAACGAAGAAGACAAGGAATAAGAACACGAACATTATTCAAGATGTATTCACAATCTTTTCAATAAGTCTTTATTCTCATTTTTTATCATGGTATACTTAATTCAAATTATTTAGGGGGATATATAGAAAATATGTCAATTGAAGTTGGAAGCAAAGTAGAAGGAAAAGTTACGGGTATTGCTAATTTTGGTGCATTCATTGATTTAGGCAATAATAAAACAGGTTTAGTACACATTAGTGAAGTGTCAGACAGTTATGTTGAGAACATCAACGAAGAATTAGAAGTAGGTCAAACAATCACCGTGAAAGTCTTAACTATAGCAGATGATGGAAAGATCGGATTATCGATTCGTAAAGCTACAGACAAACCTGCGGTAGAAGCCAAACCGAAAACCACGAGCAGACCGCGTCCAAGTTCTTCTAATAAGCGTCCTGTAGCGAAAAAAGAAGATTTCGATTCATTGATGAGTTCATTTTTAAAAGATAGTGAAGATCGCTTAACTTCCCTTAAACGTCATACTGAAAATAAACGCGGTGGCAGTGGCGGTCGCAAAGGGTAATAAGATAAAATCAATAGATAGAACAAAGGGTTTAGGGGTATCCCTGAATCCTTTTTACTTATAAATAAATAACAAGTCGCATCGGTGGAAGGTTTGAGAAATGGTGAATATGACTGATGATTTTTTGAACCAGGTGAAATCAAATGCCTACTGGCAAGCGGGAGAATGCGTAGTCATTGGTGTTTCCGGAGGGGTGGATTCGATGGTGCTGTTTGACATGATCAATCAGCTGCCCGTTGAATACAAACCAACTATAATTGTCGCTCACATCAACCACCATCTCAGAAATGACTCGGATGAAGAAGAAAAGTTCATAAAAGAGTGGGTCGGTAAGTATGATGTACCTGTGTATGTGTATCAATGGCCAAAATCCGAGCACTCTGATTCAGGTGTCGAACAGGAAGCGAGAAAAATACGGTATCACTTTTTCGAAGATGTCGCTAAAGAAACAAACAGTTCCTTCATCTTGACCGCTCATCACCGTGATGATCAAGTTGAGACGGTACTCATGCGATTCGTAAAAGGAAGTTCGTTAGACGAATTGACGGGCATTTCTACAGAGCGAATACGTGATGGGAAAGTTGTTTTACGGCTGCTTCTTCCGTATACAAAAGAAATGATCCGAAATTATGCTGAAGAAAACAGGATACCCTGGCGAGAAGACGAGAGTAACACCTCATTGGAGTATACGCGTAATCGTTACAGACATCATATTATTCCGGAACTAAAGAAAGAAAACCCCGCAGTTGAAAAACACGTTTATGAATTCTCAAAAGATATTGAAGATCTGCTCAATGTGGTTGAACCGTTGATCAATGAAGAAATCAGACGGTCATTTCAAATCACTCGCAAAAATCTAACAATCAAACTTCCATCATTTATAAAACAAGAATCCGGCTTTCAAAAAATCGTCTTGCGCCGAGCCTTCAAGAAATTCAGTGGTCAGGGTGCATACATAATCAGTCAAACACATATTGATCTGTTAGTTGATTGGTTTGTCTCTGGAGGTCCCAATACCGTTCTTGAATTACCCAATCAATTTGTCGCTCGAAAAGAATACGGTACGTGTGTGATCGAAAAAATCGATGCAATGCAAATGAAGCAGACAGACTTTATGAAGACAGCGATCACTTTGGAATTCAATAAGTGGAAACCCTTAAATGACGATGAAAGGATAGGACTCTTCTCGTATGATGCATTCAAGCAGATGGACAGCCAAAAGTATCGTGTCATCTATTTGAATGAGGAACAAGTTGAGCACCCATTAATCGTAAGACACCGGCAACCTGGAGATAAAATGGAAGTTAAGGGACTCGAGGGTTCAAAAAAAATTAAAGATATCTTTATTGATCAGAAAGTGCCTAGACGACAACGTGATGAAGCTTGGCTTGTTAGGGATAATCAGGGGCAGATCATCTGGCTGATAAACTACAAAGAATCCCCGTTGTCACTCAACCCATTAACTGATACAATTAGCTACGTACTTGTGTACCAGACAGGGACTATGCAGGACTTAATGAATACATTCAAAAAGGAGACCGAAAACATGAAAAAAGATATGGAAAGCATTTTAATCTCTGAGGAAGAAATTCAGGAAAAAGTAAAAGAACTCGCAGCACTTCTTTCAAGAGAGTATGATGGGAAAAATCCTTTACTCGTGGGTGTATTAAAAGGTGGCTTACCGTTTATGGCTGATCTGATCAAACAGATGGATATGTATCTGGAAATCGATTTCATGGATGTATCCAGCTACGGTAATGAAACAGTCTCTTCTGGCGAAGTGAAAATTTTGAAAGATTTAGATACCAACGTTGAAGGACGTCACGTCTTGTTCGTCGAAGATATCATCGATACAGGCGGCACGTTAGCGTATTTGAAAGATATGTTCAAGTACCGAAAAGCGGCTTCTGTAAAAATCGTGACCTTGTTAGATAAGCCTACAGGACGCAAAATAGATATCAAGGCAGATTGGGTCGGTTTTAATGTTCCTCATAAATTCGTCGTAGGATATGGTTTGGATTATGCTGAGAATTACCGCAACCTGCCGTTTATTGGTGTCCTAAAACCTGAAATATATCAGTAAGCAATCAGTCTGAATAGAATGACTGATATCTTCATTCAGATCAGGCAGAATCATCAAACAAAATTCATAGTCAAAAATGGTCAAGTGTGTTAACATATACAAGACTATTATTCTAAGCAACGCTTAGATAATAATAAAAATACAAGTGATAAAACGGAGGATGACATGAAGAAAGGATTTTTCAAAAGTGGCCTCTTCTACGTCATCGTCTTTCTTGCAGTAATTGGTATTGCAAGTTGGGCGACTAGTGGCGGACAGGATCAAGCTTCAGAGAGTGTAAGTTCAACTGAATTTATTAATTTTTTGGAAGACGATCGCATAGAAGAATTTCAAGTGCAGCCAACAGCTGGTGTATATGAAATTATAGGGCAATTTCGTGAAGGACAAGAAATAGAAATAGAAGAAGATGAAAGTGTCAATATATTTGGTGGCCTGGATCAACAGGATGCAACACAATTCACCACGTATATTTTAATGAACGATAATGTTGTAGATGAAATGTACCAGCTTGCTAGAGAAAACGAAGTCAATATTGTTTCTGTCGAAGAACCGACGACAGGCATATGGACAAGTCTCCTTTTCTCATTCTTACCCCTCTTACTCTTTGTTGGATTCATTTATTTCATGATGAGTCAAGCAGGTCAAGGTGGCGGCGCAGGTGGTGGCAAAGGCGTGATGAACTTTGGGAAATCCAAAGCGAAAGAAAGTGACGCTAAAACTAGTAAAGTCCGTTTCTCGGATGTCGCTGGTGCTGATGAAGAAAAAGAAGAATTAGTAGAAATTGTTGAGTTCTTGAAAGATCCAAGACGCTTTGCTAACTTAGGCGCACGTATTCCAGCAGGAGTACTGTTAGAAGGACCTCCCGGAACAGGTAAGACCTTGCTTGCAAAAGCAGTTGCTGGTGAAGCCGGTGTACCTTTCTTCTCGATTTCAGGTTCTGAATTTGTTGAGATGTTCGTAGGTGTTGGGGCAAGTCGTGTAAGAGATTTATTTGAAAATGCGAAGAAAACTGCGCCATCCATCATCTTTATCGATGAGATCGATGCTGTAGGACGTCAGCGTGGTGCTGGTATGGGTGGTGGACACGATGAACGTGAACAAACCTTGAACCAGTTACTCGTTGAAATGGATGGTTTTACAGGTAATGAGGGCGTAATCGTTATTGCGGCGACAAACCGTCAAGACGTATTAGACCCTGCCTTACTCAGACCAGGACGTTTTGATAGACGTATCATGGTTGGAAGACCGGATGTTAAAGGACGAGAAGCGATTCTGAAAGTCCATTCCAGAAACAAACCATTAGCTTCAAATGTCGATTTAAGAATCATTGCCAGACAAACACCCGGATTTTCCGGTGCCGATTTAGAAAACTTACTGAACGAAGCAGCTTTGGTTGCGGCGCGACGTGACAGCAAGCAGATCGAAGCATTAGATCTTGACGAAGCACACGATCGAGTGATTGCTGGACCGGCTAAAAAAGACCGTGTCATTTCTGAAATAGAACGTTCAATGGTCGCTTATCATGAAGCGGGACATACCATTGTCGGATTGGTCTTAAGTGATGCTCGTATTGTTCATAAGGTAACGATTGTTCCTCGTGGACGCGCAGGCGGATACGCGATCATGCTTCCAAGAGAAGATCGTTTCTTGATGACGAAAAAAGAATTGAGTGAACAACTTGTGGGACTCCTAGGTGGTCGTGTAGCTGAAGAAATCATCTTTGATTCTCAGTCAAGCGGAGCATCAAACGACTTCCAGCAAGCAACGCAAATTGCTAGAAGCATGGTAACCGAATATGGAATGAGTGACTTGCTCGGACCCGTTCAATACGAAGGTGGCGGCCAAGTCTTCTTGGGTAGAGATTATTCTCAATCCAAAGCTTATTCTGAACAGTTCGCTTATCAGATCGATCAGGAAGTGCTGCGTCTTTTAAATGAGGCACACGCCGAAGCTAAACGTATCATTGAAGAAAATCAAGACGCTCATCATTTAATTGCTCAGAAATTACTTGAAATTGAAACGTTAGATGAGAAACAAATCAAATCACTATTTGAAAAAGGTGAAATGCCTTCTAACGACGTTAAAGCTGCAACAGAATTCCCTCGCGAGAGTGAAGAAGCTGAAAGAGATCCTGAAAAAGAGGAAATCGGCATGTCCTTTGAAGAAGTCAAAGCGCTGCGTGAGAAAAAAGAACGCGAACGCGAAAAGCAATTTGAAGACAGACAGACAGATGAAACTTCGGATGAATCGGATGATCAAGAAATTGAGAATTCAGATAAAAAAGACGAAGAACCAAAAGCGTAACAAGTAGAGAAGAGGATGGCGGATTATTCGCCTCCTCTTCTTTCCATGTAAACAAGTGGAAGGTTCGATATGAAAATAAAGGTGTGTGAAAAAATGTCAGATAAACTGATTAAAGCATTAGGTTATAATGACCAGATTCGCGTGTATGTCGTCGATGCAACGGATATGGTCAAAACGGCTCAGGAAAAACATGGAACATGGAGTGCGGCTACAGCTGCTCTAGGCCGAGCAATGGTTGGAACAACGTTACTCGGTACGACACTTAAAGGTGACGAAAAACTAACCGTGCGGATCGATGGTAAGGGTCCGGTAGGATATATTCTAGTAGACAGCAATGGTAAGGGAGAAACAAAAGGGTATATCAAAAACCCACAAGTACGTTTACCCTTAAATGAACAAGGGAAAATTGATGTTAAAGGTGCGGTAGGCACAGACGGAATGCTGACAGTAAGCAAGGATTTAAATATGAAACGACCATTTGTAGGACAAGTCCCATTAATAAGTGGCGAGCTTGGAGAAGATTTCACCTATTATATGGCTAACAGTGAGCAAGTGCCTTCCGCCATTGGCCTATCCGTACTAGTTAATCCGGATGAAACGGTCAAAGCGGCTGGAGGATTTATGATGCAGGTGTTACCTGAGGCAGAAGATGAAACAATTGCAAAAGTCGAAGAAGCGATCGGCAACTTACCTTTAATGTCCAAGTTGATGGACGAAGGTGAAACACCGGAACAAATTCTTGACCGATTAGTCACAGATCGTTCTACCCGTATACTAGAGAGCATACCTGTTTCGTTTAAATGCAACTGTTCAAAAGAACGTTTCAAAGATGCTATCATTGCTTTAGGCAAAAAAGAAATACAGGAAATGATGGAGGAAGATCATGGGGCAGAGGCTATGTGTCACTTTTGCCGAACCACGTATCAATTCAACGAAGAAGAACTTAATGAATTGAAAGAAGAAACAGATAAGCCGTAGTCGTTTCTACAACTTTTTCTTTATGCCTTACAAAAAATATGGTACGATAATTTAGAATGAGCAGTAAAAGCTGACTAAGATATCTTGAGAGCATTAAAAAGCCTACAAAAATGATTGAAATAAAACCGGATTTTACTATAGAAGTAGAAAAACTCTTAAAAGAAAAGTCGGGAAAAAAGGTCGACAATGAAAAGATAAAAAGGGAAATAATTGAGAGCATAAAAGAATGGAGTGGCAGTAGTGTCTGATGAAATACAAAATCAAGAAACAGTAACTGATCAAATACTTGTTCGACGTCAAAAAATGAACGAATTAAAAGAACGCGGAATCGATCCGTTTGGAGATCGTTATGAGCGGACACATTATTCTTCTGAACTACACGAAACCTATGATGAAAAAACTAAAGAAGAATTACATGACGCCGAGATAACTGTCAAAGTAGCAGGTCGTTTGATGACAAAACGTGGTAAAGGGAAAGCCGGATTTGCTCATCTGAAAGATAAAAATGGCTTGATTCAATTGTATGTTCGTAAAGATGCTATCGGAGACGAGCAATACGAGAGTTTTAACCAGGCTGATTTAGGTGACTTCTTTGGTATAGAAGGTACGGTCATGAAAACTAATACCGGCGAGGTAACAGTTCGTGCGAGTGAATTAACCTATCTCGCTAAAGCATTACGCCCATTACCTGACAAATATCACGGTCTAACTAATGTCGAGCAGAAATACCGTCAACGCTATTTGGATCTGATTTCTAACGAAGACAGTTTTGAACGCTTCACTAAGCGCAGTCAGATCATTCAGGAAATAAGAAATCATTTGAATGGGTTAGATTATCTGGAAGTGGAAACACCATTACTGCATAATGTTGCAGGTGGGGCAGCGGCTAAACCGTTTACGACTCACCACAATGCATTAGACATGGAGTTGTATTTACGTATTGCGATTGAATTACATCTAAAACGTCTTATCGTTGGTGGCATGGAGAAGGTTTATGAAATTGGACGTGTATTCCGTAATGAAGGAATCGATACCACGCATAATCCGGAATTTACGATGCTGGAACTATATACGGCTTTTCACGATATGGAAGATGTCATGGATCTGACTGAAAAGCTTATTCAGACAGTTTCCCAAAAAGTATTAGGCAAGACAGAATTGCCATACGGAGAAGAAACGATCCAGCTTGGTGGGAAATGGGCGCGTCGTCACATGGTGGATATGATCAAAGAAGAAACTGGGATAGACTTCTTTAAAAAGTACACGAACGAAGAAGCGCGTCAATTAGCTGGAGAGCACAACGTGGAAATAGATGATTACGCTACTTTCGGACATGTGGTCAACGAATTCTTCGAAGTATTTGTTGAAGAAAAATTGATCCAGCCAACCTTTGTTTACGGTCACCCTGTAGAGATCTCTCCTTTAGCTAAGAAAAATAAAGAAGATGAACGCTTTACTGATCGCTTCGAATTGTTTATTGCTAAACATGAATATGCTAACGCGTTCAGTGAATTGAACGATCCGATCGACCAGCGCGAACGTTTCGAAGCGCAAATGAAAGAGAAAGCGCAAGGAAACGACGAAGCGCAAGAGATTGATGAAGAGTTTATCGAGGCCTTGGAATACGGTATGCCGCCTACCGGTGGTTTAGGAATCGGGATCGACCGTCTAGTGATGTTGCTTACTGATGCTCACACCATTCGAGATGTTTTATTATTCCCAACGATGAAAAATATTGAAAATAAATAAAGTTTTAAAGATATGAAATATAACACAAGGTATAGAGAATGATCACCTCTTTCCTTGTGTTTTTTTTATGATTTTATACTTTGAAAATCGTTTTTCTTCGTATTTATGCATGAACTGCTATAATATATTAAGTGAAGATATAATTGAGTGGAAAGAAGGAGAGAGAATGAAAAAAACCAGGTGGATTAATTTTTTAGGTGGTAATGATTTAATTTATACTTTAGTTGTCCTCATATTATCGGGTATTACTTTTTTCATGTTTAATGAAGTGAACTACATTTTCACCCCTTTATTAGTCCTTGTTTCAAATGTTTTAATGCCTTTTGTCATTGCATTATTACTTTACTATCTGTTTAGTCCTTTTGTGGATTTTTTAGAAAAACATAAAGTGAAACGGGTATATGGGGTTGGAATCTTATTTTTATTACTTATCGGCTTTCTGGTGTTAGGGGTAGGTTCGCTATTCCCACTATTACGTGAGCAAGTGACCAATTTTATTGATGAATTTCCTAGTTTTATAGATTCACTTTTAGAATCTGTAACGGGATGGGTCGCTATTCTTCCGTTTGGGGAAGAAATTGAAACGTTCATACAAGAAGGAGAAAGGTTTATTGCGGGCATCCCGGATAATATAGATCAGTACTTATCTGATGGATTTAGTGGCTTGTCTAGTGTCGTGTCCAGTTTAACCAATATCGTTGTAACGATCGTGACATTTCCCATAATTTTATTCTTTTTACTGAAAGATGAACAACGCTTCTTAAATGCTGTCTTGTCAATTTCACCGCCAAAATGGAGAGAAGATCTCGTGCGCGTATCTTCCGAAGTGAATTCACAAGTTGGCGCGTATGTGAAGGGTCAACTGATCATTGCATCCTCGATCGGTGTGATGATGTTCATCGGTTTTTCCATTATAGGCTTGGAATATAATGGTGTATTAGCTATTATTGCCGGATTTACATCGATCATACCTTATATAGGACCGACGCTCGCTTTTATTCCGGCTCTAGTCATTGCATTAATTGATTCGTGGTGGATGGTTGCTCAGCTGTTGCTTGTATGGATGGCTGTACAGTTTATTGATGGGAATTTAATAGAACCGAATGTAATGGGTAAACAACTTAATGTTCACCCGTTAACGATTATTATCGTTTTATTAGTCATGGGTGATATGCTAGGCCTTTTCGGCTTGATCTTTGGTGTGCCGATCTATGCCATTTTAAAAGTTATCGTTGTTCATGCGTTTCAACAGTTTAAGAAACGTTACAATAAATATTATGGCGATGTTGCTGGTGAATATGAAGTGAAATCAATAGAAGAAGCAGTAAGCGGAGAAGACAAAAGCGTTTCACAATTAAAACCGTCGATCCAAATGGCTAAATTAAAAAGAAAAAAAGAAAAAATAAAGCTTGAAGAAAACGAATCGAATGTATCGGAAAACGAATCGGAAAAAGAGAACGACTAAAAATCATTGATAATTAAAAAGAGGACGCTTTAAAACTGGGGTAAGTCACCCTGTTTTAAAGCGTCCTCTTTTTTGGTAAGCGCCATGCTGTCCTTTGATATAAGATGATTTACACAAACTCATGAAATAATATTAAAACTACTTGACGATAGTGTAATAACCTGTTAATATTAAACACGTTGCTACAAAACATATGTAATATATAGCAACAAAGAAATAAATAATTGTTGTTGACATTTTAAACGTAACACGGTATACTCAAATAGTTGTCATAGAGCTAAAGGGAACGCTTACAAAATATAAGTTGTTTCGAAAATAATTTAAAAAGTTCTTGACAAGCAAAACAAAAGGCTGTAATATTATACGAGTTGACACATCACGTCGTCAGCGATTGAACGAAATAGATCTTTGAAAACTGAACAAAGTAAACAATCAAATGTGAAGGTGTCTTCGGTTCAATTTATTGGACCAAGACAACACAAACGAGTTAACATGTTTAACTCGGAATTATGTAACACGAGCTATTTCAAACTTAAAATTGAGAGTTTGATCCTGGCTCAGGACGAACG
>NZ_LSRN01000017.1 GCF_001885615.1 Alkalibacterium sp. 20 | reverse complement strand
GTATTAATTTATATCAGTACATACTATATGAAAAAGAAACATTTTGAAAGAATTGATGAACTAGATAGTCAAAAAAAGGAACTCTATAATAAAATCCCTACTGATAAGGTCCGTACTTTAGATAAAATGATGATTACGGGTCAATCGAAGGAAGTAGCAGATGCAGTAATAACTGACATTGAGAACATTGAAGGAAAGAATCTTCAAACGATTGAGTCTCATTTGTTTGAAGCGGAACAATCCACTGATCGATATCGCTTTAATCAATCGACCAAGAGCGAAAAAAAAGTAGTTGAATTAATAAAAGAGTCTGAGAATAGCTTAGCAAAAACATCTCAAAATTTAGATGAGCTTTTACAAAGAGAACAGGCAAACCTAAGGAAAATTGAAACGATAAAAAAACGTTACCATAAAGTTAGAAAAGAATTGTTAGCTAAAAGCTTTACATTTGGTGAATCTATTAATAGTCTTGAAGAAAAATTGGGAGTGATGGAAAATTTATTCACTTCTTTCTCAGACTTAACCGCTTCAGGAGATCACGAAGAAGCGAAAAAAGTTGTTAGTCAGTTGGAAACACGCTTAACCGAAATGGAAACAATGATATTATCTATTCCCAAACTTAATGATAAAATAGAAAATAATTACGAGAAACAACTGGAAGAAATCGAAGAAGGTCATAAAAAACTAATTACTCAAGAGTACAATTTTCCTGAATCAGTTGAAATGGAAGAACGAATCACTCTTCTCGCTGGGAAAATCACCCATTTAAAGAAATTGTTATCTAAGCTTAAACTGGAAGCCATTGAATCTGAACAAGAAATCGTTGAACATTTAATTGATGAATTATACAGTACAATGGAAAAAGAAATTAATGCTAAACATGCTACTGAAACGCTCTCTAGGAAATTGCCGAAGATTATGTACTATGTTACTAATCAAAGCAAGGAATTGAGTTTGGAACTGGACCGCATAGGTCAAAGTTATCATCTTTATCAAGAAGAACATGAAACGTATCTGGAACTGAATAAGGTTGTGAAAGAACAGAAACAACTTGTCTCTGACGTTACAGCTCAAGTTGGTAAAAATGATATAGCTTACTCAGATGCAGAAACGTTGTTGATCCAAGCGTTTGATCGATTTGAGAACCTTTCACAGTCATACAGTGCTCTGTCTGAAAGCTTGTACTCATATAGAGAAAAGGAAAAAGAAATCAAAAATGACCTAGAGGATATGGAGCAGTCCTTGAGAGAAATGAAAAGATATATACAAGCAAAAAATCTCCCAGGACTTCCAGATAATTATTTAGATATATTTTTCTATACCACTGATCATTTGGAACAACTCTCGGTAGAGTTAGCGAGACCGAAATTAGATTTTAAAGAAGTAACGAAGCTTCACGCGCAGTGTGATGAGGATATCGAGCATTTAGCGGATGAAACAGAGAAAATAGTAGACAATGCGCTACTCACTGAATTAACTAGTCAACGCTTGTACCGTTATAAAGAGGAATATCCAGGTGTGATTGAAACAATCAAATACAGTGAAGCGTTATTTTTAGATGAATATGACTATGAAACGTCACTTAAAATGGTAAGAGAAAAACTGGAATCAATAGAAGCAGGAGCTTTTGAAGAAGTTAAAGCAATTTACAATAAAGAAAAAAACTACGCATAAATCATACGTATAGACTCTTAGACCGAATGGAAAGGTATCGGCTAAGAGTCTTTTTCGAGAACTCTAGTAGAATGGAAAGACCACTGGAGGCTTGAGGCGTTGAATGATTTTGTTACAATGGATAAAGTTTGACTAAAACAAGTATTTAGAAGAGGTGCCAGATGATTTATTTTGATAATGCCGCTACGACAAAGACAGATTCGACAATACTAAGTACTTACCAATCAGTCAGCGAAAACTATTTTGGTAATCCGTCGAGTTTACATCAGTTGGGTGAGCGATCTCAGCAGCTTTTATCTCAATCTAAAAAGCAAATTGCTCATATAATGAATATAAGTGAAGGCGAAATATATTTTACCAGTGGCGGTACTGAAGGTGATAACCTGGCTATAAAAGGTACTGCTATTGAAAAAATGGATTATGGTCGTCATGTTATCACAGCCTCGACTGAGCATCCTGCAGTAATCAAAAGTTTGGAGCAACTTGAAACTTTAGGATGGGACGTTACTTATCTTCCGGTTGATAAAGAAGGAAAAATTGATATTGATGAACTGAAAAATGCTATCACAAAAGAAACGGTTTTGGTCTCTTTAATGGCAGTGAACAGTGAAACGGGTAGTCTGCAGCCTTTAAAAGAAGTGGGTGAGCTACTCGAACACTATCCGTCTATCCATTTCCATGTGGATGCGGTGCAAGCTATTGGTAAAATAGACTTGAATTTGAACGACTCAAGGATCGATATGGCCGTTTTTTCAGGACACAAGTTTCATGCGCCTAAAGGAACAGGTTTCATTTACGTAAAAGCAGGTAGACAACTTGCTCCTTTGATGAGCGGTGGAGGGCAAGAGCATAGCCTGAGGAGCGGTACTGAGAATGTTCCAGGAAGCGTTGCTTTGGCCAAGGCATTAAGATTGCTGATGGAAAAAAAGACACATAATAAAGTTGAATTAGTAAAGATGAAAAATCTGATTATAAATTATTTGTCAACACTTGATAAAGTCACGGTATTTACGCCAAAAGAAAGTGCTCCTCATATCATTTGTTTTGGAATAAAGAACATTCGAGGAGAAGTAGTGGTTCACGCATTAGAAAGAGAAGATATTTATACGTCAACTACAAGTGCTTGTTCAAGTAAGAAAAAAGATAAAATTCATTCTGTCGCAGAAATGGGTTACACAAAAAGCGAAGCAGAATCTGCTGTGCGTATTAGCCTGAGCTATCTAAACACTGAACAAGAGGTAGATGTTTTTAAGAAAGCATTCAACGAGATACATTCACAATTGAAATTGATTGAATAAAGGGGTAATGATTTGGAAATCACAGAATTAATGATAAGATACGGGGAACTATCCACTAAAGGTAAAAATAAGAAATACTTTATAAAAAAATTAAATAAACATTTAAGAAGTGAGTTGGTAAGATATAATGACTTGAAAATCACCTTTAATCGTGATCGTATGCATGTGAAATTAAATGGTGAAGATGCTGAGTCAGTGATTGAAAAGATGCATGACGTATTCGGTATTCAATCCTTTTCACCAGTTATAAGAGTTGAAAGATCGGTCGATGCAGCTAAGGATGCGGTCATAGAATTAATGAAAAGTCATTACAGTCCGGGTATGTCTTTCAAAATCAATACGAAACGAGCAGATCATTCATTTGAATTTGACACCCATGAAATTAATCGCATGCTTGGTACAGCAGTAGAAGATGCTTTCGATGATATTCATGTTCAAATGAAGAATCCTACTGTAGCTGCAAGAATTGAAGTGAGAGAACGTGGAATATATATTTCAATCGATACACTTCAGGGCTTAGGCGGTCTGCCAGTCGGTTCGTCTGGGAAGGGTATGCTTATGCTGTCAGGTGGTATAGATTCTCCTGTAGCAGGTTATTTGGCTCTCAGACGGGGTATGGAGATTGAAGCTGTTCATTTTCATAGCCCTCCGTATACTAGCCCGCAGGCATTAAAAAAGGCAAAGGATCTAACAGCCAAATTAGCTCGTTTTGCTGGAGAAATCACATTTATTGAGGTCCCTTTTACAGAAATTCAAGAGCAGATAAAAAAAGTGATACCAGAAGAATACTCTATGACGATCACAAGAAGAATGATGTTCAGGTTGACTGACGAAATAAGAATACAACGTCACGGATTAGCAATTGTTAATGGAGAGTCTCTGGGTCAGGTCGCATCACAGACGCTTGAAAGTATGCTGGCGATCAATGCAGTGACGAGCACACCGGTATTGCGTCCTTTGATTACTACGGATAAGAATGATATTATAGATACCGCCAAGCAAATTGACACCTTTGAATTAGCTATTCAGCCTTTTGAAGATTGTTGCACTATTTTTGCTTCAAGCACTCCAAAGACTAAACCGAAATTGAAAAAAATTCAAGATTTTGAGAATATGTTGAACGTTTCGGAGTTAATGACTAATGCTTTGAACGGGATAAAGATCGAACAAATTAATACAGAAACAAATGAGAATAAGAAATCAGAAAAAACATTTGCTGATTTATTATGATGTTTAATTTGCAAATCCTCTTTCGAAACAGTTACACTGAGTGTATAATATACGAAAGAAGGGGAAATTATGGACGTAGCATTAAAAGGTGAGAAATTCCAAACGAACGGACCAATTCCAGAAATGGGAGATAACGCTCCTTCCTTTAACCTTAAGAATCTAAAGAACGAGGATGTAAAACTTTCAGACTTTGAAGGAGAAGTTGTTATCTTGAGTACTTTTCCTGATATAGTAACAAGTACATGTGCACGACAAACAGATACTTTTAACGAAAAGGCAAAAAACTTAAGCAATACGACCGTTCTATCTATTTCAACAAATACCGTTGAACAGCAATCAGAATGGGGTCAGTCAAAAGAAGTTGAAACCATATTGTTACACGATGGCGAACGAACTTTTGCAAAAGAATATGGCTTATATATTAAAAGATTAGATAAAATAGCGCATGCTGTATTTGTTTTAAACAGACACGGACAAATTGTCCATAGAGAAATAGTAAAAGAAATGTCAGGCGATCCGCACTTTGAAGAAGCTTTATCTGCTGCAAGACATGAAGAGGCAGAATTAAGTTAAATAACTAAATAGAATAAGCAATGATCATGAGTAGTATTGATTATGATAATCTCAGAGAATGGGTGTCTGCTGGAAATCCCTGATTAGTCTAATTAAGAAGTAGCATGAAAGCTGATATAGTGAAGAGAAGTAGCTATAGCTGGACTAACAGGCCATTATTTCTGTTATTAAGAGATCATTATTCAATTATGTAATGATAATTTAGGTGGTACCGCGAAGCATTCGTCCTATAGTTTTAGGATGAGTGCTTTTTTTTATGAAAAAAAGGAGTGAAACTAAATGGAAAAAGCAAAAGATATGTCAAAAAAATATGAACCTTTAAAAGTAGAAGAAGGAAGATACGAGCAGTGGGTAAAAGAGGATTTATTCAAACCGAATGAAACAGGAATTGAACCTTACTCTGTGGTCATTCCACCGCCTAACGTTACGGGTAAATTGCATTTGGGTCATGCTTGGGATACGACATTACAAGACATCATCATTCGTCAAAAAAGAATGCAAGGGCATGACACGTTATGGTTACCCGGCATGGATCATGCGGGGATCGCCACCCAAGCTAAAGTCGAAGAAAAACTAGCGCAGGATTCTATCTCGAAATATGACCTAGGTAGAGAAAAATTCATAGAAAAAGTTTGGGAATGGAAAGAGGAATATGCAGGTAACATTCGGACTCAATGGTCAAAAGTAGGCATCTCGGTTGACTATTCCAGAGAACGATTTACTCTAGATGAAGGACTCAATGACGCGGTAAACAAAGTATTTGTTGATCTGTATAAAAAAGGTCTGATTTATCGTGGCGAATATATTATTAATTGGGATCCTAAAGCTCAAACTGCGCTCTCTGATATCGAAGTGGATCATAAAGATGTGAATGGCGCGTTTTACCATATCAAATACCCAATCATTGGTACTGAGGAGACAGTAGAAATCGCCACAACTCGTCCAGAGACAATGCTCGGGGATACAGCAATCGCTGTCCACCCTGACGATGAAAGATACCAGCATTTGATTGGCAAAAAAGTTTTATTGCCTATCGTAGAACGTGAATTAACTGTTATTGCGGATGATTATGTAGACGCAGAGTTCGGGACGGGTGTGGTTAAGATCACTCCAGCCCATGATCCTAATGATTTTGAAATCGGTAAGCGTCATGATTTAGAGCAAGTGAATGTCATGAGTACTGATGGCTCAATGAATGAATTAGCTGGAAAATACGAAGGTATGGATCGGTTTGAAGCGAGAAAAGCTTTAGTTAAAGATTTGAAAGATCAAGGGTATCTTATAAAAATTGAAGAGATGATCCACAGTGTCGGACACTCAGAACGTACTGGCGTTATCGTCGAACCGAGATTGTCAACGCAATGGTTTGTTAAAATGCAGCCCCTAGCTGAACGTGCGCTAGAAAACCAATTAACTGAAGATAAAGTGGAGTTTGTACCTGAACGATTCGAAAAAACGTTTAATAACTGGATGGAAAATGTACACGATTGGGTAATTTCCAGACAGCTTTGGTGGGGACACCGTATTCCCGCTTGGTATCATAAAGAAACTGGCGAGATATATGTAGGAGAAGCAGCTCCTGAAGACAGTGAGAACTGGGAGCAGGACAATGACGTGCTTGACACGTGGTTCAGTTCAGCTCTCTGGCCTTTCTCCACTATGGGCTGGCCGAACGAAGATGAAGAGGATTTCAAAAAATATTTCCCGACAAGCACTTTAGTAACTGGATATGACATCATATTCTTCTGGGTCAGTCGCATGATTTTCCAAAGTTTAGAATTTACCGGGAAAGCGCCATTTAAAAATGTATTGATTCATGGTCTTATTCGTGATGAACAAGGCAGAAAAATGAGTAAATCATTAGGCAATGGTATCGACCCAATGGAAGTGATCGATCAATATGGTGCGGACGCCTTAAGGTGGTTCTTATCAAATGGTTCAGCTCCTGGACATGATGTTCGTTTTAGCTATGAAAAAATGGATGCTTCCTGGAATTTCATCAATAAAATATGGAATGCCAGTCGTTATGTCATCATGAATTTAGAGGATTTCTCATACTCTGATAGGGACATGTCAGGAGAGAAATCCATTGCAGATAAATGGATTTTAGCCCGGTTAAATGAAACAATTAAACAAGTCGCTGAATTGTTTGAAAAATTTGAATTCGGGGAAGCTGGTAGAAGACTATACACCTTTATATGGGATGATTATTGTGACTGGTATATTGAAATGAGTAAAGAGCTGCTCATTCAAGGAACAGACGAACAAAAAGTTACTACGAAGTCTGTCTTGCTTTACGTACTGGATCAAACGTTGCGCTTACTTCATCCGATTATGCCGTTTGTTACAGAAGAAATATGGGAACATATTCCACATGAAGGGCAATCGCTCGTGGTGGCAGAGTATCCTGTAACTTCAAGTGAATTCGAAGATGATGAAGCAATTATCAACATGAAGATGCTTACCGAATTGATTCGTTCTGTCCGTTCTATCAGATTAGAGGCTAATCGTTCGCTATCTAAAAAGATTGATATATTGATAAAAACAAAAAGCGAAAAAGAAAAGATGTTTTTATTGGAAAACCGCTCATTTATCGAAAGATTTTGTAATCCTAATGAGTTGATCATCGATACTGAAGTTGACGTGCCAGGTGAAGTGAAATCAGCAGTTATTTCGGGCGCAGAAGTTTATCTTCCTTTAGCCGGTTTAGTTGATATTGAAGAAGAAATAGAACGACTAGAGCAAGATAAAATGAAGTGGCAAAAAGAAATGGATAGAGTAGAGCAAAAACTCGCAAATGAAAAATTCGTTCAAAATGCACCGGACAAGATTGTAAAAGCTGAAAAAGAAAAAGGGAAAGACTACAAAGAAAAATATGATGCTATAACGAACCAAATCGTAAAACTAAAACAAGTAAAAGAAGATCTAATATGAATTCTATTGTAATATTCGATATGGATGGCTTAATGTTTGATACCGAACCTCTTTACTATAGGGCTAATCAAAAGACTGCGGATGCTCTAAATATTCCCTTCGATTATTCTTTTTATAAGAAATATATCGGCGTAAGCGAATCTGATTTCTTTGAGGCGATGTATAAACAGTTTCCAGAAAAAAAAGTGAATCAGTTTATTGTCGATAGTAAAAAAGATTTGGAAGATATTTTATTTTCTGAGGTACCTCAGTTAAAAATAGGACTTATAGAATTGCTTACCTATTTGAAAGAAGAAGGGTACAAAACTGTTGTAGCCTCTAGTTCAGAAAGGAAGATAGTAGACAAATTATTACGACTAACAGATCTACACATATATTTTGATGATTTTATAGGGGGAGATGAGGTTGCTAAATCTAAACCTCATCCTGAAATATTCCAAAAAGCAGTTCAATTAGTTGGGGATGAAGCATCAGAGATATTAGTTCTGGAAGACTCTTTAAATGGTATACGAGCGGCCTGTTCAGCTGGATATAAAGTCATTATGGTTCCCGACTTAATTCATCCGACTGAAGAGGCAAAAGTTAAAACATTAGATATTTGTGAGGATTTGGAAGAAGTTTTAATGAAAATAAAAAGTGAGAAAATAATTTAATGGGTAATATAAAAAGAAGAGAAGATTAAAATCTTCTCTTCTTTTTATTTAGGAGGGAAATTTATGCTTAATCAAAAATTTGTTGATGTTCCAGAACAGTCACGACCTAGAGAGAGGATGGCAGAATATGGACCTGCTGCCTTAGCTAATCATGAACTACTCGCGATTTTATTGAGAACAGGGACCAAGGACTACAATGTTTTACAGCTTAGCATGCAGGTATTCTCATACTTTGATGATTTATACATGTTTAAAAATGCATCTCTTGAAGAATTACTATCTATACCAGGTATAGGGAAAGCAAAAGCGGTTGAATTACTTGCCTCTATTGAACTTGGTAAACGAATGGCAAAATCGACAGTCCTAAAAGAAGGTGCCATTACTTCAAGTCAATTTGTTGGGAAATTATTAATGGAAGAACTCAAAGGTTTGCAACAAGAACTAGTTGTGGGATTGTTTTTAAATACTAAAAACGAAATAATAAAAAAAGAGACTATATTTAAAGGAAGTTTAAACTCGAGCGTCGCTCATCCTAGGGAGATATTTAAAGCCGCAATCAAATATTCTTCTGCAAGAATCATCATTGCTCACAATCATCCATCGGGAAACCCTGAACCTTCAGAAGCGGATCTGGCATTTACGAAAAGAATGAGTGAAGCTGGAAAGATTGTGGGCATCGAACTTCTTGATCACTTTATCATAGGAGAAGATCGATATGTCAGTTTAAAAGAATGTGGAGCATTGTGATTTATTGATTAATACTATAGTGTAGTACCCAATTGATTTTAATCAATTGGGGTTATTTACTTGCGATATATCTTTTTCCATGGTAGTATTAACGTAGCATTTTGTTAGGGAAAGAACCAAGTAATGTGTAATAACATTCCGATTCGTACCTTTAGCAATAATGTGAAATAATTTGTGCATTTAAGGCACGAGGAGGAAACAGTAATATGGAAAATGGTACAGTAAAATGGTTTAACGCAGAAAAAGGATTTGGATTTATCGAGCGCGAAGGTGCAGAAGATGTATTTGTACATTTCTCAGCTATCAACGAAGAAGGCTTCAAATCATTAGATGAAGGTCAAGCAGTTACTTTCGATATCGAAGAAGGCGCACGCGGACCTCAAGCAGCTAACGTAGAAAAAGCGTAATACTAAACCATTATAATTTTTTTGACCGAGTAGGATTTTATCCTACTCGGTTTTTTAGTACATTTAAATAAGTTCAAGTCACGTTTCAAATATTAAATTTGAAATAAATTGTAAGTTAGCTAGTGCATAATCACTTGGAAAAGGGTACAATTACATATTGTAATGTTAAATTAAAAATACATTAGTGAGTTAGAGATTTGAGAGGAGATTTTTCAGTGTTCTGGTTTAGAAAAAAAGGGGTCGGTATTGATTTGGGTACCGCTAATACAAAAGTGTATATAGAAGGAAAAGGTATTGTTCTAGGCGAACCTTCAGTTGTAGCAAAAGATAAAACAACTAATGAAGTTGTATCAGTTGGTGAAGATGCTCAAAAGATGATTGGTCGAACACCCGGAAGTATTGTTGCTTTACGTCCTATGAAAGATGGTGTTATTGCTGATTTTGATACGACAGCTGCAATGATAGAATATTTCATTACCAAAGCAGTAGGTAGACGAGGGACCAAACCTGAAGTAATTGTATGTGTTCCTGGTGGCGGTACTGAAGTTGAAAAGAGAGCAATCATCGATGCGGCAAAAATGGCCGGTGCAAGAGATGCCTATTTAATAGAGGAACCATTTGCAGCGGCGATTGGTGCAGGTTTACCAGTCAATGAACCGACGGGTAGTATGGTTATTGATATAGGTGGTGGAACCACTGATGTTGCTACAATATCTTTAGGAGGTATTGTAAGTAGTCGTACTATCAAGATGGCTGGTGATCAAATGGATCAATCGATTATTCAGTTTATAAGAAATAAATATAATTTACTCATAGGTGAAAGAACCGCTGAAGCAGTGAAGATGGAATTAGGTAGTGCGTCTATTGAGGCATCAAAAGATATGGGTTCTATGGACATCAGAGGGAGAGATTTGTTAACAGGATTACCAAAAACAATTTCTATTCCAGCTGTCGACGTAGCTGAAGCTATTAAAGAAGTCATAGAAGGAATCCTTGTTGCTGTAAAAGGAACATTAGAAGATACATCTCCAGAGATTTCAGCCGATGTCATCGATCGAGGTATCGTCTTAACGGGCGGTGGAGCAATGTTAAAACATCTCAGCGATGTGATTGCTGAAGAAACGGATGTCCCTGTTTTTGTTGCAAGCAATCCTTTAGACTGCGTAGCAATAGGAACTGGTGAAGCATTAAGTCATTTAGATATTTACAGAAAACAATCTAGATAAATATATTAAACTAGCGGGAAGACGTTCTTCTCGCTAATTTAATGAATGATAACTTATTACTAATTTATTGTTGATAAATAAGCATGATTCACTCATTTTTCAGCTGCATCTACGAACAGTCGATGATCTATGGTAAAATAAGCAAAGTTAAACTATAAGAGGTGTCATAATTGAACCAATTTTTTACAAATAAAAAATTAATCGTATTACTTGTTAGTGTTATTTTATTTGTTTCACTTATTTCATTTTCGACGAGAAATACTGGGAATATACCCTTTGTGCAGCAAGCAACTAATGATATAACTGCAGTACTAGGTAGAGTATATTCAAAACCCGCCAATGCCATCATAAATGTGTTTGCTTCAATTAATGATCTACAAAATACGTATGAAGAAAATCAAAGATTGAAAATTGAAATAGATCGTATCTATGAGCGACAGGCTGAGTTAAACACGCTTAAAGACGAAAACGAGCAATTAGAAGAAGAGCTTGATTTAAAACAATCATTAACAGATTACCGGACTATATCTGGTATAGTCATATCAAGAAATCCAGACAATTGGGTTGACCAGATCGTTGTTGATCGCGGGAGTCAAGATGGCGTAGAAGTTGGCATGCCAGTAATGTCTGGGAATGGATTGATCGGTAGGATTTCAGAAACAAACCCAACGAGTTCAAAAGTTGTTTTATTAACAAATATCGAACAAACATCCAATCAAGTTTCCTCTGAAGTCGTAATGGAAGACGATACGGTTTATGGCTTGATAAGTGATTTTAATAATGAAACTAACCGCTTATTAATGTCTCAAATAACGTCGACTCTGGACATTGAAGAAGGAGAACTTGTGACAACTTCCGGTTTAGGCGGATCTATTCCTAGAGGGTTAGTCATTGGTGAAGTGAATGAAGTATCCATGGATTCACACGGTCTTGCTCAAGAAGTATATGTGACTCCAGCAGCTGATTTTAATAATATTCGATTTGTAACGATTATTCACCGTACAGCTGAGAGTGGTGAAGAGTAATGTCTAATTGGAAGAAAATTATTATACCTATTTTTCTGTTGTTTTTTACATTACTAATCGATGGAGGTCTAACCTATTTATTCCATGATCAATTAAATTCTTCTATAGGCTTAATGGTGCCACGATTAGTTGTTGTCACTCTCATTATGCTGGCTTTTTATTTGGACCCAAAGCAGTTATTTGGTCTTTCACTGACTTTTGGATTCATATACGATAGTTATTACAGTGGAGTTTTAGGTGTATATATTGCTGCTTTTGTTTTAATAACTTATCTGGTCATTCAAATTCGTCAAATTATCAACCCTTATTTCTATGTTATACTATTAGTTAATGTAGTGATCTTAACAATCATGGAATTATTCGTTTTTGGGGTATATAGAGGCATCGGATTATCTGATTTGACACTCCAACTATTTTTAGTTAATCGTTTAGGCGGAACCTTAGTCTTTAATACAGTGGCATTTCTAATTATTGGTTATCCGCTCAGAGAATGGATGAAAGTATTAGTTAATATAGATGAAAAAAAACGGGTAGAAATAAAAAAAGTACCTTAATTAGATAAAAACTAGAGGTGGACAATATGAAGAGTGCTGTATCATTAAAGGGTACAAAAGAAGGTTATCAACTTATTATACAATCTTCAGCTTCTATGCAAGACGTGTATGAAAATCTTAAGACATTGACAGTGCAGTTAAAAAAAGATTCTCAAGCTGGAAGAGAAATAGAATTCCATGTAAAAACTGGTCAGCGAGAGTTGACTGATGATGAAAAAAATGAGATGACTGATATTGTTGAAGATGACTACTTTAAAATTTCTTCATTTGAATCAGATGTCATGTCACTGGATAAATTTATTAAGTGGCATAATCAGACAAGTCCGTCACTAGAAGTCAGAACCGTTAGAAGTGGTCAGATTGTTGAATCTGAGGGTGATATGTTGCTCATTGGTGTTGTTCATCCAGGAGGAACAGTACGTGCCACAGGAAGTATTTTTATAATCGGCGAGTTAAAAGGAATAGCCCATGCAGGTGTTAACGGAAAAGAAAGTGCAGTGGTGGTAGCTAATTTCCGTTATAATGCACAAGTGCGTATCGGAGATAATGTTCACGTCATTGAAAAAAAAGATAAGACTAACGATGAAAACTCTGATATTGTTGAATTTGTACATGTTAATGATTTACATATCATTGAAGTTGCTCCCCTAGAAAAATTGAAAACCATTCGTCCAGAAATAGGTAAACACGCAGGAGGTATTTATAATGGGTAAAGCCATAGTTATTACATCAGGTAAGGGTGGAGTCGGAAAAACAACATCCACCGCAAATATTGGGACAGCTTTAGCCCTCCAAGGTAAAAAAGTTTGTTTAATAGATATGGATATAGGATTAAGAAATTTAGATGTTATTCTTGGTCTGGAAAATCGCATCATCTATGATATTATCGACATAGTAGAAGGAAGAGCAAAATTACATCAAGCACTCATAAAAGATAAACGATTCAATGATCAGTTATTCTTACTTCCGGCTGCGCAACATGCAGATAAAAATGCCATAAACGAAAGCCAAATGATCGAATTAGTGGATGAACTGAGAACTGATTTTGATTATATCTTAATTGATTGTCCTGCCGGCATTGAACAAGGATTTAAAAATTCCATAGCGGCAGCTGATGAAGCTATTTTAGTAACTACACCTGAAATATCAGCAATCAGAGATGCTGATAGAATTATTGGCTTAATTGAACAGACTTCGATCCAGTCGCCACAACTTGTTATCAATCGTATTCGAAAAGGTATGATGGAGGCAGGAGACGTAATGGATATTGAAGAAATCACACGTCATCTTTCTATTAAACTCTTAGGTATTGTCTTTGAGGATGATGAAGTTGTGCGTTCATCCAATAAAGGGAATCCAGTCGTCTTAAATCCGAATCATCCATCTTCGCAGGGTTATAGAAATATTGCAAGAAGAATATTAGGCGATACCGTTCCTTTAATGACCATAAAAGAAGAAAAAGTAAGTATTTGGAAAAAAATATTTGGATTTAAAAAATAATAAAAAATCTATGATGAGAAAATTGTAAGAGACTATCTTATAGAGAGGTTACTTAGGTGATAGTAACTAAAAGATTATTCTCAAAATACATCTCTAAGCTTTAAGCTGAAACTCGAGTAAGCTTGATCAGATGCACCCGTTATCGTTCCAGTGCTTAGTAGTTTGGACCGTGTTGAGGTAACTAGCCGATCATGTTTGTTACGAATAAAGGCGAGACTATGATATTTAAAAGTCCTTTAATCCTCTTTTACAAGGGATTAAAGGACTTTTTTTATGTAAGAACTGCAGTCTAATGTTGGAACCACAAATTTCACGTTTGGGTGAGCCTCCTTCTGCACTGGATCATGATACGGCTAATCGTTTTGGGAAATTACTGATACCGATAATCAAAAGTGAAGTCGGGGTTATAATGATTACACATGATTTAGGATTTGCCGAAAAATTTAGCGATTGAATCATAAATTCTGCCAGTTTTTGTGAAAAATCTTTTATTACTGCATAACAAATCATTCGCTGTGAAATTATTGATTGACTCTAAATGTTTAATTTGGTAAGATAACAATGTTGTAAATGTGTAGCACCACAACTACAACCGCTCGTATATAAGTTTAAAGTAGACTTCTGCTACTTATAACGGCGAGTCTAAGTGCTTAAGAATAAAACTAAACGTTTTATTCATTAATTAAAGGAGGTGCAACAAACATGTACGCAATTATCAAAACAGGTGGAAAACAGTTTAAAATAGAAGAAGGTCAAGATATCTTCGTAGAAAAATTAGACGGAGAAGCTGGCGATTCTGTAATTTTTGACGAAGTTTTGTTTGTTGGAGGAGATAATACTGTAGTAGGTAATCCCTTCATCAAAGGTGCTTCTGTAGAAGGTACGATTGAAAAACAAGGTCGTATGAAGAAAGTGACAACGTTTAAATATCGTCGTCGTAAAGACTCTCATACAAAAAAAGGACATCGTCAACCTTATACAAAAGTTTCTATAACATCAATTAAAACTAACTAATATTTGAGAAAGTGAGACTGAAATGATAGACATTCAATTTCGCCGTGAAGATTCTAATATAATGTCAGTGGAAATGTCTGGACATGCTGAAGCTGGCCCATACGGTTATGACATTGTTTGCGCTGCTGTTTCAGCTTTAAGTATTGGTACTGTAAATAGTTTATCAGAGATTGCTGAAATACCTGTTGAAGTGGTTTCCGCAAATGATTCTGGTGGATATTTAAAATTTACTTTACCTACTGATTTAACTCAAAAACAAATGGAAACTGGTCAGATACTTATGAAAAGTCTTTACTTGTCTTTAAAAAGTACAGAAGAAGAATATAATGAGTATTTGAGAATTAATTCCCTTGATGGGAAATAATGGAGGTGTATTGAATATGTTGAAAATGAATTTACAATTGTTCGCTCATAAAAAAGGTGGCGGTTCAACAACTAACGGCCGTGACTCACAATCAAAACGTTTAGGATCTAAACGCGCTGATGGACAAGCTGTTTCTGGAGGATCTATTTTATACCGTCAAAGGGGAACTAAAATCCATCCGGGTGAAAACGTAGGCCGAGGTGGAGACGACACTTTATTTGCTAAAATTGATGGTGTTGTTCGCTTTGAACGTAAAGGTAAAAACAAAAAGCAAGTATCTGTTTATCCTTTAGCTAACTAATCAAGATAAAAACTGGAATCATAAATCTTTTTAGATTTTGATTCCTTTTTTATATCTAAAAATCTGACACAGTGTCATAATGTTAGGCTAAAATAATTATATTTAAATCTTAAATCTTGTACATACCTTGTGAATAAGTTAAGATAATATAAGTATGCGAGTTTTGCTTTCATGCGGCATAAACAATTTAGATATTGCTCAAAATGAAAGGATTGTTGTAGTGGATACCACTAAAGTAGAAGATTTTTATACTGTGTTATTAGAATCGACACAACTTATCAAAAACGACTTGGATTCTACTTTTATAGAAGCTTTTATTGAAACAGGTGAAAACATCATAGATAATGGAAAAATTCATATTGAGAATAACCTGCCTAAACCAGAAACTAGAGATAAGTTAAAAAAAATGTATGCTTCTTTATCCATCGATGATTTGTCACTGGAAGAAAAGAAAAAAGCCATACAGATGATATTAATCAATACAGTTAAAGAAGAGCAATTGCAAGTTAATCATCAACCGACTCCTGATGGTATTGGTGTTATATTATCTTATTTCATAGATTTATTTTATGAAAAAGATGAGGCACTGCATCTGGCAGATCTATCGGTGGGAACCGGGAATTTATTATACACTCTTTTTACGACACTCTTTTCTAACAATTCAAAGATCAAATTAACAGGTGTGGATAATGATGATTTGCTTATATCGTTAGCGTCTACTGTATCCGGGTTATTAAATATTCCGATTCAGTTAATGCATCAAGATGCATTGCAACCTCTTTTGTTGGATCCGGTAGACTTAATGGTCTCAGATCTTCCAATAGGCTATTATCCTAAAGATGTAGACAGTGATGCATTTAAAACAGGGTTTGAAGAAGGTTATTCTTATAGCCATTATTTACTAATTGAACAAGGGTTTAATTATTTGAAAGAGAATGGGTATGCTTTTTATTTGTTGCCTACAAATGTATTTGAATCTGAAGAGGTAAAAAGTTTATTACAGTATGTTCATTCTGTAGGGCATGTCCAAGCCATTATCCATATGCCACATGAATGGTTCAGTTCGCCCAAATCAAGAAAATCGTTGTTTATTGTGCAGAAGAAAGGTGATCAAAGTAAACAGGTTTCTGAAGTGTTGGTATCAACTGTACCTAGTCTCAACGATCAGAATGCATTCAAGGAATTTATTTTAGATATAAAAGAATGGAAAAAAGATCAACAAATATAACTATAAAAAGGGAGCGACTAATATGTCAAAAACAATTGCAATTAATGCTGGAAGTTCAAGTTTGAAATGGAAATTATTTACAATGCCACAAGAAGATGAGTTAGCATCTGGTGTTGTTGAACGTATTGGATTAAATGATTCTATTTTTACAATTAAATATAATAATGGCGAAAAATATAAACAAGTTGTCGATATTGCTAATCACGAAATTGCTGTTGAAATGTTGTTAAAACAATTAACGGAATTAAAGATTATTAATGACTTCAATGAAATTACAGGTGTAGGCCATCGTGTCGTTGCTGGTGGAGAAATTTTCAAAGATTCAGCACTAGTAACTGATGAAGTTGTTGAACAAATAGAAAGCTTATCCGAATTTGCACCCTTACACAACCCTGCAAATGCAACAGGAATCAAAGTGTTTAGAAAAATTTTACCAGATATTACTAGCGTAGCTGTATTTGATACTTCTTTCCACCAAACAATGCCTAAAGTAAACTATTTGTATAGTATTCCATTAGAATATTATGAAAAACATAATGCCCGTAAATATGGTGCACATGGAACAAGTCACAAATACGTTGCTCAAAAAGCGGCAGAAATGTTAGAAAAACCAATTGAAGATTTAAAAATCATCACTTGCCATTTAGGTAATGGTGCTTCTATTACAGCAGTAGACGGTGGGAAATCTGTGGACACTTCAATGGGATTCACTCCATTAGCAGGTGTAACTATGGGGACTAGATCAGGCGATATTGATGCTTCATTACTGCCGTTTTTAATGGAAAAAGAAGGCATTGAGTCCATTAACGATATGATTTATATTTTAAATAATGAATCTGGATTAAAAGGTATTTCTGGCATTTCAAGTGATATGAGAGATTTAGAAGATGTAGAAGACACAAACGAACGAGCAGAATTAGCTTTACGCATATTCGAAGATAGAGTGAAAAAATATATCGGTTCATATGCAGCAACCATGAATGGTGTTGATGCTATTGTCTTTACAGCCGGTATCGGTGAGAATGGCCCAGAAACACGTGAGAAAGTCATTGACGGCATTTCTTTCCTTGGTGTTCACATTGATGGTGAGAAAAATAATGTTAGAGGTAAACAAAGAATTATCTCGACAGATGATTCAAAAGTTAAAGTATTACTCATCCCTACAGATGAAGAAGTTATGATTGCTCGTGATGTACAAAAATTCAGTAAATAATTACAAAAAAAAGGCTTTATATGTCCGCATTACCGGACATATAAAGCCTTTTTATTTTTGCATTTATTCTTCAGTATATTTATTGTCTAAATCAGTACGTACGATCAAGACATCACATTTAGCTTGACGTATAACGTATTCAGAAACAGAACCAACAAATATACGTTCAACCGCATTTAAACCAGTGGCACCGAGCATGATCAAATCAACATTTTCAGCCTCTGGAATCTGCTTTGCGATCATTACTTTTGGTGATCCATATTCTAAAACAGTTCTGACCTGTGAAAGTCCCTCTTTCCTGGCGTATGCTTTGTAATCATTAAGGGTACCTTTAGCTTCTTCACGTGCATTATCAGCAATTGAGCCATCAAACGTACTGAATGATTGATAAGCTCTAGTGTCAATTACATGGGCAAGTACAAGAACAGCATCATTTCTTTTTGCTACTTCAACTGCTTTTTTGAACGCTTTCTCTGCTTGAGAAGACCCATCGATAGCTATTAAAATTGTTTTATACTCTTGTAACATATTACACACAACCCTTCTTTTAATCTTACTTTTATTATACTAAAATTTATAATAATTACCTAATAAAAGGAAAAAAGAGCCAAGACATAAGTCTTGACTCCGTTTCAAAATAAGTATAAGAAATCCGATGGTGCCGGTTGAATGCCATATTAGGTTGAACCCGCTATTAGCAGGTGGGCTTCACCAGAAAAATATTTGACTTCCAAATGATAAGGCATGTCAGCAATTTCTCCTTTAGAATCCCAATGTTTTAATAAAATGTTCGGTCAACACTGTTTGTAGGCATCGCGTACACCTCAGAATTCTTATCTTTATATTAGCACGGAAGACCTATTTAGTCAATGAGGAGTGCTCATGAGAGGACGATTATTTGTTCTTATATTTTGCTAGTTGATTGCTTAAAGCATTTTCAAATTTGGATGTCATTATTGGGTTATAATACTGTTTATTTTTGATGATATCAGGTAAATACTGCTGCTTTATCCAATGGTTTTCATAGTCATGAGGGTATTTATAGCCAATGCCACTGCCTAATTTTTCTGCCCCTTGATAGTGGGCATCCTTTAAATGGCTTGGAACATCCCCCGCAAGTCCGTTTCTGACGTCGCTTAAAGCTGCGTCTATTGCAATTATAGCGCTATTTGACTTAGGAGATAAGCACATTTCAATAACCGCATTAGAGAGAGGAATTCGAGCCTCTGGGAACCCTATTTTTTCTGCGGCTTCTACGGCTGTCACGACACGGGCAACCCCAGCCGGATTAGCTAGACCGATATCTTCATAAGCAGTAACAATGAGTCGCCTGATGATTACCTTGAGTTCTCCGGCTTCTATTAAGCGAGCCAAGTAATGAAGGGCGGCATGGACATCGCTTCCTCGAATCGATTTTTGGAATGCTGATATGGCATTATAATGGGCATCACCATCTTTATCGTGACTCAATGACTTTCTTTGCAAACATTCCTCAGCAACGTCTAGAGAGATAACAATGATTCCATCTTTATCAGGTTCTGTTGATGTAACGGCTAATTCTAAGGCATTCAGAGAACTTCTTAAATCGCCTTGGGTTGAACGAGCAAAATAGTTTAGAACTTTTTCATCAATATCAATAGAGTAGTGGCCTAAACCATCTTCTACATCTGTTATTGCTCTATTTAGAGCGGATGTAATTTGAGAATCGCTTAATGGTTTCAATTCAAATATTTGTGCCCGACTTCTAATGGCGGGGTGAATAGAAATATAGGGGTTTTCGGTAGTCGCACCTATCAGTACGATTCTTCCATTCTCAAGATGAGGGAGTAAAAAGTCCTGTTTAGGTTTATCTAAACGGTGCACCTCATCAAGCAGTAGGACAACGGTACCGCTCATTTTTGCTTCTTCTACAACGATTTCCAAGTCTTTTTTCTTGTCAGTTGCGGCGTTCAACATACGAAAAGCATATTGCGTGGACCCCGCTATGGCACTGGCTATACTGGTTTTCCCTATACCGGGAGGACCGTATAAGATCATTGAAGAAAGTTGTTTAGCTTTTACCATTCTCCATATGATTTTGCCTTCTCCTACGAGATGGGATTGTCCAACAATGTTTTCAATCGTTTTTGGACGCATGCGGTAGGCTAATGGTTTGTTCAATCTGATTCTCCTTTGGAAAATTATGATCATATCGTTATGCATTTCAAGTATAGCATTCTTTTGGAAACAATAAAATAAACATGAACGAATGTTTGCTATAATCTGGCATCTGTTTTTCTAGTTTCACTGTTTAGTTTGTGATAAGATAGACTGTGATATTAATAGGAAAAAAAAAGAGGAAGTATAGAATGAATTTTAAAAAAATCATACAAGAAAACAAACTTGAACCGTATTTTATAAAAGGATCGTTTGGTATTGAGAAAGAAGGGCTCAGAGCGGATAAAGAGGGATATTTAGCTTTAACTGATCATCCAGCTCTTTTTGGTAATCGTAACCATCACCCTTATATCCAAACAGATTTCAGTGAATCTCAACTTGAATTGGTGACTCCACCACAAGACACATTAAAGCAACAGTACCAGTGGTTAAAAGCATTACACGATGTGGTTAATCGTACACTTTCAGAAGATGAATTTGTTTGGCCATTCAGTATGCCTAACGTTTTGCCTGACGAAGAAGATATTCCGCTTATTAAAGTGGAGGATTCAAGTGAAATTAAATACCGTAAAAATCTAGCTGACAAATATGGAAAGAAAAAACAAATGATAAGCGGTGTACATTTTAATTTTTCATTTGACCCAGTATTTTTAGAAAAGCTAAGTGAACAGTTTCAAGGACATGATGAATTAGATGAATGGTGCAATGACTTGTATCTTAAAATGTCTCGGAACTATTTGAGATATCAGTGGGTATTGACTTATTTATTTGGTGCTTCACCGGTGAGTCACCCGTCTTTACTGGATAGTGAATCGATTGGAATGGTTAGAAGCATTAGAAATAGCACATACGGGTATCATAATACTTTTACAGATAATGTGTCATATGAGTCTATAGGTAGATATATAGAAGACATTGAACGATTAGTAAAAAATAATACATTATACGAAGAGAGAGAATATTATGGCTCGTCCAGGTTAAGAGGGAAAGGGAAATACGTTAGTCAATTAATTAATAATGGAGCGCGGTATATTGAGCTCAGGTCGTTTGATTTGAATCCTTTTGACCCTTTAGGTTTTTCATATGAACAGTCTCTTTTCGTTCATGTATATTTATTAACGATGGTATGGATGGACCAGGATAATTCAGACGAAGACATCAAAGTAGGTATTGAAATGAATGCACAGACTTCTCTTGAAAATACTTTCGAAACCTCGCGTTATCAAGAAGAAGGTCTTTCGCTTTTGACTATGATGAAACAAACCTGCCGCGAATTAAAGTTACCGAATGACTACTCTAATGTCATTGATGAAGCGATACATGTGTTCCATCATCCAGAAGAAACGCTGGCTGCTAAAATAGTGACGAGATTAAAAGAAAAGTCATCTTTTATCGATTTTGGTATTGAATTAGGACTAAACTACAAACAGCTTTCACTTGAAAAACCGTTTCTTTTAAATGGTTTTGAAACGATGGAAATGAGCTCCCAAATACTACTGTACGATGCTTTACAAATGGGTCTTGAAACGACAGTACTAGATGAGAATGATCATTTTTTGGCTTTCACTTATAAGGGAAATAAAGAGTATGTGAGAAATGGAAATATGACATCGAAGGATACATATATTTCTCATTGGATCATGGCTAATAAAACAGTGACTAAAAAACTTCTGAGAGAAAAGAGCTTCGCAGTTCCAGATGGGGAGGAGTTCTCTACATTAACAGAAGCTAAAAATTATTATGACTTGCTCAACAGCAAGTCGATTGTTGTTAAACCTAAATCAACAAATTACGGGATCGGAATATCTATTTTCAAACAATCGCCTTCAAGAAAAGCCTATGAAGATGCTTTGATTATCGCATTCAAAGAGGATGATGGTATCCTGGTAGAGGAGTATATTGAAGGAACGGAATATCGGTTTTTTGTTCTTGATGAAAAAGTCGAAGCAGTCTTACTTCGTGAACCTGCGAATGTAACGGGTGACGGTGAACATACCGTCAGAGAATTGATTGCGTTAAAGAACAAGCATCCTTATAGAGGTGAGAACCACCGGGCACCGCTTGAAAAAATCAAAACAAGTGAGATAGAAGAATTGATGCTTGAAGAACAAGGTCACACGTTTGAGAGCATTATTGAAAACAACAAGAAAGTGAATCTACGTGAAAATTCAAATATATCTACCGGTGGAGATTCTATCGATGTTACCGATGATATGCATGAAAGTTATATGCGAGTCGCCGAAGAAATAGCTAAAGCATTGAATGTGAAAGTCACGGGTTTAGATTTGATTATTCCTGATATCGATTTGCCAAGTACCAAAGAAAACCAAGGATACACAGTGATCGAAGCTAATTTTAATCCTGCAATGAATATGCATGCTTATGTACAAAAAGGTAAGGGAAGACGTCTATCAAAAAAAGTGTTGGAAATGTTATATCCCGATATTGAACTTTCATAGTTTAGAAAGGACTTTTTTATGACTGAAACGATATATTTAGATCATGCAGCAACCACACCTATGCATCCAAAAGTTATCGATGAGATGACAGATGCAATGAAGAACCATTATGGAAATGCTTCGAGCATTCATCAAATTGGTCGAGAGAGCAAAGGTATACTGGAAGAAGCTCGACTAACTTTCGCTAAAAGTATCCATGCGAAACCCCACGAAATCATTATAACGAGTGGAGGAACTGAAAGTGATAATATGGCTATAATCAAAACTGCTGAAAAACTTAAAGAGTATGGCAAACATATCATCACAACAGCAGTTGAGCACCCTGCTGTCCTGGAACCCATGGAACATTTGGAAAGTGAAGGGTTTGACGTTACGTTTCTACCCGTCAACGAAGATGGAGAAGTAACTCTGGAACAAGTCAAAGAAGCTATACGTGAAGACACAATACTTATTTCTATTATGTATGGTAATAATGAAATAGGAAGCTTGATGCCAATAAGAGCCATAGGAGATTATTTGAAAGAATTAGATACTAAAATCCTTTTTCACACAGACGCTGTTCAAGCATACGGTACCGAAGATATAGATGTGAAACGAGATAATATTGATTTGCTCTCTGTTTCAGCTCATAAAATCAACGGTCCTAAGGGAATCGGTTTTTTATATATAAATCAAGCTGTCGTGATCCCTAGTTTAATCATGGGGGGCGAGCAAGAAAATAATAAAAGAGCCGGTACGGAAAATATACCAGCCATCGTCGGATTTAAAAAAGCCGTAGAGCTTAGAATGGAGAATAAAGAAAAATCAAGAGATTCATATAGTCAGCTTAAACGGTTATTCATAAAAGAATTTAAGGAAACGGAAATCGATTTTATTGTGAATGGATCGGTTGAGAAAAGTTTGCCCCATATACTCAGCATTCATATAAAAAGTGTTCCCGCTGAAAAACTACTCATTCATTTAGATTTAGCAAAAATCGCCGTGTCTATAGGTTCGGCCTGCACGGCAGGTAATATTGAGCCAAGTCATGTTTTGATTGCATTATATGATGAAAAACATCCAGCAGTCGAAGAAACTATACGGATTAGTTTCGGTCAAGATGTAACGGAAGAAATGATTAGAAAAACGGTAGATAAGCTGGAATATGCCTGTACTTTTCTGAAGAAAAATTAACTAATAATCAGATATATAAGAGGGGGAGAGAAGCAATGGCAACATACAAAAAAGATCATTTATTAGGAAGCGACGATCATTATGCTATTCATGAAGACGCAAAACGCTATACGCTAAGAGATAATGGGTTTTTAGAAAATAAAAATGGATCCTTTCATTATGAAAGAGTGTTATCATTAAACAGCCAAGATAAAAAAAAGGCTAAGCTGAAAATAATCATCTCTAAAGATATCGATGAACTTAAATTGTCTGCAGTTACCTCAAATGGGTTGAAAAAAATTGATTTGTACAAATCTGATCAATTGGAAGAAGAAAAAAAATTCGTAGATGGCATATTAGATTCGTTGGTTACTGCAAAAGTTCTTGAAAAAGTTTAAGAAGTATTTTAAAAGATAACAAGAAAATGAGCACATAAGTAAGACACACAATTTTATTGTGTGTCTTTTTTAAATAATCCATGGAATCCCTTGATTTATTAGTTTTAGACAGTATAATATAACAGACTGGAAATATACGAACCTTCAATTCGTGCAAGTACAGAATCTTTACAGAAATGATGGTGAAAAAATGTCAAATGCAAGCACAGGTACAAGAGTGGTCGTGGGTATGAGTGGTGGAGTAGATTCATCAGTAACGGCTTTACTATTAAAACAACAAGGGTACGATGTTATTGGCGTTTTTATGAAGAACTGGGATGACACAGATGAAAATGGTGTGTGTACAGCTACAGAGGATTATAAAGACGTGGCACTCGTAGCCAATAAAATAGGGATACCATATTATTCTATAAATTTTGAAAAAGAATATTGGGATAAAGTTTTTCAATATTTTTTAGATGAATATAAAAAAGGACGTACACCGAATCCTGACGTGATGTGTAATAAAGAAATCAAATTTAAAGCCTTTTTGGATTATGCAATGAGCTTGGGTGCAGAATATGTAGCGACAGGACACTATGCGCGTGTGATGAAAGACGAAGATGGAACAACTCACATGTTGCGAGGAATAGATGCTAATAAAGATCAAACCTACTTTCTCAATCAGTTATCTCAAGAACAGTTGTCGAAAGTTATGTTTCCCATAGGCGAGATGGATAAAAGTGATGTAAGAAAAATAGCTGAAGCAGCAGGTTTGGCAACAGCTAAGAAAAAAGATTCAACAGGTATTTGTTTTATCGGTGAAAAAGACTTTAAAGACTTTTTGATGAACTATTTACCAGCACAACCTGGTAACATGGTGACAGAAGATAGCGAAATAATGGGTCAGCATGATGGGTTGATGTATTATACGATTGGGCAAAGAAAAGGACTGGGTATCGGGGGCACGGGTCAATCGAATGAACCTTGGTTTGTCATTGGAAAAAATCTCGAAAAAAATGAATTAATCGTAGGTCAAGGATTCACTCATCCCAACTTATATGCGACACGATTAGAAGCCAGTGAGTTCACGTTTACAATAGATAAGGAATTCCCAGAGACGTTTAAATGTACAGCTAAGTTCAGGTACAGACAAAAAGATGTTGGTGTAACTGTACACTTGAACAAAGAAGATAATACAGCAGTGGTGGAATTTGACGAACCGGCACGGGCAATCACACCCGGACAAGCAATTGTTTTATACGATGGCGATGAATGCCTGGGTGGGGGAACAATCGATAGAGCTTATCAAGAGTCCAAAATGTTACAGTACATCTAAAAAGACATACAAAAAGAGTTGCCATGATCATGAGCAACTCTTTTTTTTCGCTCTCAAAAAAATAAAGGGGTCAAATTTCAACGTTTGCTTCTAATTGATGACAAAAGTTATTATGGTCAAACCGTTTCTTTTTTCATTTGATTTTCTCTCCTATTTAAGATAGTCACTAATTGTTACTGTTAGCTGTGGTATTTTCATGAAAAAAATCAATATAATTAGAATAATGAAAACTTGTTCATTATAGCCTGTTTGTAGTATACTGATAGACAATATTAGTGTTTTGTGGAGGGATGTTATATGTATTTATTTGAGCAGTTTGGTATGGAAGGTGAAGAATTATTTAGGTATTCCTCTTTGATAGATTTGAATTTCCCTCTTCATTTCCATCGAGCCTATGAAATTATGGTAGTGGAAAAGGGTGAAATGGTCGTTAAAATCGAAGAAAGAGAGTATGTTTTGAGAGCAAACGAGGCAGTATTTATTTTCCCTAATCAATTACATGAATTTAGAACACTTAACCATTCAGTGTGTAAAGCATTTATTTTTTCACCTGAATTGATTAGACATTTTTTTTCTTCTTATAAAAGTTCTGTACCGATAAATAATAAGTTTATGGTTGATGATGTCCCTCTAAAAGATGAATTCCCATCTATTTACGCTCAAAAAGGGCTGCTTTATAATTATTGTGATAGATTGATCCAAACAACTTCCTTTGAATCGATTAAAGTTACATCTAAACGAAAAATCATCCAAAACATTCTTGTTTATATAGATAATCATTACCAAGATGATTGTACATTAAGAGATGTTTCAAAAGCTATCCAGTACGACTATGCTTATTTATCAAAATTATTCTATCAGTATACAAATTTGACATTTACTACGTACTTAAACAGATACCGGTTAACTCAAGCAGCTTATCTATTACTCAATAGCGAAGAAGCCGTTAGTGAAGTAGCTCAAAAATGTGGATATAAAACATTGAGGACCTTCAACCGAAATTTTAAAGCCTTTAAAAATGTATCGCCAACAGTTTTCAGAGAAAATAATGAATTCTCTAAAAAAAATCTAGATAAACAGTCACTTATTAGATAAACTAGTTATGGAAGGAGGACTTGGTGTGCAACAACTTGATTTTTCAAATGAAAAGGACTCAGAGGAATACATCATTGGTGAAATATTAGCGATTTATTTTTCTAATCCAGCTAATTACTACAAAGTTATATTAGTTAAAATCGATTCCACCAATACAAAAGTTAAAGAAACACAGACAATAGTCACGGGGAACTTTGGACAAATCCAAGAAGGCGATCCTTATAAATTCTTTGGTAAATGGACAGATCATCCTAAATATGGGCTGCAGTTTCTATCGACTAAATATATCAAGGAAAAACCATCCACGGAAGAAGCAATCATTACTTACCTTTCTAGCCCGCGTTTCAGGGGAATCGGTAAAAAATCAGCTGAAAAAATAGTTGAAACACTAGGTCTTGAAAGTTTGGATAAAATATTAGAGGATGAAAGTGTTTTAGACAGTGTCCCGGGATTAAATCAAGCGAAAAAATCTATGCTGCTATCTGTATTAGATAAAGAACAGGGCATGCAGAAAATCATTATTGCTTTAAATAATTATGGTATTTCAAACCAGCTCGCTTATAAAATATACCAGCGATTTGAAGGTGAAACCTTAGCAGTTATTCAATCGAATCCGTATAAATTGATTGAAGAGATTGAAGGTATCGGTTTTAAGCGAGCAGACTCGGTAGCCGAAGAAATTGGTATTGAAGGAGATGCTCCGGAAAGAATCAAAGCAGGTATTTTATACACAATTGAAGAACAAACCATGAAATCTGGAGACACATATGTTGAAGCGGATTTTCTTTTGGAACAGAGCTTGAAAATACTTGAGGATAGTCGTTCTTTTATTATAAATCCAGATTTAATAGCTGGAATTATTATAGAATTAGTTGATATGCAAAACATTATTCAAGAAGAAACTCGCTTTTATTTACCCTCTTTATATGCTTCCGAATGGGGCATTGCTGGCGCATTAGAAAGATTGATGACGAGCGCAGATAAAGAAACAATAAAAGAAAAAGCTATCGACAAAAAAATCAAACAGTTTGAAAAACGTCGAGGGATAACATTTGGATCATCTCAAAAAGAAGCGATAAGAAAAGCATTAACCTCTTCAGTTTTTTTATTAACAGGCGGACCTGGTACTGGTAAAACGACAGTATTGGAAGTCATTGTTTCTGTTTTCGCTGATTTACATGATTTAAGTTTGGATCCAGCTGATTACTCCAATGAACCTTATCCCGTTATATTAGCTGCACCAACCGGACGCGCGGCTAAACGGATGAAAGAAACAACGGGCTTACCATCGAGCACCATTCATCGATTACTTGGCTTAACTGGTTCTGAGGAAGACCCAATGCAAGAGACAGATCGTATGTTGAAAGGATCCTTATTGATCATTGATGAGATGTCTATGGTGGATACGTGGTTAGCCTACCAGCTGTTAAAAGCAGTTCCTAATGATATGAAAGTCATTATGGTTGGGGATAAAGATCAGTTGCCTTCTGTAGGTCCTGGTCAGGTTTTAAGAGATTTAATTTCAAGTGAAATGATTGAAAAAAAAGAATTAACTGAAATTTACCGTCAAGATGATGGGTCCTCTATTGTTTCATTAGCTCACGAAATAAAGAAAGGTCAAGTACCAGCAGACTTTACTGGTAAAAAAAAGGATCGCAATTTTTTTCCGTGTGGCACAAACCGCGTTGTTGAAGTGGTCTCTTTACTGGTTACTAAGGCAATGGAAAAAGGTTATACAGCGCAGGATATTCAAGTACTTGCTCCTATATATAAAGGGCACGCCGGTATAGACAACTTAAATAAAAATCTTCAAAACTTATTTAATCCTAAAGATGAAAGAACAAAAGAAGTTGAATTCAAAGATAAATCTTATAGAATTGGTGATAAGGTATTACAACTCATCAATGAACCGGAAAGAAATGTGTTTAACGGAGATATGGGTATTATAAAGGGGATCATCTCGTCCAAAGAATCTGAAAATAATGTGGAAGAATTAGTCATAGATTTTGATGGTAATGAAGTTAATTATCTTAGAAATGAGTGGAATAAAATCACTCTTTCATATTGTTGTTCTATCCATAAATCACAGGGAAGCGAATACCCTATGGTAATTCTGCCTATAGTATATGGATATGGAAGAATGTTGAAAAAAGATATTGTTTACACAGCTATAACACGTGCAAGTCAGACGTTACTTTTGTGTGGAGAAAAATCGGCTTTTATAAAAAGCGTTTCAGAGAATACAACGGAACGATCAACATCATTATCTATGCGGATCAATAGTGATAAAGAAGAAGAGTCTGTAACACTTAAAATTAATCCCCCCCAAAAAAAGACTAATAATAATGTTGTTAAAACAAATTATGTACTGACTCCTTCTGATATAGATCGTGATTCGGTTGATCCGATGATCGGAATGGAAGAAATTAGACCTTGAAAAAAGGCCGGGATGAAAAACTAGCCAAAAAAACACAATCTCATTTATATCTGATCGAACCAGATATAAATTGAGATTGTGTTTTTTTCTGTTTGTAAATATTAAGGTGGATGGATTTTTTTATTTTGTCCCGGTCTCTTTTATTCAGACTATATCCAGAAGAGTTGTTTTATTATTTTTACAGACATGTGTTGTACATTCTTATCTATTAATTCTCCATCTCTCTGTCCATATTGAGGAGTATAAAGTGTGAATTCACATGAATAAACTCTATGAGAATGAAGTTTCGGGTGATTTAAATGCTTCTGGGTGGTTAATACTGAAAATAAGATATGCAGTAATTCCCAGAAAGAAACTTTTTCAGCAACGACCAAATCGATCAACTCGTCGGTTGCATCTGCTTGTGGATGGATAGGGATCCCTCCACCGAAGAATTTATTATTCGTACATACAATCAATAAAGCTTCACCATAAGTGAATTTCCGATCATCAGCAATCAATTTCAACGGGAAGTTTTTCTGTGAAAAATATGCAGACAAAACAGAAGCTAAGTATGAAAACTTGCCGATCGTTTGTTTGTTCTTAGTCTGATCGATTTTATAGATGACCATGCCATCTATTCCAAATCCAATACTATTAACTGCTACAACATTTAAATTATCAGATGTTCCTACTAAAATGTCCAGTGGTGTCGGGGTGTTCGTTTCGATTATGTTACGTATGGATGCTTCAATGGATAAAGGTAACTTAAGCGATCGGGCAAAATCGTTTCCGGATCCGGTCGGTATATAGCCGACGGGTAAATGATTGCCGGCATTGACTAGTCCTTGAACGACCTCATTTAATGTACCGTCGCCTCCGACAGCAACAACAAGTGTATCGTTCTCTAGTTCATTAGCGAAGGATTCGGCTAACGAAGTAGCATGCTGCTTATGCTGGGTTAAATGAATTTCATATGTACTATCAAAAAGATCCATAACTTGTCTGATTTTATTCGTCGTTTTTTTTCCATGTCTTGAATATTCATTAACAATAAAGATTAAATTTTTATTATGCACAGTCATCACCAATTCTTATTTAATAACCATAGTATACGGGAAAACAGGATAAAAAAAAGATAAGATTAAAGATTTAAAATAAAAAAAGTTATCCTTGTATTTCACATGCTTTAAATGTTAGAATGCTCGAGTTGACTAAATGCTTTTTATAAGGAGGATATTAGATGTTACGAGTAGCAAAAAAATACACATTAAGTGCGGTGGATTACACTTATATAATATTTGGATCCTTTTTGACTGCGGTCTCATTTCAAGTGTTTTTATTACCCAATAATATTGTATCAGGCGGAGTGTCTGGATTATCTATAGCCGCGAAAACAATGTTTGGTTGGAACCCCATTATATTTCAATATGCTCTGAATGTCCCCTTATTGGTATTATGTTTTGTTCTATTAGGAAAAGAAGCTGGATATAAAACGATACTAGGAAGTTTGCTCTTACCATTCTTCTTAAGTTTTATTGGACACTGGGGCCCCATTACTAGCGAACCTTTACTGGCGGCATTATATGGTGGCGGACTCACAGGATTAGGTATAGGAATTGTTTATCGAGCAAAATCATCAACAGGTGGAACAAGCGTTATTGTCCAGATACTTTATCAGTACCTGCATTTTCCATTGGGTTTCAGCACAATAGTGGTAGATGGTCTCGTGATACTCATTGCCTTACTAGTCTTTGACGTTGAAACAGTCATGTTCTCACTTATAGCTCTCTTTATCGTTTCTCGTACGATCGACCTGGTACAGCTTGGGTTTAATCGTAATAAAAATGTATTTATTATTTCAGATAATACTGAAGATATTAGACAAGAAATTCTACACACTATGGAACGTGGTGTGACTAATTTGGGTATTCGTGGTGGATATGGGAACACAGATAAAGATATGCTTATGGCAGTTATTCAAGAGAGAGAATTTACACTATTAAAAGAAGCTGTGCTAAAAGCAGATGCAGATGCATTTGTTGTAGCGATGCCAGCGAGTGAAGTCTTAGGTCGTGGATTTTCGATGCATAAGTATTTTCCACCGAATGAAACAGAATGGACAGATACAGAATAGTATATCTCAACAATGTTCCGTTAAGTAATCAAGTGTGACTAACAGAGAATCATTGACTAATCGGTTTATCTACGCTATAATTTTATCATTCATAGAGGGATATGCTAGAGTGTTATTAAAGAGAGATATTCAAAAGGTGAAAGAATATCACACACTGTTAGTGCTACCATTCTATTATTCATAAGAAATTATGACGTTACTTGGCGTTAACAAGTCTAAAGAGGTAATGACTGACTGAATAAGTTATTGCAAACAAGGTGGTACCGCGCACACTCGTCCTTGTCTGTAGTAGATTATTCGGTTTTTTTATTTTATATATATTTTACATCAAAGGAGAAATGACTGATGAAGAAATTATCAAGTTCAGAGTTAAGACAACTCTTTTTAGATTTTTTCAAAGAAAAAGGGCATAAAATCGAAAAGAGTGCATCATTAGTTCCGGTAGAAGATCCTACATTACTTTGGATAAACTCTGGGGTAGCTACGATGAAAAAATACTTTGATGGATCAGTGAAACCGGATAATCCGAGAATCGCGAGTTCGCAGAAAAGTATTCGAACAAATGATATTGAAAATGTTGGCGTGACTGCCAGACACCATACATTATTTGAAATGTTGGGTAATTTCTCAATTGGTGATTACTTCAAAGAAGAAGCGATTGAATGGGCATGGGAATTTTTAACAGGAGATGAGTGGTTAGCGCTAGATCCAAAAAAACTGTATATCACTGTCTATCCTCAAGATGACGAAACATATACGATTTGGAAAGATAAAATCGGTGTGGATGAATCACATTTAATCAAAGAGGAAGGCAATTTTTGGGATATCGGTGAAGGACCATGCGGACCGGATTCTGAAATTTTTTATGACAGAGGCGTAGCGTTTAGTAATTTACCAGAAGAACATGTAGAAAATTATCCTGGTGGAGAAAATGAACGATGGTTAGAAATATGGAATTTGGTCTTTTCAGAATTCAATCACAAATCAGATGATACGTATGAAGCCTTACCAAATAAAAATATAGATACAGGTATGGGACTCGAACGGATTGTATCAGTCATTCAAGATGCTCCTACAAATTTTGAAACAGATTTGTTTATGCCAATTATAAATAAAGTGGAAGAGATTTCTGAATATCAATACGGTGCAGATCCAAAAAACAAAGTTAGTTTCAAAGTCATTGCTGATCACATTCGGACGTTAGTGTTTGCAATTAGCGACGGGGCATTACCTTCTAATGAAGGTCGTGGCTATGTATTAAGACGGTTACTCAGAAGAAGCGTCATGCACGGGAGAAAGTTAGACATTGAAAAACCGTTTTTAACACAGCTTGTTCCAGTGGTTGCAGAAATCATGAAAGAACATTATCCGGAAGTCAGTGAAAACATTAAATTCATTGAGAAGGTTATCTTGAACGAAGAAGAGAGATTCCTTGAAACGTTGTCTGCAGGCTTAGATAAAGTTAAAGAAACGGTCGATCAATTAAAAGCAGAAGGTCAGTCAGTAATTTCAGGAAAAGATGTCTTTCAGTTATATGACACCTATGGTTTCCCAATAGAATTAACTGAGGAAGTTGTACTTGAAGAAAATATGAAAATTAATTATGAAGAATTTGAAATTGAAATGGAAAAACAACGTGATAGAGCCCGTTCTGCTCGTCAAGCTGAAGGATCTATGGCTATTCAATCGTCACTTTTAAACAGTCTCACTATCAAGAGTGAGTTTATCGGCTATGATACTGATGAAATAACCAGTAAATTAGTGAAAATCATTAAGGAAGATGCGTTCGCTGAAACCGTCGAACCAGGAGAATCAGTCAGACTTATATTCGATGAAAGTCCTTTTTATGCTGAAAAAGGTGGGCAAGTAGGAGATAGTGGTTTAATACTCAATGAAAATCAGACTGTTATGGCTGAGGTTACGAACGTAAAATCTGGTCCTGAAGGTCAGCCTATTCATGAAGTAGAGATCAGACAAACCTTGATTGCGAATGAAACCTATCATTTAGTCATCGATAAAAAACGTAGAAGTTTAATTGAACGTAATCATACAGCTACGCACCTTTTGCATCAAGCATTAAAAGATACTATAGGTAATCATGCAAATCAAGCAGGATCATTGGTTGAAGATGATTATTTAAGATTTGACTTTACCCATTTTGGACAAGTGACAGAAGACGAATTAAAAGAAATTGAAGGAATCGTCAATCAGAAAATCCAAGAAAACCTCAAAATCGAAACAGTTGAAACAGATATTAAGACAGCAAAAAAAATGGGAGCAATGGCATTATTCGGTGAGAAATATGGCAATAATGTACGTGTCGTAATGATTGATGAGTATTCAAAAGAGTTGTGTGGCGGAACGCATGTTAATACCACATCAGAGATAGGCTTATTCAAAATCCTTTCAGAAAGTGGCATAGGTGCGGGCACAAGAAGAATTATTGCTCAGACAAGCGAGGGTGCTTATCGTTGGATGGAAGAGCAATTAACTATTTTGAAACAAGTATCCAAACTTATGAAAATACAATCACTAATAGATCTTCCAGTCAAAATCGAAGGCTTACAGAAAGAATTGAAAGATATCAATCAGCTGAATGAGTCGTTACATGCAAAATTAGCTAACGCACAAGCTGAAGATATCTTTACTCAAGTCAAAACTGTAGGTGATTTGACGTTTATTGCTGAAGAGATTAAAGCAAAAGACATGAACCAATTAAGACAGTTAGCAGATAAATGGAAGCAGAATAATTATTCAGATGTTTTAGTTTTAGGTTTAAGAATTGAAGGCAAAGTAAATATCATTGCATCACTTAATCAAAAAGCAATAGACAAGAAATTGAAAGCAGGCAACTTGATAAAAACAATCTCCCCATATGTAAAAGGTGGAGGCGGAGGACGCGATGACTTTGCTCAAGCTGGAGGTAAAAAGCCTGAGGGACTACCCGAAGCGCTAAAAGCAGTTCCAGAATGGATCGAGTCAAACAGTTAAACTTGAATACCACTTTAATAACAGGTAACATTTAAAAAGAGAAGTAACGATTATAGATTGCATTGTACTTTGAATGGATTTCTAGTAAAATGAATATAACAGAAATTTTCAAAAAGAATATAATGAATGGTTACTTATATTCGTTATTGAAAAGACGGAGGGAACGTTAAATGACTATAAATGATCATACTGTTCGATTTAGTGTTGATAATATTGATGAACACAATGTCGACGAAACGTTAAGATTAGTATATAAAGCCTTAGAGGAAAAAGGATATAATCCTATAAATCAAATCGTTGGCTATTTGTTATCGGGAGATCCTGCTTATATACCTCGTCATAATGATGCGAGAAACTTGATAAAACGACACGAAAGAGATGAAATTTTAGAAGAATTAGTTGCTCATTATATTGAGAACAAAAAATAAAATGCGTATCATGGGTTTGGATGTCGGCTCAAAAACCGTCGGTGTTGCCGTAAGTGATCAGTTTGGTTGGACGGCTCAAGGAATAGAAACAGTTAAAATCAATGAATCTAAGAACGAATTCGGTTTTGATCGAATCAAAGAACTCATTGAAGAATACGAGGTAGAGTCATTTGTTGTCGGTTTACCTAAGAATATGAATGGGACAATTGGTGAGCGTGCTGAGATTTCAATGGAATACGGGCAAAAACTCGAAGAACTTTTTGAATTACCAGTGACCTACCAAGATGAGCGATTAACTACTATGCAGGCAACTCGAATGCTAATTGAAGAAGGCAATACTTCACGAAAAAAAAGAAAAAAAGTTATAGATAAACTAGCTGCTGTAATGATATTACAGAATTATCTAGATCAACATTCAAAGAATTGAAGGAGGAAGAAAAATGTCAAAAGAAAACAACCACGATAATGAGCACGATCATGAACATGAACATGAAAACATTACGATTATAGATGAAGAGGGAAATGAAGAGTTATACGAGATTCTTTTTACTTTCGAATCAGACGATTTTGGTAAATCATATGTATTAGTTTATCCAACGGGTACCAACGAAGGCGAAGAAGTTGAACTGTCTGCATTTTCTTATAAAGAATCAGAGGGTGGGCTTGAAGGATCTTTGAGTTCAATTGATTCCGATGAAGAATGGGAAATGATCGAGGAAGTTTTAAACACATTTATTAGCGAAGAAGAGGACGACGAATACGAAGAAGACGACGAATAATAGAAAAATATAAAGATGGATAGGGAAATTAGTCTAACTCATAATGCTATAAGTATGAAAGACTTTCCGCTATCCATTTTTTTTTGAATAAAATATATTAAATACTAAATAATAATGAGAAGAAAGATTTCTTTTCTGCGGTATACATATTGTGTATAATGATTAAGATAACTATCTTATTAAAAAAGGATGGACATTGCATGCCTGATAGACAATCGATAAAAACGGTCAGAAAAATTGTATTAAGTATTGTTTCAATTTTAATCATATTAATTGTTGTGCTCGTTTTTTCGGGCTATCAATATTACACTTCTTCTTTGGATCCTTTGGAGCCAGGTAGTAACGAAGATATCCCAACCGAGATTCCTATTGGCTCATCACGTACGGATATTTCCCGAATCTTAGAAGAAAATAATATTATTCGAAGTGCTTTTGTTTTTAACTATCATTTAAGATTTACTGGTGAAGAAGGCTTTCAAGCAGGATACTATCTATTTTCTCCTTCGCTGTCTACAGATGAAATTGTGACTCAGTTACAAGAGGGTGGGACTCCAATTATGGAAGAGGCTTCAGGCTCTATAACGATTCCTGAAGGTTTTACTGTAGAACAAGTCGCTATTGTGATAGGGCAGCAAACGGATTATTCCATTGATGAATTTTTTGATTTAATTGAGGATGAAGATTTCCTAGCTGAAAAAGCTGAAGCATTTCCTGAGTTGTTAAGTGAAGCCATTGATGTTCAAGAGGAAACACTTTATACTCTAGAAGGTTATTTGTATCCAGCGACTTATGAGTTACTCGATGATACGACATTAAATGATTTAGTCACTCAAATGATTAATCATATGAATCAAGTTTTTGAAGATCATTACACACAAATAGACGAACAAGAAACGACAGTGCATAAGATACTGACAATGGCTTCATTCATCGAAAGAGAAGGCATAACCTACGAAGACCGTGAGTTGATTTCGGGCGTATTTTATAATCGTCTAGAGTCTGGAATGGCACTTCAAACAGACGTGAGTGTCACTTATGCTCTCGGAGAACACCAAGAAAGAATAACCTATGATGATTTAGAAATTGATTCGCCTTATAACCTATATAAGCATACAGGTTTAGGACCAGGTCCCGTTAACAATCCTTCCGAAGAATCTATTCAAGCTAGCATATATCCAGTTGAAACAGACTATATGTATTTTTTGGCGGATTTATCGACAAGAGAAGTTTATTTTTCGGAAACATACGAACAACATTTAGAATATAAGCGAGAATATATAGATGAGTAGATAATTTACACGAAAGCATTGAGTCAAATCCGACTCAGTGCTTTTCTTAAGACTATTATATCGGTTGTTTAAAGAAAGGAATTGTATTATGGATAAGAATCAAAAAAATAAACCCATCGTAATAGGTGTTACTGGCGGTTCGGGTAGTGGGAAAACAAGTGTCAGTCAAGCTATCTACAATTATTTCCCAGGAAAATCAATTATGATGCTTGAACAAGACTCTTACTATAAAAACCAGGATTATTTAAGTTTTGAAGAACGATTAAAAACGAACTATGATCATCCTTTTGCATTTGATACTGATCTACTCATTTCCCACCTAAATGATTTATTGGAATACAAAAAGATCAGTAAACCAGTATATGATTATACAAGACACACCAGAAGTGATGAAATAGTTCATCAGGAACCAAAAGAAGTTATTATCCTTGAAGGTATTCTTATTTTAGAAGATCCAAGGTTAAGAGAGTTAATGGATATAAAGGTTTATGTTGATACGGATGATGATATACGAATCATTCGACGTATTAAAAGAGATATTGAAGAACGAGGAAGAACACTGGACACTGTAATTGAACAATATTTATCAGTAGTTAAACCTATGCACGCGCAATTTATTGAACCAACCAAAAAATATGCAGACATTATCATACCTGAGGGTGGTAGAAATCAAGTAGCTATCGATTTAATGACTACAAAGATACATACCATATTTGAAGAACGTTCCTTGTGAAAAAGGAACGTTTTATTTCAGAAAAATGCTTTACAACGTTATAAGTTCGTGGTATCTTAATTCCATTGAGAATTTAGTTGACATTAAATTTTTTTAGATAGCCATTTTTAATAATAATGTATTTTATGAGGTGAATAATAATGATGACAGAAAAAGCATATCCAATGACTGCTCAAGGAAAAGAAAATTTAGAAAAAGAATTAAACGAATTAAAGTCAGTTAAGAGAAAAGAAGTTGTTGAGCGTATCAAAATTGCTCGTGGGTTTGGAGACTTATCAGAAAACTCTGAGTATGAATCAGCCAAAGATGAACAAGCTTTTATAGAAGGCAGAATCAGTACTGTTGAAAACATGCTTCAAAATGCAGAAATAATTGATAGTTCAAATTCTAAAGAAGGTGTAGTTACTTTAGGCCGTTCAGTAATATTTAAAGAATTACCTGATGGTATTGAAGAAGAGTATACCATCGTAGGTAAAGCTGAAGCTGATCCATTCTCCGGTAAAATCTCGAACGAATCGCCAATTGCAGATGCTATTTTAGGAAAATGTGTTGGTGACAAAGTTCAGATAGAAACACCAGGTGGAACAATGTCGGTAGAAGTTACCAAAGTATTTTAATAAAAGCTAAAGACTGTGCAATCCAAACAGTCTTTAGCTTTTTTTATACGACTTAAGATGTATTTTCAAGAGAAAGTGATGCTATTTTAGGATAAATTAGTTATACTTGCTATAGAATCAAGTAGAGGAGAGATAGTATGAATGCCAACGTGTATAAAGCAATTTTAATCGTACTGTTCGTCTGGCTTTTATATCAAATCGTTCATAACTATGTGTTCTTTTTATTTTTTGTTTTGGCTATTGGATTTTTAGCCTTATATAAATCATCTCCCAAAGAAACACAAAAACATACCAATTATTTGTGGACGAGTTTAGCTTTATTTCTTGCATCTTTTATATTTACGACAGCTTTCTGGGTGTTATTAACTCTATTTTTATTATTTCAGTTTAGTTCAGATGAGAAGTTACTAAATACTATGCGTGATCCTTTATTCAGAAAAAAACAATATTGGCGAGATAAAGAGTATATTTCTGTACAGTGGAATGAAAATGAAGCAAATGAGTTGAAGTTATATCGAAACAAATGGATCGGAGATGACTTTGTAGGTAAGGATATATTTGAATGGGAGGATTACAATTTTCAAAAAATAATGGGAGATACTTTCTTTGATTTAGGCAACACAGTTTTACCAATAAAAGAAAATATCTTACTGCTTAGAAAAGGGTTTGGTGACACTAAGTTATTTGTACCGAAAGACGTTGCACTATCATTAGATGTCAGCATCGTTTTAGGGAAGCTCATTATTGAAGATGAGGTCTTTGATATGAAAAATGAAACGGTTAAGTGGCAGTCAAAAAATTATGAAACAACACTTAGAAAAATTAAAGTCGTATCCAGCACATTAATTGGTGAAGTTGAGGTTGTTTATTTATGAAAAAGTCCTTGTCGCATTTACTAAGATACTTCTTATTATTCTTTTTTATCTTATTATTTATTACAGTGTTTATTTTTTTAGCACTCTCTGAAAATCAGTGGGTAACAGCACTATATAGAGCAAATATTGTAGGCATATCTTTGTTTTTTTATCTGATTCTGTTTTCCTTCATATTAGCATTGGTGACACTCTCTTATTTAAGAGCGTTTGAAAAAAGAAAATTGAGGAGAGTCGAAGAAGGTTTAAGAATGATGAGTCAAGGTCATTATTCTGCTTCAATATTCTTGAATATGTATTCATTGGACACGCCGCTACAGATTAATGAAGATATCGACAGACAATTTTTGAAATTGCATGAAAAATTAATGTTTATGGCAGATGAAGCGCTGAAAAATGCTCAGGAACCAAAAACACTTGATAATGAAACCAAAAATGATATTCTTGAAAATGAACGCAAGCGTATAGCCAGAGAATTGCATGATTCTGTATCACAACAGCTGTTTGCTGCTTCAATGATGCTGTCGGCAGTGAATCAACAAGTGGTCGGTTGTCCTGAGCCTGTAATCAAACAATTGCTATTGGTAGAGCAGACCATCCATGCCTCACAGACAGAAATGCGTGCCTTATTATTACATCTCAGACCAATTCAACTGGATGGTAAATCTTTGAAACAAGGAATTGAACAATTGCTCAAAGAACTTTCATCTAAAATAGATGTGGATATACATTTTCAAATCGAGGAAGTTTTTATGTCCACAGTGATGGAAGATCATTTTTTCAGAATATTGCAGGAACTTTTGTCTAATGTACTCAGACACGCTAATGCAAAAGTGTTGGAAGTCTATTTAACTCAAAGTGGAAGCAGTATTCAACTCAGAGTAAATGATGATGGTGTAGGATTTAACGTTGATGATAAAAAAACAGGTAGTTACGGATTACGTAATATCAAAGAACGAATAGAGGGTATGGGAGGAAATGTGAAAATTGTTTCTCTTCCTAGGTTTGGAACACGTATTGAAATAAAGGTACCTTTAACTTAAGTCTTATGGTATTAAGTCAAATTAGAAAACCGAGAAATTACACGGGGCTTTTCGAAAAAACTATGCATCAAATAAACCTATTAATTATAGAGAACTCCAGTTCTCTATAATAGGTACCAAGAATCTGCGTCATTCGAATTAAGAATGCTCTATCACACTCCTTGGAGGCGTATAGAGTTGGTGGTCTCGTAGTAGTTTATCCACCAAACGCACAAATTTTCTAGCGGTCAAGACGAGGGCACGTTTGTGTTGATGCTTCGGTACTTCTTGGAACTTTTTCTGATAGTAATCAGAATATTCAGGGAGATGGCGTTTAACTGAATTGGTGGCTTCAATTAAGTAATAACGCAAATAGCGATTCCCTTGTCTAGAAAGTGGTGTTGATTCTTTTTCAAAGTTACCAGACTGACTTTTTGGCCAAAACAGGCCAGCGTATTTAGCTAGCTTGGCTTGGTTGGCAAAGCGATCGATTTGGCCAATTTCAGCTAGTATACCGGCGGTATAGACGGGGCCGATACCTGGAATACTGAGTAAACTCTTCGATTCAGGTATGACAGCGAGAATCTCAATAATCGCTTTGTCTAAGGTTTTGATTTCTTCCTGATACGTCCGGATAATGCGTACTTGTGAAGCTAGAACACTATCGATAGAATCTTGAACTGTTTTTCCTAAACGATACGAACTTCTTACAGCCTTTTGAAGACGTTGAGCGAGTTTCTCTGGTTGTTTAAACCGACCGCGCCCTTTTGGGTTAACAATATCTACCAATTTCTCGAGTGGCATATATCCAATTTCATCGAGTGTGAACTCCGTGGTAAACAGCTCTAAAATGGTGGTGCTGAATACAGAGGTTGATCCGCTCTCTGATTTTAGCTCACGCTGAAGCACGTTACACTTCATATATAAGATGTTCAGGAAGTGCTGTTTTGTCCGTGTCATATCCTGGATAGGATTAAACCGAGCACGTGTTAATGACTGAAGGGCAACGTACTGCTCTTCTTTGATTGGAGAAGTCGAAAACCGTTCGAGACGTAAATAGTCAGCAATATGAAAGGCATCAAGCTGATCATTTTTATCTTCAGAGAAGATCCGCATAAATCGATGGATATTACGCGGGTTTTCAACGGTTGTTTCGACACCCTGGGAACGCAGTTCCACGTCTTCGTTGAAAAACAAGGCTGGAAGAGAACTATACTGACCGGTTGCTTCCATACCAATAACGATGCGAGAAAAGTTAAACTGGTCAATATAACTAAGCACATGGCCTTTTAGTTCACAGGCACCAACTAAATCGTTTGAGACCGTCGTCTCTAACAAAATTGTAGACTCACTTGTTAGAAAACAGGCATCTAACTTCGTTGAACTCACATCTAAACCAATGAACAATTTCATGGAGAGGACCTCCTTTCCTTAAATTTGGAAAATGCTCAGATACTCTGGGATACCCCTAAAACAAATTGTATGCCTCAACCTCGCGTATGAGCACAGTATAGAAAGGCTCGGCAGCCACATAACTAGTTCTACGACGCTAGTCGCCTCACCTGTCACGTACAGCTTATGCGTTTAAAGTACACCAATTTGTCGGGATACAGACTTAATAATGTAGTCGAACTACAAGGAGAGTAAGCAGATTCCCGGCGGACCTATTCCATGGCTCCATTATTAGGGAATATCCCAGAATATCCAAGCGAAATAAACTAAAATTATTAGTAATAAACTTATTATACGAGGAGAGTGTGAGTGTGATACGATTAATGTTGGTAGATGATCATGAAATGGTTCGATTAGGCTTATCTTCTTTCTTTTCTATACAAGAAGATTTCGAATTAGTGGGAGAAGCAGCGAATGGTCAAGAGGCTGTTAAGCTAGCTTTGGAAGAAAAACCAGATATTATTTTAATGGATTTAGTCATGGAAGTCATGGATGGAACAGAAGCAACAATCGAAATAATGAAAAAGTGGCCTGATGCAAAGATTATTATATTGACAAGTTTCATTGATGACGAAAAAGTATATCCGGCAATGCAAGCGGGGGCATGTGGCTATATTCTGAAAACCTCCTCTGCAACTGAAATTGCTCGAGCCATACGTGAAACGCACAATGGTCAGAATTATATCGAGGATGAAGTGTCTAATATACTTGAAGAAAAAAGAGCTGAAGACAATAAGAATCATTTGCACGATAGATTGACAAGTAGAGAAAACGAAGTCGTTCAACTCATTTCAAAAGGGTACACGAATCAGGATATAGCAGATGAATTATTTATTACTTTAAAAACAGTTAAAACTCATGTGTCTAATATTTTATCAAAATTAGAAGTAGAAGATCGTACTCAAGTAGCCATATACGCTTTTAGACATGACATTGTTAAAAATAATTAAAAAAAGTGCCCCGTTCAAGTACAGATACTTGAACGGGGCACTTTTAAATTAGTTTGTTAAAATAACAGGTAAGATGATGGGGCGACGTTCAGTTTCAGCAAAGAAGAATTCTTTGATTTCATCGATCAAGTCATTTCTCATCTTATATTCATTTACATCTTTATTTTTAAATGATTTTTGAATGCTATCAAAGGCTACTTTTTGAGCTTTTTGTATAAGTTCTTCGGATTCTCTCATATAAATGAAGCCTCGGGAAATTATATCAGGGCCGGCTAAAACTTTTTTCTTGTCTGTATCTATTGTCGCAACAACCACAACCAAACCGTTATCAGAGAGTATTTTTCGATCTCTTAAAACGACGTTGCCGATATCGCCAACTCCACTACCATCAACGTAGACATCTTTCGCATCGATTTCTCCAGCGCGTCTAGCAGTGTCTTCGGTAAAGGCCATAATTTCTCCATTATCTATAATAAAACAATTATCTTTTGGCACACCCGTTTGTTGAGCGAGTTTCGCATGTATGCGTTGCATACGGTGTTCGCCGTGAATAGGCACAAAGTATTTAGGTTTCATTAGTTGTAACATTAATTTCTGTTCTTCTTGACCACCATGACCGGAAGTATGAATGTTATTTATTTTTCCATGAATGACATTTGCTCCGGCTTCAGACAATTGATTGATGACACGATTGACACTCGTTGTATTCCCGGGAATTGGTGAGCTTGAGAAGATGACCGAATCGCCAGGTTGAATAGAAATCTGTCTGTGTGTCCCGTTAGCGATTCTACTCAATGCAGCCATGGGTTCTCCTTGAGATCCGGTACATAAAATCAAAACTTCGTTTGCTTTATATTTTTTTACCTCATTGGGATGAATGAATGTTCCTTCATCTGCTCGGATATAGCCTAACTCTTGACCAGTTTCCAGGTTAGTAACCATACTACGTCCAAACACGGCGATTTTACGACCGGTTTTATTGGCAGCTTCTATAGCTTGTTGAACTCTGGAAATGTTTGATGCGAAGGTTGCAAAGATAATACGACCTTCAATTTTGTTGAACAAGTTTCTAATCGTTTCACCAACAATTTGCTCAGACTTTGTAAAGTTGGGTATTTCTGCATTGGTACTATCTGAGAGTAATGCCAGAACGCCTTCTTCGCCAATTCTAGCCATCTTGTGAATATCTGCTGGTTCACCTACAGGAGTGAAATCAAACTTGAAGTCACCAGTTTCAACAATATTTCCATTGGGTGTTTTCACTACTATACCGTATGATTCCGGTACACTGTGCGTTGTTCTGAAAAATGATACAGTTGTTTTTCTGAACTTCACTACAGTGTCACCATTAATTTCATGTAAAGTAGTTGATTTGAGCAAATTGTGTTCAGTTAATTTGTTTCTAATAAGAGCTAAAGCTAGTTTACCAGCGTAAACAGGTATATTAAGCTGCTTCAATAAGAATGGTATACCACCGACGTGGTCTTCGTGACCATGAGTAATAAATAAACCCTTGATTTTTTCTTTGTTTTCTACAAGATAAGAATAATCAGGAATAACATAATCGATGCCTAATAAATCATCTTCTGGAAATTTAATTCCGGCATCAATTAAAATAATTTCATCTTGAAATTGTATAGCATAGGTATTTTTACCTATTTCATTTAAGCCGCCTAATGCAAACATAGCTGTTTCATTATTTTTTATATCTGGTTTCATTGTATATCTCCCTTATTTTAATAATTGATTTTTCGTTTCAATCTTACTTTGCAAAACTGTGATCTATAAAAATGTAAATTCAATCTATTATGAAAATCTCCGCTCGGTGCGTGGTGTAAGAAACCACTATTATAACTATTCTACCATACTAAAAATAATAAGTATAGAAGAAGGAAATCAGTGAAACCTACTCGTAGGATTGTATGAAAAGTTGTAGTTTAGATTTGAATTATATATAGTAAGGGAGTATTTACATTAAAGGAGTGTCTATGATTGGAAAATAAAAAATTATTTATTTTTGATATTGATGGAACGGTTTTAGATGATAATAAAGCTCTCCCATTAGAAACTAAACAAGCGATAAAAGAATTAAGTGAATCCCACGAAGTTGCTATCGCTACGGGAAGAAATCACACGATGGCAAGAGAAGTCATCGAAGAATTAGGGATATCAAATTATATAGTATGTAATGGCGCAGCAGCATACTATAATCATGAAGCTATTTATACTAATTTTTTAGATGAAGATGATCTCCAAAAATTAATTAAATTGGCAGATGAAAACGACCATCAACTTGTTTATGAAACAATAGATAAATTACGACGTAGAAATCAAACACCTGACAAGCGTGTTAAGAATGGGATGGAATTTGTAGGTTTTTCTGTTCCTGAACATGATAGAGATTTTTATAAAACGCAATCACTTGTACAATGCTTACTCTTTATATCGGAAGATGAAATGGAGATTTATAAAAACGAATTCTCTCATTTTCGATTTGTTCGCTGGTACGAAACTGGGGTAGATGTACTGCCAAGTGATGGCTCGAAATTTTTAACAATAAAAATACTCGCGAACCATTTGGGGATAAACCTAAAAGATGTTGTGGCGTTTGGTGACGGGATGAATGATATCGAAATGATAAAAAACGTAGGCTTAGGAATTGCTATGGGTAATGCCGAAAAAGAAGTGAAAGCGGTAGCCAATAGCATAACAGACTCTAACGAGAATAATGGTATCCCAAATGCTTTGCGTCAATTAAAGTACATTAACTGAGAGTTGTGACTAAAATTTGAAAGAAACGAAAAAAACGTGGCCTAATTTAGTTGAAATTGTGGACATACACTATCATATAAGCAATAATATAATAGTACGTTTTTTACGTGGGGGTATAGCTCAGTTGGGAGAGCGCTTCGCTGGCAGCGAAGAGGTCGTCGGTTCGAGCCCGTCTATCTCCACCTTTTTTATTTCCAGGACAGTGAAAGTGCTTACAAAACATATTATTGAAACGAGGAAGATAGATGATTTCTGAAAACCAACTATATATCTCGAGGTATACAACTATTTCTCAAAATGTAAAGTATGGATTTTTGATGAGCATAGCAATATTCTTTGCTTCATTGGCGTTTGTATTTAACACTCCACAAGAAATAATAGCTGGACAAATAACTATTTTAACATCCCCAGCCAACTTAACAACCGATTACTTTGCTTTATCTAATATAGGGGCTACATTATTTAATTCGGGTTTATTGACGGCTCAAGCAATAGTTCTTGTTAGAATGACACGAGCAAAAGTGAATGGCCCAATCATAGCTGCTGTATTTACAGTAGCTGCATTTTCTTTTTTTGGGAAAAATCTTTACAATTCGATGCCCATCATAATAGGGGCGTTTGCCTATGCTAGAGTAACAGAAGTCCCCGCCGAAAAATCTTTGTTAGGCGCCTTGTTCGGGACTGCGTTAGGACCATTAGTCAGTGAAATTACATTTAATATGGGTTTTCAGTTACCTGAAGGCATTCTCTTTGGTTATATTGCGGGTTTTATCGCGGGGTTCATCATACCTCCTTTAGCTAAACATTTTGTCGACTTCACCAAAGGATTCAGTTTATATAACATTGGTTTTACCAGTGGAGTAGTCGGAACAATATTTACTTCCGTTTTACGTAGCATGGGTAAAGAAATTGAGCCCGTTTCAATGCTTTCCAGTGGGAATAATCAAGCTTTCACTATAATATTTTTGACACTGTTCACTGTAATGCTAGTTGCTGGTTTGTACCTAAATTCTGGCACACTGAATGGTTACTCAGAGTTAATGATGCATTCCGGCCAATTGTCAACAGACTTCATAAAAACTAACGGATTTAGCATTACGTTGATCAACATGGCATTTCTAGGATATGTCTCCGTGTTCTATGTTCTCTTTCATGGTGGTGAGATAAATGGACCTGCTATAGGAGGAATATTGACCGTAGTTGGTTTTGGGGCATTTGGTAAACACTTGAAAAATGTCTTGCCAATTTTAATTGGTGTTAGTCTTATGGGTTTTATAAATGGCTATGACATGAGTGCGACTGGCGTAATCATAGCTGGTTTGTTCGGAACGACGATTGCTCCCATAGCAGGCAGATACGGTACGCTTATAGGTATTCTTGCAGGTGCTTTACATTTAACAGTAGTTACTAATACGGGTTATCTGCACGGAGGTATCAACTTATATAATAACGGGTTTGCAGGTGGTTTTGTAGCGGCTATGATGATACCATTGTTAGAAGCAATTCAGTATCAGCAAGAGAAGAGAAGACAGTTACGAGAACCGGTGGATCCGGCTGAAGCGGTCAAAGTTGAAAATTAAATATAAAAAAGCATTAAACCTATTCTAAAAAGGTAGACTAACATAATTAAATGGGACAATATAAAACACCTCCGAAATGGTACACTTACTACAAGTACTGAAATCGGAGGTGTTTTTGCATGGGCAAAAACGTATATTCAAGTGAAACAAAATGGGCCGTAGTAAAAGACAAAATGAACGGTCAGCTGACGACCAAAGAGATTATGAAGAAACATGAAATCAAAAAAAAATCACAAATCGAGACGTGGATGAGATGTTATCGGGCAAATGAAATACACCGTTTCGATCAACCGATCGGTAAGCAATATTCTTATGGGCATGGGCCTGAATTCGCAAGTGAAGATGAAAAGAAAGATCGTCAAAATGCACATTTGAAAATGGAAAATGAGATATTAAAAAAGTACTTGGAAATGAAAGAGGAGTTGAAAAAGAACTAATACTACAATTGGTCGAAAGATACCGGAAGAAATATACGATTACGGCAATTTTGTCTGCTTTGGGTGTACCGCGCTCTACTTATTACAGGTGGCTCGCCGAAGGCGCTACAATTGTATTGACAGAAGTGGAAGAAGCGATTATCGCATTGTGCAAGAAAACAAAGTATCGTTTCGGCCATCGGAAAATCAAAAAGTTATTGAAGGAAAGGTACAAGTTGGACCGGCATCGAAACACGGTTCAGTCCATCATGCAAAAGTTTAACCTGCAATGTCGAATAAAACCGAAACGGAAATGGAAATCACAAGGTGAATCGGTCATAATAGCGCCGAATCTTCTCCAACGCAATTTCACTGCTTCTGCGTCGAACCAAAAATGGGTAACGGATATTACGTATATCCAGTACGGAAGTTCGACAATGTACCTGTCGACAATTATGGACCTGTTCAATAATGAAATTGTCGCGTATAAGATGTACGATCACCAACAGACGCAGTTGATTATCGACACGTTGAAAGAGGCACTGGAGTTGCGGGGAAACCCCGAAGGGGTCATCATCCATTCCGACCAAGGAAGTGTATATACCTCGTATGCGTATCAGGATTTGGTCAAAGAGAGTCATCTGGTCAGTAGTATGTCGCGTCGTGGAAACTGTTGGGATAACGCGGTCATTGAGTCGTTCCATTCTAATATCAAGTCAGAGGAATTCCAGTACGTCAAATTTAATTCGCTCCACAATATCAACGTTGTGGAGCGAATGGATGAATATATGCGCTATTACAATGAAGATCGAATCCTAGAAAAATTAGGCTACTTAACGCCCAAAGAATTCGGGGCGCAAGCAGCCTAAAGAGGTGTTTTATATTTGTCTCAAATTGTTATGTCAGTCTAAAGGTTTAATGCTTTTTTTATTATTCTTCTTCAGATTCTAAAACTTCAAGTCCTTCAGGTAATGCTAAAGGATTATCTGGATCTATGCGGTCAAAGAACATAACGCCATTCAAGTGATCGATTTCATGTTGAACGACAATAGCAGAAAAATCTTTTAAGCGTTTGTGCTGTTTGTTGCCTTTAAGATCGAAATACTCTACTTTAATACGTTTGTGTCTCGGAACATATCCAGGAATTTCACGGTCCACAGATAAGCAGCCTTCGCCTTCTGGAAGACAGCTTTGCTGAACAGAATGACTGATAATTCTCGGATTGACTAATACCGTACTAAACTCAGGTTCTGTTGCTTCGGGATCATCAGCGGGAACATGAACGGCTATTATACGCTTAGAGACATCAACTTGTGGTGCTGCTATACCTACACCAGGTCTCAGTTCGTATTTTTCTGCTATTTCAGGATCCTGGCTGTTTTTTAAAAACTCCAACATTTCTTCAGCTAAGTTTTTTTCTTCATCGTTTAAAGGTATCGTAATTGTTTTGGCTACTTTCCGTAACGCAGGATGCCCTTCTCGAATGACATCTTTCATTGTTATCATCTAACTACCTCCTAGTATTCATACACTAATATTTTAACAGGTTTACTCGCATTGTGCATTAAGATTATTAAAATTAGAATTAGAAAATGAAATATTTCTTAATATATTAGTGATTAAAATCACATGTTATTTCTCTAAAATAAATAAATGGTACAAAATTTTTTTTTTGCTGCTTATATATAACAGTTTATTTACCTGTATCACTTTATATTCTAAATGTTTCCAATTATCTAGAATAACAGAGTATAACAGCTTGTTTGTATTTGTAATCACAAAGATTCGGAAATCCTTTCATACCAACAATTTTTAAGGTCGGCTCAAGTGGGTATCGCTTGCATTTTGTTTGAAATCATGATAAATTGTTATAGGAATAGAGAAAATTGTAACAGACAAAATTAACTGTTATATTTAATTACACAACGAGAGAGGAATGGGTAATCTATGGCAAAGCAACCAGTTGATTACGAAGCTTTATTAGGTTCAATTGAAGCTTCGTTTCCGATGGTTCAAATTTTAGATAAAGATGGGAATGTCGTTAATAAAGACATTATGCCAGATTTATCTGATGATGAATTAGTAGAATTAATGACAAGAATGGTGTGGTCTCGAGTACTGCACGATCGCTCAATGGCGTTAGCTCGTCAAGGGAGATTAGGTTTCTATGCACCAACTATGGGTCAAGAGGCTTCACAATTAGCTAGTCATTTCGCATTTAAAAAACAAGATTGGTTATACCCAGGATATCGTGATGTTCCACAATTGATTCAACACGGCTTATCTATATCACAAGCATTCTTGTGGTCAAGAGGACATGTTGAAGGAAATAACTATCCTGAAGATTTACATGCAATGGCACCTCAAATTATCATAGGGGCGCAATACGTCCAGGCTATGGGTAATGCTGTAGGACAGAAGTTTGCCGGAAAAGAAGATGAAGTAACGTTCACATATACTGGAGACGGTGGTTCTTCTCAAGGTGATGTATACGAAGGTATGAACTTTGCCGGTCGTTATAAAGCACCAATTGTTTTCTTCATTCAAAATAATGGCTATGCTATTTCCACTCCTCGTGAAAAACAAACCGCTGCTGTCACGCTAGCTCAAAAAGCTGCTGCTGCAGGTATTCCAGGAGTACAAGTCGACGGTATGGATCCATTAGCTGTTTACGCAGTAACGAAACAAGCACGTGATTGGGCAGTTGCCGGAAACGGTCCTGTTTTAATAGAAACAGTCACATCACGTTTCGGACCTCACTCAACTTCTGGTGATGATCCAACGCGTTACCGTGAAAAAGAATCATTTGATTACTGGGAACAAAGAGATCCGCTTATTCGTTTCCGTAAATTCTTGACAGAAAAAGAATTATGGTCTGACGAAAAAGAAGAAGAATTAATTGAAAAAACTAAAGAAGAAATTAAACAAGCTGCGAAAGAAGCAGATCAAGCTCCGAAAATGAAAATTTCAGAATTCTTGAAAAATATGTACAATGAGCCTGGTCAAAATATAGTTGAGCAGATTGAGAAATTCGAAGCAAAGGAGAATAAATAATCATGGCGAATCTTACAATGATTCAGGCAATCACGGAAGCTCTTGATCAAGAAATGGCCCGCGATGAAAAAGTCTTGGTATTTGGTGAAGATGTAGGTGGAAATGGCGGTGTATTTCGTGCGACTCAAGGCCTTTTTGATAAATACGGTGAAAACCGCGTCAATGATACTCCGCTTGCTGAATCTGGAATCGGTGGTATGGCATTTGGTTTAGCAGTTCAAGGCTTTCGTCCCGTAATGGAAATTCAATTCTTCGGATTTGTATTTGAAGTAATGGATTCTATTGTTGGTCAAATGGCACGTACGCGTTACCGCACAGGCGGGAAATTGAACTTACCTGCTGTTGTTCGTTCACCCTTTGGTGGTGGCGTACATACACCAGAAATGCATGCGGATAGTCTTGAAGGGTTACTGGCTCAGTCTCCGGGACTTAAAGTTGTTATTCCTTCAAACCCTTATGATGCAAAAGGCTTGTTAACATCGGCAATTCGCGATGATGATCCTGTTGTATTCTTGGAACACATGAAATTATATCGTTCTTTCCGTGATGAAGTACCTGAAGAGCAGTACACGGTACCTTTAGGTAAAGCGGCTGTGGCTAAAGAAGGTTCTGACGTTACTGTTGTAGCATATGGTTACATGGTACGTGAATCTCTCAAAGCAGCTGAAGAATTAGAAAAAGATAACGTTTCTGTCGAAGTTATCGATTTACGTACAGTTTCTCCAATTGACTATGAAACAATTATTAAGTCTGTTAAGAAAACTGGTCGTATGGTCATGGTTCAAGAAGCACAGCGTCAGGCCGGTGTAGGAAACACAGTTATTTCTGAAGTTTCGCAACGTGTTATTTTATCATTAGAAGCACCAATCGGTTTTGTTTCAGCACCAGATACAGTCTTTCCGTTTGGTCAAGTTGAAACCCTTTGGTTACCAAATGCTAAAGACATTGCTGCGTCAATTAAAGAAACAGTGGAATTTTAATAATTATTAAACAGACTTCAAAGAACATTCTCTAATTGGTTTAGACCAATTAGAGAATGTTCCATATTTAGTCAAAATTAAACGAAGTTCAAACTGAAATCATTTATAGAAGGGAAGAAAAATATAATGGCTTTTACATTTAAGCTCCCTGATGTTGGGGAAGGTATGGCTGAAGGTGAAATCGTCAGCTGGTTAGTTTCTGAAGGAGATAAAGTTGAAGAAGGCGATTCGATTGCTGAAATTCAAAACGATAAATCTGTTGAAGAATTAGCTTCTCCAGTTGATGGAATAATCAAAAAATTCTTAGTAGAACCAGGTACAGTGGCATCTGTAGGTGACCCTATCGTTGAAATCGATTCAGAAGGAAACGAAGACGATAGCGAGGAATCATCAGAAGAAGCTGCTGAAGAAAAAACTGAAGAAAAAACTGAAGAAGCTCCAACTAAATCTGAAGTTTCATCAAAAGAAGCTGCTACTGAAGAAAAAAAAGAACCGGTTCAATCTGAAAAAGAAGTGTCGGATGATGTAGTTAAAACATCTGATCCTGATAAACGCGTCTTAGCAATGCCCTCAGTTAGACAACACGCACGCGAAAAAAATGTAGATATCAGTTTAGTCGAAGCAACCGGAAAAAGTGGACGCACGACGCGTGAAGACATCGATAACTTCCTGCAAGGTGGAGGAGAAAAAGCTTCTGCTCAAGAAACAGTTACTGAAGAAAGTGCTGTAAGTGAATCTAAAGGATCAACTCCTGCTGTTTCTGCTGAGGTTAAAGCATTTAAATCTAATCGTTCTGACGAAGAAACCAGAGAAAAAATGTCTACAACCCGTAAAGCTATTGCTAAAGCAATGGTGAACAGTAGTTTGACTATACCATCGGTTTCATTGTTTGACGAAGTTGATGTCACTAAATTAATGGCACACCGTACTAAATTTAAAACGATTGCTGCAGAGCAGGATGTTAAATTAACATTCTTACCTTATGTAGTTAAAGCAATCATCGCTGTTATGAAGAAATTCCCAGCGTTGAACTCATCTATCGATGGTACGAGCGATGAAGTTGTTTACAAAAATTACTTCAATATTGGTATTGCTGCTGATACAGAGCAAGGATTATATGTCCCGGTCGTAGCTGATGCTGATAAGAAATCAATGTTCAGTATCGCTTCAGAAATTACTGAATTGGGTGGTAAAGCTCATGAAGGTAAATTGAAATCAAGTGATATGGGTAATGGGTCTATCTCGATTTCTAATATAGGTTCTGTAGGTGGCGGTTGGTTCACTCCAATTATAAACTATCCAGAAGTGGCTATTTTGGGTGTTGGTCGTATCGCTAAAAAAGCAATCGTAAATGACGATGGAGAAATCGTTGCTGCTCCAATGTTAGCATTATCTTTAGTCTTCGATCATCGTGTTATTGACGGAGCTACAGGTCAAAAAGCAATGAATGAACTAAAACGTCTGTTAGCAGATCCTGAATTATTATTAATGGAAGGATAAGGTGAATCACAAATGGTAGTAGGAGATTTCGCAATTGAATTAGATACAGTAGTTATTGGAGCTGGTCCTGGTGGTTATGTTGCAGCTATTCGTGCAGCGCAAATGGGACAAAAAGTAGCTATTGTCGAAAAAGAATTTATTGGTGGCGTATGTTTAAATGTTGGATGTATTCCTTCCAAAGCATTGATCGCTGCTAGTCACAAGTATCAAGAATCACTCGATTCAACTGCTTTTGGTGTTACTTCTGAAAATGTAAAAATTGATTTTACTAAAACTCAAGAGTGGAAAGATACGCAAGTAGTTAATAAATTAACTAAAGGCGTAGAAGGTCTGCTTAAAAAGAACAAAGTTGAAATTTTACGCGGAGAAGCATTTTTCGTTGATGAAAATACGTTGCGTGTCATGAATGATGACAGTGCTCAAACGTATTCATTCAATAACGCTATTGTTGCAACAGGTAGTCGTCCAATTGAAATTCCCGGATTTAAATTCAGTGAACGTGTTTTAGATTCTACAGGCGCATTGAACTTACCGGCAATTCCTAAAAAAATGGCTATTGTTGGTGGAGGCTATATTGGTTCTGAATTAGCGGGTGCGTATGCCAACTTAGGTACTGAAGTAACTGTTATAGAAGGTCTTCCTTCAATTTTAAACGGTTTTGATAAAGACATGGTTAAACTTGTTGAAAGAAACTTCAAATCAAAAGGCGTGGAAATCATTACTGGAGCAATGGCTAAAGGGTCAACGGTTACAGATAATGGCGTAACGGTCAAATATGAAGCTAAAGGAGAAGAAAAATCTCTAGATGTGGATTATGTTTTAGTAACTGTTGGCCGTCGTCCCAACACTGATGAACTTGGCTTGGAACAAGCAGGTGTTACAGTTGGCGAACGTGGTTTAATCGAAGTAGACGAACAAGGCAAATCAAATATTGAAACCATTTATGCTGTTGGGGACATCGTTCCTGGACCCGCATTAGCACATAAAGCAAGTTATGAAGCTAAAATTGCTGCTGAAGCAATCTCAGGCAAAAAAGTGGCTGTGGATTACCGTGCACTACCCGCAGTTGCCTTTACAGATCCAGAGATCGCATCTGTTGGATTGACAGAAAGCGAAGCTAAAGAAAATAAAGTAGAAGTTAATATTACAAAATTCCCACTTGGTGGTAATGGACGCGCATTATCTTTAAATGCTACTGAAGGATTCGTACGTTTGATAACAACTAAAGAAGACAATGTAATTGTTGGCGGTCAAGTAGCGGGAATCAGTGCTTCTGATGTCATTGCTGAAATTGCTCTAGCTGTTGAAAGCGGAATGAATGCGGAAGATATTGCATTAACTATACACGGACACCCTTCACTAAGTGAAGTCGTTATGGATGCTGCAGAAGCTGCTTTAGGTATGCCGATTCACATGTAAGAAATAAAAATTAGATTAACTAAAGATTCTTAGCTTATTAAGCTAAGAATCTTTTTGTTTTTGCTTGCTGGATTTTATAATGAAGTTAGCCGCTTAGGCTAACATATAAAAAACGCCATGTGAATTTCATGTTATATTAAAGTTACCTCTAACTCTCAATAGACAGGATGAATTCACATGACGCACTCTAA
>NZ_LSRN01000016.1 GCF_001885615.1 Alkalibacterium sp. 20 | reverse complement strand
AATAACTTAAGCTGAAATAGTATATGATTACAATAATTAATAAGATTGAAAGTATTATTTTTTCTTTTGAATATAAAAGTATTTTATTTTTTGTGATCCAATAAATTTTTAGCCATATATTCGTATATATATATATTACTAATCCCAAAATGGGCAATAAGGTTATATCAGTAAGCAGTTGTGCAAAAAACACGCCAACTATGCTGGAAGTTATAGGATAAAACTTATCTTTTTTGGAGAAGGTATTATAGTCTGTCACTTAACCACTACTTTCATAAAAGCAATATTTTTTATTATTTTACCACAGATTTATAGTAAACAGGAGATAAGCTTGATTAGAGAAGATTCTACGAATTTCAATGATTCTTTAATGGTTATATGTTAAAATGATAAAGGTTTACAAAGAATTCCCGATAGGACGGCCACAACCGGTCGGAAGCCTTGTAACCGAGAAAATAAGGGGGAATAATAATGACAGAAAAAAGATTATTTACATCAGAATCAGTAACAGAAGGACATCCCGATAAAATAGCTGATCAAATCAGTGACGCAATCTTGGATGATATATTAGCTAAAGATCCTGATGCTCGTGTGGCTTGTGAAACAATTGTTACCACTGGATTGGTTTTGATTGCCGGTGAGATTCGAACAGAAACTTATGTGGACATGCAAAAAGTTGCTAGAGATACAATCAGGGAAATTGGGTATACGCGAGCAAAATACGGCTTTGATGCTGATACATGTGCTGTCCTGGTGTCTATTGATGACCAATCACCGGATATTGCGGCGGGTGTCGATGACTCTGTTGAGTATAAGTCGGAAGTTCATGATGAACTAGATAAAATTGGGGCTGGAGATCAGGGATTGATGTTCGGATATGCTACTAATGAAACAGAAGAGTTAATGCCACTCCCTATATCTTTAAGTCACAAATTAACAAGACAACTAGCAACAGTAAGAAAAAATAAAGAGCTTAGTTATCTGAGACCAGATGGTAAGGCACAAGTTACGGTAGAGTATGGGGAAGATGACAAACCTTTGCGCGTAGATGCAATTGTAATTAGTACACAGCATCATCCGGATGTAAACAATGAACAATTAAAAGATGATATAATAGAAAAAGTTATTAAACCGGTCATTCCAGAAAAATATTTGGATGGGAACACGAAGTATTATATCAATCCTACAGGTCGCTTTGTAATAGGAGGACCTCAAGGAGATGCTGGATTGACAGGCCGAAAAATTATCGTAGATACTTATGGTGGGTATGCCCGTCATGGTGGAGGAGCCTTCTCGGGCAAAGATGCTACTAAAGTTGATCGTTCTGCAAGTTATGCAGCAAGATACATTGCTAAAAATATTGTTGCAGCTGATTTAGCTGATAAAGTAGAAGTTCAACTGGCTTATGCCATTGGCGTTGCGCAACCAGTATCCATTTCCATCGATACATTTGGAACGGGTAAAGTTCCAAATACACTATTGATCAATGCGATAAGACATATATTTGATTTAAGGCCAGCAGGAATTATCAAAATGCTAGATCTCAAACGGCCTATATACAAACAAACTGCTTCTTACGGTCATTTTGGTAGGACAGATATTAAGTTACCATGGGAAGAAATAGATAAAATTGAGCAACTTTTACAGTTTGTTAAATAAAGTGGTGAAAATACAGGATTTCTTTTGAAATCCTGTATTTTTATATCATTTTAAATGTATTAATAAATATACATTATGGAGGAGTAAAATGTTGAAAATTAGGGAAGGGATACATTTACATATTCTGCCAACTAAAAAATTCAAAACAATATCTATCCAATTTAGATTTAAAACACTACTTCAAGAAAAAAAAGTAACTAAGCGTGCTCTTTTAGCAAATATAATGGATATCAATAGTAAGCTTTATCCAACTCAAAATGATTTTAGAAGAAGACTCAGTGAATTGTACGGAGCTAACTTTTTTACAGACGTAGCTAGATACGGGAATTACCATGTGTTGTCATTAAACATGGAATGTGTTGATGAAAAAGTTATAAATGAGACTGGGATAGTTGATGAAGTAATGAAATTTTTATATCAGGTCATCTCTTTTCCTAACGTATTTAATGGACATTTTCAAGAAGCAACTTTTATTAGAGAAGTGGACAAATTGAGAGATGAATTCGCATCACGATATGATGACAAAACAGTATATGCTGAAGACAAGCTGAATAATCTGTATTTTGACACTAGAGAGCAACAGATGACAAGTTATGGTCAAGAGTCTGATCTAAAAGATATAACTTCCACTAATCTATTTGATACTTATTTGGAGATGCTGAATGAAGACCAACTAGATATCTATGTAGTAGGCAATATTACAGAGTCTACCGTTTTGAGAACGTTACACCCGTTCGATTTCAAGTCCCGTGCGCTAATAGATGAGAATCCTTTTTATGAAGATCATAAAAACAAACCATTTGTTAAAAAAATAGAAACGCAAGAGATTAATCAAACATTACTTACAATGGGATTGAAAACACCAATATATTATCATAATAAGTATTATTATGCGGGACTGATATTCAACGGTCTTTTTGGTGCTATGCCTCATTCTAAATTATTCCAGATCGTGAGAGAAAAAGAAAATTTAGCCTATTCTATTTCAAGTGAAGTGGATGTCTACAGAGGCTTGTTATTTATTTACGCAGGTATTGAGAGCGAAGAAGTCGCAAACGTGCAATCAATAATATTGAATCAACTAGAAGAGATAAAAAATGGTGTTTTCTCAGAGAAAGAAGTAGAACAAACAAAAGAAGTAATTAAAAATGAATTATTTCAAATAGATGATACCCCATATTCTATGGTAGAGAGAGCCTTTAGTTTAGAATTAATTGGACGAGAACATTTGTCATTAAACGAGTGGATGGAAAAGCTGGATTCAGTCTCGAGAAAAGATATTATCGATCTGGCTGGATTAATAGATCTTAAAGCAACTTATATATTAATTGGAGAGAATAATTAGTGGACATGAAAGTATATAAACACTTGGAAGAAAATATTTACACTGAAAAATTGGAAAATGGGTTACAAGTGAAATTAATACCCAAAAAAGAGTATAAAAAGATATACGCTGTACTATTTGTCGACTTTGGTTCTGTTGATCAAATGTTTATGCCAAGAGGAGAATCTGAATATAAATCCTTTCCATATGGTATCGCTCATTTTTTGGAGCATAAACTATTTGAAACTGAAGATGGTGATGTTTCAAATATATTTTCTTCTCAAGGAGCATCAGTGAATGCATATACGAGCAATACAAAAACTGCTTATATGTGTTCTTTTACATCCAAGTTACAACAGAATATCGATGTTCTTTTAAATTTTGTTCAAACTCCTCATTTTACTCATCATTCAGTGGAAGATGAGAAAAGCATCATTACTCAGGAAATACAGATGTATAAAGATGATCCTGACTGGAATTTATCTCTGGGTTTAATTGAAAATCTATATCCAAAACACCCCTTGCGGATAGATGTGGCTGGCACAGTCGAAAGTATCCAGTCTATTGATGTTGAAATGCTGATGACAAATTATGATACCTTCTATCATCCTAGCAATGTTCAATTGATCCTAATAGGGAATTTAAATCCGAACGAAGCCATAAAATACATCAAAGAGAATCAAGAACCAAAAATATTTCTACCTCCTGTAGTTATTGACCGTTCATTTCCTGATGAGGCTGAAACCGATATTCTTAAATATAGAGAAACACGGTTTCCAGTAAATATACCTAAAGTGTTAGTAGGTGTGAAAGGTGATAAATACAATTTAGAAGAAAAAGCAGCACTTCGACATATAATTAAAATGGAAATTCTGTTAGACTTACTTTTTGGTGATACATCTTCAACATACTTATCTTTATATAATGATGAATTAATTGATGATAGCTTTAGTTTTGATTATATTTTTGAAAGAAGTTTTGATTATGTCAGCATAGGTGGAGATAGTAAGTTTCCTGAAAAATTAGCTTCGAGCATTAAACATGTTTTACTTAATGATCAACGGAGCCAAGATATGACAATTGAGCATTTTTCTCTGATCAAGAAAAAATTAACTGGTCAGTATATTCAAGAGTTAAATTCATTAGAAGCTATTGCCCATCAGTTTGTGGAGTTGCCCTTTGAAGAAATCACGATTTTTGATAGCTTATCTTTACTGGAGTCTATAACGTTTGAAGAGGTTAAAAACATTGCACGTGATTATTTTAGAGAAGAAGTAATATCTGTGTTCTCAGTCAAACCTCGCAAAAGTTAAACGTATCGATAGGATGATATAAAACTCAATAAATATTTTCTGTAAATAAAAATGGCCTTTGCAATGTAAAATATTGAGCTTTAATTATAATCCTGCTGATACTCTATACTCACTTAATTTCGTATGGTATACTTTCAAGGATAGGTATTAGTTTGGATTGATTATTAATAATAAAAAAATTTGATTCGAATTATATATTTCGCAAATGAATTATGCTAGGTAGGTGAAATCAATTGAATGAAATTGGAGAGAAGCTTAAAGAAGCTAGAAAAGCTAAGGGATACACCTTAGATGACTTGCAACAAATGACTAAAATACAAAAAAGATATTTAATTGCTGTAGAAGAGGGCAATCTGGAAGTTTTACCGGGGAATTTTTACGCACGGGCGTTTATAAAGCAATATGCTGATTCTGTTGGTTTAAATGGGGAAGATTTAGTTCAAGAACATATGGATACTTTACCTCAGCCCCATAATAATACGAGTTATACAAAAAGTGTTGATAAAACTCAAACAAGATCAAAAAGTAAAAAAAGTGGATTTGTTGCCACTCTGAGAGATAGTTTACCGACACTGCTCATTATTTTATTAGTGATAGCTATAATTTTTGCTATCTATTTAGCCATTTCAACGGTCGATAATTCTGATTTCGACTCGTTTATTAATGAGGATGAGTCAGCGTCTGTCATTGAAGTGGATGATAATGAAGTGGCAACTACCGGTCAGGATGAAGAAGAGACAACGAGTGAAGCAGAAAATCAAGATGATATAACGAACCAAGAAGAAGATAGCGAAGAAAATTCTGACGAAGAAGAAACTGACGAAGAGCAAGCAATAGATGAAACAATTAGCACGGATACAGTCACAACCTATTTAATATCGGGTGCTCATCCGTCTGAGCAACAAGTGGTTTTGATATCTGAAGGTGGAGATTCCTGGGTAAGTATAACCGTTGATGGTGAAACAGCGAATCAAGGATTGGTAGGAGACGGCGATTCACTTATCACTAGTTTCGATGATACAGCATCTAACATTGCTATCGTCATTGGTAACGCATCTGTGACAAGTATTGAATTAAATAATCAAGAAATCCCTTACAAGTCTTCAGGAAATGAAAAGGTTCGACAAGAAGTGTTTTTAGAATTTGAATAAATAAATTAATTTAGACCAGTGTTTAATGACTTGACATCTGGTCTTTTTTTTAGGAATCTGGAGGTTTTTAGCGTGAATTTACCAAATAAAATAACCCTTTTTCGTATATTTTTGATACCAATATTTATAATCATCTTAATTATTCCGTCTGATTGGGGATCCATAGAAGTCTTGTCATCGACCATTGAACTCAATCATTTGATTGCGGCGCTGGTTTTTTCCGTAGCCAGTTTTACTGATTGGTTGGATGGATATTTGGCTAGAAAGATGAATATTGTCTCTAATTTCGGTAAATTTGCTGATCCTTTGGCAGATAAAATGTTGGTCATGACTGCTTTAGTGTTTTTGATAGAATTATCATTAGCACCTGCCTGGATCGTAGCTGTTATCGTTTCCCGTGAGCTGGCTGTTACCGGATTACGTCTATTATTAGTAGAACAGGGTGGTCAAGTTATGGCAGCAGCCTGGCCCGGAAAAATAAAAACAAACACTCAAATGCTAGCTATCATATTTCTGTTCCTTGACGATTTCCCTCTTGCCTTCACTGGAATACCAGTAGGCACAGTGTTATTATACATTTGTCTGTTTTTCACTATTTATTCTGGTGTTTTGTACTTCAATGAAGCGCGATTTGTCTTTAAGGGAACATTTTCAAGCTGAATTCATAACTTAATCAGAAAGCTTAAGAAGTTTGATCTAACTTTTTAAGTTTTTTTTATTATTCGTAGTTTGAACCCGTAAAAAAAACAGGCATATGATAAAATAAAAAAGTGAGAATAAATTTAACTGGTCAATAGTTATAGTAGGAGGAAACACTTTGCGAGCTGTAATCATTTCAATTGGAACAGAACCTTTATTAGGACAAGTCGTAAAGACAAATGCTGCTTTTTTATCAAGAGAACTAGTCGCTCTGGTCATAGAAGTTTTTTATCATGTAACAGTAATGGATGATCCGGTTCGCTTAAAGCAAGCTATTGAAGACGCTGAAAAACGAGTGGATTTAATTGTCTTATTGGGTGGTTTAGGACCAGCAAAAAATGATATTACAAAATAAACACTCTCTAATCATTTAACTATAGACTTGATTTTGGATGAAGAAACAGAACGGAAGAACATTCCCTACCATAAAAATTTGTACTTCAAAATGCCAGAAGAAAAACAGCTGCAAGCTTTAATAAAAGCTGATTCCATGCCATCGGAATATGATGCAGGTTTAGCGGTGGGAATGATAGTGGATTACCATGATTATCATTACATTTTATTACCAGGACAACCTGAAGAACTTCGATCTATGGTAAAGAATCATGTGAAGGATGAATTAATTAAGCACATTTTAACTGAACAGGTTCTAGTGTCACGTGTCTTGAGATTCTAAGGTATTACGCAAGCACAAGTAGCTGAAAAAATTGAGTCTGTAGTTAAAGCAGAAAAAAACTCGACAGTCACCATATTTACAAATCAAGGGGAGATCACTGTAAGATTAACCGCAAAAGAAAAAACAGAAGAAGATGGTAATGAAGCGATCGATAAGATAGAATCACGCATTACTGATTTATTATCAGATTATTTCTTTGGCTATGGAGAAAAAAGATAAATGAAGTAGTAAGAGATTTACTTTTGGAAAAAGAATTGACTATTACAGCTGCAGAAAGTTTAACTGGAGGTGCATTTATAAGCTTGATTTCTTCTGACACTTCTGCTGGATCAGTACTTGAAGGTGGGATAGTCACCTATAGCTCTGATAAAAAATATAAAGTACTGAAAGTCACTAGAGAGACGATCAATAAATTTGGAGTAGTGAGTCCAGAATGTGCAATCGAAATGGCAGAAAAATCAAGAAAGATGTTCGATGCTGATATTGGAGTGGGTTTAACGGGCGTAGCGGGTCCGAGTTCCTTAGAAAATCAGAGTCCAGGAACGGTATGGATAGGCCTTTCATATAAAGATGAAAAACCCTTTGCTAAACACTTTTATTTTGGATGTGAACGAAATGAAAACAAACGTTTGGCTGTACTCAATGCACATGAATTAGTTAGACGTATGTTACTAGATAAACCAATTAATAATCAGGTTTATTTTGAAGAAAACCGCTAAAGCGAATAAACGTTCGAAAAACGCTTGATTTTTTTTGTTGTGAAGGTTAAAATATAAAGAGTGAGGATAACAAAAACACGTATGAGATAGTTAAAATTGTAGGAGGAAAATAAATGGCAGATGATCGCGCAAAAGCTTTAGAAGTAGCATTGAAAAAAATAGAAAAAGCATATGGTAAGGGCTCCATAATGAAAATGGGAGAGAAAATTGATACGCAAATAAAATCTGTTTCCAGTGGCTCCTTGGCATTAGATGTGGCGCTTGGAATAGGTGGCTATCCTAGAGGGAGAATCATTGAAGTTTATGGACCGGAAAGTTCGGGTAAAACGACCGTGGCTCTTCATGCTATAGCTTCAGTACAAGCCAATGGTGGTATAGCCGCGTTTATTGATGCCGAGCATGCTTTAGATCCTAAATATGCTAGTGCATTAGGCGTAGATATTGACGAATTACTCCTATCTCAACCTGATACCGGCGAACAAGCATTAGAAATCACTGATGCATTAGTTTCAAGTGGAGCAGTTGATATTGTCGTTATTGACTCAGTAGCGGCGTTAGTGCCTAGAGCAGAGATAGACGGCGAAATGGGAGATACCCATATTGGCTTACAAGCCCGTTTGATGTCACAAGCACTACGTAAATTATCTGGATCAATCAATAAAACTAAAACCATCTGTTTATTCATCAATCAAATTCGTGAAAAAGTTGGTGTAATGTTCGGTAATCCAGAAACAACCCCTGGTGGACGTGCATTGAAATTTTATTCTACAGTACGTTTAGAAGTAAGACGTGGAGAATCCATTAAGACGGGAACTGACATGACTGGTAACCGTACTAAAATTAAAGTAGTTAAAAATAAAGTAGCGCCACCATTTAAACTTGCGTTGGTCGATATTATGTACGGAGAAGGGATTTCACAGATCGGTGAAATAGTGGATATGGGATCTGAAGTAGATATTATCGACAAGGCTGGTGCATGGTACTCATATGGCGATGAAAGAATTGGTCAAGGAAGAGAAAATGCAAAACAGTATTTAAAAGACCATCCAGATCTTAGAGCTGAAATCGAGACAAAAGTTAGAGCTGCATTCGGCGTCGGTGATCAAGAAGCAGTCCAAGTAGAAGAAAAAGCAAAAGAACCAAAAGTAAAAGAGCCAAAAGAGGCAAAAGCTTTGAAAGTAGACTAGCAGTAAATAAATTAGGTTGAATTTCTATGTTCAGACTTTTCTGAAACAGAAATTCAACTTTTTTTTATAAAAAAATTAAATGGGTTATAATTGATAATATATATATAAATAGACTCAAATAAAAACAATGTTGACAGAAGATACAAAGAACTATAAAATTAGTGTAGTATGTTTCTTTAATTTATAAAGTAAACATCATCGTGTACTATAACTAAAATACGATATTATCAATTAATGAAATATCTGATTATTTTTTATTGCATGAAAAACTAAATAATGATACGGAGGTGATTAGATGGACATACTTTCAATAGCCTTCGCTATCGTTGCTTTAATCATTGGTTTAGTCTCAGGATCTTATATTACGAAACAAAGTTTTGAAAAAAGATTAGCTAATTCTAAACAAACAGCTGAAGACATTATTGAAGACGCAAACAAAGAAGCTGAAACTTTGAAAAAAGAAGCGTTGCTGGAGGCAAAGGAAGAAATCCATTCTTTTCGAACAGAAGCAGAGTGGGAGCTAAAAGAACGTCGATCTGAAGTGTCTCGACAAGAAAATAGAATTGCGCAAAGAGAAGATAACTTAGAGCGTAAAGAGACTACTATAGATAAAAGAGAAAGTTCATTGCAAAGCAGAGATGATAAATTGTCTGCTCGTCAGAAAAAAGTGGAAGAGCTGGAGCAAGCTGCAAAAGATTCATTAGAAGAACAAAACGAAAAACTTCTAACTATTGCAGGTTTATCAGAAGAAGAGGCAAAATCTGTCGTGCTCAAACAGACCGAACAAGAGTTAACTCGTGAAATGGCCATCATGGTAAAACGTTTTGAGGATCAGGCAAAAATGGATGCTGATAAAAAAGCGAAAAACATTGTCACTCAAGCGATTCAACGCTGTGCTGCTGACCAAGTTACAGAGTCAACTGTTAGTGTAATCAATTTACCGAACGATGACATGAAAGGCCGTATTATCGGTCGTGAAGGACGTAATATCAGAACACTTGAAAGTCTAACGGGTATGGACTTGATTATCGATGACACACCTGAAGCTGTCATACTAAGTGGATATGATCCAATTAGAAGAGAAACGGCTAAAATGGCTTTAGAAAAACTGATTTCTGATGGACGCATTCATCCAGGTAGAATTGAAGAGGCTGTAGAAAAATCACGTAAAGAAATGGACGAACGAATCAGAGAAATTGGTGAAGAAGCCATGTTTGAACTTGGTATTCACTCCATCCATCCTGATTTAATGAAAGTTGTCGGACGTTTGCACTTTAGAACAAGTTATGGTCAGAATGTATTGAATCATTCAATCGAGGTCGCAAAACTTGCTGGTGTAATGGCTGCAGAGCTAGGTGAAGATATTCAACTAGCAAAACGTGCCGGATTACTTCATGATATAGGGAAAGCTTTAGACAGTGAAGTTGAAGGTTCGCATGTTGAAATTGGAGCTCAATTAGCTATGAAGTATCAGGAAAATGAAACTGTTGTTAATGCGATCGCATCCCATCATGGTGATGTTGATCCAACTTCAGTCATTGCTGTCCTAGTCGAATCGGCAGATTCTATTTCGTCTGCAAGACCAGGAGCAAGAAGTGAATCCTTAGAGAATTATTTGCAAAGACTTGGTAATCTAGAGAGAATCTCTAATAGCTTTAAAGGTGTCAAAGAAAGTTATGCGATTCAAGCTGGTCGAGAGATACGTATTATAGTTAAACCAGATGAATTGGATGACAGTATGGCATCCAAGTTAGCGAGAGATGTACGTAAACAAATCGAAGATGATATGGACTATCCTGGACATATTAAAGTAACGGTGATACGCGAAACTAGAGCAATTGAATATGCTAAGTAAAAGTTAAATATAAAACCAGTCAATGAAGATTTTCTTCTTGGCTGGTTTTTTTTCAGCTGTTTTTATTCAAATAGATGCTGGCTTAAAGATACTTAGAAAGATAGTGACAGTTAATTTTTATATTGATAAATGGTGAAATAAACAAAAAGGATCAGAATATAGCTTATCCGTACTTAGTTCGAGATATTAATGCTGTAAGCATAAAATGATTTTGGTTTAAATTGATGGATAAGTTCTTGAAAATCATGGAAACATTCTTTCGTGATTCCACCGTTTAGCGAATAAAATGATAAATATAAGAGCAGAAAGAAATTAAGTTTGTCATAGTGCTGTTAAATTCATGATTAACTATGTGTACTTGTACAAAAAAAAAATAAGCTAAGATTGATCTAATTGATTAACAAATAAGTTAGTAAAAGCTGTGAATTAGATCTATTGAATGTTCAGACTGTTTTGATTTTAGTACCTTAAAACTGTTAAAATGAATCAAGAGATTAGAAATGAGGAATAAAGATGAAACTGCTATTTATTGGGGATATCGTGGGTCCCTTAGGGAGAGAAAAGTTGAGTGAATGGCTCCCTAAATTAAAAGATAAATATAAACCACAGGCAACAATTGCAAACGGAGAAAATGCGGCAGATGGCCGAGGTATCACAGAGAAAATATATAAAGAGATTTTACAGTCTGGTGTAGATTTAATCACCATGGGCAATCACACTTGGGATAAAAGAGAAATATTTGAATTTATTGACGATGCTAAAAAGTTAATAAGACCAGCAAATTATCCTGATGCAGCTGATGTACCGGGTAAAGGAATCGCCTATATTAAAATCAACCAGTTAGAACTTGCAGTTATAAATCTACATGGGCGTGCATTTATGGGAGACTATGAAGATCCATTCCGGGTCGGTGAAAGCCTTGTAAGAGAAGCTGCAAAGCGGACGGATCACATCCTTATTGATTTCCATGCAGAAGCAACGAGTGAGAAAGAAGCTATGGGTTGGTTTATGGACGGCAAAGTGTCTGCGGTTGTAGGAACGCACACACATGTCCAAACGAATGATGCACGCATACTACCAAGTGGAACAGCTTATCAGACCGATGTCGGAATGACTGGCTTTTACGACGGGATTTTGGGAATGAAAAAAGAACCGATACTATCTAAGTTCACAACCCAAATGCCGCAGAGATTTGAAGTTCCAGAAAAAGGCAGAAGTAAGTTAAATGGATGTTATATTGAAATAGATGACCGTACCGGCAAAGCTAAAAAAATAGAAGCCATACGTATAGATGATGACATGTCATTATTCGAATTATAAAATTATGAAATCAATGAAAGAGTGATAGAAGTGCCTCAAAAAACAAAACAGACACCTATGATGCAACAGTATTTAGAAATCAAAAAGAAATACCCGTATGCTTATTTATTTTATCGATTGGGCGATTTTTATGAACTGTTCTTTGAAGATGCGGTAGAAGTATCTCGATTATTAGAACTTACCTTAACGAGTAGAAATAAAAATGCAGATGAACGGATACCGATGTGTGGTGTACCACATCATGCTGCAAAAGGGTATATTGACTCTCTGATTGAGATGGGTCATAAAGTAGCCATTTGTGAACAAGTCGAAGATCCCAAGGAAAGTAAGGGAATGGTCAAGAGAGAAGTGGTGCAAGTCATCACTCCTGGAACCGTCATGCAATCAAAAACGGTTGATGCCAAAGAGAATAACTACATTGCAGCAATTATGCAATTAGATCAACTGATTGGTATAGCGCTTGCTGATTTAACAACAGGAGAAATGAAAGTCACCAGTGTTGAAGATTCAAATGAGGCCATAAGTGAGCTGACTTCTCTTAACTGCAAAGAAGCTATCTTTGAACCGGGAGAATTCTTGGAATTACAAGAATTATTTAAAAATAAATGGAATATGTCTGTCTCTCATGCTTCTAGTGAAGTGCCAACACATGCTCTTAAACATCTCACTGAAAAATTTGACGAGTCTCGGTTGAAGAGAGTGATCGATTTATTACTCTCTTATCTGTCAGACACACAAATGAGAAGATTAGATCATCTTCAAGAAATTGAAGAATATGAAACAAATCAGTTTCTTATTTTTGGACAAGAAGCGAGAAGAAATCTCGAATTATCTGCTTCCTTAAGGGATGGGACTAAAAGAGGCACTTTATTATGGTTGTTGGATGAAACTAAAACGTCTATGGGTGGACGGATGTTAAAATCCTGGCTGGATAAACCGCTTATTCAAAAATCTAAGATTGAAGAGAGAATGAATTATGTTGAAAGCTTACTAAACCATTTTTTCGAAAGAAATGATTTGAAAGACCTTCTGGATAAAGTTTACGACTTGGAACGGTTGGCGGGACGTACAGCCTTTGGAACGGTCAATGCCCGCGACCTTGTGCAGCTTAAACATTCGCTCGAACAGATTCCTTATATAAAAGCCATCATTGAAATGCTTAATGATGAAAATCATTGGACTAAATACTTAACGCAACTGGATCCGATCGATGATGTGAAAGAATTAATTGAGCGCTCGATTGTTGAGGAACCTCCGCTGTCTACTACCGAGGGAGAAATCATAAAAACAGGCTATCATCCTCAATTGGATAAGTACAAAGAAGCCATGACACATGGTAAAAAGTGGATGGCTGAACTTGAACAAAAAGAGAGAGCCGCTACCGGTATCAAAAACCTTAAGATAGGATTTAATAAAGTTTTTGGTTATTATATTGAAATATCAAAAGCCAATGTAGCCAAGTTGGAAGAAGGTCGTTATGAGAGAAAACAAACGCTCTCGAATGCCGAACGATATAGTACACCGGAATTGAAAGAAAAAGAATCGCTGATATTGGAAGCTGAAGAAAAATCAAAGAACTTGGAATACGAATTATTCGTAGATGTCAGAAATCAAGTGAAAGAAGAGATCGAACGATTGCAGAGGTTAGCTAAAGTGATCGCGACAATTGATGTGCTTCAAAGTTTTGCTACGGTGAGTGAAGAGTACAACTACGTGAGACCGTCATTTAGAATGGATAGCCAAGATGTGTCGATCATTAAGGGCAGACATCCTGTAGTCGAGAAAGTCATGGGAGAACAAGCCTATGTGCCTAATGATGTGAAACTCGTTGATGAAACGTCCGTCCTTTTGATCACAGGACCAAATATGTCTGGTAAAAGTACCTACATGCGTCAACTTGCTCTTATTATTATCATGGCTCAGATGGGCTGTTTCGTTCCGGCTGAAGAAGCAAACTTACCACTATTCGATCGTTTATACACTCGAATCGGTGCCATGGATGACTTGATAGGCGGCCAAAGTACCTTTATGGTCGAGATGACAGAGACAAATCAGGCGTTGGAAAATGCGACACCAAAAAGTCTACTGTTGTTCGATGAGATTGGACGAGGCACGGCCACATACGACGGGATGGCTCTAGCTGAAGCAATTATTGAATATGTCCATGATCAAATCAAAGCTAAGACCTTGTTTTCTACCCATTACCATGAGCTGACAGTACTGGATGAGCGGTTACCCAAGCTGAGAAATGTCCATGTAGGGGCAGTGGAAGAAGATGGTGACCTGGTCTTTCTGCATCAAATGTTACCTGGAGCTGCAGATAAAAGTTACGGTGTCCAAGTTGCTAAATTAGCGGGTTTACCTCATCCGTTGTTAAAAAGAGCAGAAAGTATCTTAAAGGAATTAGAGAAGAAAGAAGAACATCTTTTTGAAAAGAAGGATGACAATGATTTAACTGAAACTCAATCGCAGGAACAAATGAACTTGTTCGAATCTTTGGATAAGAATGAAAAAGCCGTGATCGAAGAACTGGCGAAAATGAATGTGTTAGCAACTACACCACTGGATGCTTTACACGTTTTGAGCCAGTTGCAACAGAAATTAAAGACCCGAGAATGAAAGTTGGAAAAGTTAAATGACAACTAAAATCCAAATTATGTCTACGATGTTAGCTAATCAAATAGCAGCCGGGGAAGTCATTGAACGCCCGGCATCCGTGGTCAAGGAACTGCTTGAGAATGCTATCGATGCCAACAGCACGCGTATTGAAGTCTTTGTAGAAGAAGCAGGGATCAAGAGTATTCAGGTCATTGATGACGGTGAAGGTATAGCTGGAGCTGAAGTGCCTTCGGCATTTGAAAGACATGCGACATCAAAACTGATTGCAGACGAAGACCTGTTCAGGATTCGAACGTTAGGCTTTAGAGGAGAAGCGTTGCCGAGTATAGCCTCTGTATCAAAAATCACTTTAGAAACGGCTGAAGCCGGACAACCGGGTGTGCACATCGAATTGCATGGCGGGAAAATCATGGAACAACGTGCAGCTTCTTCAAGAAAAGGAGTCAATATAAAGGTTGAGGAATTGTTTTATAATACACCTGCTCGACTGAAATATATAAAAACACTGCAGACAGAATTGGCGCACATTAATGACACAGTCAACCGGCTGGCTTTAGCTCATCCTGAAATCTCATTTAAACTTGTTTCCGAGGGGAACACTATGATAAAGACAGCAGGTAATAGTGATCAAAAACAAGCAATAGCTGGTGTCTATGGTGTCAGTATTGCAAAAAAAATGTGTGAGATCAAAGAGACTTCTTTTGACTTTGACGTATCGGGTTATGTTTCTTTACCTGAAGTTACCCGTGCTAATAATAAATACCTTACGGTAATTATTAATGGCAGATATATTAAAAATTACGCTTTGAATAAAGCAATCACAGACGGATTCGGGTCGAAAATCATGATCGGCAGGTATCCTATAGCCGTCATTAATATAAAAATCGATCCGTTACTTTTAGATGTCAATGTGCATCCAACGAAGCAGCAAATACGGATAAGCAATGAGAAAGAATTAGGTCAACTCATTGGTTCTGCAATTAACAACAGGATGAATCGAGAAGTGAGGATTCCAAGTGCGTTAGATAATTTAAACAAGAAAAATAATGGCTCTATAAGGCATCCGAAAGACGAACAGACACGTTTAACTTTTGACGGCAGCCCGAAAGAAGATAATCAGCGGTCAGCTTCAAGAGCTCCTCTAGGTGAGTGGGACAAAGCCAAGGAGAGCAATGCTTATATCTATGAAGATACAACATCAACTCATCACACAGAAGCAGCTAGCTCTATAGAAGAGAGAAACCGAGTCACTTCAGAACAAAATGCCATGATTCACGAGGAACCCATTCTGAAAACAGTTGAAAAAATCAGTAATACAGTAGAACAGACAAAGCAATTTCCTGAATTAGAATACATCGGACAAATGCATGGCACTTATTTGTTCGCTCAAAACGAAGAAGGACTGTATGTTATTGATCAGCATGCTGCCCAGGAACGCATCAAGTATGAGTACTACAGAGAGAATATCGATCAAAACGGAACAGAGTTGCAAGAGCTGCTTATTCCTATCGTCGTTGAATACCCTTCTAATGAAGCACTTGTCATCAAGGATAATAAAGAGAAGTTAGCAGAAGCTTCAGTTTTCCTAGAAGAGTTTGGCCAAAATAGCTTTATCGTGAGACAACACCCTACTTGGATGCTGCCCGGACAAGAAGAAGATACAATAAAAGAAATGATCGACTTCTTTTTAGAGAAAGCCTCACTCTCCGTAAATAAATTTCGGGAGGCGACAGCCATAATGATGAGTTGTAAACGATCGATAAAAGCGAATCATCACTTATCAAACGATGAAGCAAGAGAGCTGTTAAGGCAATTAAGAGTGACAAAGAATCCTTATAATTGTCCTCACGGAAGACCCGTGATGGTTAATTTCACTACCAATGACATGGAAAAGATGTTCAAGCGGATACAAGATTCTCATTGATTTCAGAGTTTTTTTTCTTAACAGAAAGTGTCATTATAAGCGATAATAATTGCTATTCAAAAGAATATTCCCTTACAATAAAATGGAGGGATACTTTTCGCAACATACAGGAAAGAGGGAAGGGCTGATGGGTATTGTTATAACAATCATGAATCAATTAGGGAATCAAAACAATTTAGAGTCTGAAGCAATAAGAACGGACAAATCAAATCAGTCTTGTCTATGCTGGCGCCGCATGCATCAAGTAAGGTTGCTAAAAGAAATTCTTCAAATAATTTAAGTGAATCTACTGTTCAGAACACTACGGTGGATAAAGCCAAAGATACATTAGCTAATCTATTCGATAAAAAAGGAGACCTATTATGTCAGAATATAAAGATAAAGAAAAATTAAAGAAAGAACTCACACCTATACAATATAAAGTGACTCAGAAGAATGCAACTGAACGTCCGGGGACTGGCGAGTATGACAGTTTCTTCGAAGAAGGTATTTTCGTTGACGTTGTGAGTGGTGAGCCGCTTTTTTCTTCAAAAGATAAATATGATGCGGGATGTGGCTGGCCATCATTTACTAAACCGATAACAAAACAAACAATCAAAGAAAAAACAGACTCTAAATTCGGAATGCACAGAACGGAAGTCAGAAGTAAAGAAGCGGACTCCCATTTGGGTCATGTTTTTACAGATGGTCCTGAAGATAAAGGCGGATTACGTTACTGCATCAATTCTGCAGCTCTAAAATTTATTCCAAAATCACAATTAAAAGAAAAAGGTTATGAGGAATATTTAGCGGAATTTGAATAAGCAGCTACAATAGAAAAAGTAAAACATCTGTTCAGAGGGATATTTAATGAACAGGTGTTTTTATGTTATAATATTGTAGATTGATTACAAGTGGAATGAGGGAAATAAATGTTTGAATACATAAAAGGAACGATTAAACATATCTATCCAGGTTATATTGTGTTGGAAGCAAATAATATTGGGTATAAGATACTTATGGGAAATCCTTTCCGTTATTCTGATAAGCTACACAAAGAAGACACTATTTATATTTATCATGATGTCAAACAGGATGCCATGAATCTCTTTGGGTTTGTGACCTTGCAAGAAAAGAACTTGTTTCTGAAATTGATCAATGTTTCTGGGATCGGTCCAAAGTCGGCCCTGGCTATATTAGCAAATGAAGACCATCAGGGTTTTGTGCAAGCCATCGAGGATAATAATTCAACTTATCTGATTAAATTTCCTGGAGTTGGGAAAAAAACAGCAGCTCAGATTGTTTTAGATTTAAAAGGCAAGTTGTCAGAATTTGATATAACCGAATCTGCACGGAGAGAATCACTTAATCAAACTGAGCATTACGGCAAAATAAGTTCTTCGTTTGAGGAAGCTATGGAAGCCTTGCTGGTGTTAGGCTATTCAAGTCGTGACATACAGAAAATAAAAAAACAGATGAATCAACAGGCTGATCTGACGACTGATGCATATATAAGAGAAGCTCTCAGCAAATTAATGACAAAGTAGATTCATCTCACAAGCGTAAAAGGAGAAGGATATGGAAGAAAATCAACACGTCACTTCTGAAGAGATTTTAGATGAAAGCGAACATTCATTAGAAAAAACACTTAGGCCTCAACGGCTGGCAGATTATCTGGGTCAGGAAAAAATAAAAAAAGAATTATCCATCTATATTCAAGCAGCTAAATTGAGAGAAGAAGCTTTAGACCATGTGCTCCTCTATGGTCCTCCAGGGTTGGGTAAGACAACTATGGCTATGGTTATCTCTAATGAAATGGACGCGGATATAAGAACGACAAGCGGCCCCGCCATAGAGAAACCGGGTGACTTAGTTGCCTTGCTCAACGATCTAGAACCAGGCGGGATTTTGTTCATTGATGAGATACATCGAATGCCTCGCATAGCAGAAGAAATGTTGTATTCTGCAATGGAGGATTTCTATGTAGATATTATTATTGGCCAGGGAGAAACGGCTCATCCGGTTCATTTCCCCTTGCCACCTTTCACGCTGATTGGAGCAACTACGCGAGCCGGGACACTGTCAGCCCCTTTGAGAGATCGATTTGGTATCCTTGCTCACATGGAGTATTACAATAAAGATGAATTGAAAGATATCGTATTGCGGTCAGCAGAGGTCTTGAAGACGGAGATCAATCTGCATGGTGCATTTGAAATTGCGCGTCGCTCAAGAGGCACACCCCGAATCGCTAATCGCTTATTGAAGCGTGTCCGTGATTATGCTGAAGTCAAAGGGGAAGGGGTCGTGACAGAAACAATCGCTTCTTTAGCCCTGGATTTACTTAGGGTGGATCATGAAGGCTTAGATATATTGGACCAGAAATTATTGAATACACTGATTAAACTTTATAACGGAGGCCCCGTAGGCTTAAACACTCTTTCAGCTAATATTGGTGAAGAAATGGCTACAATTGAAGACATGGTTGAACCTTTTTTACTTCAAGAAGGATTTTTACAACGAACGTCAAGGGGACGAATGGCAACTCCGAAAGCATATAATCACTTTGAATTGAACCATCTGATGACCGATCAATAAATGAAAAAAGGAGCCACGAGATGACATTATCAACAAAAGATTTCGACTTTCAATTACCAGAAGAACTAATAGCTCAGACACCACTAGAGAAGCGTTCTTCTTCAAGAATGATGGTTTTAACTAGTGATACTGAGAGAATTGAAGACAAACAATTTGAGAGCATTGTAGATGAATTGCAACCGGGAGATGCCTTGGTTGTAAACAATTCCCGAGTGCTGCCGGCACGTCTTCACGGAACAAAAGAAGAAACGAATGCTCATATCGAAGTGTTACTACTGAAAAACACTGAAGAAGATACTTGGGAAACGTTAATGAAACCGGCAAAAAAAGCCAAAATCGGAACAGTGATCATATTTGGTGATGGAAGACTCAAAGCGACCGTTGTCGACGAATTAGAACATGGTGGAAGAATGGTTGAATTCTCATACGAGGGTATCTTTTTAGAGACACTGGAATCTTTAGGTGAAATGCCTTTACCTCCTTACATCAAAGAACGCCTGGAAAACCAGGAACGTTATCAGACGGTATATGCCAAGGAAAACGGATCTGCAGCAGCACCGACCGCTGGCTTACATTTTACCGAAGAAATACTCGAAAAAATAAAAGCTAAAGGTGTCAAACTTATTTTTCTTACATTGCATGTCGGTCTAGGAACGTTTCGTCCTGTAAGTGTCGAAAATATCGATGAACATAAGATGCATGCCGAATTTTACCAATTGTCTGAAGAGTCGGCGGCAGAGTTGAATGAGACCCGGAAGAATGGTGGTCGAATAATTGCTGTTGGAACAACTTCAATTCGCACGTTAGAAACAATCGGCAAGGCGAATGATGATTTGTTAAAAGCCACGAGTGGATGGACAGATATCTTTATATCCCCGGGATATGAATTCAGTGTAGTGGATGCGTTCTTGACCAACTTCCATTTGCCTAAATCAACATTAATCATGCTGGTGAGTGCCTTTGCCGGAAGAGAGTTTATTTTGAATGCATATAAGCATGCTGTGGAAGAGAAATATAGATTCTTCAGTTTCGGTGATGCAATGTTTGTGAAATAGAAAAGTATAAAAAGGATTAGGAGTAAATTTAATGAGCGATCAGCCGGTCACATATAAATTAGAAAAGAAAGAAAAACACACGGGGGCACGTCTTGGAACGATAACAACGCCTCACGGTACGTTTGAAACACCTATGTTTATGCCCGTAGGCACTTTGGCTACGGTAAAAACATTAGCCCCAGAAGAATTAGAAGCAATGGGTGCAGGGATTATTTTAAGTAATACGTATCATCTCTGGTTACGACCGGGTGCAGATATCATTGAAGAAGCAGGCGGTCTTCACAAATTTATGAATTGGGATAAAGGGATTCTAACCGATTCAGGTGGGTTCCAAGTGTTTTCACTCTCTGATTTGCGCGATATCAAAGAGGAAGGCGTCCATTTTAGAAGTCATTTAGATGGATCGAAGCTCTTTTTATCACCGGAAAAAGCCATCAATGTCCAAAACCAATTAGGTCCGGATATTATGATGAGTTTTGACGAGTGTCCACCTTATGATGAAAGTTACGATTACGTAAAAAAATCAGTGGAACGCACATCAAGATGGGCTGAAAGAGGACTTGAAGCGCATAGAAAGCCCGACACACAAGGGCTGTTCGGCATTGTTCAGGGAGCCGGTTTTGAAGATTTAAGAAGACAATCGGCAAAAGATTTAACAAGCTTAGATTTTGCCGGTTATTCCATTGGCGGACTTTCTGTCGGTGAACCGAAATCAGAAATGTACCGTGTGCTTGATTTCACTACACCTTTGCTTCCGGAAAACAAACCACGTTATCTAATGGGTGTAGGTACTCCGGACGCTCTGATCGAAGGAGTCATGCGCGGTGTCGATATATTTGATTGTGTCTTACCTACTCGAATTGCACGAAACGGGACAACAATGACAAGTAAGGGCCGTTTAGTCCTTAAAAATGCAGCCTTTGCGAGAGATTTCAGACCACTCGATGAAAAATGTGATTGCTACACATGTCGCAATTATTCAAGAGCTTATTTGAGACATCTGATAAAATCCAATGAAACATTTGGTTTAAGGTTAACAAGCTACCATAACCTTTATTTCTTGATCAATTTAATGAAAAATGTCCGCCAAGCAATCAGAGAAGATAACCTGCTTGAATTCAAAGAGAACTTCTTTGAAGAGTACGGATACAACAAACCCGATGCAAAAAACTTTTAAAGATTGATAATAACTCTAGCAATTTGACGAGAATTTTGCTAAGGTTAACAACGACACATTGATCCTTGTGATTAATATGTACGCAGTTTAATTACTGACAGAATGAAAATTAAGAATTAATGGAGGAATGTTTAAATGGAATTAATTGGAGCTATGCTTCCCTTTATAGTTATTATGGGGCTAATGTATGTTTTAATGATAAGACCACAGCAAAAGAAAGCAAAAGAAACGCAAAACATGTTAAGTTCACTAAAAAAAGGTGATTCAATCGTCACAATTGGTGGCTTACATGGTGTCGTAGACGAAGTAGTCGAAATAAACAATACTGTAGTTATCGACTGTGAAGGCATTTACTTAACCTTCGAACGCCGTTCCATAGCAAGAATTGTGACTAAAGCAGACACAGTAACGGCAAATCAAAGTGAAGAGTTGGGAATAAATACTCCGGAAGAAACAGTTGATCACGAATAGATACAGGGCGCTTTTTTCAACTCCCTTTTCTATCGAGTTAAGGAGGTAATTTCTTGGACATTACATCCAAAGGTTTTTATCTATACGATGTTTGGTTGAAAAAGAAATTGAATGAGTTTAAAAAGCATGGGTATAATCAAGTGAGTCTTGATGATTTGTGGGAATATTGCACTAATTTTATGTGGAAAAACCATAAACCAGAAAGATATTATCAGGAAGTGAACGACATTATGTCTATAAATTCCAATGATTACTTCAATTATGCTTCGCTTAAAGCTCAGGTCTATAATGTATCATCTCTTAACGAGATGGAACTAGATGACATACTAGGATAATAATAAAGCAGGAACAAGTAGAGTGGTATAAACCATCTGCTTGTTTTTTCTTATGTTTAGATTCTTTCGGATTTATTTTTGAGCATTCGTTATTTATAGTGATTTTTAGTATAATAGGATTAAGAAGTAAGGTGAGGAGGGGTGTTATGCGGTACGGAATTTTAACATTCGATGAACCTAAAAAGGATACATCACGCAAAATTATTCATATTGATATGGATGCCTTTTATGCTTCTGTTGAAATCAGAGATAACCCTTCTTTAAAAAATAAACCAGTAATTATTGCAAGACATCCAAAAGAAACCGGAGGCAGAGGTGTCGTGACAACAGCGAATTACGAAGCTAGGAAATTTGGTGTCCATTCAGCGATGAGTGCACAGAAAGCTTTTGAGTTATGCCCAAAAGGCTTATTCGTTCCTCCAAATTTCGAATCATACAGAGAAGCATCGAGTAAGATGCATAAAATTTTTCTTAAGTATACAAACAAAATTCAACCGTTGTCTTTGGATGAAGCCTATTTGGATGTAACCGATAATCATATCAATCAAAAAAGTGCTACACTTATAGCTGAGAGAATAAGGAAAGATATTTCTATGGAATTAGAACTGACCTGCTCGGCAGGGGTGTCTTATAATAAATTTCTGGCAAAATTAGCGTCAGATTACAATAAACCCAATGGCATCACCGTGATACCTCCCGAAAAAGCGCATGCTTTTCTCATTCATCTCCCGATCGAAAAGTATCATGGGGTAGGGAAAAAGTCCGTAGAAAAGATGCATGCCATGGAGATTTATAACGGTCAAGATCTATACGACAAAGAAGAGTTGGAGTTAGTCAAGCATTTTGGTAAAATGGGCCATTCTCTATATAGAAAGGTCAGAGGAATCGATGATAGTGAAGTGAGAAGTGACCGGGAGCCTAAATCAGTTGGCAAAGAATCAACTTTCCCTCACAATTTATCAGCTGAAAATGAAATCATCCAAGTCTTAAGACAGTTGGCTAAGAAAGTAATGGAGAACTTAAACAAGAAACAAAAACATGGTAAAACGGTGGTATTGAAGATTCGTTATGAAGATTTTCAAACCGTAACGAGACGTCGAACCTTTCCAAATTATATCGAAGACGAAGAAGAGTTATTTCGTGTTGCCGTATCTATTTGGGAAGAAGAGAGCCTGGATTTAAGTGTGCGACTTTTAGGGATAACTGTAACCGGCTTGGACTCGATTATATTTGAAAATATTCCATTACCTTTATGGAATAAATTTCCTAAAGAAAGGAATACTGATCCAGATGAAAACAAAACATGAACAGATATTAACGTTTATTGAATCTTTACCGGTTGGTGAAAAGTTATCGGTAAGGTTGATAGCTAAAGAATTACATGTTAGTGAAGGGACGGCATACCGGGCCATTAAAGAAGCAGATAACAGGGGATTGGTTTCCACGATCGAACGTGTCGGAACGATAAGGATCGAATCGAAAAATGTGGATAATATCGAAAATCTAACCTTTGAAGAGATAGTAAAGGTAATTGATGGAGAGGTTCATGGTGGGTTTAAAGGACTGAAAAAGACTTTAGCTAAATTTGTTATTGGAGCAATGACCGAAGAAGCCATGCTTAGGTACATTTCTGAAGAATCACTCATGATCATAGGAAACAGAGAAAAAGCGCAGGAGCTCTCATTAAATCAGGGAGCAGCCGTACTTATAACAGGTGGATTTAAACCTAGTCATAATGTCATTGAATTAGCAGATCAGAAAGAGTTACCCTTGATAAGTACCTCATATGACACGTTTACAGTTGGAACAATGATTAACCGCGCCATGACAGATCAGTTGATAAAAAAAGAAATCTTACGTGTACAGAATATATATAATCCAATTGAACAAACCTGTTTTTTGAAAAAAGAAGATACCGTTTATACGTATCGCATGTTAAATCAAAAAAGTACTCATTCGAGATTTCCTGTGATTTTGTCAGATAAAAGACTAGTAGGTATCGTAACCGCTAAGGACGTTGTAGGAAAAGATGATACTGTTTCTATCGAAAAAGTGATGACGAAAAATCCCGCTTATGCAAAAAAACATATGAGTGTTGCTTCGATTGCCCATACAATGATTTGGGATGGCTTGGAGGTCATGCCGGTTGTTTCAGATGATATGACTCTGATTGGCATCATATCACGGCAGGATATTATGAAAGCTATGCAATCCGTACAGAAGCAGCCTCAATCAGGCGACACCATATCTGACCAAATCAATCAAATGATAAAAGAATCCGATGACGAAGGGTACACGTTTCAAGTGACACCTCAGTCAACAGACAGTATGGGGACGATTTCTTTTGGCGTGCTAAGCGAAGTCATAACGGAATCGGTCTATAATTACTTGTCAAAATTAAAAAAGAAAAATCTAGTCGTTGAACAAATGAATTTACATTATTTTAATATGATACACTTGGATAATTCATTAACGATAAAACCTGTTGTCTTTGATGAAAACAGGCGTTCAGCAAGGTTAGATGTTCAAATTTATTCAGAGAAAATTTTAGCGGCGAAAGCACTCGTTGTTTGTCAGCTTATTCAAAAAAAATAGCACGAAGAAGGAGACCGTAAGCATGCAATTTGAAACTGAAAATCTAGAGGATTATGAAATAAAAAAAGCTGTTTGGGACATCATCAAAAAATTTGATACCATTATCATTCACCGACACGTGAGACCGGACCCAGACGCTATCGGTTCCCAGTGTGGACTCAAAGAAATGATCAAAGCCACGTTTCCTGAAAAAACAGTTCTTGTTGAGGGAGCCTCTGTTGATGATTTAGAATATTTAGATACGATGGATTATGTAGAAAAAGATTTATATGATGATGCTTTAGTCATTGTTACTGATACGGCCAATATTAAGCGTATCGATGGTGAAAACTATCGTATGGCTAAACAATGGATCAAAATAGATCATCACCCACTTGATGATTCTTATGGCGAAGTCGAATGGATCAATACTGAAGCGAGCAGTTGCAGTGAGATGGTTGCCGATTTATGGTTAACTTTCCCAGATGAAATTACTATGACAAGTAAAGCCGCTCGCCTTCTTTACGGGGGGATTGTCGGAGATACTAACCGATTCCTCTACGACGGCACATCGCCTTACACAATGAAAGTTGCTGGCGAACTGATGACGTTTGATTTTTCGTATACTGACCTGAATGACAAGATGAACGAAATTGAACCAACGACAAGTAAGATGATGGGGTATGCTTTGGAACATTTCGAGTTATCCAAAGATGGTATCGGACATATTATATTGACGCAGGAAATATTGAAAACATTGGGAGTGGAAGACAGCGATACACATCCTGTTGTTCCTTTTCTTGGTAAAATAGCGGGCGTAAAAGTATGGGCTGTATTTGTGGAACAACCCGAAGGTACCTACAGATGCCGCTTGAGATCGAAAGGACCGGTAATCAACATCATTGCATCTAATCACGGCGGCGGAGGTCATCCGTTAGCGAGTGGCGCACACGCTAAAGATATGAAAGAAATAGAAGCTATTTTAAATGAACTGAAGGCAAACGTTTAAATCTGTGTTCCCAATTAATCCTTCTTAAGTCCGATAGACTAATTCGGTGGATATGATAACCTGGGATTGTATGGATTAGATAAAAACATATAGAGGGATAAATATGAAAAAATATAAAATAAGAGAAAAGTTAAAACTTTATATCGATCGAATAATTGAATATAGCACTCCAAAGCTTAAGCGACTTTTCATCGTTTTAAAAAGAAAATGGAAGAAGCATCATTTAACGAAATTTCTGATCCTTTTTATGTTGGTTATTTCTCTCGGTTTTAGTGTATATTTAGCCATACTGGCTAAATCAGCGAATGTTAATTCATTACATGCCGGGTTGGCACAATCTACCTTTATTATTGATGACAATGGAGAAGAAGCGGGTACTCTGTATGCTCAAAAAGGGACATTTATAGAAATTGACGCCATGTCTGAGAATATAGCAGATGCCGTAATAGCGACCGAAGACCAGCGGTTTCATTCGCATAGAGGATTCGATCCCATTGGCCTGGGTAGGGCAGCGTTCGGTTATCTTATCAACAGAGGACAAATTGTTGGTGGGGGAAGTACCATAACGCAACAATTGGCCAAAAATGCCTATCTGTCAGCGGATCAGACAATTATGAGGAAACTGAAAGAACTATTCCTGGCTATAGAGATTGAGAAAAATTACAGTAAGAATCAAATATTAGAAATGTATTTGAATAATGCATACTTCGGAAATGGTGTCTGGGGCGTGGAAGACGCATCAGCAAAATATTTCGGTAAATCGGCTCAAGAAATTACTGTGCCAGAAGCAGCGACTTTTGCTGCTATATTAAAGGCACCCAGTCATTATAACCCGCTGGACGATTATGAACGATCGATAGAGCGAAGAAATGTAGTTTTAAAATTGATGGAAGATACTGAAGTGATTTCAACTGAAGAAAAGACAGCCTTTCAAGAATCTGGTTTAACTTTAGTTGATCGATATGACCGAAAAGACGGTTATCGTTATCCTTACTACTTTGATGCAGTGACCAATGAAGCGAACAACCGATATGGGATAGAAGAAGAAGATCTGCTGAATAATGGTTATACCGTTTATACGTCGCTTAATCAGACCCATCAGCAGCAGATGGATGCAGTTTACGAAAATAACGATTTGTTTGAATCAGCTAAAGACGGCACGTTAGCGCAAAGTGCCTCTGTGGCTTTGAATCCGAAAACAGGTGGTGTAACAGCAGTCGTCGGTGGTAGAGGAGACTATACTTTCAGAGGGCTGAATAGAGCCACGCAAAGTAGAAGACAACCTGGATCGGTCATCAAACCATTAGGTGTATATGCACCGGCATTAGAAGAAGGGTACAGCCCTTATTCCATGTTAGTGGATGAAGAACTAACTTATGGCGAGACAAACTATAATCCGACCAATCTGTCGGGCACTTATCAGGGGGAAGTACCCATGTATGAGGCTTTATCTGACAGTTTGAATGCACCGACAGCATGGCTTCTCAATGAAATAGGTATCGATAAAGGTATTAGGAAACTTGACAGATTTGGTATAAAGGTAGCCGATGACGAGAGAGAATTAGGAGCTATCTCTCTTGGTGGAATGAAAACAGGTGTATCACCATTACAAATTGCTAGTGCTTACAGCGTTTTTCCGAATGACGGTCTAAAAGCGGATCCGCATTTCATTACAAAAATAGTGGATGCAACAGGAGCTATCATTGTAGACAATACAGAGGTTAAATCAGAAAGGGTGCTATCTTCAGATGTATCAAATCAGATGAATAGTATGCTGCTCAGTGTCTTTGAATCGGGTACGGCTAGAAATAATCAACCAAATGGGTATAAAGTGGCTGGTAAAACAGGCACGACTCAAACAGAAAATGGGGTCGGTGCAACAGATCAGTGGATAGTAGGTTATACACCCGATATTGTGGTGGCGAGCTGGACTGGATTCGATATTAACGATTATTCATTGACGACTTACAGTTCACAAGGCATTGGGATGGTGCTGAAAGCTCAGATGGAAGGGATTCTTCCTCATACCGAGCAATCCACATTTTTAGTGGAAGAGGCGGGCGAAGGATACCAGGAAGAAGAACCTTCAATTTTCGACCAGTTTACAGGTGGAATGGAAGAGGCCGGTGAAAGGGTCAGAGAAGGGGCGTCACTATTCAAAAACAAAACAAGTGAACTATTTGAACAATTCAGAAATAGATCGAAAAATGAGTAGGTAAAGCAAAAAGATTCTTTTCTGGTATCTATTTTATATTCATGATACACTTATAAAGAAAGAAAAAACGTTCGTATAAAGAACGGAAAATGAAGGGATGATAGTATGTCCGTAAATATTTATGACACGGCTAATCAATTAGAACAAGACTTAAGAAAAACTGAGGAGTTTCAAAAATTGGATGCGGCTTTTAAAGCTGTAAAAGAAGATGAAGAAGCAAATCGAGTTTTCAACGAGTTCAGAGAAGTTCAACAAACGATTCAACAAAAACAAATGAGTGGCGAAGAAATATCAGAAGAAGAAGCTCAACAAGCTCAAGAAATTTCTGGTAAAATTGGTGAAAACGACACGATCACTAACCTATTAGAAGCTGAAAAGCACGTAGGACAGATGATTGATGATATTAACCAAACAGTATTAAAACCTGTTAGAGAATTATATCAATAATTAATTTGAAAAGGACTTACTCTTGGAGTGGGTCCTTTTCCTAAAAATTTTAAAGAACATACGTGCCCGACAAAGGATGGATTTAAAATGGTTCGATACATACACGCGGCTGATCTACACTTAGACAGTCCCTTCAAGGGCTTGAAAAATATGCCTGAAGCCCTTTTTGATAAAATTAAGGCATCAACATTTGATTCTCTACGAAAGATTGTGGATGCGGCAATACACCATCGTGTGGACTTTGTACTAGTTGCAGGTGATGTTTATGATATAGAGGATCGGAGTATCCGTGCACAGGTATTATTAAGAAAAGAACTTGAACGTTTAAATGATGCTGATATCAGCGTGTACCTGATTCATGGAAATCATGACTATATAACTAATGACGAATTGCATCTATCGCTTCCAAAAAATGTAGAGGTATTCGGTCCGGAAGTTGAAACTAAAATTCATGAGACAGCTAATAAAGAATCTATAGCCATCAGCGGTTTTAGTTATGATCGAAACTGGATAGAAGACAGAAAAATAAGAGACTATCCCGTACGCAATACGACTGCCAGCTTTCACATCGGTTTGTTGCATGGGTATTTAGAAGGGCAAAACACAGAGCATGCTCGTTATGCGCCATTCACTCTCACTGAGCTTAAAGAAAAAAATTATGACTATTGGGCTCTAGGGCATATTCACAAGCGACAACAGTTAGGACAACAGCCTTTAGTCTATTACAGCGGCAACACCCAAGGACGTCACAAGAATGAACAAGGAGAAAAAGGCTGTCTGCTTGTAGAATTAACTAACACAAATGAAAAAGTAACCTTTATTCCCACCGCAGACATAACATGGCAGTCTATTACTTTAGATGTCACTTCTTATCAAACGATAAACAAAATATTTGAAGACATAAAAAAAGAATTAACAAAAGAACACTATAAAAATTGTTTACTTGATCTAACACTGGAAGTATCAGAAAACATGCCATTATCCGTCATGAGAAAATTAGATGATGACGACTTGTACCAAGCGTTTCAGCAGATCGAAACGTCCTCTTTTGTTTATATTGCTTCACATAATGTCTTAATAAGAAGAGAAGAATCACGCTTGTTGTCCTTGGAAAGCTCTTTTCCAACTGCCTGGAACAAAGCTTTAACAGATGTGAAAAAAGAGGAAATATTCCAAGAATTGACCCATGAATTATTTTCAATGCATACTTATGCTAAATATAGTGACGAAAATAACGAAAAGTTCAGAAATGATATTATTACAGCAGCAGAACGTTTGTTGCTTAAAGATTTAGGGGACGCGATGAGTCATGATTATTAAGAAAATAATTATTTATGGGTATGGAAAATGGATCGATGCAGAATTTGAAGTTCAGGCACCTTTCCAACTGTTTTTTGGAGAAAATGAAGCAGGGAAATCGACTCTGATGTCATTTATTCATAGCATCTTCTTCGGCTTTCCTACAAGACATAGTTCTTCAAGCCGCTATGAACCGAAAGAAAGTAGTCGCTATGGAGGTAAAATAATCATTCAAGACAAACGTTTTGGAGAAGTGAGTATTGAACGCGTCTTGGGAAAAGTGACGGGTGATGTTGTTGTCCAGTTTGAAGATGGTACTACAGGTGACGAAACTATTTTAAGTACGCTCTTTCATGGAAAATCAAGATCTTTTTACGATAGCATCTATTCATTTGATCTAAAGGGTATAGAAGATATTCAAGAATTGAACGAAGAGCAATTCAATCGCTTCTTCTTAAGTATCGGTGCCTTGGGTCATGAAAAATATTTGAAACAAGCAGACTACTACCATTCTCAGGCCGGGAAATTATTTAAACCGATGGGAAGAAAGCCGATAATCAACCAAATACAAATGAAATTAAAAGAAAAGAAACAAGTGCTCGATTCTGCTAAAGAAAACAATGAATCATACATTAACTTAATTAAAGATGATTTAGCGAAACAGGATCAATTGGAAAATGTGGAATTGAAATTAGAAAAGACCACTGAAGAATTAAATAACCTTAATGAACTATCAAAATATAAGGAAACGATTGAAGAAATCGAAACAATAAAAAATAGATTAGAAGAATTACCTGATTTAAATTTACCAGAAGAAGGCTTGTATCAGTTAAAACAATTTCATAGTGATATCGAAACATATCAGCAGAAAATAAATGGATTACAAGATAGGCAGAAAACGCTTCAGCATCAGTACAAACCATCAAAAGAGTTGGTTATGTATCAACAAAATGAAGAAGAATTGATCGTTTTTGAAAAAGAGATGGATGTTTGGGAGGATAAGGTTCAAGATTTACAATTGAAAAGAAAAGATCTGTCTAACATCAAACAAATGATAACAGAAACTAAAATCAGAGAAGATATTTCCCTCGCTGAACCTCTACCACAAACACTAAAGTCTGGAGACAATGATTATCTGGAAAATACTCATAATAGGATGTTAGAGCTTGATAATAAAATCACTGCTTTAGTGGAAGACGAAAAAGCTTTGCTTTATCGTATAAATATCAATGATGATATGATAGACAAAATAGAAACTCAGTTGTTGCCTCTCTCAAGATTTAATGAATTAACTGAATTAGACAAGAAAACAAGTGACACAGAAAACCAAAATAAAAAGAAAACAAAAACATTTATTATGCCGCTTACGATTACTTTAACTTTTTTAATCAGTTTATATCTTTACACAATCAATCCTTTGTACAGTATTGGTTTAATTGCCCTAAATCTCATTTTATTTTATTTTACATCTCGTACCGAGAAAGAAAGTTCCGAAAGCTTTTCACAAGAACAACGAAATCTCTTGTACCAACAAAAAAACTTGAGGAACCAGTGGAAAGAACTATTAGCTGCAAATGACGACTATCAATCACATAAAGAAGAAAGTGTCATGAATTTAGGTAACGTTAAGAAAACCAAACGTTTAATTGACGAAGATTTTGAGTATTGGAAACAAAAGCATGATTATTCAGATAATATAACAATTTATTCGATTTTGGATAAACTGAAAATATATGATGCTTTAAGAGAATTACTTGAAAAAGAGTCTGCTTTAACTCATCATACCGAGAGCACGTTAAGAGTTCTCAATGAACGCTTAAATTCTTTCGAACATTTATTTAAGCGAACGCTCATAGCAGAAGATGTGGTAGAAAAATTTAAAGAAGTGAAGAGTGTTTTTAGGGAAATTAAAAAAGAACAACGAGAATTAAAAGATTATATGAAAGAAACAGATGCGGTTCAACATGAAATCAATTATTATGTACAAAAAGTGAATGAAATAAAAAGGTCGAAGCGACGATTTTTCGAATCACTAAACACGACGAATCATGAAGAGGTCTATAATCTCTATACTACTCAAAAAGAAAAGAATGAAAAAGAGCTGAGATTATCTTTATTATTGGAAAAACTTCCCGTTCGAGACGAGCCGCACTTAAAATTGAAGCTGAATAGCTTGGATGAAAAAATGATGAAACTTAAAGAACAACAGCAGCTATTAACATCTGAGCAGAAAGATATCATGAAAAAAATGATGGAAATAGAAATGCAGATTAAACGGTTGGAAGATGGTGGCACATACACTGAGCTTCTTCAAGAATACGAGAATGAAAAGAGTTATTATCAAGAAGTGGTAAACGAATGGTCGATACTCAAGTCGGCTGCAGGTATTATTGAGAAGACATTGCATCATGCAAAAGAAGACAAGCTACCACATACTTTGTCTATTGCTGCATCCTTTTTTAGTTTTCTGACAAGTGAGAAATATCAGCAACTCGTTTTCGATGAAGATGACTTATTTGTCATCGATAATAATGGAAACAAATGGCGTAGTGAAGATTTGTCACGAGGCACAGTAGAACCATTATATATAGCCTTGAGATTAGCGTTTATTAAGGCCACAAAAGAAAGTATTCAATTCCCGATTTTAATTGATGATCCGTTTGTTAATCTTGATTCCTTACGTGTTAAGAAAATGTATGAACTTTTGACTAGTTTCGATAAAGATATTCAGTTAATCTATTTTTCTTTTGATCAACGTATTCACTCTTTTATTGAAGATGATAATTGCGTATACTTAAAAAATAAGGCCGATTAGGAGAGCTGAGATATGAAAAAAATATATGACTATCAGAAAGATGAGCAAGTAAATATGCATGTTTTAATTAAGTCTGCAGAAGAAAAAATTACGCGAACAAACAAGCCGTATTTATCTTTCGTTTTTCAGGATACCAGTGGAGAAATAAGTGCTAACTATTGGGACATAACACCTGAAGATAGTGACCTTTTTAAGCCTGGAACAGTGATTAAGCTAGAGGGTAAAAGAGATGAATACAAAGGGAGTCCTCAGATACGCATCAATTCTATTCGACTAGCCAAAGATGATGAACCAAACAATCCTGAATTATATGTTGAACGAGCCCCGGTCAATAAAGACAAAATGGTAGAAGAATTTAATCATGCGCTATTTGACATTACAAATGCCAACTTGAATCGAATAGTAAGATTCATTATGAAAAAATATCAGCATGATTTTTTTCAGAGTCCGGCTGCGAAAACGAATCATCATGCCTTTATGGGTGGGTTGGCTTATCATACCATCAGTATGCTTCGTATTTCCCGGTCTTTATCTGAACTATACAGCGATCTTGATGTCTCCTTACTGTTTTCGGGTATCATCTTGCACGATGTGGGGAAAGTTGTCGAATTAAGTGGACCTACGGCAACAGATTACACCCTTGAAGGCAAATTGATTGGGCATATTGTCATGATTAATGAAGATATAGTTAGAGCTTGCAAGGAACTGAAAATCGATGAAGAGCATGAAGACGTCTTGTTGCTTAAACACGTCGTTTTAGCTCACCACGGTGAACTTGAATATGGTTCCCCAGTAAGACCTCTGATACCTGAGGCAGAAATAATTCACTATATCGATCAAATTGATGCAAAGATGAACATGATGCACACTGCGCTTAGAAGAACTGAGCCGGGTGAATTCTCTGATAAGATTTGGGCCATGGATAACCGATCATTTTATAAGAAAAACTATGAAAATCCATCTTCATAGTCTTTACGAAAACGAAAGTTCAATGAAGAGTTTGTGAAGGAAAAATTCTTTTTCATTTATACGTTTTCATTTTTATATAACCTATGGTATATTTATTTAAGTACCGAGGGTTAATGATTTAATGATAAAAAATCAAACAAAATAATAGGATGTGTTTTCTTTAATATGAAAAAATGGTTAGTAGGCGCAATGGCTAGTTCAGGTTTGTTATTAGCTAGTTGTTCAAGTAGTCCAGAAGTAGCTTCAACTGAAGCTGGAAGAATACGTGAAGATGACTTATACGAACGTATGAAAAATGAACCAACTGAAAGTGGCATGTCATATGGAGAACAAATGCTTCAACAGATTCTGTTTGAAGATATTCTTGAAAATGAATTTGGAGATGCCGTATCCGATGAAGACGTAGATGCTGAATTTGAAGCAGAAGCAGAACCTTACGGAGGCGTTGAAGCATTCGAAGAAATGTTAACCGCACAAGGTTTATCTCTAGATGATGTGAAACAAAATATTCGTACCTCATTATATGTAAAAGAAGCTATTCTTGCACATACTGATATGACTGATGAAGAAGTGGAAGCCGCTTATGATGAATATATAGCAGACACAACAGTTGCCCACATTCTTGTTGAGGAAGAAGAACTTGCTCAAGATATTATTGATCAATTAAATGATGGTGCCGACTTTGGCGAATTAGTTGCTGAACATTCTATAGATACAGGAACGGTTGAGGCAAATGGTGAGTTAGCTTTAGAACCTGGCCGTTTTGTTCCTGAATTTGAAGAAGCAGCTGCGGAACTAGAGCAAGACGAAATCACTCAAGAACCTGTAGAATCTGAATTTGGTTACCATATTATTAAAATGGTAGAAATGGGAGAAAAAGGGACACTTGAAGAAGAACGTGAAAATATTGAAACGATGATCACTGATGGTTATATGCAAGATCAACAACTTGTTCAAGAAGCTATCAGCAACGTCGTTCAAGGCGCTAATGTTCAAATAACAGATGAAGAACTAGCGGGTGCCATGCAACAATTTATGGACATGCCTGGAGTAGAAGAAACACCCGAAGGAATGGATGTTCCTGAAGGAACAGAAGAAGGAATGGATATTCCTGAAGAATCAGAAGAAGGAATGGATATCCCTGAAGGAACAGAAGAAGATCCGGAAACATCAGAAGAAGATGTAGAAGAAGAAACTTCTGACGAAGAGTAATTTTCAACTTAAAAACACCTTTTCATCTACTGGTTCAATCAAGAGCCAGTTATGAAAAGGTGTTTTTTTGTTAGAATATAAAAAAGTAATACAAATTATTTCTATACATTAGGCATTTATAGTGGTAGCAGTATCTTCAACTTCGGTTTGAATTTTTCCTGATTTTTCTTGTATTCGTCGTAAGCGGGGTTCTGCTTCATGCTGGAACTCTTTAGCGATAAGCTGCATTTCATCCATAAAATCATTTTGAACAAAGGATATTTCAGTTGTTAATTGATTAATGGAAATTTTTAATTCATTTACTTTATTTGAGACATCTTGAAGATGGTCAGATGTTTCATCAACATAATTTTTTAGAGCTTGCTGATTTTCCTCACCTGATCGCGGAGTTTTGATTAAACCATAAATACCTCCGGCGACTAAGCCAGATAAACTTCCTAGTAGAAAATGTTTCATTTAAATCCTCCTCTATTATTTCAATTCTTTTTTGATTGCTGCCATGATTTCATCCAGTTGTTCTTCTGAATAGTCATCAGCATGTGTTTCCCATTTCAAGCCAAAACCATCACCCTTATCGTATCTAGGAAGCAAGTGGATATGGCCGTGAAACACACTTTGAGAAGCAATTTCTTCGTTGTTCATTAACACATTCAATCCTTTACAAGTAGGATCAAAGCTTTTGACCGCTCTAGCAATTTTTGGTATTTTTGAGAACACTTTAGCGGCTAAATCATCTGAGTAATCTAAAATGTTCCTTACATGTTCTTTGGATATGACCAGCGTATGTCCTTTAGTGACTTGAGACATATCCAGGATAGCTATAACATCGTCATCTTCATAGACTTTACGAGAAGGGATGTCTCCTTCGATAATTTTACAAAAAATACACTCGCTCATATTATCCCTCTTTCACTCATTTTGTATATCATCATTTTATCATATAATAAGGTTAAATAATAAAAAGAAGCCTAAAATTCATTTTAGGCGATCTAGATATGGTAAAATAATTACATTATACGTAGGAAGGAACATATTAATGAGCCTTAAAATTGAAAATGTAACAGGCGGATACAGTCGGATGCCTGTTTTAAAAAATATCTCATTTGATTTGAATGATGGGGAATTGATCGGCTTAATTGGTTTAAATGGTGCCGGTAAAAGCACAACGATCAAGCATGTAATTGGATTGATGGAACCTTTCGAAGGCCAAATAAAGCTGGATGGCAAAACATTAAAAGATAATCCTTCATTATATAGAAAAAAAATAGGATTTATACCCGAAACGCCTTTGCTGTATGATGAGTTAACGCTTAAAGAGCACATTGAGATAACCGCAATGGCATATGACGTAGACATTTCTGTAGCAATGGATAGAGCGATACCATTATTGGAAAAGTTTCGTTTAACGGATCGTTTGGAATGGTTTCCCAGTGATTTTTCTAAAGGTATGAAACAGAAGGTAATGATCGTGTGTGCGTTTATTATTGAGCCCTCTCTTTATATCATCGATGAACCCTTTTTAGGTTTGGATCCAATAGCGATAAGGGACTTGATTCAAATGATGGAACAGAAGAAACGAGAGGGTGCCTCCATACTGATGTCTACTCATGTGTTAGCTAGTGCAGAAAGGATTTGTGACAGATTTGTCATCATAGATAATGGAGAAATTTATGCTAAGGGGACATTAACTGAGTTGCGAAAAGAATTCGGCATGCCTGAAGCCAGTTTAGATGAAATGTATACACAATTGGCCGACAGGGAAGGGTTTTTAAAATGACGATCGAAGGGTTGTTTAAAAACAGGCAATCATACTATTATAAAAACCTCGGCAAATATTTAAAATATGTTTTGAATGATCATTTTGTCATATTATTACTCGTGTTGGCAGGAGCAACAGGTCTCGCTTATCAAAATTATTTAGAGTCAGTGTTGGTAGAGGCCTTGCTTCCCAGAGTAGTTTTAACCCTGGTTATTTTACTTGTTATTTTTTCCGGAAACATAAGGACGCTGGTGAAACCAGCAGATGCCGTCTTTCTTTTGCCAAAAGAAAAAGAATTTAATCTTATAATGAGAAGAAATCTTGTATACAGCCTAACATTTCATAGTTTCTACACAGTAGTGATCGGTTTTTTGACTGTTCCTTTACTGATCGGCATAGAGAAAATGGAACCTGATAATCAGATCATCTGGATATTGACACTTGTGTTCTGGAAAGTGACTCATGGCATTTATTTGTATTATTCCTTGAAGCAGCATCAATTAGAAACCAGTAGAAATATTCGATATGTTATTATTGCTATATCTCTGACAGGTATACTAACTAGTGTATTTATTTCAGTCTTCATTGGCTTTTTCATAGCATTAGCTGCAGTAAGTATCTTTTTCTTGTATGTTTTTATTTACACTCGCTCTGAGAACTGGAATTGGGAGTCTCTTATTGAAACTGAACAAAGACGCACACAACAAATATACTCAATCATCAACATGTTTATTGAAACGCCTTATTCTAAACATAAAGTTAAAAGACTTAAATTTTTGGATTTCTTATATAATTTTTCTGTCTTCAATCAAAATCCGGAAATATATTTTCTGTCAAGAATGTTTATCAGAAATTATAATTTCAGTGGACTCTATCTGAGGTTGGTTTTAATTGGAGGTATTGCTATATATTTCTCAAACAACTGGATAATTAACAGTGTTATAAGTGTTTTGTTTTTGTATCTCATCGGATTTCAACTAATACCATTGAGGCAAGTTTTTAAAAAAACAGTTTATTTTAGATTGTATCCTAATACAGATACTGATAAGATTAACACTATTCAAAAATTATTAGTCATATTGTTAGCGGGGAGCACAATCGTTTATAGTCTAGCATCAATCAGTAGTGGATGGGTAACGATGACTGCGCTGCTGGCTATAAATATCATGTTTATCTATTTATTTGTATACGGTTATCTACCCAGACGTTTAAATAAAAAGGAGAAATTTTCATGAAAGTCATTTGGGATAATAAGATTGTAGATAGAGAAGAAGTCAAGATAGACTTTGAGGATAGAGGATACCAGTTTGGTGATGGTATTTATGAGGTTATCAGAATTTATAATCATATGTATTTTTGCTTAGATGATCATATTGATCGTTTCTTTTCGAGTGCGAATAAAATAGAAATGAATATGTTACAGTCTAAGAATGAGATAAAAATTTTAATTACTGCTCTCTTAAAAGAGTCAGGAATTAAAACAGGTAATTTATATATACAGATGACGCGAGGTAATGCTTCTCCGAGAGATCATACGTATCCTTCCCAGGACGTTAAACCGCTGTTGACAGGTTCTATCACAACGGCTGAAAGAAACCTTGAGCAACTGCAAACGGGGATCAAAACAATTATTACAGAGGATATTCGCTGGCTGAAATGTGACATAAAAATGATTTCTTTATTAGGCAATATCATGCTAAAACATGAGGCACATAAACACAATGCAGACGAAGCTATTCTTCATAGAGATCAAACTGTAACAGAATGTTCATCTTCAAATGTAGCAATAGTAAAAGACGGAGCCATTTACACACATCCTGATGGTAATCTGATTTTACCTGGGATTACAAAAGTAGTTTGGAGAAATTGTGCTAAGAAATTGAATATTCCTGTGTATGAACAAGCATATAGCACTGCTGATTTATTGAAAGCTGATGAGGTGTTCTGTTCAAGTACCACGATAGAAATAATGCCAGTGAATCAAGTTGATAGTCAGTCTTTCACTGTGCTTAAAAGCAATTCAATTGTTAAAAGACTGCAGGAGTGTTATAAGGTCGAAATAGTGCAACAGTGTGGCAAATTAACAAATTAAATGAGGTGTTTTTCTCAAGAAAACAAAAAAGAACATGCATGCGCTTGACGATGCGTTATTTTCTTTCTACAATAGAAGGTGCATCAATGTATTTACCATTGTTTGACTAAAGATTAAAAAGGATTGAGTAAATATGGAGTTTGAAAGAGAATCGGGGTGGCAATTACATCCTATCGGTGGAGAAACAGGTCAAGCATATATGGGGACGAGAAATGAAGAACGATTATTTTTGAAACGTAATTCTTCTCCATTTTTAGCAGCCTTATCCCTAGAAGGCATTTCACCTAAACTAGTGTGGACAAAAAGAACGGGTAACGGAGACGTCTTAACAGCACAAGAATGGTGCAGCGGAAGAACGCTTCATAAAGAAGAAATGCACATGTCGAATGTGCTTGATATTATTCGCAAGGTCCATTATTCTCAAAGTTTAAAACGTATGTTGATGAGGCTTGGCGGTAAAGTTTTAAATCCATCTGATTTCTATAACGATTCGCTTTCTGACTTAGCTACTGATCTTAGAACTCATCCTTTAATAAGAGAAGCCATCATTTATTTGAGAGAAAACATACCTGATGAAACAAGTAATGATGATAAAGTTGTGTGTCACGGAGATATTTCACATAAAAATCTGCTGTTGTCTAATGAAAATCATTTATACTTAGTTGATTGGGATTCAGTTATTATATCGGATGCTTGTTACGATATGAGTCAGTTGATGGCACGTTATATACATCCTGACAGCTGGGATGAGTGGTTAAACACTGATTACTTCTTAAGTGGTGGTTTTTCAAAAGATAAAGTTTATTGGTATGCTCTTTTAAATATTTTAAATGATTTGAAAAGTAATCATAAAAAACAGGATTATATCCGAATGAACAATGAGTTGATCAAGTTAAATGTTACATTAAAGCTAATTAAAACTTAAAAAAGGGTCAGATTTTCAATCTGACCCCTTTTTTATTGAATAGAATGAAGGAGAATGAGAATGAGATTACGTCATAAACCCCATGCGATAGATAAATTAGAAGAATATTCTCAATATGTCGTTAATGATCCCTTAGAAATTAAGGGGCATTGGCAGAAACGATTCGGTAATGAAAATCCAATTCATATTGAAATTGGATGCGGAAAAGGCCAGTTTATTATGGAGATGGCCAAAAAGTATCCTGCAATCAATTTTGTAGGTGTTGAGTTACTATCGAGTGTTATCATAGCAGTTCTAGAAAAACAGATAGAAGAAGACTTGCCGAATGTGCAGTTGTTGCAGGTGAATGCGAGTGACTTAACGCACTATTTTGAAGAAGATGAAATAGATCGCATTTATTTAACTTTTTCAGATCCTTGGCCAAAAAATCGTCACGAAAAAAGACGATTGACCTACAAAACATTTTTAGCTGTCTATGAGAACATTTTAAATTCGAATGGTGAGTTGCATTTTAAAACAGATAATCAGAAATTATTTGAATATTCTTTAGTTAGTTTTTCTAATTATCCTGTGAAGCTTACTGAAGTTTATCTCGATTTGCATCGAAGTGATGTTAAAGAGAATGTTATGACCGAGTACGAAGAAAAATTCTCCAAAAAAGGCAAGCGAATATATAAAGCTGTTCTGCAATTTCCAAAAAAATAATCTATATAATATTAAAAAGCCAAATTGTCCCTAAGAACAATTTGGCTTTTTAATTATATAGACGGCGATTATACGCGATATATATCGATGATACTACCTGAATATGCGTCAGCGATAAATTCATACTGAACCAGCTTGTAGTCCTCATAACGAGAAATACCACCATAGTACACATCCGTTTTATGAGCGAATTTCTTCCAAGGTACTTTTGTTAACTCTATCCAAGATCCATCTAGTGTGCCTTCTTTTAGAAATTCTTTTTTTACATCTTTTAATATATCATCTGCTTTTAAAGCTTTGTTTTTACTATATTGCTTAAACGAAAGCATACCAAGAAGAAAAAAGAACGCAAGAACGATTGAAAGAAGTGTCCATTCTTGAGAAGAATAATGAGACCATTTCATTTTTTTCGATTGAAACACAGTGACTCCTCCTTTACATTTATAGGTTAGGTCTATTTTATCACACACGCAGATGAAGTGTAATAGAAAAGTAAAGTTTAAAATTGAAGGATATTTTGTGTATAATAATAAAGAATGGGTTAATACATATAGTGAAAGGATTTTAAATTATGAGCAAGGACTACAAAAAAATGAAAACTAAAGAGCTAATTAAGAAGACGACTGAATTACAAGGAACTAGCGGATTTGAACATGCAGTGAGAACCTTTATGCGTGATGAAATGAAACCGTATGTTGATGAAATCGGTTATGATGGATTGGGTGGAATATTCGGTATTAAACACTCTTCTCAAATTGATGCGCCTAAATTAATGATTGCTGCCCACATGGACGAAGTTGGTTTTATGGTATCAGCTATTACCAAGAAAGGGTTGATTAAAGTATTGCCATTAGGTGGTTGGAATCCTTACGTTGTGTCAGCTCAAAGGTATACACTGCAAACGAGAAATGGAAATTATCCAGTTGTCTCGTCTTCTATCCCGCCTCATTTACTCAAATATGAAGACTCAGCCAAGCCATCGATTGAGGATATCTTGTTTGATGGTGGATTTGAATCTAAAGATGAAGCTGAAGAGTACGGCGTAAGACCTGGTGATGCCATTGTTCCAAAAGTAGAGACTGTTGAACTAGCCAATGGCAAAGCATTTTTAGGGAAAGCATGGGATAACCGATTTGGTGTGACTTTGGTGCTCGAATTACTTGAGAAATTAAAGGATGATTCTTTACCTAACACACTTATTGCCGGCGCTAATGTCCAAGAAGAAGTAGGCTTGCGTGGAACCAAAGGTGCGGTGAGAAAATTTGATCCTGATGCATTTATTGCGGTTGATTGTTCACCGGCCGATGATTTAAACGGAGATGAAGAAGCTTTTGGGCGTTTAGGTGAAGGGTTCTTGCTAAGATTTCAAGACCCGGGAATGATATTGTCGAAAGAAATGAAAGATTTTTTACTGGATACAGCTGAAACTCATGATATTCCCTACCAGTATTTCGTTTCAAAAGGCGGAACTGATGCGGTAGCCGCTCACCAGCTTAATGAAGGCATCCCTAGCGCAGTGATTGGCGTCCCGGCTAGATATATTCATACGCACCAGTCATTGTTCAGAATTGATGATTATGAAGCAGCGAGAGAAATGGCCTATCAAGTCGTGAAGTCGTTTGATCGTTCCACTTTAGAAACGTTAAAGCTGAATAAATAATATATAATAATAATATAAACACTAAAAGGAGAACGCGATATGTTTGTAAGTACCTATAATAACAATGGACTAAAAGATACACTAATGATTTTATTCGAGAAAAGTGAAAGTGATGTTCAAGAAGCCAGCAAGTCTGGAGATTTGGTGGCAATTAAAAATAAGGAAACACATAGTATTGTAGGTTATAATTTATTTAATGCCTCAACCCATTTAAAAAATCTAAACAATGGCCCTGTTACGTTATCGGAAGGAAATATTGAAAAACTGAATAATTTAATTATAGAGGCCGACTTCGAAAGAACACTTGAAGCCGCGAATGGTCCGAATTTCGTTGTAGGTTATATAAAAAAATGCGAACCTGTAGAAGGATCAGATCATTTAAGTGTCACACACACAGAGATAAATGATGGCAAAGAAGTACAAATTGTTTGCGGAGCAAGCAATATTGCTCAAGGACAAAAAGTCGTTGTTGCCAAAGTGGGAACAATAATGCCAAATGGCTTAATTATATGGCCGGGTGAACTAAAAGGAGTAAGCAGCGAAGGAATGGTTTGCTCTGCAAGAGAACTTGGCTTGCCTCAAGAATATGATGGGATTATGGTTCTGGATGATGATATGGAGACAGGAACAGAATTCACATTATAATCTGATTTTTTAGTCGAGACGAAGGAGGGAAACGATGACTTCTAAGTATACAGATTTTTTTGAAACGACAAATAAAAATGAAGAAAGTCATAAAAGCAAAAAAAAGAAGCAAGTTTCTTTTGACGACTCCTATTCACTCCCAAAACATGTGAAAAGTAGAGAAAATGTAGAAAAAGGATTCAAGGAGTATCTGACTCATAAAGAGGAAGACAGACGAAGAGTGTATATTTCTCCTCCTTTTGAAGTGAGCAGAGTACCTTCTCCTATCTACGGCTATCACAAACCAAAAGAACAAATGAAAAATACATTGAATTACGATAAATTAAAAGCAGACATGCAAAAAGAAAAAAAAGATTTTATCGTATATGAAAAACATGTAACAGAAGAACTGGAAATTTTATGGCGTGAAAGCACATCTCAAAGTATAGAAGAGGTTGGGGATTCAAAGAAAAAGGTTTTACCTCAAATCCAATCTATGAAATTGACAAAAAAATCGTTTGGCTTAAATCGGACACTTGCAGCGATAATGGAAGAAGAAATAAGTGGAAACAATAGTGAAAAACGAAATGTGCCTGGCTTGTTTAATTATAAAGATAAAGCATAAAGCTGATGTTATTTGAAAATTAACGGGTTTATTAGCGCTTTTTAACAATAATAACGTATCACTAGCTTTTTTTGTCTATTTGCCATATAGTATATAACGATGTAAAATTAGCATGTTAGAGATAATTGGAGGCCTTTTTTATAATGAATCAAGAAACACTATACCATTTCGTAGGAATTAAAGGATCAGGCATGAGTGCTTTGGCACTGATTCTTCAAGACAAGGGATTTAAAGTACAAGGTTCTGATGTGAAGAAATACTTTTTCACTCAGAAAAATCTGGAAGAAGCGAACATCCCAATGTTTGTTTTCGATAAAGACAATATTAAAGAAGGCATGACTATAATTGCCGGAAATGCTTTTCCTGATTCGCATGAGGAAATCGTTCGCGCCAAAGAGTTAGGTCTTACTGTGAAAAGGTACCATGATTTTTTAGGAGAACTGAGTAATCAGCACACGAGTATTGCTGTTACCGGTTCTCACGGAAAAACGAGTACGACAGGCTTGCTCGCTCATGTATTGAGTGGCATTAAAGATACTAGTTATTTAATTGGTGATGGAACGGGTAGCGGCGTAAAAGATGCTAAATACTTTGTCTTGGAAGCATGTGAGTATAGAAGACATTTCTTAGCCTATGCAACGGATTATGCCATCATTACGAATATTGATTTTGATCATCCAGATTATTTTGAAAGCATTGAAGATGTTCAAGATGCATTTCTGGAATTTTCACAACAAATAAAACAAGCAATTTTTGCTTGTGGAGATGATATGAGATTACAACGATTAAACGCATCTGTGCCTATCGTTTATTATGGTTTTGATGAATACAATGATTTTCAAGCCAAAAATATTGAACGCTCTACCCATGGTTCTGATTTTGATGTGTACGTCCGAGGAGACTTTTACGGACGCTTTACTATTCCATCGTTCGGTAAACACAATATCCAGAACGCTTTATCCGTTATCGCTCTCGCTCATTACGAAGGACTAGATCAGGATAAAGTCAAAGAACAGTTAATGTCATTTGAAGGTGTTAAAAGACGTTTCACTGAAAAAAATGTTATGGATACGGTCATTATCGATGATTACGCTCATCATCCTACTGAAATCAGAGCAACACTTGATGCAGCTCATCAAAAGTATCCTGATAAAGAAATCGTTGCAGTATTCCAGCCGCATACATTCAGTCGAACGATTGCTTTGCTGGATGAATTTGGGGAAGCCTTGGATTTAGCGGATGCAGTATATTTATGTGATATATTTACATCAGCCAGAGAGCAAGAGGGTAAAGTGACGATCAAAGACTTACTCGATAAGACAGAAAAAGGTAAAGAAATATTGACTGAAGAAGATATGTCACCGCTTTTGAAACATAAAAATCAAGTTGTTATATTTATGGGAGCAGGGGACGTAGAAAAATTTGAACATGCTTTTGAACGCATTTTAAGCCAGTCTCAAGCTATTAATTAAACCTTTAGAGAGAAGGTACTTATGAGCAGTCTACTTAAACTACAACGTGCTGTATTGGTTGAAGTAGTGGGAGCTCTCAAGTACGTTCTCTTTTTCTATCGCCGAAAGTTTGATATTATAGTCGTAGGATGGACAACTAGGAGTGAAGTATATTGACTGAAAATAAAAAACTGCTTTTAATTGATGGGCATAGTGTGGCTTTTCGAGCATTCTATGGTTTACATAGTCAAATAGAGAGCATGAAAAATAAAAATGGCTTACACACAAATGCATTATATGGCTTTCATAACATGCTGGAAGTAATTATGGGCAAGGAAAAACCAACACATGCTCTGGTCGCTTTTGATGCTGGAAAAACTACTTTCAGACACGAGTACTTTGAAGAGTACAAAGGTGGCCGTTCCAAAATGCCCTCTGAATTTGCTGAACAAATTCCATATTTGAAAGATTTACTGGAAGGCTTTGGACTTAAAAGTTACGAGCTGGATAATTATGAAGCTGATGATATTATCGGAACATTGGCAAAAGAGGCTGAAGAAAAAGGGTTTGACGTCGTTGTATTAACGGGCGATAGAGACTTAACTCAATTAGCCACCGATCACGTGCGCATAGATATCACTAAAAAAGGTGTAAAAGATTTAAAAGAGCACACGAAAGATTCCATAATGGAAGAAATGGGAATCACGCCTGACAAGATAGTAGACATGAAAGGTCTTGCCGGCGATGCCTCAGACAACATTCCAGGAGTTACAAAAATAGGCGAAAAGACAGCTTTGAAACTACTTCATGAATATGGCTCAGTTGAAAATCTATACGAGAATATTGAAGATATGAAGAAGTCAAAGCGTAAAGAGAATCTGATCAATGAAAAAGAAACGGCTTTCTTAAGTAAAAAACTGGCAACGATTGATAGAGACGCACCCGTCAAAGTCACACTGGACGAATTAGATTACGAAGGTCAAAATATGGAAGCTCTTATTTCTTTTTATAAAGAAATGGATTTCAATGCACATTTAAAAAAATTAGATACCTCTAAATATATGGAAGAATTAGCTGAAGATGTTGAAGAAGTGAACTATACATTTGTAGACGAGATCAACTCATCGATGTTTACGGATGGAATGGCTCTTTATACAGAATTATTAGATGAAAATTATCATCATTCTGAGATTGTTGCCATAGCCTGGGGGAATGATGAAACAATTTACGTAACCAAAACTGAAACGGCTGTTCATTCAGAAATGTTTAAAGAGTGGTTAAAAGATGAAAGTAAAAGCAAGACAGTGTATGATGCTAAACAGACATTTGTTGCTCTTAACAATAAAGGCTTGAAAATAAATGGTATTACTTTTGATATCATGCTGGCTTCTTATCTGTTGACAGCAGAGGATAGCAGCAGTGGTGATGTTTTTGATGTCGCTTCTAAACATAATTATCCAGGTGTTTCACCGGATGAAATGGTTTACGGCAAAGGAAAGAAAATAAAAGTGCCAGAGGATCAAACCTTGATGTTTGATCATTTAGCTCGAAAAATTCTAGCCATCCATGATTTGTCTGAATCATTGAACAAAGAGTTGATGGAAAACGAACAAGAAGATTTGTTGAAAGAAATGGAACTGCCGCTTGCCATGGTTTTGGCTGAAATGGAAATTCAGGGTATTACCGTAGATGCTGATCGTTTAGAAACGATGAGGGAAGAATTTAAAAAAATCTTAGATAATGTTGAACAAAGAATATATGAAGAAGCTGGGGAAGAATTCAATATTAAATCACCTAAACAACTGAGTGTTATACTGTTTGAAAAAATGGGTTATCCAGTTATTAAAAAAACGAAAACAGGCTACTCAACTGCTCAGGATGTTTTAGAAAAATTAAGAGATCAGGCGCCAATCGTCAAATTTATTTTGGAATACCGTCAAATCTCTAAGATTCAATCCACGTATATTGAGGGGTTATTGAAAGTAATCGATCCTGAAACGAGTAGGATACACACGCGATATCTACAAACGGTTGCGCGTACGGGCAGATTGAGTTCAGTCGATCCTAATCTTCAAAACATCCCCATCAGATTAGAGGAAGGCAGAAAGATCAGACAAGCCTTTGTACCCAGAGAAAAGGGATGGAAAATATACGCATCTGACTATTCCCAGATAGAACTTCGTATACTTGCACATATTTCTAAAGATGAAGAATTGATCAGAGCATTTAATGATAATGAAGATATTCATATGACAACGGCTATGAAAGTCTTTGGTATTGAAAACCCATCTGAAATAACGCCTAATATGCGTAGAGATGCCAAGGCAGTGAATTTTGGGATCGTCTACGGTATCAGTGATTACGGCCTGTCTCAGAATTTGAATATTACAAGAAAAGAAGCGAAGGTATATATCGATACGTATTTTGAACGTTTTCCTGGGGTGAAAAACTTTATTGATGATATTATTCGTCAAGCTAAAGAACAAGGTTACGTTGAAACCTTGTTTAACCGAAGACGTTACCTGCCAGACATTAATTCAAGAAATTTCAATCTTAGATCATTTGCTGAACGCACAGCTATGAATACACCTATTCAGGGAAGTGCCGCAGATATTCTTAAAATGGCTATGATCGAAATGAATAAAAGAATCAAAGAAGAGAACTTAAAAGCTACGATGCTACTGCAGGTTCATGATGAACTCATTTTTGAAGTACCAGAAGATGAGATCAAAAAAATCGAACAACTAGTGGATGAAGTAATGGAAAACACAGTGCAGCTTGCTGTACCGTTAAAAGTAGAAAGTAGTTATGGGAACAGTTGGTACGACGCTAAATAATCAGTATAAAAGGAGCGGGAGAAATTCTCGCTTCTTTTATTGAGTCTAATTTTTTAAAGAAAGAGATGAAACATGTGCCTGAATTGCCAGAAGTAGAAAATGTGAAAAATGGACTAAAAAATTTGGTTTTAGGAAAGATAATCATTGATACACGGGTCCTGTGGTCGAATATAATAAAAGAACCCTCTGTTTTTGAATTTCAAAAAAAATTAAGAGGCCAGGAAATTATAGATATCAAACGTCAAGGGAAATTTTTATTATTTATCTTGACTGATTATGTTTTAATTAGTCATTTGAGAATGGAAGGAAAGTATCGTATTGAAAAAGCAACAAGGCCTTTGACCAAACATACACATGTGGTATTCGAATTGAATTCTGATGAACAGCTCAGATATCTGGATGTGAGGAAATTTGGTAAAATGAGTTTAGTAGATAAAGATAAACTGCATTTACATCCTTCGATCAAGAACTTAGGGCCTGAACCGACCGTGGAAACATTAAGAACAGAGCACCTGATAAAAGCATTGAAAAAAACTGAAAGACCTATAAAAGCATGCTTACTTGATCAAAAAACAGTGGCAGGCATAGGTAATATTTATGCTGATGAAATACTTTATGATGCTTATATACATCCCGAAAGAAAGGGAAGCGCCTTAAGCAGCGATGAAATAGAAAAATTGAAAAATTCAATTATCGGTATCATGAGTAAAGCTGTAGAAAAGGGTGGAACGACGATTCGAACTTATTCAAATGCCTTTGGAGTTGAAGGAAGCTATCAGTCGTATTTGAAAGTTTACGGGAAAAAAGACGAAACATGTCAACGGTGTCACCACACGATCGAAAAAATAAAAGTAGCACAACGAGGAACGCATTATTGTCCCCATTGTCAGAAAATTGGAAGGTGAACGTCTTGTCTCATGTATTAGGGTTGACTGGTGGTATTGCCAGTGGAAAATCAACTGTTAGTCAGTATCTGAAAAAAATAGGTTTTCCAGTGATCGATGCAGATGTCATTGCAAGAACGATTATGGAACCTGATGAGCCCACGTATGCCAAAGTCGTTGATTTTTTTGGTGGAGAAATTATAAACAAAGACCGCTCAATAAACAGGAAGCGCTTAGGAGAAGTCGTATTCGATGATAAAGAAAAACTGCGTCATTTAAATGCGCTGATGCATGAAGATATATTCAATGAAATAATGAAGAAAAGACTAGAAATGAGTGAACGCAAGTACCCACTAATCGTTATTGATATTCCGCTGCTATATGAAACGGGTTATGAAAAATACGTGGATGAAGTGATGGTGGTCTATACCGATTATGCCACTCAGTTGAGTCGATTGAGAAATAGAGATCAGCTAACAGAAGCAGAAGCTGTAAAGCGCATTGAAGCACAAGAATCACTGGAAACAAAAAAAAATAAAGCAGATGTGGTCATTGATAATAACGGAACGATCCATCAAACCATTCATCAAATAGATGAATGGTTGACAAAAAATGGGTATTCGTCACCCTTGTAGTCATATGGTATAATAACTTTAAGAAATCTTTAGTAAAGGGATGAAATGCATGCAGTGTCCAAGATGTCAACACAATGGAAGTCGAGTTATTGATAGTCGACCAGCTGATGACGCCAGAGCCATTAGACGGCGACGTGAATGTGAAAAGTGTTCCTTTAGATTTACTACATTTGAGAGAATTGAGCAAGGTGCTATTTTAGTTGTCAAAAAAAATGGAAATCGTGAAGAATTTAGTAGAGAGAAATTATTGAGAGGGATACGTAGAGCGTGTGAAAAACGCCCTGTAACTGCGGAAGATCAAGAAAACATTGTTCATAAAGTAGAATATAAAATACGTGATTTAGGACTCAGTGAAGTTCCTTCTACAAAAATCGGAGAATTTGTCATGAACGAACTGGTAGATCTAGATGATGTAGCCTATATTCGTTTTGCAAGTGTTTATCGTCAATTCAAGGATATCGAAGTCTTCATGCAGGAAATGAAAGAATTGGAAAAAAAGAGAAAAGATAAATAGTATTTGAAAGGATATATAATATAATGAGTTACCCATGGAAAAATCTTCGTCCAAAAGACACATTGATACTTACCAAATCTGCTATCCTTTCTGATGTGAACATCTCTACCATTCTTTCGTTATATCAGCCGCTGATGGGAATAAATGCAGCGAGTCTTTACTTGTTGATCAAAGAATATTTAAATGTCCTGGACGAGAAAGAATTGACTCTTTCTGATATTCTCGCTCAATTAGACATAGGTATTAAAGAATATTACGAAGCAAGAACAAAACTAGAGGCGTATGGATTACTAAAAGTTTTCAATCACAAAGAAAATGAAGAAATTTATTTGTTTGTTCTAGAGGCACCTTTAGCCCCAATCCATTTTTTTAACGATACCATGTTGAGAATGTTGCTGACAGAAAAGCTGGGGGAACGTCTAGTTTCAGAGCGAAGAGAAAAGTTTATTAAACCTATCAAATCCAACGATAATTATAGAGAAATCACAAAAGCTTTCCAGGATGTCATTCATTTCAATATGGAAAACTACACTGAGTCATTTAATAGGATAGATACACCGAATGAATTAACCAAAACATCTCTTATAGATGAAATATCAAAAGATAGTGACTTTGACTGGTCCTTTTTTTCATCAGGATTAAATAAACATTTCATTAGTTCTCAAGCCATCACTCCGGAGATAAAACAGTTAATCGAAACCTTCCATTCGATATATGCGGTCAATGAATTAGAGATGCAAAAATTCGTACTTGAAGCGGCAGATATTACATCTGGTCAAGTAAACGGCAATACATTGACGCGGATTATTCATGATCACTTCTTAGGTAAAGCCAAGCAGGTCAGATCTAAAACACCAGCGGGTCAGGATGACAATACGAGAATCTCGGAGTTGAGAGCAAAAGGAATTTCAAGAGAAGAAATCGAAATTATTCTGCATGCTGAAAAAACGCAACCGTTTGCCTATCTGAAATCAATAAAACAGCAAAAAGGCGGGTATGTATCGTCCAATGAAACCTGGCTATTAAAAGAACTTGTCGAACAAGCACCTTTATCAACTGCCGTCATTAATATTTTAATGAATTATATATTAGTCGTTAAAAATGCACCCACTTTAGAAAAAAACTTAGCAAATAAAATTGCTAATGACTGGGCTCAAAGCAAAGTGAATTCGCCTGAAGAGGCAATCATAAAAGTTAAAGAACTCTATGATTCGGTCAGAGAAAAAAATAAACAAAAACAGACGCAAACTCAAACGTGGTCAAAATCTAAATACAAGCAGTCTTCCGGCAGAAAAGAAACTCTACCATCCTGGGCTAATGAGTCAGAACAAACAGATGAGAAGATCAGCAAAGAAGAGGAAGAAGCGTTTAGAGAAAAATTAAGAAAAATCCGAAAGCAGAAAAGTGGTGACGACTAATGAAAAGTCTGAAAAATCAACTTGGTAAAATGATGGATGCTAATAAAATGAATCAAACCTATCAAGATATTATGAAAAATCAGGTGTTTAAGGATCCGGATGTGAAAAAGTTTATTGCAGACAATAAAGATGCCTTAGATAAAACAGCCATTGAGAGAAGTGCTTCCAAACTTTATGAATTCGTATCAGAAAAAAAGAAAACTGAAAAATCTGACGAAGGATTGGCTCCTGGGTACGTTCCAAAACTTATTTTAAATAATCACCGGATAGATGTAACGTATGAACCGACTCCCGAATTAGTTAATAAGCGAGAGGAAGAAAAAATTAAAAGTCGTATTCAGTCAGTCTTTCTGCCGAAGGATTTAAAAAATGCATCTTTTGAATCTTTCGAAGTGACTAAAAAGCGTCAAGTGGCTTTGGAAAAAGCGATGACGTTTATTGAATCATATATCAATAATCCTAAGGGGTTTCACAAAGGATTATATCTGCACGGTGCTTTTGGCGTTGGCAAAACGTATTTACTCGGGGCCATCGCACATGAGTTGTCAGAGCAAGGATACTCCTCGACAATCGTTCATTTTCCCACGTTTGCTGTTGAAATGAAAAATTCCATTGGAAAAAACACAACAGAAGATAAATTAGACAGTTTTAAACGGGCTAAATTGCTCATGATCGATGATATCGGAGCCGATTCCATGTCCTCGTGGATACGTGACGATGTGCTGGGTATTATTTTACAGTACCGTATGCAGGAGGAACTGCCAACATTTTTCACTTCGAATTTCAACATGAATCAACTGGAAAAAGAACATCTGACAACATCTCAACGTGGAGAAAATGAGCCACTTAAAGCTAAACGTATAATGGAGAGAATTCGTTTCTTAGCTGAAGAAGTTGAAATATCTGGAGAAAATAGAAGACACAAATAAATTAATTGTATTGTAAAAAGAATGTGCCTATGATACTATCAAAACTATAAAACAAAGAGAAAGACATCCTTGATAAATTATCTTTTCAGAGAGAGAATGACTGCTGCAACATTCTTAAGACTAATTATCATTGACCCCTTTCGAGTGCTATTTTGAAACTGAGTAAAAATAGTCGTAGCCTCTGCGTTAAAGAGTAATGAAGGTAGAAAACACTTAATCATGTGTTTCTACAAATTTGGGTGGAACCACGTAGAATTTAACGTCCCATTGAATGAGATTGTCTTATTCAATGGGATTTTTGTTTACCTAAATAAGGAGGAGAAAAAATGATTGATAAAATAAAAGTAACATTGCCTGACGGAACAATTAAAGAAGTAGAGCAGGGATCAACCCCTAAAGATATTGCGGGAAGTATAGCAAAATCATTAGAAAAAAAAGGATTAGCGGCAAAATGGAATGGAGAGCTCATTGACTTTAACCGCTCTTTAAACAATGATGGGGTGTTGGAAATCGTGACGCCGGATCATGATGATGCCTTATCCGTGTTACGTCATTCGACCTCACATTTAATGGCACAAGCCATTAAACGACTCTATCCCGATGTTAAATTTGGCGTAGGACCATCTATCGAAAATGGTTTTTACTATGATACAGATACAAAAGAGCCGATTACAGAAGAAGATTTAGAAAAAATCGAACAAGAAATGATGGCCATTGTCAAAGAAAACTTACCTATCGAAAGAAAAGAAGTAAGTCGTGAAGAAGCATTAGAACTTTTCAAAGATGATCCATATAAAAATGAACTGATCAATGAATTACCTGAAGATGAAATTATTTCTGTATACGAACAGGGTGATTTTGTCGATTTATGTCGAGGAGTGCATGTGCCTTCTACCGGACGCATTCAAGTCTTTAAAATGCTCTCTCTAGCAGGAGCATACTGGAGAGGGAATTCAGACAATCAAATGATGCAACGTGTGTATGGCACTGCCTTTTTTGACAAGAAAGCATTAAAAGAATACCTTAAAATGCGTGAAGAAGCTAAAGAACGGGATCACCGTAAATTGGGAAAGGAATTAGACCTGTTTATGTTGTCGCCTGAAGTAGGATCTGGTTTACCGTTCTGGTTACCCAAAGGAGCAACGATTCGTCGTATCATTGAACGTTATATAACAGATAAAGAAATCAACTTAGGCTATGAACATGTCTACACACCTATTATGGCTAATGTTGACTTTTATAAAAAATCCGGCCACTGGGATCATTACCATGAGGATATGTTTCCACCAATGGATATGGGTGATGGAGAAATGCTGGTATTACGTCCAATGAACTGTCCGCATCACATGATGATCTTCAAAAATGATGTACGCAGTTACCGTGATTTACCAATACGTATTGCTGAATTAGGTCAAATGCATCGCTATGAAAAAAGTGGCGCCTTATCTGGCTTACAACGTGTACGTGAGATGACATTAAATGATGCTCACGTTTTTGTTCGTCCTGATCAAATCAAAGAAGAATTCAAACGAGTCGTGAACTTGATGCTTGCAGTTTATGAAGACTTTGACATTAAAGATTATCGTTTCCGTCTGAGTTATCGTGATCCTCAGAATACTGAGAAATATTTTGATGATGATGAGATGTGGGAAAAAGCGGAGTCCATGCTAAAAGAGACGCTGGATGACATGGGGCTTGAATACTTCGAGGCGATTGGTGAGGCTGCGTTCTATGGTCCTAAACTTGATGTTCAAGTAAAAACAGCTTTAGGTATTGAAGAAACCTTATCAACGGTCCAGCTTGATTTCTTGCTTCCTGAGCGCTTCGATCTAACTTACGTCGGTCAAGATGGTCAAGATGATCATCGGCCAGTTGTTATCCACCGAGGAATCGTTTCTACGATGGAACGATTTGTTGCGTATTTGATAGAGCGATACAAAGGAGCATTCCCAACTTGGTTAGCGCCTGTTCAAGCCAAAATCATTCCAGTCAATTTAGATATTCATGGTGACTATGCAAAAGAGTTGCAGGAAAAAATGACTGCAAAAGGATTACGCGTAGAAGTAGATATGCGTAACGAAAAAATGGGATATAAAATACGGGAAGCTCAAACGTTGAAAATTCCTTACCAACTTGTTATCGGCGACAATGAAATGGAAGAAGGAACAGTGTCTGTTCGAAAATATGGTGAGAAGAAAACCGAGACAATTGATTTAAATGTATTTATGATTATACTTCTAGACGAAGGAAAAAAATAATTGCCAGTGAATCACTGCTTGACATTGATTCTAATTGTTGGTATTATATAAAAGTTGAGAAAACAAAGCAGAAGCTCCCGCTTCTCGCCTAAGCAGATGAAAATCTCTGGGCAGATATGAACGTATATATAATGAAACGCAATGAGTTGTGTTTTTATGCGGAGACAAGGCGGGATTTCTATAACTTATAGAAATGTCGTTTTTTTCTGTGTTTTTTCTCGCAAATACTTTGGAGGTGACCACCATAGCAAAAGACATGATTGTCAACGACCGTATTCGTACCAATGAGGTACGATTGATAGGAAAAGACGGTGAACAAATAGGCGTGATCCAAACTAAAGAAGCAATGAGACTGGCAGAAGAAGCTCGTATGGATTTAGTACTCGTTTCTCCTAACGCTAAACCACCGGTTGCTCGTATTATGGATTATGGTAAATTTCGCTATGAACAACAGAAAAAAGAACGTGAAGCAAGAAAAAATCAAAAAGTTGTTAATATAAAAGAGATTCGATTGAGTCCAACTATTGATGACCATGATTTTAACACAAAATTGCGTAACGCTCGTAAATTCTTAGAAAAAGGCGATAAAGTTAAAGTTTCTATTCGTTTCCGAGGTCGAGCTATAACTCATAAAGAACTTGGACGTGTAGTGTTGGAACGCATGGCTGACGAAGCATCTGATATTTCAGTAATTGAGTCCAAAGCTAAAATGGATGGCCGTAGCATGTTCTTGATGCTCGCACCGAAAATTGAAAAGTAATAAGTTTTAGACTTACATTAAATTTAAGTCTGTTTAAAATTTTTAGAAAAGAGTATTGGAGGAAAAGTAAAATGCCTAAGCAAAAAACGCATAGTGGATCAGCAAAAAGATTCAAAAGAACTGGTTCAGGTAAATTAAAAAGGGGTCATGCTAAAACTAGCCATATGTTTGCGAATAAATCACAAAAACAAAAACGTAATTTACGCAAATCTACGACGGTTTCTTCTAGTGACTACAAACGCATCAAACAGCAATTAGCTTATATGAAATAATAATTTAGAATCATAGGATTGTATTGAAGGAGGAAGAACAATGGCACGAGTAAAAGGTGGAACAGTAACCCGCAGACGCCGTAAACGCGTTTTAAAATTAGCTAAAGGGTATTATGGTGCGAAACATCGCTTGTTCAAAGTTGCAAAACAACAAGTAATGAAATCATATATGTATGCTTTCAGAGACCGTAAACAAAATAAACGTAATTTCCGTAGATTATGGATTGCACGTATCAATGCGGCATCACGTATGAATGGTTTAAGCTATTCTAAATTTATGCACGGATTGAAAATTGCGGGTATAGACATGAACCGTAAAATGTTAGCTGATTTAGCAATAAATGATTCAGTAGCATTTACATCATTAACAGATCAAGCTAAAGATGCATTAAATAAGTAATCTTAAAACATAAACCATATAATTACGAGTAAATATTACTCATGATTATATGGTTTTTTTATTACTATAAAGTCAAAAACATTTAATGTATTCTCTTAGCTTCGTGTTATAATAAGAAAAGTTACGTTATTAAAGGACGTAGGATGACTATACAT
>NZ_LSRN01000015.1 GCF_001885615.1 Alkalibacterium sp. 20 | reverse complement strand
TTTTGCTCATCTGAGAAACCTCCACTTAGAAACTATTCTATAAAAGTATAACGAAAATAACGTAAAAAAATAACCCAAAAACTAAAACACTCTTTTTTTGAGTGTCTAGTTTTTGGGTAGGGGTTCATAGTATGTAGACACCTGTGCTTTTTTTCTGTCAAATATCAGGTGAACTGAACGTAAATATTCAATCCAAAGGGAACTTCATCTTCAATGACTGCATCCTGTTTGCGGTCATACATCATATATGGACCGCCGGTAACGTAAACAAAAGCAGTGAGTAAGTAGCTGTCTTGATAAGACTGAACCGTTTTGGCCAATTCTTCCGGCAGGTACCCTAAAGTAATATTCTCGATTTTAACCAATGTCTTTCCTTTTGCTTTGTTTACAAAATCGACATTGACTGTCGTGATGGTTTCATACTTAAAAGCTTGTTTTAATAGGGGTGTAAAATCATCCTTCGTTTTACCCGAATAGAAATTTTTGAAGGGGTCTTCTTCTACCATCTGTTCTACGATCTTGTCGACTGTTTCTTCGTCTGCCTTTAAATCTTTATCCGTGATCTGTAATTCGTGTTTGACAGCATATTCGTCACTGCTTTCTGATTTGCTTGAATCTCTTGAAACGGAATCGCTCTTTTTACTTTTAAAAATATCAAATAGTCCCATGGTTAATCTCCTTTTAAAAAACGTTGTACTATAAGAATACTGAAAGTGCTTTATTTAGTCAATTGATGAATTGAAATCACTTGATTATTCAAATCAAGGGCTATGAGTTGAAGTTATATTAGAGCGGTGACAAACTATTAGCATAATAGTTTTTAAGGAGGAGTTTTAATGGTAAAAACGTACAGAATAGTAGAGAATCCACCTTTCCCAAACCATCCATTGCCGGTGCTTTATTATCCTCATGCTTTAGACGAAGTGTTTGACCGGTCAGATCCTGCTGAAAGTGTGAAAGCCTTCTTCAGTGACAATGGCTACAGTAATGGGTGGGTAAATGGTATTCATGATCATCATCATTTCCACTCGAACACCCACGAAGTATTGGGTTGTATTGCCGGGAGAGGGACAGTACAACTGGGTGGTCCAGGCAAAGATGAATATCCTTTCAATAAAGGAGATGTCGTACTCTTACCCGCAGGAACGGCACATAAACTGATCGATTCCACAGATGATTTCAAAGTGGTGGGGGCGTACCCTGATGGCATGGACCCCGACATGCAACGCGGAGAGGCACCCGATTATGACGAAGTTCAGCAAAAAAGTTACGATGTCTTGGTTCCGGCCACCGATCCCGTAACGAAGTTTGAAGGGCCTGTACATGAACACTGGCAAGTATAACTGAAAAAAAGTGCTGGGGCCCTGATTCCAGCGCTTTTATTGTCTAAAATATCAACCGTTTACATATAAGTAAAACTTATACTAATTATAAAAATAAACAGTTAGACTTTTGTTTGAAGAGCCTATATGATTGTTTTGTAAGCGATTACCAAACGTGTTTATAGATAACATGAATTATTTTAATAAATGCTAATTAGATTATAAAATATTATAGGAGGCGTAACATGAGAGAAGTTGTCATTGTCGAAGCAGCACGTACACCGATTGGATCTCACGGAGGAGCATTGAAAGATGTTTCCGCGGTAGATTTAGGAGTGGCCGTTGTAAAAGGTGTTATGGAGAGAGCGAAACTTGATCCGAGCCAGGTAGACGAATTGATCTTCGGAAATGTTTTAAGTGCCGGGTTAGGCCAGAACGTCGCAAGACAAGTTGCCATCTATTCTGGAATCCCACAAGAAGTGCCATCGTTTGCTGTAAATAAATTATGCGGGTCAGGACTTAAATCAGTCGCTCTTGCAGCTCAAGCGATCATGGTTGGCGATGCGGATGTCATTATTGCAGGCGGAACCGAAAGCATGAGCAATGCGGCTCACGTCATGAAAGATGCACGCTGGGGCAAACGCATGGGGGACATGAAAGTCGTCGATACAATGCTTAAGGACGGTTTAATAGATGCCTTTAACGATTATCACATGGGTATCACAGCTGAAAACATCAATGATAAATACGGGTTTACACGAAAAGAGCAGGATGACTTTTCTTTAACCAGTCAAAACAGAGCAGAAGAAGCGATGAAAGCCGGTAAATTCAAAGATGAAATCATTCCTGTTGAAGTGCCGCAGCGTCGTGGAGATCCTGTCATCGTTGACACCGATGAATATCCAAAATTTGGGATGACCTATGAAAAGCTGGAAAAAATGCGTCCGGCATTCAAAAAAGACGGTTCTGTCACAGCCGGAAATGCTTCAGGGCTCAATGATGGAGCAGCAGCTTTGATCTTGATGAGCAAAGAAAAAGCGGAAGAGTTAGGTATGAAACCACTTGTGACTTTGACTGCGTATGCAAGTGCCGGTGTGAGCCCGACAATTATGGGATGTGGACCGATTCCTGCTACTCAAAAAGTATTGAAAAAAGCGAACTTAACTGTTGAAGATTTAGATTTGATCGAAGCGAACGAAGCGTTTGCGGCTCAGTCACTAAGTGTCGTTAAAGACTTGAACTTAGATACGGACATCGTCAACGTCAACGGCGGAGCGATTGCCTTAGGCCATCCGATCGGAGCAAGTGGTGCGCGTATCCTGGTGACACTGATTCACGAAATGCTGAAGAGAGACTCTAAAAAAGGTCTTGCCACATTATGTATTGGCGGCGGTCAAGGTATTGCCGTTACAGTAGAACGATAGGAGGATAAGGATGGACAAGGTAATAGGAATCAACGAAGCAATCAAAGACATCAGAGATGGCGATACACTTATGATCGGTGGCTTTATGGCCAACGGTGCTCCAGAAAAATTAGTGGATGCATTGATCGCAAAAGGAATCAAAGATATCATCTTGATCAGCACAGATACCGGCTTGGTGACAACCGGATCAGGCAAACTGATCTCTAGAAAATTAGTGAAAAAACTATATGCTTCTCATATTGGAACAAATAAAGAAACAGGCCGTCAGATGAACGAAGGGGAAACAGAGGTCGAACTCGTTCCTCAAGGCACATTGGTCGAACGCATTCGCGCCGGTGGATACGGTCTGGGTGGTATTTTAACAAAGACGGGCTTGGGAACACTAGTTGAAGAGGGTAAACAGAGAATTACCGTTGATGGCGAAGAATATTTACTTGAAACACCATTAAAAGCGGATTTCGCACTCATTCACGCAGCCAAAGCTGACCGAAACGGGAATCTGGTGTACAAAGGATCAACAAACAACTTCAATAATGTCATGACTGCAGCAGCAAATGTGACGATCGTTGAAGCTGATGAAGTGGTTGAAAACGGTGAAATCGATCCGAACTTTGTGCATACGCCTGGCGTATTTGTCAATCATGTCGTGGATGGAGGTGCAATCAATGGATAAATTAGAAATGCAGGAGTTTATTGCAAAACGTGTAGCAAAAGAACTGGAACACGGCTTGGTTGTCAACCTGGGTATTGGCTTGCCTACGAAAGTAGCGAATTATGTCCCAGAGGGTATAGAAGTCATATTCCAGTCTGAAAATGGGTTTGTCGGATTGGGTTTAACACCGACGGAAGAGGAGCTGGATCCCAACATCGTCAATGCAGGTGGCATGCCTGTTACGATTAAACCGGGTGGTGCTTTCTTTGACTCATCTACTTCTTTTGGAATCATTCGTGGCGGACACGTTGATTTAACTGTGTTAGGTGCTTTACAAGTGGATGAAAAAGGGAACATCGCCAACTACATGATCCCTGGAAAAATGGTTCCTGGTATGGGCGGCGCAATGGATCTGCTTAGTGGAGCTAAAAAAGTAATTGTCGCAATGGAACACACTGCCAAAGGAAGACATAAGATTTTGGGAGAATGTAATTTGCCGCTCACAGCTCTTGGGGCAGTGGACAGTATCATTACCGAAATGGGTGTAATCAAAGTAACGAATGAAGGATTACTTTTAACTGAAATCAATCCGGGATTTACTGTCGAAGAAGTACAGGAAGCCACCGGTGCAAAACTTTATGTAGACAAAGAATTAAGAAAAATGGAAGTATAAAAAAATAATATAAATGGAGGAATAAAACATGGTAGAAGGAAAAGTTGTCCTCATTACAGGTGCAGCAAGCGGAATTGGACATGCAATCGGTTTGGAATTTTTAGAAAAAGGTGCCAAAGTTGTCTTCACTGACGTCAATGAAGAAAAACTGAATGAAGTAACAAAAGAATTACAGGATCAGGGTAAAGACTGCATAGGCATCAAAGTTGATGTAACGAAAGAAGAAGACATCAAAAGTGCCTTTGACCAAACGATCGAAAAATATGGTCGTTTAGATGTTTTACTTAACAACGCTGGGTTACAACACGTTTCTCCAATTGAAGATTTCCCTACAGATAAATTTGAATTCATGATCAAAGTCATGCTGACGGCACCCTTCATGGCAATCAAACATGCGATGCCAATCATGAAAAAACAAAAATTCGGACGCATCTTGAATATGGCTTCAATCAACGGGTTGATCGGATTTGCTGGAAAATCAGCTTACAACAGTGCGAAACACGGCCTTATCGGTTTGACTAAAGTAACAGCTTTAGAAGCGGCTGAATATGGTATCACAGTTAATGCTATCTGCCCGGGCTATGTTGACACACCACTTGTTCGTGGACAGTTGAGTGACTTGGCTGAAACTCGCAATGTTCCTTTGGAAAGTGTACTGGAAGATGTTATTTATCCATTAGTACCTCAAAAACGTTTGCTTGATGTATCTGAAATTGCGCACTTAGCTTTATTCTTAGCAAGTGACGAAGCTAAAGGCATAACTGGTCAGGCATCAGTGCTTGATGGCGGCTATACTGTTCAATAAATTTCAAATAAGGTAAGGGAAACGGTAGGGACAGATAAAGTCTATTTCTACCGCTGTTTCCTTGTTAATAACTGTAAAATCAAAAGTTATAGGGAATGCCTGCAGTATTAAAATAAAGTTCGATTAGATAAGAGGAGTGAGAAATATGGAAGTATTAGGCATTATTATTGGGTTAATTATATTGATGGGCCTAGCCTATATGGGTTATTCAATTATTTGGGTTGCCCCAGTTGCTGCCGGGTTCGTTGCGTGGACAGGCGGTCTTAATTTACTAGATGCATACACAGGTGTTTACATGTCTGGACTTGTCGGGTTCCTGCAGACATGGTTCCCGGTATTCATGCTCAGTTCCATCTTTGGTAAATTGATGGAAGATACAGGTATGGCACGTTCGATCGCTTTAACGCTTTCTAAATTATTAGGAGAAAAAAGAGCGATTTTAGGCGTGTTCATATCTGCTGCTGTATTGACGTATGGTGGTATCAGTTTATTCGTTGTGGTATTTGCTGTTTATCCACTGGCCTTATCTTTATTTAGACAGGCCAATCTACCAAGACGTTTAATTCCAGCAACCATTGCTTTAGGTGCGTTTACCTTTACAATGACGGCTTTACCAGGTACACCTCAAATTCAAAACTTGATTCCTATGCCTTATTTCTTCACAACGCCAACTGCCGCACCTATTATGGGTATTGCCGCAGCTTTAGTTATGGCAGTCGGTGGCTATTTCTACTTGATGTGGAGACAGAATCAGTTGATCAATAAAGGTGAACTTTTTGACGAACCAAAAGACAACACGGTTGTTGAAGTATCAGATGAAGTACCTAACGTATTTTTATCATTGATCCCACTTCTATCCGTTTTAATTACGTTAAATATATTGGAATGGAACATTGTGGTCTCATTGTTGGCAGGTATTATACTTATTCTGCTTTTAAGCTTACCAAGAATCAGACACATCGGTGTGACAAATTCAGTTAACGTCGGAGCTAAAGGTTCCGTTACGGCTATCTTAAATACCAGTGCGGCGGTTGGTTTTGGTACAACGGTACAGGCTGTTCCAGGCTTTGCCATTTTAACTTCCGCTTTGATGTCGATCCCAGGAAATCCACTTGTTTCGCTATCAGTAGCAATCAACTTGCTTGCTGGTGCAACAGGTTCAGCTTCAGGTGGTATGGGTATTGCATTAGAAGCACTCGGTGAACAATATTATAACCTGTCACAAACATCAGGTATTTCTCCTGAAGCATTCCATAGAGTGGCTTCCATCTCATCTGGTGGACTGGATGTTCTCCCACATAACGGTGCAGTATTAACCTTACTCACAATTACAGGGTTATCACACAAAGATAGTTACGTGGATATTGCTGTCGTAGCGATTGTTATTCCGGTTCTTTCTGTTGTTGTCGCTATTATCTTAGCTTCAATGGGCTTATACTAAAAAATAGTTACTTCTTTATAAGATATTAGACAAAAAAAGAGTGAGCTGTGAGAAATCATAGTATCACTCTTTTTTTCGTTTTGGATCATGTTCGATATAAGGATTGCAATCTTTTGTTAGTGATCGCGTGCCCTTCAGGTACCCGAAAAACCGACGAAGGGAACGCAAGTCACATTAACACAATAATTTAGAATAAAGCAGTATAAAAATCAAAAAAGCAAAAGGATAGGATGCTTGTCCTATCCTTTTTTATGTGATTGATAATATTCTTTCATGTAATTAAAAACATAATCCTCGATTCGCGAATACCGTTTTTTTTTTCTGCGACATAACACAACTTCCCAACGTAGGGGGTGCTTAAATTCCTTCCTTATGACATCAGGTGATGAATAATATTGTGCAACCGGTGTGGGTAAGACCGTAAATAAATTGGAATTACGGGTTGAGTTGAGCAGCAGATCCCAAGAAGCAGACTGTAAATACAGTTGTGGTTTAACGTTCTGACTCGAAAATTTATTTAACAATTGATGATGGATCATGTAGCTTGAGTCAAAGATGGCCATGGGCTGGTTATGCAGATCCGTCCACTGCAGGTTATCTTTTTGAGCCAATGGATTCTGACTGCTCATAAAGGCGGACAGAGTGTCGTTTCTTATGACTACTTCTTCAACGGTGCTGGAATCGAGACCGGTGGGGCGCAGGAGCACTGCTATGGGGAGCTCCTGTAAAAGTAAATCTTTTTTCAATTCTACAGCCCCTGCTTCCTTGATTTCAAAGCGAATCTCCGGATTAGTGGAAATCAATGTCGGTAAAATTTCTGGAAATACGACCGAGATAACGACGGGAGGGATGCCTATTTTTATGGTTCCTTTTAATTGTGTCGATTCTTCCTGAAGGTCTTTGATCATGTCATCATACTTTTGAATGATTTCCTTGGCATGTTGGTACAAGACGTCACCTGCAGGCGTTAATGTTTGCAGTCTTCCGTGAGCGCGTTCGAATAAAATGATGTTTTCATTTTTTTCCAAATTCGCAATGGTCTGACTTAAAGCGGGTTGAGAAATATGCAGAATTTTTGACGCTTGAGATATATTGAAATCATTTTCAACAATGGAGATGAAATAATGCATTTGTTTGATATCCATGCAAGATCCTTTCTTAAGCTAACCGGCTATTTGAACAGCTCATGATACTAAAATGAGTACTTCTCTCGGATTAATAATGATATGTTGTCCTTTGATGATGCCAAGTGGGGTTAATCCGGCTGAGTGTCGATTAGCTAGAATCGTCCATTCATCAGGAAAAGGGTAACTGCTTTTTAATTCCACTTCTTCTGAATGAGGGGTGGTATTGATAATGACTGCCATCATTGTCCATTCTTCTTCATTCAACGTATTGGGTATGGTATAAGCAAGCAGGTTTTCTTTCAGTTGTGCAAAGGTAACAGCGGCGCCCGTTTTGTTGGTTGCGTCACGTAACGGTGCATAGGCTTTCCTGATCGCCATCATTCCTCTGTAATACTCGAGCAGGTGTTTGTTTTCATAAGCTTGCGACCAATTCAACTGGTTGATCGAAATCGATGATTTGAAACTGTTCTCATCGCCTGACTTAGTACGGCCCCATTCTTCTCCAGCTTGCAAGAACATACCGCCCAAAGAAGTGAACAGCAAAGCGGCACTGAGTTTATTCAGCTGAATAGCTGTTTCATCCCGGCGATAATCTGGTTCATGCTGAAGTGTTTTGACCAATTTATCATAGAGGGTCAGATTGTCATGCGCCGAAGCATAGGTGATGACCTGAGCAGGATTTCTGGCCCACTGTTTTTCGTCAGGCAACGTAAAACGTCCAACGTCCGACTGTGTATTGGCGAGTATGCTTGCGACCAGATCATTCGTAGAATAAGAACTTGTATCAAAGCCGTTTGCCCCTTGTAAGAATCCGCCAGCTCTTTCATCAAAGACAGGACCCTTGATCGCATCTCTGAAGTCATCATTAAAAAGAGCGATACCGTCAACCAAATCATTGGCATGAAATTTATCGGCTGGTTTGTTCGGTTCATAAATAGCGACACTCCCGGCATTCCAAGGTTCGCCGTAAAGCAAGACGTGCGAAAAGCCTTTTTCATCAAGTGTTTGACGAAGGGTGTTCATCGTGTTGACGTCATGAAGACCCATCAAATCAAAACGAAAACCATCAATATGATACTCTTCTGCCCAGTAGAGGACGGTATCGATAATATACTTGCGCATCATTTTACGTTCACTGGCTGTTTCATTGCCGCAGCCTGATCCGTTGGTGAATTCGCCATAATGGTCCTGACGGTAAAAATAATCAGGGACGGTCAGCTGAAACCAGGATTTCTCTGTGAAGAAGGTATGGTTGAAGACAACGTCCAAGATCACACCGATGTCATGCTGATGCAAGTGCGCAACCATTGTTTTGAATTCAAGAATACGTTTTTTAGGATCGCTGGGGTCAGAGGCGTATTTCCCTTCAGGTACCATGAAGTTCTTAGGGTCATACCCCCAGTTGTAAGCAGGTGAATACTCATCGTTTTCAAAGTCGAAAGCGGGTAACAGATGAATATAATTAACGCCTAACTCTTCTATATAAGACAGCCCCGCTAATTGGTTTTTATCGGAACCCACCGTAACGTTTTCTTCAGTAAAGGCCAGATATTTCCCGCGGCTGTCGGTTGAAAAGTCAGCCTGTTCATCGCTAGAGAAATCCTCCGTGTGTACTTCCCAAATAATGGCCTCAGTAATCGCAGAGACACCTTTATATGAATCGTTTGTCCAGTTGTCGGGATTGGTTTCTCCGAGATCGATGATTGCAGACCGGTTACCGTTCAAGCCGACCGCTTTTGAATAGACATCTGCAGATTCAACTTCATTTTCATTATGAATAAAACTATACGTGTAAAAATACCCGTTTAAATCTTCATTAAAATTAAAAAACCAGCAATTGTTTTCCAGCTGCATTTTACGTTTATAAAGGGGAGTGGTTGAGTCAGCTTTTTCATAGACATTCAAATAAACATGCTGAGCCAAAGGAGACCACACTTTAAAGAAAGAGGTTTCTTTTGTGTAAGTAAGTCCTAAATCAGTTTCAGTGTAAGCATGATCTTCTAAATAAGGGATACGTTCTTCGATAGGATAGTGAGGAGTCATTGTTATATTCCTTTCATGAATCTGTAAGTACATTATACCATGGTCAATGTGTTTCAAGAAAAAAAAGAGCTACCCGTTTGACTGACAGTCGTTAAGGGAGTTCTTTAACGACTGTAAGCCGACAGACAGCTGTTTTGGTTGATTTGAAGCGTTAAGACGATTTCCAGTAAAAGGTTTCCATCCGAGGCGATATAAAACGACAGACTGAGGTTTTCCAAAAAATGAGGGAAACACCTTTTTTATGGATATATAGGATAAACTAACTGGATAAGATAAGAAATGATATTATCAGGAACAAAGGTTGTGAAGATGACAGTTGTAAAGAACCGTACAAATTGTTTTTCGTTTTATTGGTTTATTAGGGTGCTTTTGACCGCGACGTTCACTGAGTGAGTTAGGCACTTATTAAAGAGTGTAGTCAACAAAAATTTTCAGGGCTGCTTTATGTCCAATAACTATTTGACTGCCTTCGGGTGACTCTAAAGTCAAAGGCCCTTCAAAGGGTTCGATGTTGATCAAATGATAGCTATTTCCCAACTGAATATCTTTTTCGAGTAAATAATTCAAAAAATCTTCCTGGTCATCAACTTCTTTAATTTTGAATTGCTCGCCTACGTTGACATCGATAAGCGGATATTTAATGGTCTCAGGAATTGAACCGTCTTTATTAGGGATCACTCCGCCGTGTGGATCAAACTTGGGTTCACCTAAAAATACATTTAGCCGTTCAATCAATAAGTCGGAAGAGGCATGTTCAAGTAAATCGGCATCTGCATGTACTTCATCCCAATCGTAACCGAGCTTTTCAGCTAAAAAAACTTCCCAAATGCGATGCTTACGAATCAGCTGATGGGCAACGCGTTTGCCAGAGGGCGTGAGTTTAACGCCTTGATAAGGGATGTGACTGATCAGTTTTTCTCTCAACAACCGCGCGTTCATTTCGGTTACTGAAGCCGCGGATATAGATAGAGCATGAACCAGATCTTTATTAGAGATAACCGTTTCGTCCCCGCCAAGTTCATAAATCGCTTTAATAAAATTTTCTTTATTGGGTGTCATGTATGTCCGTCCTTTTTTATCTTTATAGTTAAGTTTTACCATACTCATTTGAAGGTTGTCAAAAAGATATGCAAATTGAATGATTCGTTTGACTAAAAAATATTTTTAGGGTAGACTAAAAAATATACAAAAGCAACTCTAAGCAATTACAAATGGGGGATAGATATGACAAAGTTAAGATGGTTTAGCATAGCCATACTGCTAGTGTTGATTAGTGGATGCAGTACAGATAATAACACTAATCGAAATGATAGCGAAACAGTATCGATCGTTACAACGACGTCTTTCTTAACCGATTTGGTTGAGACGATCGGTGGAGAAAATGTTTCTGTTACAGGTTTAATGGGACCGGGAGTAGATCCACATGATTATCAACCGTCAACATCGGATATCACCGCAATGGGAGAAGCCAATATCGTCATTTATAATGGTTTGAATTTAGAAGAACGGTTTGCAGAGGTCTTCGATCAATTAGGTGAACGAGATGTGTTAACAATCGTCGCAGCGGATGCTTTAGATGAAGCGAGTATGCTTTTTGATCCGGAAGAAAGTGATTTTCAAACAGTGGATCCGCATATATGGTTCAGTGTTTCAAGATGGAAACAAGTGACGCAATACATTGCGGATGAATTGAGCGCTTATGATCCTGATAATGCAGAAAATTATAGGAGAAATGCCGCAGAATATTTAGACGAATTAGATGAATTAGCTCATTATGTCGAAAATAGAGTAGAAGAAGTGCCGGAAAAATCACGTTATCTGGTGACAGCGCATGATGCGTTTCAGTATTTCGGTGAAGAATTCAACTTTGAAGTGGTTGGACTACAGGGACTAAATACACGTACAGAAGCCGGAACTGGAGATATCAGTGAAATGGCGTCGTTCATAGTGGAAAAAGAAATAAACGCAGTATTTGTAGAAAGTTCGGTATCACCCAGAAGTATCGAAGCGTTGATCGAAGCGACTAACAGTCGTGGACATCAATTGAAAAATGCTGGAGAGTTGTATTCAGATGCTTTAGGAAGCAGTGAAGATGATGCGGATACTTATATAACGATGTATCGGTCAAATGTGGATACCATAGTATCGGCTTTAAATGAAAATTAATAGCCAGAAAGGGGGAGTTAAATAATGAACGATATAGCAATCAACATAGACAAACTTACTGTGGCTTATGATGCTCAGCCCGTTTTATGGAATATATCGCTGAAATTTCAAAAAGGAAAAATGATAGCTATTGTCGGTCCTAATGGTGCAGGGAAATCAACCATGATTAAATCCATGCTTGGTTTAGTGTCACCTGTCATGGGTTCGGTTACGCATCAAGACGAAAATCAAAAAGCGGTACCCTACAGTGAATTAAAAAATCGAATCGCCTATGTACCTCAAAATACATCCGTGGATTGGAATTTCCCGACAACTGTGAGAGATGTTGTCTTAATGGGAAGATACGGTCATTTAGGCTGGTTTAAAAGACCCCGAAAGAAAGATAAGGATATAGCTAAGCAAATGCTTCTGAAAGTGGGGCTTCCGACTTTCGCAAAGCGTCAGATCAGTCAGCTTTCTGGCGGACAGCGCCAGCGCGTTTTCTTGGCCCGAGCGCTTGCTCAAGAAGCAGAGGTTTATATTATGGATGAACCGTTAGCCGGTGTAGATATGAAGACCGAACATATTATCATGAAGTTGCTTAAAAAATTAGTTTCAGAAGGCAAAACAGTCCTCGTTGTTCACCATGATCTGCAGACAGTTGAGACTTATTTTGATGAGATCGTTTTTATCAATCAGGAAGTTATCGCTGCAGGACCAGTTGACCAGACGTTCAACAAACAAAATATCGACCTGACATATCATCGTGATCGCAATGTAGGGGAAGGGGGGTAATTATGCTGACTCAGGTTCTTTCTGTGTTTACTGATTATACCTTTCAACTTGTTGCTCTTGGAACAGGTATCATCGGACTGCTCAGTGGTGTGATCGGAACATATGCGACACTCAGAAAAGAAAGCTTGTTAGGGGATGCCTTAAGTCATGCGGCGTTACCGGGAATTGCTTTGGCTTTTGTTATTATACAACGTAAAGAATTAATGTTTCTCATGCTCGGTGCCGTTGTTTCAGGGATAATTGCCACAGCAATCATCCAAGTGATGACGAGAAATACGGTGGTCAAGCTGGACAGTGCCTTGTCTCTTGTTTTATCCAGCTTCTTTGGATTGGGGCTGGTGGTTTTAACGGCGATTCAAAATAATCCGAATGCCCAGCAGGCAGGGTTAAACAGTTTTATTTTCGGACAAGCCAGCGCAATGTTGCGGAGGGATGTTCAGTTAATAAGCAGCGTGGGTCTGGTATTGCTGTTACTTGTTGTCGTTTTTTGGAAAGAGTTCAAATGTTATACCTTTGATCCGATGTTTAGTCGCTCTTTAGGCTTTTCAAGTAAAATCATCGAATTTCTCTTATCTATGATGATTGTATTAACTATAATTATAGGCCTTGAATCTGTGGGCGTTATTTTGATCAGTGCGTTACTCATTGGTCCGTCGATTGCTGCGAGACAATGGACTCACCGTTTAAGCGGTGTTATGATTTTAGCCGGGATTATAGGTTTCATGTCTGGAGTAATAGGGACATTGATCAGCTCGTTGGGTGTGCGTATCCCGACCGGGCCAACGATTGTAGTCGTTGTCAGTGTTTTTGTCTTTGTGAGTCTCCTGTTTGCACCGAAGCAGGGATACGTTGCAAAATATATTTTAAGACAGAAGAAACAGAAACTCTTTAAGAAACGCTTAGATGAGCTGGAGGAGGCTAAACAATGAGCATGATAAACGAGATTACATTAATTGCTGTTGTCGTTGCTATCGCTTGTGCGTTACCCGGTGTTTTCCTGGTTCTAAGAGGAGCGACGATGGTGTCAGATGCCATCACTCATACGGTATTACTCGGGATCGTTCTAGCTTTCTTCATTACGCAGGATTTGAACTCGCCACTTTTAATGATTGGAGCGACTCTGGTTGGTTTAGCAACGGTTTGGTTGATTGAAACCATTCAACGTTCAAATCTGGTATCTAATGATGCAGCAATAGGCATTGTTTTTCCTTTGTTTTTTAGTATTGCAATCATTTTAATTACTTTCTATGCTGGGGATGTTCACTTGGATGAAGACGCAGTATTGATGGGTGAACTGGCTTTTGCTCCTTTTCGTAGACTGGATTTATGGGGTTACGACCTTGGTCCACAATCACTTTGGGTGATGTTTATCATCTTGATTATCAATTCGGTCTTTATTTTCTTTTTCTATAAAGAACTGAAAGTCACAACCTTTGATCCAGCATTTGCAGCTGCAATAGGTTTTTCACCGGTGGTCATTCATTACGCGTTGATGACACTGGTTTCACTTACAGCAGTTGGTGCGTACGATTCGGTTGGATCGATATTGATCGTCGGCTTTATGGTGGGACCCGCGCTGTCGGGTTATATACTTACCCATTCATTGAATAAAATGATTGGTATCACCGTAATTATGGCGATTATCAATAGTGTAAGTGGTGTGAGATTAGCATTTTTCTTTGATACTACGATTGCCGGCATGATTGCTGTGGTGACTGGTTCAACGACGTTACTAATCTTGATATTCTCTCCAAAAAAAGGACTTTTTCAACATCAAATCAGTCAGAATAGAGCACGTAGAAACTTAAATAAAGAAATTGAAAAAATGGCCTAACTAAAAATGACCCCTGTTTTGACTACCAGTCAAAACAGGGGTCATTTATTTATCAATCGGTATTTTTGGTGGTTCCCCGCTTAATTAATGTGAAAGTCAGTGGGACTAAATCATCCGATTTTTTTCCGAGCTGTCTTAAAAGTAATCGGCAGGCGTTACTACCTTGTTCTTTGATACCATAATCAACCGTCGTCATATTCATGACATCGCTTATAAATAAATTGTCAAAACCTATAACAGAAATATCCTTAGGTACTTTATACCCTTTCTTCTCAAGTCTTGAGACTGCTAAAGCCGCAATGTTATCGGAATGAGTGATGATGGCATCGGGTTTAACCGCTTGTTCTTCGATCCACTGAACAACACGGTCAACATCATGATCTGAGACTATATGTAAAAAAGAGTCAGATGCATAAGGGGTAATGCCTTTTAAAGAGCAAAAATTGTTGTAAGCCATGATCCGTCGCTCTGTATTCAATCCACTGGCTGTCCCATATATATTTAGAATCCGTCGACAGCCCGTATCCCAAGCATAATTCAAAGCGAGTTGTGTCCCTTCGTAATGATCGATAAATACAGAAGGGATAGGATGGGTATCCACATTATGTAAGGTTACGATTGGTCCGTCTTTTAAATAGCTTTCCAACACTTCCCATTCATTGGCGCGGTAAATAAGGAAGATTCCATCCAGCTCTTTTGCTTTCAAGAGGTCAAAGGCTTCGCGTTCTCGTTTTTTGTCACCATTCGTAATAAATAAAGTCGTGGTGTATCCAGCAGAGTAAGCAGTCGAAATGAATGAATTTATTCGGGCCACAGCTGTATCGTTGAATTGCGTGCTGATAATACCGAAATTTTTAGTCTCGCCTGTGCGCAGCATTTGGGCATGCTTATTCGGTCTGTAGTCAAGCTGTTTGATCGCTTCTTCTACAGTTTTTCGTGTTTCAGTACCAACATATCCACTCGAATTTATGACACGGGAAACGGTTGCGGATGAGACCCCGGCATGCTCGGCGATATCTTGTATTGTAGCCATATGTCTGTCTCCTTCCTTACTTAGTATACCAAATTATTATGTCGTAGAAATAAAAAAATAGCAGACCTTTACTCGTTTTGTCGGCCTTCAATATTAGCTCTTAAAGGTAATGTTGAAGGAGAGGAGTGAAGGTCTGCTTGGTTTATTGTCATTCAGTGAGAAAGCTGCTGATTTACTCTGAAAAAGTTTGTTTAGGTAAAATACGCTGGGTTGTTTCCAATTCCATCAATTCTTTTTGAGCATGGACCGCTTTTCGACCACCAGGTGTTGTTTTCTCATAAATACCACTTGAATTCAATGTCCAGGCTTTGACATTATCATAGAGGTACATTTTCAGTATGGAAATGATGTATTTTTTCCATTTGTCGCTTAAAATAGGAAAGGCAATTTCTACACGTTTGATCATGTTTCGCGTCATCATATCTGCAGAGGACAGGTATATGTTCTCTTCACCATTGTGATAAAAATAATAGATACGGCTGTGTTCCAGGAAACGTCCGATAACGCTTCGGACGGTAATGTTTTCACTCACGCCTGGAATGCCGGGTATCAAGCAGCAGATACCGCGAACGATCAATTCTATTTTCACTCCGGCTTGACTCGCTTCATAAAGTTTAAGCAGCATCATCTTGTCAGTCAGTGAATTCATTTTGGCAATAACATGACCGTTTCCATATTGTTTGTGGAGGCGGATTTCTTTTTCGATATTTTCGATAAACGCATCACGGATATCAAAAGGAGAAACATGAAGATATTGGTAGTGTGGTTGATCAGTATAACCGCTCAAGTAGTTGAAGAAATCAAACACGTCTTGGGTGATTTCCTTATTGGTCGTAATGATACTCATATCTGTGTAAAGTTTTGCCGTTTGTTCGTTATAGTTACCCGTTCCAAGATGAACGTATCTTCTAAACCCATTTTCCTCTTTTTTTATTACGAGTGTTGCTTTACTGTGCGTCTTCAATCCTTTTACTCCATATAAAATGTGAGCGCCGGCTTCTTCTAGTTTTCTGGCCCAGTGTACATTGTTAGCTTCATCAAATCGGGCTTTCAGTTCAACTAAAACCGTAACTTGGATGCCTTGCTTTGCTGCTTTTTCAAGCGATTGCACTAATAGGGAATCGTGACTGACTCGATACAACGTTTGTTTAATGGCAACTGTACGGTCATCATCCACAGCTTGTTCTATAAACTGGATGATCGGGTGGAACGAGTCGAAGGGATGATGAAAGAACAAGTCTTGACTCTTAGCCATGCTGTAAATAGATTTTTTTGTAAAAATTTCAGGATAGGCGGGTGTATATTTTTCGAAAAAAAGGTTAACACTTGCGTCTTTAAGTATATTGACCGTACCGAATAAACAGGTTAAATCGAGGGGGCCATCAATATAATAAATGTCACGCTGTTTGATGGACAGTGCTTTTTTTAAATAGGTAATGTCTGTCTCGACCGATTGACTCGTTTTGCGCGTATCGAGTTCTAATCTGACAGCCATCCCATTTTTTCTTTTTTGCAAGTAATCTTCAATGGTTGAGAGTAAATCTTCGGCGCCTTCTTCTTGAATTTCCAGATCTGCATTGCGTGTGATGCGAAAGGTGAACGAGTAGATTACTTTATAGCCCTTAAATAATTCTGACAGGAAGGAGTAAATGATGTCTTCTGAAAAAAGGAGTTGAATTGTTTCCTTACTGTTTATTAAAAAAAGTCGATCTAGTCGTTGGGGGATCGGAATAATCGCAATAAAAGGGCTACCCAATTTTTCGAGACGAACAAACAGATGCAGGACCCCGTCGTTTAAGTGAGGAAAGGGACGGTAAGCATCGATACCATAAGGTGTGAGTGCTGGTTCGATCTCAAATTTAAAAATTTCTCTGGCTCTTTCCTTGTCTGCTACAGATAACTCATCGATCGTAGTGAAATGAACAGAATGAGCTTCCAATTCCTTTTTCTTTTTCTCGAAAAGAGAATAATGACGCTTGACTATTTCCTGATTCTTGACAGTGACTTCCTGTAACTGTTTTTTGGGTGACCATTGTTTTTTCGTATCCGGTTCACTCACGCCCATTTTCAGTTGATCCTGCAAACCGGCCACACGCACTTTATAAAATTCATCCAAATTGGAACTGCCAATAGCTAAAAATTTCAATTGTTCCAGAAGCGGATTAGATGGATCATCTGCTTCTTCGATCACACGTGCATTAAAATCAAGCCATGACAATTCTCTGTTTTGATAATATTTCGGGTTTTCTAGTAAAATGTCTTGACCCTGCATATTTATACCTCCGTTTGAACTGATTCATCTAGTTCTTTTTGAAAAGTGATGGACAGTGATTTGCCTAGAACACGTTCAATATGGTTTTTATGTCTGTTTGCACGATATTCTTCAGCAATAGCCTCACCGCTATACGTCACGCACAATTCGTAATTATCGTCATCGGTTTCAATGAGGTCCATGTCATGAACGAAATTGACATGAGAATCACTCAAGGCTTCTGCAAATTTAATGATGCTTCCCAGATAAAGCAGTACGTCTAGTTCTTTCTTATCGTACCAGCCTTTAAAGTTGCTCGTGTACTGTTTATAGAGTGACCGGTTTTTGTAGCTGGCTAATAGCGCTAAGCGTACACGGTCACTGTGATTGAATCCGTGAAGATTAGTGTTCGATATAATGTAGAACGTATGCTGTGATTTTGAATCATCTTCAATGTAACTGCTTAAATAATAAAGGGTGGCACCATAATGCAGGAGATAAAGGTGTTCATCTTTGATATCTAAGATGCCTTTATCCTTGATCAATTCGATCAGACGGTCAGCTAAAATGATCCGCTGGTGAGCGCTGATCGGGCGAATGTCATATTGTTTAAACAAACGCTGAACCGTTTGTCGTTTGATACCGAATAAATCATAGGCGTCATCATATTCCTGGTTAAGTCGCTCAAGAATAATACCTTCACGCAAGCCGCGATTACTTATAGCGAAAGATTTTGCCTCCATCACGTTGATAAGTTCCGTAAAGACGATTCCGGCCGGAATAATGATATCGCGCCGGTCTTCGCTTAAACCATCTAAATCTCCCAATTCTTCCATTGAACTCTTTACAAGTAGATCAAATGTTTCATCTAAATCATCTTTAAACATCTGATATTCATGGATACCTGCAATCGGATAATCTGTTTCTCGTTGATAAATTTCGGCATAATTACGCGCCGATCCGCCGATCCCAATTAGCGGAACGGAAAGATTTTCGAGCCAATCCAGTGTTTTTAATTGTTCGTTGACCCATTTACGCGCCTTTTTTATGGCTTTTTTGTCATTGTGTTTTTTTTCGTCGAAGAATTGCTTCTGCAGGGAAACTGTACCAAACGGGAAACTGTGTGCTTCCTTGATTTCTTTGTTTTTGAAGTAGGTGACTTCGGTACTGCCTCCGCCGATATCGATACTTACACCATCGGGAATATCCATCGTATATCTTACGGCATAATTGCCGAAATACGCTTCTTTTTGTTCAGTTAAAATAGTTAGTTCTAAATCCACTTCTTTTTTTACACGGGCTATAATAACGTCTCTATTCGTCGATTGTCTGATTGCTGCGGTAGCTATGGCGATGAGGTCTTTAATTTTATAACTTTCCGCTATTTTGGTGAAGCTTTTTAATACTGTAATTAAAACGTTGATACCTTCTTCAGACATTATATTCTTAGTATCTAAATACTGTACAAGACGAGCGGGTGTTTTTATGTTCTGAAGTTCTGTTATGCCTTGATAATCATCCATTTCAAAAATTACTAATCGTATAGTGTTAGAACCTACGTCTAATAGTCCAAAGCGATCTCTTGTCATTATGGTTCACTCCTATATTTATTTGTAGCTTTCAATGTCACAAAGGTGCTTACTTTCTAATTATACTATTTCCAACCGCATAAAGTCTAAAGATGAACCCTTCTTTACAAGAATATTACAAACGCGGAGTAAACGCTATCATTAATACGTGTTATACAAAAATCGGCTTTTTTATACATAAAATCATCTTTTTTTTCAAACTTCTGTAACAAATTGTAAGCCAATCGAAATGTACATCAAAGGTTTTATCGGTATAATAACGGAGCATTGCAAACAGATTTTATACATAAACCCTAAATTAGAAAGGATTGACTATATAAATCATGAAAAAAAATATACTGAGTTTTGCTTTGATTGGTTTAGCTTTTTTACATTTTAATTATTCTCAACCTGTATCCGCCGATTCCTTAGACACTATTAAGGATCAACAAGAGCAAGCAAGACAGGAAATACAGTCACTTCAAACAGAAGTAAGTACTGTTGTAGAGGAAGTAAAAAAATATAACGAGACATTAATGAATATAGAAGAAAACATTAGCACAAAAGAAGCAGAAATCGAGGAAACAAAAGAAGAGATAGCTGAACAAGAAGAAGTGCTCAAAGCTAGATTTGAGCAAGCAAGTGATCGACTACAGTCATTGCAAGTCAATGAAGTCTCACAAAATATTGTTTTAACTGTTTTGGGATCTGAAAACATTTCTGATTTGTTAAACCGCGCACTCGTTGTTATGCGACTGACAGATGCCGGTAATCAACAGATCGAACTAGCTGAAGAAGAAGCGCAAAAACTCATTGATTTAAATGAAAAATTAGTGGATACACGATTAGAATTAGAAGAGCAGCAAGAAGAAGCTGTTGTTCAAAAAGAAGCGCTTGATAGTAAAGTGACTTCTTTAGATACCCTGATACTTGAAAATCGTTCTGAATTGTCTTCACTTGTAAAAAAAGAAGCCGCAGAAGTGGCCCGCATTGAAGAAGCGCGTCGTTTGGCTAGAGAAGAAGCAGAACGTGCTGCAGCGGAAAGAGAATCGGCACAAGCAAGAATCGAACAAAAAGCGGTACAAGCTAAAAACGAACAAGAAGAATCAACTTCTTCATCTGCAAAACAAGTGAGCGCGAAACCAGCCGCATCTAAATCGGTTGCCAGCGAGACTAAAACGTCAGCTCCTAAAAAAGTTGAGACGAAACCCGTTGTCAAAACAGAATCAAAACCGGCGCAATCTTCTGGAAGAACGTTAAAAGTACAAGCAACAGGTTATTCAACCAAACAACCTGGATTAAGTACACATACGTTTATGGGCATTGACTTGCGTAAGAATCCACGTGTAATCGCCGTAGACCCTTCTGTTATCCCATTGGGTTCAAAGGTTGAAGTCGAAGGCATGGGCGTTTATATTGCCGGAGATACAGGCGGCGCGATCAATGGAAACATTATCGATATTCATTTCAAAACAGTGGCTGAAGCCTTACAATGGGGAAGACGTCAGGTTACTATTCGAGTCTTGAACTAAAAAAATCAGCTATCATAAAAAAGCCGGCGTGTTAAATCTTCAGAGATTTAACGCGCCGGCTTTTTTACTGTAAAGAAATAACTAAATCAACTCATTACAAGCGTTTGGTTGCTTTTTACGGTTCTATCCTGTTTAATCAGTATTATAGAAATCAGAGAAAGAGGAGAAATAATGCATACTAAAGAATCGTTACTCAATGATTTGAAAAAGTTGAAGTTAAATCCTGAAGGAACCTTACTTGTTCACTCTTCTTATAAAAGTATTGGCGAAGTGGCTGGCGGACCAGAGACAGTTTTAGATAGTCTGAGTGCTTTTATGAAAGAGGGACTGCTGGTTTTACCCACGCATACCTGGGAATATATAAGTAAGGAGAAACCGGTGTTCGACGTAAAAAACTCGCCTTCAAATGTGGGAATCTTGACAGAAAAATTTAGACAGCGAGAAAATGTCTGCCGTTCCGAGCATCCAACACATTCAGTTGCCGCTTTAGGCATGGATGCGCAGAAGTTTACCGATGGGGAGTACAAACATGAAACGGCCTGTGCCAGAGATTCTGTCTGGGGGAAGATTGTCGACAGGAAAGCTGACATCCTCTTGATCGGTGTAGATTTGACTAAAAACACATTTATACATGGCATAGAAGAGTGGGTAGGCATTCCGGGACGACTGAAGGATACGCACGATGAGCTCTACAGCATCCTGCATTCAGGAAAAAAGGTTCAGGTACCGACTCGCCGGCATCAGGGTCTTTCTTGGTCCGATCATTTCTGGAAAGTCGAAGAGATTTTACTGGAAGAAGGAGCGATGAAAAAAGGCACGTTTGGAGATGCCACTGTCCGTGTGGTCGATGCCGAAAAAACGGCAGAATTGCTGACAGAGCTACTCCAGGTGAATCCCGATTTATTCTCCGACAACGAACCACTTTCTGACAAGTGGCGTTATTATTTTCAGAACCAAAAATAAAACAGACGATTTTAAGAGGTGATAAATGTGAAGTTAACGATACGTCAACGAACATTAGGGACAATTCCGTTGCTGGAAGTTGTAGATGAACGAAGAAGAAACGATGTGTTGCCTCTGATCGTGTATTATCATGGGTGGCAGTCAGCGAAAGAACTTGTCCTTACTCAAGGACGTTTATTGGCTGAAGCGGGCTTCCGTGTTTTGCTGCCGGATGCTGTGAACCATGGAGACCGTTATCAGCCGATTACTAAAATTCCATCCCTGACTTTTTGGCAAAGTATTCAAACCAATTTATTTGAGTTTGGTTATATTGTGAATCATTTCAAAAAATTGGGTGTCGTTGACGACCGGATCGCAGTGGGCGGCGTGTCGATGGGCGGCATCACAACCTGTGCGTTACTTACGCATCATCCGGAAATACAAGCAGCAGCCTGTGTGATGGGATCGCCCCAGCCGGTAAACTACCGGACACGCTTATTGGAGCATGCTGCTAAGCTGGACCGCTTTTTTCCGGAGGATTATGAATCGTTATTGGCTTGGGTACCCAAGTATGATTTGTCTCATCATCCGGATACCTTAGGTGAGAGACCCTTACTGTTCTGGCACGGAATCCATGACTTGGTCGTTCCGTATGATCATGTCGTGGAATTCGTAAAGGAAAACCCTGGAGCCAATTTGACGTTTATTGAAGAGGATGAAGAACATCTCGTGAGAGTTCCCACTATGAAGCAAATTACAGAGTTCTATAAAAGAGAAATGATCGAGAAGAGTCAGTAAAAGTCTAAAACGCTAGCGATAAACTGGTCATCCATGTGTTTTTCTTTTGTAAGTGTCGAACTTGGAAGCAAGTTCGACACTTAGAGAGTGAAAGTACTGCTCTAAGTGCCGAATGCGGGGCTATTCGGTAATTAGAAGCGACTGATAATTCTGAAACTACCGAAGTTGGGTCAAGTTCGACACTCAGAGAGTGAAAGTACTGCTCTAACTGTCGAATGCGGGGCTATTCGGTAATTAGAAGCGACTGATAATTTTGAAACTACCGAAGTTGGGTCAAGTTCGACACTTAGAGAGTGAAATTACTGCTCTAAGTGTCGAATGCGGGGCTATTCGGTAATTACGATTACTTTTCGATATTGAAAGTGTCGAAGTGAATGCAAGCAAAGCGTGTGATAGCGATGATAATAGCTGAACTTAACGAATAGGTCACTAAGAATAAAAAAATACCCGGAAAACAGTTTAAAAACTGTTTTTCCGGGTATTTTATATTAGTATCAACTATTTAAAACGCCATCAGTTCCCAGAGAATGGTATCGCCATCTTCAGGAACAAAGTCTTCGGCTGATTCAGTCACCATTTCTTCATTGGCTTCAAAGACCCAGAACTCATTGTCTTCGATACTTTGCTCGACGCCTTCGATAGCTTCGATAAAGCCTTCATCGGTAACACTTAGTTCGTAATTTTCTTCCATGATTTCCATTAAAGTCGTGTCGGCGCTGACATCAAGCGTGTCATTCGCCAATTCTTCATCATTCGCATAAATCATGACGGTCACTTCATTGGTTTCTTCTGAAGTGGTCTGCGAGTCCGTATCTCGACCAGAAACCCAAAGGATAATTGCGAGGGCTAAGAGTGCTACAGCAACGGTCAGTAAGATATTAGTTTTCTTTTTCATAAAAAATCCCCTTTATAATTCATCGACCCATTTCGTACTGGGTGTTTTTTGATCTGCGCGATTGAATACGCGCATGGCTATGGGATATAACAGCGCGAAGAATATCACGTTTCCACCGGCATGCATGACGTCGTAGACGAGACCGGATAAATAGTATGGAATAAATATATTCCACCCGAAAAACGGTGCCTGGACGAGGGAAATGACTAAACCATACAATAGGCCTAAAAACCCGACGAAAACCTGCAGAACAGGTGTGGGTATGGATTCATACGAATTTTCGAGTAGATGGGTCAGTCCGATTAAAACAGCATACGCCATGAGTTGCGCAATCGTCCAAGGTCCCATACCCAAGTAAAAATTTGTGAGTATAACGGACAAGAGTGAAACGGCTAACCCGTTTCTCCATCCATAATATAGTGTGATACAAACAATGAGCACAGTCATCGGCTGGACATTGGGAAGAAAAGAAAAGCTTAATCTTCCCACCGAAACAAGTGACGTGAGCAGAGCGATACGAGTCAGAGCATACGTACGGCCTCTTGAATACGTCGACTGTTTACGTAAAGGTACAGATCTCACTTTTCATCCTCCTTTCTGTCGTTGATTTTTATTTATCTGATTGGGCAGACGCCTGATGAACAAGATTCCATCGTTTCCAAATCAGCTTTTGTTTCGCTTTGTTCAAACTGGTGAAGCAATGCGGCGTCAAAAGGTTTCATTGATGCTTTGAGCTGTTCATATTCTTCTTTTGTACAGGCTTCATAAGGGGCCAACGTGTAGGTCCCGCCATCATGGCTTAAGAAAGATACGCCAACAAAATTATCCCAACCATCCCATACGCGTTGTTCAGCCTGATGCCATTCACCCGGTTTGACATCGATGGTATTGGAGGCATTGTGTTCCACATATTCTTTCTGGAAACGGAAGTAGGTATCAAACTGTTCGTCCACGGTGGTATCTTCTTTCGTTCGTTTAGAACCACTTGCAACTGGGAAGTCGAAAATCACAGTTCTGGCTTCAGTAATAACCGCTTCTTTTGCCAGTTCATTCTGATCGTAGACGCCATTTGTTCCGATCTCGGCATGGATCTTCCATCCAAGTTCTTTAGCTACCTTGACCAGTGGATCTGTTGCGTTGATACGTACACGACGAATGTAATACGGGCTGTGGCTCATATGCACGCCAGGAGAGACGCCTCCGGCAACTTGTGATAATGTACCTTCAGGTTTCACTGTCGTTGCAAGTAAGGGTGCGTTAACGCGTAATGCTTTAGCATAAGCATCTGCTGCATTACGAGAGGCATCACGCAGTTCGTTCATCCACTTCACTTCATCTTCTTCAGTGCCGTTAACGAGTGCCAGGGCATCTTTCCAGCCTGTTACAGATGTACCGATGAGTCGGTCACGTTGTTGAATATCGTTCCATGAATCGATTTCAAGCGGTGTCAAGGTCATACGCAGACCAATACGAGCAGAAAGCTCTTGGGCGCGTTTTAGCCCTTCTAGATCTAGACTGTTCGTACCATCTTCGTTTTCCTGAACAAAAGCTTTGACGTTGATCGTTGTCAGGTTACAGACGCCTTTAGAATCTAAAATGATTTCACCACAGGGATTGACCCCTTCAGCGTTAGGACGGCGGCGACGTGCTTCTTCCATATTGAAGAAACCGGGTTCACCTTCAAGCTGCATCATTTCAAAGACGAGATGTAGGAAATCTCGTGACGGTTTAGTCTCGAAAGCAATGGAGTTGTTACTCATGCGGCGGTGATCCAAACCTTCACGGCGGTCACCAACGGCGTTCAAGTTATCGAACCAGCGCGGCTTCATGTCTGCTTTTTCTAATAATTTACCAATATTTTTGTGATGCTCGAGTTGTTCTTCTGTCCAGATGCCATTCATCCCATATTTAGCAAACATGGATTCCTGATCATCGGCATCAAATAAGAATATTTCTGCAGTTCTTCTCACTCCACCAACAACAACGTTTGCGCCAATCAAGTTTCCGATATCTAAAATGTGTACCGGACGGACTTTACCGTAGCCTTTCTCATCAATCTCGATTGGATCCAAATGCGGATCGATTTCGTTCTTAAGCACTTTATTGATGCCTTCGAACATTTCTTGCAGTGGGGAAGGTCCGGAGGCTGTACCGCCGAAAGTCTTCAAGCGCTCGCCTTCAGGACGGACACTGTTGTAACTGATCTTAATGGTATGGATATCTTCGTTTTCTTTTTTTGTCAGCAGATCCAGGTACTGAGTGAGAGATTCAACCCAGCCTTCTTTTGAGTCGCCGACGTAAATTTTAGCGAAACCATTTTCCATTTTGACCGTTTGCGTATGTTCTAAGCGCTGCTCCATGGTTACTGGGCGGTACTGAGAATGCAAGAGTGTCGTGTTCGTGCGGATAGGGTCCATCTTTTCAGCCATTTTCTTGCGTGACTTGAAGCCGACACCTGTTCCGACGAGCAGGAGATAGAAGAGTTCACCGAGATCTTCCCATGTTTCAATAGACAGGAAAGAACAGTTGAAATTACCTAAAGCAAAATTTTTGTTCACTTTTTCGTTGGCATTTCCGAGCCAAAGGGTTCTTCCAGAAGGGAACTGTTTCGTATTATAAATAGATTCAAAAAGCTCTTTGGCTTCCTCGCGCATCTGTTTCAAATGAATCGAGTAGCCGATTTTTTTTAAATGTTTGTATTCCAATGCCATATTGTATTCAATGGCGCGTTTGACTGTTTCATGCCAATATTCTCTGCGGCTTTTATCTTCGAGCCAGCGGGAATAGGTGCGGCTATAGACAAATTCTCCAAGTTCATTAAGCGGATTGGGACGCATTGCTACGTATTCTTCTACGTAGGAAGTGGGTAAAAATTCCATGGATGTAACTTCCTCTCATTTGTTCTTTTGATACTATATATGGTATCAAATTATGGAGTCATACACAACATCTATGGTTTTATTAAATTTGTGTAACAAACAATGTTCTCTATTGACATGGCTCAACGGCAAAGAAAAAAGCCCTCATTCTATGAAAATAGAACAAGAACTTTCTCAAATAATTAGTAAATTTTAATAGGGACCGCGAATATGATCGTGAACATTTTCCCAATAAAAATCATTGATGCGTTTTAATTCTTCCTGAGTGAAATCTCTGACATCGAGTGATTTCAAGTTGTCGATGACTTGCTTTTCATTCTTAAATCCGGGAATGACACTTGTCACAGCTTCTTGCTGCATTACCCATTTAAGGGCAGCACGCACCAGACTCTCACGGTCCGCTGCCATCCAGGCGACTTGTTCGCTTAATTCGACACCTTTTTCAAAAGGCAGGCCACCGAATGTCTCGCCGACGTTGAAAGCTTCACCATCTTTGTTGAAGTTACGATGATCATCTTCCTCAAATTTGTGATTCTTGGAGAATTTACCTGTGAGCAAGCCGCTGGCCAGAGGCACACGTGCTATGATGCCCACATTTTTTTCCTGCGCTTTTGGAAACAGTTCTTTCAGCGGTTTCTGTCTCAGTACATTGAAAATTACCTGGAGGGCACTTGCGTCAGTATTGTTCAGGACATATAAACCTTCTTCGTCTGTCTCAACACTCACACCGTAACTCCTGATTTTACCTTCTTTTTTAAGTTTATCCAAGATAGGAAAAATATCTGTTTCTTTAAGCATTTTTAATGGGGCACAGTGAATCTGATAAAGGTCGATCGTTTCACGGTTCAAACGGCGCAGACTGTTTTCCAGATACGTGCGGATCTGTTCTTCCTTGTAAGTATTCGGATCATCGATATCGCCCATACGTATGAATTTAGTCGCAATATGAATGGAATCTTCTTTACCTTTCGTTGCTTTAGCCAGCAGTTCTTCACTGTGACCACCACCGTAAACGTCAGCAGTGTCAAAAAAGTTAACGCCCGCTTCCATTGCATGATGTAATCCTTTTAATGAATCTGAGTCATCGTTTTTACCCCAGCTGCCACCGATCGCCCAAGTACCAAAACTGAGCTCACTGATTTCAAGACCTGTGTCGCCTAACTTGTTATACTTCATCCAATCTACTCCCTTTAGTTAATATAGTCTTAGTATACCAGATAAAAAGTAAGCGGTTAACTTTTTTTGAGAATTGGAATCAAAGCAAAGCGTCATGGGAACTTGGGATTATTGATAGGCTGACAAATGTTCCCATTTTTGGTAAAATGGCTAAGGATAAAAGGACAACGGAAATGGAGGAATTAAACATGGAAGAGGTAATGATAGAATTTTATAAAGAGAAAGACGAACAGGCGTTTTTAGATGTCTGGCAGGAAAAATACGGCCAGTTAACTGATGATGAAATCGACCAACTTTATGCTGACATTGCGGATGCGATCGACGCAGCGATAAAAGAGGGTGAACACAGGTTAGGTCAGCCTTATGAGTATAAAGATGTACTGATTGGTAAATCTGATTTCAACGCATTTCATTCCCTGTATATTTTTGAAGCGGTAAAAGAGTAAGTTCGAGACGATAAAAGAGTGAATGAGAGGGAGGTGATTTTTTTGCCGAATGAACTGATCGAAAACAAACTGCAGTTACTGCCGGATTTGCCCGGGTGTTACATTATGAGAAACAAAGATGAAGAAATTATATACATCGGTAAAGCGAAGAATTTGAAAAATCGCGTGCGTTCCTATTTTCGTGGTGAACACGAAGGGAAAACAAAACGTCTGGTTGAAGATATCGTGGATTATGAAACGATCGTCACAGGTTCGGACAAAGAAGCCCTCCTTTTAGAAGTCACCCTGATTCAAAAGCATCAGCCAAAATATAATATCCGTTTGAAACACGGGACCAGTTATCCGTATCTGAAAATCACAAATGAACGTGATCCGCAGCTGGTCATCACGTCAGATGTTGAAAAAGATGGCGCACACTACTTTGGACCTTATCCGGACGTGTGGGCAGCTTCAGAGACAAAGCAGCTGATCCAGAAGATATATCCGCTGCGCAAGTGTAATGGGTTTCAGAAACGGGCCTGCTTGTATTATCATATCGACCAGTGCATCGGCCCATGTGATCATGAAGTGCCGGTGGAAGAATACGAAGCCCAGATCAGGCGCATCCGGTCTTTTTTAAATGGGAATGTTTCCGATATCAAACGGGATTTGAAACAGAAAATGCAGGAAGCTGCAGAAGAAAGAAATTATGAGCGTGCAGCTGAATTTCGCGATCAGATCTCTTATATTGAACGGACAGTAGAGAAGCAATCGATCATTTCAAATGACTATACACCCAGAGATTTCTTCAACTATTATATGGATAAGGGCTGGATCTCGATTCAAGTCTTTTTTGTCCGCCAGGCGACTCTGATCAAGCGTGAAGCTACGATGTTTCCTATCTTTGATACCCCAGAAGAAGAATTGATGAGTTTCATCCTTCAATATTATGCGAATATAAACAATCTGAAACCTAAAGAAGTTTATGTTCCGGACACGGTGGATACCAGCCTGCTTGAAGAAACGCTGGGAACAAAAGTGATGATACCCATACGTGGGCGTAAGAAAGAATTGCTTGAACTGACAGGGAAAAACAGTGAGATTGCCTTGAAGCAGAAATTCCGACTCTTGGAAATGAAAGAGCAGAAAACAACAGGGGCCGTAGATGAACTGTCGGAGGTGCTGGGGCTGCCTTACATCGAGCGGATCGAAGCCTTTGACCATTCGAACATCCAGGGAACAAACCCTGTATCAGCGATGGTCTCATTTAAAGACGGTGTGGCAGACAAGAACAATTACCGGAAATATAAAATAAGAACCGTTGTTGGCAGTAATGAATATGCGACCACTCAGGAAGTCATCAGACGACGCTACTCACGGTTATTGAAAGAGAAAAAACCATTACCAGATTTGATTCTTATGGATGGTGGAAAAGTGCAGGTGAATGCGGCGGTCGATGTGTTGCAGAATGAATTCGGACTGGATATTCCCGTTGCTGGGATGGTCAAGGATAAAAAACACCGGACTGCCGGGTTGATCTTTGGAAATGATCTGGAACCGGTCATTTTAAATCCTAGAAGCCGGGCATTTAACCTTGTTCAGCGTATCCAGGAAGAAGTTCATCGGTTTGCCATCACTTTTCACCGGAATGTACGTGGGAAGAACAGTATTACGAGTCAGTTGGATGACATTGAAGGCGTCGGACCGAAAACACGGACAAAAGTCTTGCGTCATTTTAAATCCATGAAACGACTCAAAGAAGCGGAAATAGAAGAATTGACAGATTTGGGTATCCCTATTAAAGTGGCTGAACGAATCAAACAGACAGTTAAATAAGCACTATACTCAAGGAGAATAAACATGATCAGAGATGCAAAAAAACAAGATGCTGAAGAAATTATTGAGTTGTTCAAGATAATATTGACGGATATGGAACTTCCCATTATGGAAAAAGTAAGCTGGGAAGAGTTGAAACCGGCGTTAGTCGAAGCAGCCAGACGCGATAATTACCGACACAGCTTCAGAAATGCGATTGTAAAAGAAGTGGATGGGAAAGTAGCCGGTTTTTGTTTTGGATATAAAGGTGGGTTGAGCGATGACGTTGATGAACCGCTCGAATCGATTTTAAAAGAATATGAGCTTCCATTATTCGAAACCTTCACCGATTCCGAAACATTCGAAGGTGAATGGTATCTGGATACACTCGTCACAAGTCCCAAGTACAGAGGCCGGGGGATCGGGAAAGAGCTGATGGAAGGGGCTTACAGTAAGGCGCGCGCTGACGGGATGACGGTTGTCGGTCTGAATGTCGACCACGACAATCCACGTGCCAAGCAGCTTTACGAGCGTCAAGGATTCGAAAAGACGGGAGAAATCGTTTTAGCCGATCACCGTTACGACCATATGCAGAAACAAATCTAAACTAAAAAGCCTCGCGACCCACTGAAAGATCTTCAAGATCTTTCGGTAAGTCACGAGGCTTTATTTAGTTATTTGATTTTTACTTTTTGCCACAATTTTCGCTTGAACTTTATCCAGATTGTATGCATGAAACTTAAACTGTATTTTTCCTGTTGATATTTTTTCAAGACAGTCGATTTATTTTCAGCATAATGATCGAGAAGTACAGCTATCGCCAGAGCGACTGGGATATCCTGTTCCTTGATAAAATCAACGCAATATAAATCACCCATGTACGTAACACTTTTATCGATGGTTCCAATTTTCTTTCCAAAACGTCTCACCGTGAATTGCTGTTTTTCATAATTAGCGGTGATTATCCAATTCAAGCGAGTGATGGTGAAAAACGGGTTTTTGATCCCTCTGAGTCCCGGTCGTTTTTTTAAGGAGCCAATTTTTCTGCCGTCTTTATACAAGCGGAATTTAGGAAACAGAGATAGAATGACCTGTTGGACATCTATGAGACGTTCACCAGCTAAAGAGAAGACAGAGAGTTTGTTGCCGACGCGACCCCATTTGCCGACGATCAAAAAAACCTCTTGTCCTTTGGTATCTGTTACAATCAGCCGGTTTTGGTTTGACCTGTATTCTTGTTTGATGAATAAGCGAACCATTTCATATCACCTCTAGTCCGTATGTTGGCATCTTGTTTTTCTTTTATTATAACACTAGACTCTCAAAAAATGAAGAAGAGAGTCCAGTGAAAAAAAAGTGCACTGACTGAATGGCTGCGCTCTTTAAGCGCTACTATTTGTGAATGTGAGACATGACTGTCGTCAATTCTTTCAAGGCAACAACGATTGCATCAACTTTATTCTCCATCCGGTGCAGTAAAAATAATGAAATGAAGATGGGAAAACCGACATTTGCGATCATATCCAGCGCCGTTGTGAAAAGGGTCAATTGAGTATCCATAGTCTACCTCCTCTCTATCTACAATAACGAGAAAAGGAGACTAACTGTCACCTGTGAAGAATCAAATGCTGTCTTGTCTGTTTAAGCGGTAACCGCTATGGAAAACTGGTCCTACAAATTGATTGTATTTGAATCCGGCTTGGATTGCTTCAGATACAAAGACTTTAGCTTTTTTAATGGCTTCAATCGGTTCTAAGCCTTGAGCAATTCCGGCAGTAATGGCTGCGGCAAAGGTACAGCCGGCTCCGTGATTGTTGGCATTCTCAATTTTTTTAGAGGATAAAGTGAAGTACTCATTGCCATCGTAAACTAAATCGATGGCTTCGTCACCAGCGAGTGATTTTCCGCCTTTGACGACAACGATTTTAGCCCCTTTTTCATGGATGATTTTTGCGGCTTTTTTCATATCTTCCAGGTTGAAAAGAAGACCGATTTCAGCAAGCTGGCCAGCTTCAAATAAGTTAGGGGTGGTGACTGTAGCCAACGGAATCAGACGGTTCTTGATAGCTTCCACATTTTCAGGGTTCAATACTTCATCTTCACCTTTACATATCATCACGGGATCGACCACTAGAGCTGTTTCCGGGTGTTGTTCGACTTGATCAGCGATCGCTTCGACGACTTCTGCGTTAGGCAACATACCTGTTTTGGCGGCTCCAATACTGGGTCCGGCAAAAGCTGTGATGAGTTGATCCTTGACAACTTGGGCACTCATGGCTGTGACACCGTGACTCCAATTGTTAGCTGGATCCATCGTAGCAATGGTGGTTAAAGCAGCAATACCGTACGTACCGAACTCGGCAAATGTTTTTAAATCAGCGGCAATACCCGCACCGCCACTTGCGTCGTTTCCGGCTATCGTCAATGTTAATTTTGGTTGATTCATCATTTAACCTCCAAAGGTTCATTCATAGTGTTTTTAAGGTTGATTATAAAAGAAATAGTATTATTTCTTTACGTCATAAGTATAATGGTTATAGAGAGAATCTGCAAAATAATCTATAACTATAATTTGATTGTTTAGGAGTGGTCGGCATGGATGCCTTACAAGAAGTTGCTGAGTGGTTAGAATCGAGTCAGAAGATTGCTGTCATTACCGGAGCTGGAATGTCGACCGAAAGTGGGATCCCGGATTTTAGATCAGCCAAAGGTCTCTACAACGAACAGACAAATAAAGGCGTCCCCATGGAAGAAGTGTTGAGCGCACATTTTTTTGATAAGTACCCCAAGGAATTTTACCGCATTTACAAAGAAAAGTTACTTTGCCCGAGGGCTCTACCCAATAAGGGGCATCATTTTTTGAAACGTCTGGAAGATTTGGGATACGACGTGACGATCATTACTCAAAATATCGACGGCCTACACCAGAAAGCGGGCAGCGGGAATGTTCTGGAGGTGCATGGCAATGCCAGTATTGTGGTCACCCAATCGGGGAAACTGGCAAGATTTGATGAAACCAGTATGAATGAAGAGGGTTTAAGTGTCGATGGGGAGTGGGCACGGCCGGCTATTACTTTGTATGGCGAAGCACTGGATACAGATGTCCTCAATAAAAGTATCCAGGCGGTCAAAACAGCGGATATCTTGTTCGTTATGGGAACGAGTTTAAATGTCTATCCTGCAGCCGGTTTGATTTATGACTATACTGGAAGCAAAAGTGCTTTGATCAATAAAGGAGCGACACCTTTGAATGCGAATTTCGACTTTGTTTTTGACGAGACGATCAGCGGCTGGGTCGACGCTCTTTCCGCTCATCTGAGCGGCTAACTCGAGTAGGTGAACAGTCAGGATGTAGCCTATTCGATTAAGGAAATCGGATTTGTTATAATGAACAAAAATGAACGTGACCTAGGCAGGTGGAAAATATGATGATAGATAAAATAACGGAGATAATGGCGGGTCATCAGTCAAATGCCATTACGAAGCAAAAAAAATATGCGGTTCTGCTTCCTTTAGTCAAAGTGGATGATGCCATTCACGTGCTGTATGAAGTCCGTAGCAACCGCGTATCACAACCGGGAGAAACCTCTTTTCCAGGCGGAGCTGTTGAAGGAGACGAGTCATTCCTCGAAGCAGCCACTAGAGAAATGGAAGAAGAACTCGGGATCGAGAAAAGCGCGATACAGGTATTAGGAGAAATGGATTATATTGTAACGCAGACACACATCATAAAGTGTTTTGTAGGCTGGCTGCCCGACAGTGAGGTGGTCGATTTGAAACCGAATGAAGAGGTAGCGGCTGTTTTCACTATGCCGCTCGACTACTTTTTGAATCATGAGCCCAAATATTATGAAGTCAGGTTGAAGATGGAACGAGACGATAATTTCCCATTTGAATTGATCTCTGGAGGGAATCAGTACAAATGGCGTAACATCAATCAACGCATTCCGTTTTACGATTTAACGGATCATTACCTTTGGGGATATACTGCCCACATCACCCATCGGTTCAGTGAATTGATAAAAGAGGAAACAGCTGAGATAGAAAAACTAAAGTAATGAAAAGGATGGATAAAGTGATGGAAGCTGCAAAATCAATGATCACGTGTAACGAAACAAGAGTCGTGCAGACTCACCGTATTCTCCCGCCCGATTTAAACGATCACCAGACATTATTCGGCGGAAAGCTGATGAGTTACATTGACGATACGGCTTCAATATCCGTGTCCAGGTTTGCTCGAACGAACGATATCGTGACGGCTTCGATGGATGAACTGCATTTTATCCACCCTGTCAAACCGGGGCATTCCGTTTGTGTGGAAACGTATGTCACCGGAGCTGGCCACACGTCGGTCGAAGTCTTTGCGAAAGTTTTAGGGGAAGAGTTACTGACGGGTGAGCGGTATATAGCAGCCACCAGTTTCATCACCTTTGTCATTGTTGGACTAAGTAAAGACCAGACATTGCCACGTATCCATTCGGAATCAAATGAAGAACAGATGGTTTGTGGGGAATATCAGGACCGAAAAGAGAGACGTCTAGCCGATCGCTCAGCCAATGAAAAACTGGTCAAAGCTATTTCAATTCTGCCTCCATGGATCAGCAAAGGAAATTAGCTTTTAAATAGGGAAACAAAAAAACCACTAGAAAAAAACTAGTGGTTGAAGTTTGTCATGATTGAGTTAAGCTGTATAAAACTTTCCACTCAGTACACGTGAAATAGCCTCAGCCACACCGTTTTGGCGGTTGCTGGATGTTTCATATTGGGCGACCTCTTTTACTTCGGGTTCTGCATTGGCCATCGCAACCGAGTATTTTGCCCATTTCAACATGGATAGATCATTGATGTTATCGCCTAAAGTCATAACTTCATCAGCCTTGATGCCCAGTTGTTTGGCTAATTGAGAGACAGCAATGCCTTTTTGAGCACCTTCGTGGTTTATCTCCAAGTTCCGTTTGCTGGAAGCCGTGATCGCTAAACGCGGGACAGTGCGGTACAGATCGTCTTTCAACGGATCAAGCACGTCACGTCCTTTTTTTGAATGCACAGATACTTTAAGAATGATGGCACTGTCATCGTCAACAATTTCCTTATAGTCGTCGACGAAGTTGATAGCCATTATATCCACATGTGCAGCTGCTTTTTCTTGGGCTTCTTCGTAAGTGGTGTCAGGGCTCATATCGTACAACATGGCGGTCACCATTTCTAGCCGTTGTTCTTTACTGTCAGAAAAGATACCTTTGTTTGTCATGAGTTCTTCATGGATGTCGGTGTATTTTGAAAAAACAGACAGCACATTTCTTACCGTACTTTTTTCTAAGCCGCGGTTATACATGTTTTTGCCGTTCTCATCAAAAAGCTGCGCACCATTTTGAGCAATCAACGGACACTTTATACCGTTTTCTTCCAGCAGAGGGAATGCGAGCGGAAAGTCGCGTCCTGTAGCAATAGCAAAGTGAATACCTTCATGCTGCGCCCGCTTGATAGCAGAGATATTAGCTTGACTGATGTCCATTTCTTCATTTAGCAACGTGCCGTCCATATCAGAAACGATTAATTTTATCATACGTTGGTCTGCTCCTTTTTTTCTCGATCATACTCATCTATGAGTAGCATACCAAAAATGATTTCAAAGCGCATGACTTTAAATGAATTTCGTACACTTTTACATAACTTTTACATGAAAGGATGAAAACATGTCGACACCTATCACTAATGATTGGCGCCCAATTTTAGAAAAAGCAACAGCAAATGAATCATATAAGGAACTGAAAATGTTTTTGAAAGAAGAATATCAGACAGAATACGTTTATCCCAAAGAAGAAAATGTCTGGCAGGCTTTTGAATGGACCCCGTATCAGAAAGTGAAAGTCGTCCTGCTGGGCCAGGATCCGTATCACGGTGAAAATCAGGCACATGGCCTAAGTTTTTCTGTCAATCCCGATATCGCGATTCCGCCTTCACTGCGCAACATGTATAAAGAACTGGAAACTGATTTAGGCATTTCTCCCGTCTCCCATGGATACTTGAAGAAATGGGCAGAAGAAGGCGTCTTACTCCTCAACACGGTATTAACTGTTCGGAAGGGGACGGCCCATTCTCATCAGAACAAAGGTTGGGAAAGTTTAACAGATAACGTCATTCGGGCATTAAATGAACGAGATGAACCGGTCGTCTTTCTGTTATGGGGGAATGCAGCCAAATCCAAACGTAAAATGATAGATGAATCAAAACATGTGGTCATCACCTCGGTGCATCCGAGTCCGTTGTCTGCTTACAGAGGCTTTTTCGGATCAAAACCCTTTTCCAAGACAAATGAAGCTTTGGAAAAAATGGGGCAAGCGCCCATTGACTGGCAGCTTCCTGAAAAGCCGCAGTAAGTAAAAAGAGAAATAGCCAAGTCTGCTGTAATTCTTCGATTATAAGTGTTAAGATAAAGAGCGTATAAAAACAACTTTGGAGGGAAATCCTGTGGAATTATTTGACAGTTTAAAAAGTAAAATCAAAGGGAAAGATTTAAGAATCGTTTTTCCTGAAGCAAAAGATGAACGTATTTTAGGTGCTGTTGTTCGTTTGTACCATGATGATTTACTCACACCTATTTTGATTGGTGACAAGGACGAAGTATTAACGGTTGCCAAAGAACATGGTTTTGACTTGACGGGCATTGATATCATGAACCCGAATACTTACGATAAGTACGATGAAATGGTTGAAGCGTTTGTTGAACGTCGTAAAGGAAAAGCAACCGAAGAACAAGCAAGAGAACAATTGAGAGACGTGAACTATTTCGGGACAATGCTTGTATATATGGACAAAGCAGATGGTTTAGTCAGTGGGGCTATTCACTCTACTAGTGAAACCGTTCGACCAGCACTTCAAATCATCAAAACACGTCCGGGTGTCAGCCGTACATCTGGTGCCTTTATCATGTTACGTGGTCGTGACCAGGAAAAATATGTGTTCTCTGACTGTGCAATCAATCCGAATCCAGATGCTCAAGTCTTAGCGGAAATTGCAGTAGAAAGTGCCCGTACAGCTAAAATGTTCGGTATCGATCCTAAAGTCGCTCTCTTGAGTTTCTCATCTAGAGGTTCTGCACAATCTCCAGAAGTAGATAAAGTACGAGAAGCAACACGTATCGCTCAAGAGATGGCACCGGAGTTTGAAATTGACGGTGAACTGCAGTTTGATGCCGCATTTGTTTCCTCCGTAGCCAAACAGAAAGCACCCGATTCAAAAGTGGCCGGACAAGCAACTGTGTTCGTCTTCCCTGAATTACAATCAGGAAACATCGGCTATAAAATTGCTCAGCGTTTAGGCAACTTTGAAGCTGTGGGACCAATCTTGCAGGGATTGAATAAGCCAGTTTCCGATTTATCCCGTGGTTCTATAGAAGAAGATGTTTACAAAACAGCAATCATCACAGCTAACCAGGCACTACAAAACTAAACTCTTTCTGTAAGCGATGAGTTAAAATGTTTTTTTGATTCTGGAACTTTTATAAATAAAAAAAATTGCATTTCTATTCGTTGAAATTTAACGGATAGAATGCAATTTTTCTTTTTATTATTTTGTACCGAACAATCTGTCTCCGGCGTCTCCGAAGCCCGGGGTGATATAACTATGTTCATTTAAGCCTGAGTCGATTGCGGCTGTGTAGATCTGAACATCAGGAAAGGCTTTCTGTACAGCAGAAATCCCTTCAGGAGAAGCAATTAAACAACTTAAATTAATGTTTTTTGCATCGTGTTCAACTAAAGTTTGGATGGCAGCGATGGCTGTTCCGGCAGTAGCCAGCATAGGATCCACTATAAAAATTTCGCGCTTGTCTATATCCTTAGGGAATTTAGCATAATATTCAACTGCTTCCAGCGTAACAGGGTCTCTATAAAGACCTACATGTCCAACTTTTGCCATTGGGATCATGTTCAAAATACCGGTGACCATGCCTAATCCGGCACGCATTAAAGGGATAATAGCGATGTTTTTGCCACTTAATACATAAGATTTTGTTTTGGACACAGGCGTTTCGATTTCAATCTCTTTGAGAGGTAAAGAGCGGGTCATTTCGTAGGCCATTAAAGAGGATACCTCTTGAACTAATTCTCGAAATTCTTTAGAGCCCGTTTCCTTTTTACGAATCATCGTCAGCTTGTGTTGCAGTAGTGGATGGTCAAAAACAAATACTTCTTTAGTCACTATGATCTCTCCTTCTTTTTACTAAGAGTGTATGCTACAGTATAATGCAACAATACACAAGGAGAAATTTGAAAGTAGGTGCGCAGTTGAAAGTTACTATGCAGGAAATATTAAAGATGGATAGTTTTTTAAATGTCGCTGTTGTAGCGTTGCTGCAGTTCAACGCACAATTAATGGACTGAACTGCAGCTATTCAGAGGGCATATACAGTTCAGCCAGTTGGCCTGTGTGTAAACTAAATCTAACGATACGATAGTTGAAGTTCAGAAAGAACTATAGTGCTGAACTACACTCAAACGTCTGCTAAATAAAGTTGACTCATCATATTAGACACCGAACTAGTTCTATCCCCACTATAAATAAAGTTCACTCTACCACAACGGTACCAGACTCAAAATATATCACCCCAACGCATACAGAAGCACGATTATTCTTTTGAAATATCAAATATCGAATAATCTGGCCTGGCCAGATTAAACATCTTTTATTTAAATCAATGACTGGATACTTTCTTTCGAGCAAGGAAGCATACTTAAATAAGGATGGCTGTTCGCCAACTTACATGCTTTTTATTAGATGAAATGATTTTTACAATGGTATACTTATTAATGATAGTAAGCCTTTTCAAAACAAGCTAAAGAGGAGAATACATACATGGCTGATTATATTATGGCGATAGACCAGGGTACAAGCATTACTCGAGCAATTATTTTCGATAAAGACGGTGAACCGCGGTGGAAAGCTCAAAAAGAAATCAATCAGTATTTCCCCGAACCAGGATGGGTCGAGCATGATGCCAATGAAATTTATTTAAAAACCCTTCAAGTCGTTGCCAGTGTCATGATCGAAGCAGAAATAGAGGCAGACGAGCTGGACAGTATAGGCATCACAAATCAGCGGGAAACAACGGTTATTTGGGACAAGGAAACAGGCGAGCCCATCTATCATGCTGTCGTCTGGCAATCCAAACAGACTTCAGAGATAGCAAATCAGCTGATTCAAGACGGCCATAAAGAGATGATCCATAATAAAACGGGACTAATCATAGATTCCTATTTCTCGGCAACGAAAATAAAATGGATATTAGATAAAGTGGAAGGGGCAAGAGAACGGGCCGAAAAGGGTGAGCTTTTATTCGGAACGATCGATACGTGGTTACTCTGGAAATTGACAGGTGGAAAGGTTCACGCGACGGACTATTCCAATGCCAGCCGTACTATGCTTTACAATATTTACGATTTGAAATGGGATCAGGATATTTTGAAATTGCTTGATATCCCGGAAAATATGTTGCCTGAAGTCCGTCAGTCTTCCGGGATATTTGGAGAGACCATAGATACCATATTCAAAGGAGTCAGTGTGCGGATCGCCGGAATTGCCGGAGATCAGCAGGCAGCTCTCTTTGGTCAGACCGCTTTTGAAAAAGGAATGGTTAAAAATACTTATGGCACCGGGGCATTCATTATTATGAATACCGGTAAAGAACCGATCCAGTCAGAAAATGGCTTATTGACGACTCTGGCGTATGGGCTTGACGGTGAAGTGTACTATGCACTTGAGGGAGCGATTTTTGTGGCGGGATCAGCTATTCAATGGCTAAGAGATGGCTTGCGTATGTTTAGAAAGGCATCTAAAACAGAAGCGTTTTCGACACGTGTAGAAACGACGGATGGCGTCTATGTGGTCCCGGCCTTTACTGGCTTGGGCGCACCACACTGGGATCAGGATGCAAGAGGGGCAGTGTTCGGCCTGACGCGGGGCACTGAAAAAGAGCACTTCATCCGTGCAACATTGGAATCTTTGGCCTATCAGACCCGTGATGTCGTGGATGCGATGAATGAAGATGCCGGACTCAAGACCGAAACCATGCGTGTGGATGGTGGAGCAAGCATGAATGACTTTTTGATGCAGTTCCAGTCGGATATCTTGAATGTCACCATCGAACGCTCTAAAATCATGGAAACGACAGCCTTAGGATCCATCTACTTGGCAGGTTTAGCTACCGGTTTCTTTAAAGACTTAGACGAAATCAAAATGAAATGGGAAAAATCAGCTACCTTTGAACCAGAGATGTCAGAAGAAAAACGCGAAGACCTTTATGAAGGCTGGCAAGCTGCCGTAACCGCGACGCGTTCATTTAAATTCAAGCCAAAAAAATAAATGCTGAAGAATAGTAGGCGTGTAATTCTAGAGATAGAATCGCTGAGTGTATGTATTTTGGAGCTCATAATAGGAACCAAAAGATCTAACACTTTAAAGATAGGCTACTTGATCTATTGATCATTGATGGAAGCATTACAGGGCAGGGCTTACAGCGGGTCTTAACCAGTTCCTAAAATTCATGTTATATTTTGTCAAAAAAAAGAACCCCTTAAAGTTAGATTTCAAGTCTGACTTCAAGGGGTTTGTATCATTAAGGCCAATCTCTTTGGTGTGGGCTAGTATTTTTTCTTGAATATAATTCGATTTATTTGAGTGCACGATTTTTACCAGTGTGACGCATCGGTCGGTTGATTGAGGGCTTCTATCCATTGCTGATCAACGATTTTTAATAATGTTAATGATATTCCTTGCATATTGTAAGATGTTAAATGAGTACCAACTTTTACAAAAGAAATATCAAGTTGTTCCATATTAAATAAACGTCTCAGGTCATTTGCAAAAACATATTGTTCCATCAATGGAGTAGAGCCAAGCCCGTTGACTAAGAGTGCGTATTTTTCATAAGGAACCCAATTGTTAAGTCGTCTGAGCTTATTTATCAGTTCAATCGCTAACTGTTCTGAAGAAATATAGGGTTCCTTCCGGTAACCTTCTTCTCCGTGTATGCCTACACCAAAATAAACTTCATCGTCATCAAGCGTATAGGAAGGAGTCTCGTTTCCAGGCAATCTGGCCGGAGTCAACGCCACCCCTAGCGTATAGAGATTATCAATTACATTATTACCGATAATTTTTAAATCAGCTAATGCCACTCCCTCTTTTGCATAGGATCCAACTATTTTATGTACTAAAATAGTACCGGCAACGCCTCGGTGTCTTTTTTTATAGGATATGTCGTTTTCGATAGAGTGATCATCGGTCACGATAATCATTTCTACGATATGACCTATTTGCTCCGCTTCTTTTTTTGCTTGAGAGAAAACAGCGATATCGCTGGCAAAATTCTTGACTATCAACAAGACGCCTTTTCCAGCATCTGTTTTCTTGATCGCTTCTAATATAGCTTCCGCAGAGGGTGGAACAAACACCGCACCATTTACGCTCGCTGTTAACATGCCATCTCCTACGTACCCAAAGTGGGCGGGCTCATGTCCGCTTCCGCCACCACTAATTAGCGCAACTTGACTTTTATTATTTCTATGTATAATTCTATATTTCGAGTCATAATTGATGAATTGTTTACGTTCGAAAAAATAGCCTTGAAGCATTGCCTCTACATTATGTTTCGGGTTATTTTGAATATATTTCACTTTCAATCACTCCTTATCATGCATCTTGTTTAATAAATCGGTGTACATATATTCTGCCATTGCTTCTGGAGAAATCTCGCAGCCAGATTGAATCCAGTCTTTAATGACTCCAACTAGTCCATGACTTAAAAAACTGGTAATGAGATTCCTGTTTTCCAGGTTTTCTTTGTCTGCAGTATGATAAATGTCATCGAGTGCTCGGGAGAACAGTGATTTCAAGTTGGAGTATAAATACTCTATAAATCCATTTTGCTCAGAAACAGCTAAAGCATTCTTGTAAAAGTCTTGTTCTCTGTCAAAATAAATAAATATCTGCTTCATAATGATGTCCCAGCGTTCATAACCAATCAAATCGCTGATGTTTTCCTTACTTTCCGTTTTGAAAACCCATTCCAACAACTCATATTTATCTTGAAAGTGATAATAAAAAGTCTGTCTTCTCATATCAGCAGTTTTCATGATTTCGCTGACAGAAATTTTTACAAAAGACTCTTTTTGCATCAACGACTTAAAAGCATTTGCAATAATTTTTTTGGTGATCAGTGATTGGTCCATTCAAATCCCCCTCGTTTAGTATAAACGATACAATAGTAATTAACGAGGGTCTTGTAACAATGTTTTTGACAGATTATTGAAATTGTCCGTTTTATTATAAGCGCTTTCATACTATAATGAACTTAATCCTTTCATATTCAATATAATCTGAAAAGGAAAATCTTTAGGAGGTTTTAGAATGGATAAAATATTTGTCAGTCCAAGTCGTTACATTCAAGGGAAAGATTTAATGCACCATGCCGGTCAGTATATGGAGCACTTCGGTAAACAAGTCATAGTCTTAGCGGATGAATTTGTGCAGGATCTTGCAGCCAATACATTGATTGAGACTTTATCAGATACTTTTACAATAACTAAGGTGACCTTTAATGGTGAATGTTCAATGAAAGAAATTAATCGTATCAGTGAAATTGCCAAAGAAAAATCTGTTGATTTTGTCTTGGGGATGGGCGCGGGTAAAGCGCTGGATACTGCAAAAGCTGTCGCAGATAACATGAAGGTCCCTGTCGTTGTTTTTCCAACGCTTGCTTCAACGGACGCACCGACGTCAGGTTTATCAGTGGTTTATACGGAAGATGGAGCTTTTGAACAGTACTTATTCTATAAAAAGAATCCGGACTTAGTATTGATGGATACTAAAATCATCGCGGGTGCCCCAGCGCGTATGCTAGCTTCAGGTATTTCTGATGCCATGGCTACCCTGGTTGAAGCCCGTGCTGTGAAACAGAAAAACGGGAACACAATGAGTGGCGGTAAAGCAACGATCGCAGGTTATGCGATTGCAGAGAAATGCGAGGAAGTTTTATTCGATTATGGCGTACTAGCCTATGAATCCAATAAACATAAGGTAGTTACACCGGCACTTGAAGCGATCGTTGAAGCAAACACGTTGCTTTCAGGTTTAGGTTTTGAAGATTCTGGACTTGCCGCAGCACATGCCATCCATAATGGCTTTACTGCTGTCGATGGCGACATCCATCATCTATCCCATGGTGAAAAAGTTGCCTATGGAACGTTGACCCAACTTGTACTTGAAAATAAAACGATCAAAGAAATCGATCGCTATCTCGAGATGTATGTCGCTCTGGATCTACCTGTAACATTAGAACAGATGCATCTGGAAGATAAATCATATGAAGAATTGCTGGCAGTAGGGAAATCCGCAACAAAAGAAGGAGAAACGATGAGTAATATGCCATTTACTGTCACTCCTGAAGACGTCGTGGAAGCTATCCGAGCAGTCGATGTATACGCAAAAGCTTACCTAAAAAGAACAAAATAAATCAAGTTGGGAGTGATGCTATGCATAGGATGATGTTCCTATCGTCTAGTGTCACTTTTTTCGTTGATGTAAAAAAGTGAGAAGTCGAAAAAGTATAGGTTGGATTGCAAGAAAAATATCCAACCAATGAGCGAAGACAAGGAGGAAATAGAAATTGAAAAAAATTATAAATGATTCGAGTAGAGTGGTAGATGAAATGATTGAAGGATTCTGTTTTGCTCATCAAGAACTGGTGAAGAAAATTGATGACTATCGTGTGATCGTGAGCAGAGACATTGAAAATCAGGTTGGGCTCGTCAGTGGTGGCGGAAGTGGACATGAACCCGCTCATGCAGGTTTCGTTGGTGAAGGCATGCTTTCCGCAGCCGTTTGCGGCGAGGTATTTAGCTCCCCGACACCAGATCAAGTACTAGAAGGGATCAAAGCAAGTGATAACGGACAGGGCGTCCTTCTGGTCGTGAAAAATTATACCGGTGACGTCTTGAATTTTGATATGGCCAAAGAATTAGCTGAAATGGAAGATATAGCAGTGGAAACGGTGCTGGTTGATGACGATATTGCAGTTGAAGACAGTACTTACACCGCAGGGAAAAGAGGCGTCGCCGGAACCATTTTTGTCCATAAAATCCTTGGAGCATATGCCAGACAAGGAAAAACTTTAAAGGAATTAAAAGAGCTTGGAGATGACCTGGTCGGACGGATAAAAACAATTGGCGTCGCTTTGACTGCTGCAACTGTCCCGGAAGTGGGCAAACCTGGTTTCAACCTGAAAGCTGATGAACTGGAGTATGGTGTAGGTATCCACGGTGAACCTGGTTACTTGAGAGAAACGTTGAAAACCTCTAAGGACATTGCAAAAGAACTTGTGGAGAAATTGTCCCAGTCATTCACGTTTAAAGAGGATGGACAATATGGAGTATTAGTCAATGGCTTAGGTGCCACACCGTTGATGGAACAATATGTATTTTTAAATGATGTCAAAAAGGAACTCGCTGAATCGAACATGCAAATTGCTTATACAAAAGTGGGGAACTATATGACGTCTCTCGATATGGCAGGATTATCGTTGACTATTATCGAGTTTAGCGGGACGACTGAAATAGCTGCGTTGAATGAAGAAGTAACCACACCAAGCTGGGGATAGGAAGGAATGAACAGAAATGACATTAACAACTGACGAAACAAGACAATGGTTACTTGAATTCAGTAAAAGGATTCAAGAGCAGAAACAATATTTAAGTGACCTCGACCAGGCAATTGGTGATGGAGACCATGGTTCCAATATGGCACGAGGGGTAACGGCGGTCGAAGATATGATCAAGGATGACAGTTTGACAAAACCCAGTGAGGTGATGAAAAAAGCTGCAATGGCGATGATAAGCAAGGTCGGTGGTGCGTCAGGACCTTTGTACGGTTCCGCATTTTTAGACATGTCTAAAATAATAGATGAAGAAAGTCTGCCTGAAGTTGTGGAAGCCGGGTTAAACGCGATCAAGAAACGTGGAAAAGCTGAGTTGGAAGATAAAACAATGGTCGATATGTGGGGACCCGTTGTGGAAGCCTTGAAGACAGATACATTGACACAAGCATTTATTGAAGAAACGATGGAAGCAACCAAACCACTGAAAGCAAAAAAAGGACGCGCTTCTTATTTAAATGAACGTTCGATTGGTCACCTGGATCCAGGAGCAGTATCCAGTGGTTATTTATTTATCGCTATGATTGAGGAGGTTGGGAAAAATGACTAAATCGTTTGGTGTTGTTCTTGTTTCTCATGTTGAAGAGTTAGCTTTTGGTTTATACAAACTTGTCAAAGAGGGCGCAGCTGATACGTCAGTGACGTATACAGGTGGAACAGATGAGGGTGGTGTAGGATCAAGTTTTGATAAAATCATGAAAGCAGTGAACGATAATGAAGCAGATGATATATATGCTTTCTACGATTTAGGAAGCGCAAAAATGACTTTGGAAATGGTCAGTGAAATGAGCGATAAAAATATAGAAATAATGGATTGTGCTTTTATTGAAGGCGCGTATACGGCGGGGGCCCTCATTCAATCAGACAACAAAAAAGAAGTGATCGATGAACAGTTGAAGCCGCTTATAATTAAGTGAGCAAAGGTATTGTAATACTTTTAACGCAAAAAAACGGGACAGTCATTAAATTGACTGTCCCGTTTTTTTATTTGATTAGTAAGATACGAAGTCGAAAAGTAGTGCCACGAGTGCAAGCCCAATAGCAGTGATACTCATGCGTTTGATGTCTGCTTTTAAGAAGAAACCAATAATACCTAAAACAATAGCGACAATAGCCATAATTGTTGTTTGCCAGAAAAAGCCGACAATTGCTGCTAAAATAGCCACCCAAGCTATAACAGTTCCTATTAAATTCATATTCATTCGTTTAACGCCTCCTTATCTTGTGATAGTGATAAGTTACACAAATCGTTTTCATTATAAATTTTACCATAAATGGCATGATCTGTGCTACACTAGTGTCCAATAATACAGAAAAAATGGAGGGTCATGTGATGGAATGTTATAGTCACAAAGTACAATATTACGAAACGGATCAAATGCAGATCGTTCATCATTCGAATTATATCAGATGGTTTGAAGAAGCACGTACATATTTATTGGATGAAATCGGATTCAGCTATCAACGGATGGAAGACGAGGGCATCATGATACCGGTCTTAGCGGTCAATGCGGAATATAAATCAATGACCCGTTTTGGTGAAACAGTCTTGATCGAAGCGGCAGTCAAACAGTTTACCGGTATTAAACTGATTATGGAATATACTGTACGCGATAAAGAAACCCAAGAAGTTCGCTGCGTAGGTGAAACGAAGCATGCATTTATAGATGAAAAAACCTACCGTCCCATGTCGCTTAAACGTAAACATGTAGAACTGTATGCGTTGTTTAATGGATTATTACAGGAATAGAGGTTGTTCAGACAATGGAGTTGATCTTGAGTGTTGGACCTCAGGCTGCAGGGAAAATGACGAACTCACAGGCAGAAAAAAACTGAGTCTGTCACTTCGGAAACAAAACGATGAACTCACGCGTAGAAAACAGTTGAGTCAGTCATTTCGTGAGTAAAGCTTATAATTGATTTAAAGGTAAGATATTCGTCAAACAATAAAAGCCCCTATTAAAAGGAAAAAACCGGAAGAATCCTCATTTAGTGCTGACCCCTAAAAGTTAGAGTTTTATTACACAGCTAAATCCTACCTTCTTCAACTTTTACGAGTTTGATCCATTTAAACTGTAAGGAGATAGATCAAAGCACCATTTCGATCAGGCTTCCTGGAATCAGGAACGGACTGATTAGCGATAATGATTTTTCGCTAAACGAGAATGGAAATAACCAGAAAAGCTGGTTTAATTATCTCGCTTTTGCTCAATTAATAAGCGAAAGATGATTATTGAAAAGCTATGAGAGTACATTCGTTTATTTGTTAATTTAAGAATCTAAATTAAACTTTAAGAGCCCTTAAGAGGCGTATATATTCAGTAGCCCCAATTGTTATATATAAAGTAAAGAAAGCTACTGACTCGATATTTCTTATCATGTTTAGTATTGTAGAATATTCTTTTTGAATACGCAAAAGAACCTCCCGTTTTGGAAGGTTCTTTTCATTTTTCTAATTAAATTGGGTTATCTAAAAATCATTCCTCCGTCTGATATAATCGATTGACCTGTGATGTAATTAGAATCTTTAGAAGCCAAGAATCCAACAAGATTTGCGACATCTTCTGGCTCCTGTGTTCTTCCTAATGCAATGCCACTGGCATACTTTTCAAAGGCTTCTCCTTTTTTAGTTCCCATGTGTTCCATCATTTTTTCATCTAATCTATCCCACATACCCGTTCCAGCTATTCCAGGACAGTAGGAATTAACTGTGATTTTGTCAGGAGCCAGTTCTTTAGCGGCTGCCTGAGTTATACCTTTCACTGCAAATTTAGAAGCGCTGTATGGAGAAAGCATTTCAAATCCTTCATGTCCAGCGATACTACCGGCATTGATTATTTTACCACCTTCACCTTGCTCTTTCATCTGGTTTGCAGCTGCCTGAATACCGTACAGGACTCCTTTGACATTGATATCCAGAACAAAATCGATATCTTTAGGCTTCAAGTGAGTGATAGGAGCAACTGCACCTTCCACTCCCGCATTGTTGATAAAGACATCTAATCGACCAAACTTCTCGACTGTATATTTAACTAAATTATTCTGATCTTCTAGTTTAGATACATCTCCTTTAAATGTTTCGATAGCAAATTTATCTTTTGAGAATTCTTCTTTTGTGTTTGCTAAAGCCTCTTCATTTAAATCACTGATGACTATTGAAAAACCGTCATTTGCTAGTCGCTGTGCTATTCCTTTTCCTAATCCTTGGGCTCCACCTGTAATTACTGCTACTTTATTAGTTGACATTAAAAATTACCTCCCATAAGTGATAGTTTAGCTAATCAATAAAAAAGAATCAGTTTTCACCGCCTAATTCTACTGACTACTTACTGACAACACCATACATCTAAATTTAGTTAATTTCAATTCAAACATCACTTCGTCTCATACAAGGGGTTGGTGCCTTTCAAAAAGGATTCTTCCGGTTTTTCTCATTTAAAAATAACTCATCGATTAACCGCACTAATCTTTACGACTAAATCGTTGAGTTTTTTTGTCGGAATGTTTCCATCCCTTATTGATGGTTAAAGTAAACTGCTAGCAACTTCTTCAACATCAGAAACGAGGGAAAGACCTATCGCTTTAATCGTCTAAAACACCTGTCTCAAGCAGAGCAATGAAAAGATAGGCACTTGATTGAGCGCCCGGATCGACATAGCCAATAGAGCCGTCGCCAATGAAAGACGCGCGACCTTTAGTTGCTTTCATTTCTTTTGTATCAGTTAGGGCCTCATCGATAACGTCTTTTGACAATGTCCCATCTTTTAAAGCGTCAACACCATGTGTCCACATATCGACCATTGTTTTTTCTCCTGTTTTTGCTTTGCCGCATGTACTGATTCCGTCTAAACCGGCAGATACAATGTCAGAAAAATCAGTGGATTCTTTTGCTTTTTTGGCCATCTCAATAAAAGCTGATCCATAAAGCGGACCGCTCGCACCACCAACTTTACCGACAAGAGCCATACCGACTTCTTTAAATAAATCTGCCAGGTCATCATAATCTCTGGATTCAAGTTTATATTTCAGCGCTTGAGCACCGCGGTTCATATTACTTCCGTGATCCCCATCTCCGATAGCGGTATCTAACTGATTTAAATGTTCTCCGTTCTCTATAACTTTCTAACCAAATAAAAGCAACCCACTTTTCGCTTTCTCTATTTCTGTCATGTTAACGAACCATCATTTCAATTTTCATATCAAGGATTTGACTTTTTTCGCTGTTTGGCCAACTTCAGCTGCAGCGCCAATTTTTTTGAGCATAAACGAATCGCTTTAACATTTCACCTCGGACTTGATCCGGTTGATTGACTATGTTTTCGGTTTAAACGTGCTTTTCCAATTCATTTTCTTCACTATAATTGTACCCGTTGTGAGAGGTAATTCCTAATTATTCACTTTAGCAGTGTAGATTTGTTATACTTAGATAACTTTAGAAAATACTAGAGATATAAGCGAGGAGAGTAGCAGTGAAAACACTTATTATTTTATCTCATCCAACTGTGGATGAATCAAGCAGTCAACAATTTTTGATGCACTCTTTGCCCGAAGACGAAAATATCACGGTACATGTGCTTGAACAAACGTATCCAGATGGCGTGATCGATGTAGAGAAAGAGCAGGCGCTCCTGCTAGAGTATGACCGCGTCCTTTTTCAGTTTCCATTTTACTGGTATTCTTCGCCCCCTTTGTTAAAAAAATGGCAAGATGAGGTACTGACAGATCATTTTGCTTTTGGCTACCGTGGAAACAAGCTTAATGGAAAAGAATTTGGACTGGTTTTAGTTATCGGCCTGCCCGAGAAAGAATACCAAACCGGCGGACAGGAAGGGTTTAGTATCAGTGAGTTGACCAAACCTTATCAGGCAATGGCGAGAAAAACAGGGATGACTTATTTGAAACCATTAACCATCTTTCAGTTTCCTTATCTGACAGAAAAAGAAAAGATGTCACTGCTTGTTGATTATCAGCAGTACGTCAGTTTGAAACATCCCGTTTCATTGAAAAGAAAAGAAGCGTGGATACTTGACCAATTAAAAAATACTTCAAGAGAAACATTGCCGACAGAAGGGACACTTTTCATTCTTGAGGCTGTCAGCGAGGCTATTGAAGATAACCGGATGGAACTTGATGAGTTGAGTCTACATATCGATAACTATGATGTATAAAGGAAGAAGAGTGAACGTATGGAAGACAAGCAATGGTTGATGAATCAGTTGGAGAAATTATTTGAAGAAAGTCGGGATTACAAGCAAAAAGCACTTCTTCAAGCGACTAAAGAACTGCTGCAAGAACAGGAAAAGCGGAGAGAACAGCTGCAGGGAGAACTGGATGGTACGCTTTGGAGTCCGGGGAATTGGAATAAATAAACCTTTTTCGATCAATTTATGAAAAATCAGTCCTAAGACCGTTATTATGAATACCTATCTTTTATATACTAGTATCAAGAGAAAAAAATGGAGGACGTACTGATGAGAAAAGGTTGGTTAGGTTGGGGGCTCTTCGCATTGATTTTAGTGACGTTTCGATCCCAAACGGTGTATGCAAAAGACAATGAATTGGTTGAGATGGCAGTTTCTGTCGAATTGCTGGAAAATGGAACGGGTGTGATCACTGAACGCAGACGTGTGATCTTGGAAAGCGGGACAGAAAACTATATCGTGATTCAAGAAGAAGACGGGTTAGAAGTGATCGACTTTCAAGTAGAGGGCTTGACTGAGGACGATGAATGGGACTCGGAGCGCTCGCGAGAAGAAAAAGCCGGGACTTACGGCATCTTGGAAACACGTGATGGCGTCGAACTTGTCTGGGGCATAGGGGATTATGGTGAACAGTCTTACACACTGTCCTACACTGTAACCAATATAGTCAGACAATTAGATGACGGTCAGGCATTATTTTGGGACTTTAATAGATTTGGAGAACTGGAACCCGAGTATTTAACGATCGAAATTAACGGACCGCAAGCCTTCACCGAAGAACACACGCGGCTTTGGGGATTCGGATATCAAGGGAACGTCCAACTCGACAATGGTGTGTTGCGGTCTTATTCAGAAGGCGGTGTCGAAGCGAATCGTCCCGTAGCGGTCTTGATGCATTTTTTGAATGATTCATTTATTCCTTCCTATTACGTAAACGAGACCCTGGCTGAACAGCTTGAAAGGGCCGAAGCCGAAACCACTCGAGGTGGAACGGAAGATGATTTTGACAGCTCCATTCTTATCGGCTTATTCGGAACTTTGCTGGCGGGGTTCGGCGCCTTCATATTTGCTTTGTTTAAAATTGATGCCAAGAAGAAAGAAAAAGGAAAAGTGCCGACGGGTTATGCACAGCGTAAACGCAATAAAGGATTGATGCATACAGTTATTCCTTATAAAGACGGCGAACTAACAGACATAGTATTTTTTCTACAACAGCTTCAAAAAGGGACATATGAACAGTACATCTTTGCTTATCTATTAAAGTGGTCGAAAGAAAAAGTCATTTATATTGAGACGGATACAGCAGAGAAAGGCAAAAAAGAACGCACACTGTTGACCTTTTTTCCTAAAGCCTTTCAATTGAAGAGAGAGAACAGTTTCAACTCTTCACAGTTCGAAAATGACTTGTGGGAACTGTTTTTGAACGCGTTGAATGACAATAACCAGATAACAAATAAAGAAATGACCAATTGGGCCGAGAAAAATGGCGAAAAACTGTATGCCTTGCAGCAAAGTCTGCTGGATGAATCGGAAGCCGTCTTGATAAAAGAAGGCTACTTGATAGAAAAAGAAGTGCACTTCTTTAAAATGAAAATACCGTTCATGAGTACGACTAAAAAAGGTCAGAAATTATATGATCAGTTGACTCAGTTTGAAAACCATATTAAAGCCTTGGAAAAAGATGCGTCACTTTCTTACCGTCAGTTGATCGAAGAAAAAGATTTCCTGATCTGGGCAAGCTTATATGGAAAAGAGGAAAAGATGATCGATCAGTTAGAAGAAGTTGTTCCGGAATGGACAAACCAGGAAGTTGAAGGACTGCCGTACTTTTATTCCGGTTATTACGGCCTGCATATGATGTCAGCGAGCGTTCATACTGGACTTTCCAATGGTGGGTATACGAACACCGGTGGTACAGGTGGTGCAACGTCTATCGGTGGCGGTGGTGGAGCTATCGGAGGCGACGGCGGGGGCGTCCGATAACAAGAGAACTGAACAATATATTCAAAGTAGAAAGCCTTTAAACAGGTTCTGTTTAGAGGATTTCTACTTTTTTTGTTGAGGGAAATATTACCTCATATAGAACAAGAGCAGTTTCCGTCAACTTCAACGAAACATTTAGTTGTTATTTTGTTTTTTTCAAAAACAGAATAAGCACTAACATCATAATCTGGTTTGTGTTATATTCTTAGATATTAGTATACAAGTTAGCGATTACATAAAGGAGTTAGACTATGCAAAATATAACCTTACAAGATCAAACGTACGAAAAATTACGGGAAATGATCATAAAAACAGATTTATATCCAGGTCAAAAAATCTCGGAATCAAAATTAATGGAGTTATTAGGCGTTGGCCGCACACCTATTCGGGAATCGCTCAAACAATTGAAGAAACAAGGACTAGTATATACATTTCCTCAATCGGGGACCTATGTTTCAAAGATTGATATGAGCCAGGCCGTTCATTCACGTTTCGTCAGAGAATGTGTGGAGAAAGAAGTCATGGTCGAATTAAGTGCCAATATGGATAAAAAAGCCGAGCAACGGTTACAGGTTATTTTGGATGATCAGAAGGTGGAATTCGAAAAAGGAAACATCTCCAGCTACCATGATTTAGATAATGAATTCCACCGCGCATGTTATGACATTGTCGGAAAAGGTCAGATATGGAACTGGATCAAAGAGTTTAGTGTTCATTTGGATCGCTTCAGATGGTTACATTTAAAAAACATTACCTTTGACTATAACCCGATACTGGAAGAACATAAAGAACTTTTACGTGCGATCAAATCAAAAAAAACGGAAGAGGTAAAAGATCTAATTGTAAGTCATATTCACTTTATGGTGCGTTCTCAATCCAATATCATCGAGAAATACCCTGAATTCTTTTTAGAAGAAACTGTTCAGGATCTAAACGAAGCGCACTACGATATTTTATAAGAAATGATAGTATGAATGTGATAAATAGACAGATAAAAGACTATTATCATTTATTTTCAAATCGTGCAAACAAAATTTTAAACAACACGCCAATGGTCCGATTCGGTGAAGGTGAAGAATTGGTCGGTGGCTTACTATTCTTGACTGATGAAAAAACAGCCAGTTTTGTCAATGGCGTCGTTTGACCGATTGACTGCGGATTTAAAGCAGATTCAGGCGTTTAAGTCTCTTGTACTATTAAAAAAACGGCCTCTTTTTTCAAAAATATCTTGGGGCAATCTGGAGGGTAAAAATGGATCAAAACTATTTAAACTTACTTAGAGAAAAATATTCGACACCAGAAGCGGTCTACACTGAACTCATTAACCTGGAAGCCATACAGAACTTACCTAAAGGGACAGAGTTATATCTTTCGGATGTTCATGGGTCTTCTCAGGCGTTCGAACACATTTTGCGTACTGGGGCCGGTAATGTTCGGGAAAAAATCGAAAATCACTATGGGGATCAGTGGACGACCGAACAGAAAGACTGGTTTAGCCTGCTTATTAGTTATCCGAAATATGCGCTGAAACATGATCATTTTGAGGTCGTTAAAGATGATGAATGGTATGCAGATACGATCATAAATATGGTGGAATTTATGGGTTTTTGCGCGGTCAAGTATACACGGTCAAAACTTAGAAAAGCCCTGCCCGAAAAGTACACCTATATTATCGAAGAACTTTTATACACGGATTTTAATCAGAAAAAAAAGAATTTGTATTATAAAAACATTCTGAATCGGTTGATAAGTCTGAATCAGGCAGAGTCTTTTATTATCGCCTTGAGCGAAGTCATTCAGCGGTTGGTCATCGATCATCTGCATTTAGTTGGAGATATATTCGATCGCTCGAGCGGGGAAGACCGTGTGATGGAGAAACTGATTAAACATCATTCCGTCGATGTGCAGTGGGGAAATCATGATTTGCTATGGATGGGTGCACGTTTCGGTTCCAACGTAAACTTGATCACACTCTTGCGCATTGCAGCACGATATGGTTATTTATTTGAGCTGGAAAAAACATATGGCTTGAATTTGAGACCCCTTTTTCTGCATGCAGAAGAAAATTATAAAGTGTCTGACGCATTCAAACCCAAAGGGTCTAAAACAGCTTCTTTATTGATAGAAGAGAGTGAAGAACTGCTGACCAAAGCACATCATGCTTTGGCGGTCATTCAATTTAAACTGGAAGAACAGATCATCGAAAGACGACCAGAGTTTCAAATGTCCAAGCGATGTCTTTTAGAAAAAATAGATAAAGAGAAACAGGTTGTTGAAATTGATGGAAAGAACTGGTCCTTAACTGATTTTCCATATAATCAAATTAGTGAAGAGCAACCTAATCAGCTATCCAGTGAAGAGGAACATATTGTCAGTACTTTGATTGACAGTTTTCAGCGATCCGTGAAAATTAAAGACTATATTACTTTCCTGCTTGAAAAAGGAAGAATGTATCTAATCTATAATGGTCATTTATTGTATCATGGGTGTTTGCCGATGGATGAAAATGGCGATTTTCAGTCGATTGAACTTGAGGGTAATAAAGTAGCTGGAAAAGAAATGCTGGACACCTTTGACCAATACGTCAGAAAAGCAGCCAAATCACCTCACACTAGTGATGATTATGCGACAGATGTCCTATGGTATGCGTGGGCTGGTGATAAATCACCTTTATTTGGCAGAAATAAGATGACGACATTTGAGCGGTATTATATAGATGATACTGAAACACACAAAGAGGAACGAAATGCTTATTTTAGTTTAAGAGAAAATGAAAAAGTAGTCGAAAAAATATTGCATTCATTCGGACTGGAAAACACAAGTGCTAAAATAGTGAACGGACACACGCCTATAGAAGTGAAAAAAGGGGAAAGTCCAATTAAAGCGGGCGATCGTTTAATTGTCATCGATGGCGGTATGAACGAAGCTTACCGGGAAGCAACGGGGATCGCGGGTTACTCATTACTAAATAACTCATATGGGTTTCAAATCGTGACACACCAGCCCTTTGAAGCTGTCTCAGAGTTGTTCAATCGGGGGAAAGATGAAACAAGCTTGAAGCATGTGATAGATGGAAAATTAGAAAGAACATTGATCAAAGATACAACGATCGGACTAGCCATCCAGAAACAAATCGATATATTACTGGAAGTTGTTCAATACATTGATTCACAGGACACATCGATAGCGGACTAAATGAGTCTTGAAAAAGCGATAAATTTGATAGAGCTCATTTTAAGGGAGCTTTATGCTGATATGCAAGTAGAAAGTAAATAGGAGGAAATCATGACTAAAAAACAGAAGATTTTATCTCAATTAAAAGATAATTACTTATTTGCTGTGATTCGAGGTAATTCAGCAAAAGATGCAACAATGATCTCTGAAGCCATTTATGAAGGTGGTATAAAAAACATTGAAGTAACTTTCACAACACCTCAAGCGGACGATTCAATTAAAACATTGGCGAAACAATTTGCGGATACGGATATGGTCGTCGGTGCCGGAACAGTTATGGATGCCATCACTGCACGTATTGCCATCATTGCCGGAGCAGAATTCATCGTCAGTCCGAACTTTGTCCCGGAAATATCATCCATCTGCAACACGTATGCAGTTCCTTATCTGCCAGGATGCGGCACAGTAACAGAAGTCGCGATGCCATGGCAACGGGTGTTGAAGTGGTTAGAGTCTTCCCAGGAGGAAATTTAGGCCCTGCATTCATTAAAAATGTGCACGGTCCTATTCCGCATGTGGAAATGATACCTTCAGGTGGTGTAAGTCTGGACAACATGGATCAGTGGATGGAAAATGGTGCGTGGGCAGTCGGGATTGGAAGTGCATTAACAAAAGATTTGAAAGAAAAAGGATATGTTAGTGTGACTGAAAATGCTCAGGCATTTGTCGATAAATATCATGACTTAAACTAGGATGTGCAAAATGGCTAGTGTTGTATTAATTGGAGAATCGATGGGCTTATTTAGTGCCCAGGAGTATGGCGCAGTTAAAGATGTATTTCGTTTCAATCGTTCTGTGGCGGGAGCAGAACTGAATGTAGGGGTTGGATTGTCAAGTCTCGATCATACGGTTAAGTATGTGACGAAATTAGGTAGAGATCCCATTGGAGAACACATTTTAGATTTTCTGAATGCAGAAAAAATAGACACCAGTCATGTGCTTTTTTCAAACGATCACGAAACAGGTTTGATGCTGAAAAATAAAGTAAGTGACGGAGACCCAATAACAGCTTATTACCGGAGATGCAGTGCATTTACAACTTTATCAGTGGATGATATCAAAGAAGTGGATGTTTCATCTGTCAAACTCCTGCACGTTACGGGGATCCCGCCGGCAGTCAGTCATAACGAAAAGTGTTGCTCATGGAGCCTTTGTCACTGAAAAAGGCAAAGACACAATAAACGTTAAAGGATTTAAAGTCGATAAAGTCATAGATACGGTCGATGCCGGAGACGGCTTTGCGGTTGGGATCATCCACGCCTACTTGGACGGATGTTCCTGGACTGAAGCGGCAGTCTATGCAAATGCTATTGCTATTGGATCACTCCAAGTTCAGCACGCAGGAGATAACGAAGGCTTACCGACAAGAAGTAGACTTGAAAGTTATATCGAGAAGTATAAACAGTAAAGAAACGACTTGACGTCTTAACGTACTGAATAGCAGAAATAAACATATATATTTTATTTATAATGCTCGTCAGACTGAATCGTTCTTTTTGGTTAATCTTTCTTCTTTTGTTATGGTAATAACAGAGAGAAAAATTAAAGGAGCGATAATGATGAATGTATTAATTGTTGGAGCAAATGGTCAAATCGGGCAACATTTAGTGGATGAATTAAAGGATGAAGGCAAACACACGCCGATCGCTTTTGTCAGAAAAGAAGAACAAGTTGAAAAATTTAAAGAAAAAGGTGTCGAAGCTAGACTAGGGGACTTGGAAGGTACCGTTGCTGAAATTAAAGAAAGCATGCATGATGTTGATGCGGTGGTCTTTGCGGCAGGTTCGGGCGGAAGTACCGGAGATGATAAAACACTACTTATTGACTTGGATGGAGCCGTCAAAGTAATTGAAGCCACTAAAGCCAGCGGGATCGAGCGTTTCGTCATGGTAAGTGCATTTGGCGCCGCCGACCGAGACCGATGGAGTGAAGAACTTAAACCTTATTATGTGGCCAAACATTTTGCGGACATGTGGCTGATGGATTCAAGTCTCAACTATACTATTGTACGTCCGGGCATGCTGGAAAATAAAGAGTCCATTGGTAAAGTTCTCATAAAAGACGCCATTACAGATACTGAAGTATTTAGCGTTCCGAGAATTGATGTCGCTAAAGTGATTGTGTCTGCATTAGATAACGAAAAAGCGTACCATAAATCATTTGATTTAGTCACCGGTGACGATACAATTAACGAGGCATTAAATAAACTTTAAATAAACCTAATAGCGATCAATTGATTTAGGCTTATCGAAAAAAGCATTGCCAAAGAGACATTAGGCAGTGCTTTTTTGCTCGAATAGTCAAAAAGGAACGTTGGTGGTATACTATATTTGCATTTAGACTAAAATATTGACCTAAAAGGAGAGAATAAATATGATCGAACAATTAAAAAGAGGAATCATTTACGTGGCGGCATTAGGTGCCTTGTCACTTGTGCCCATGTCAACGGTAAACGCAGCTGAAGGAATTGATACAAGTGTCGTCGATGAAGCCTGGGGACTTCCTACATATGTGTATGGTGGCGGTCTTGATGAAACGCAGGTTGCAGAAACAGCCGATTTACTGGGTATCGATGACATGGAAAATGTAGCAAGTGTTGATGTGACCGGTGAAGATTTGCAGAATTATCTGGGTACCGGATCGGGAAACACAGCGAGCATGATTTCCTCAGTGTTGGTTCAACGTGAAGGTGAAGGAGACGGCGTGACTGTTCTCATCGAAACGCCAGACGATATTACTCAAATTACTGAAGAACAGTACGCCAATGCTGCAATAACAGCTGGTGTGGAAGATGTAACGATCATGGTCGCAAGTATTCGCCCGGTCACAGGGGAAAGCGCCTTGACAGGTATTTATAAGGCCTTTGATGTAAACGGTGAAGAATTGGATCAGGACCGTATGGAAGTGGCTCAGGAAGAACTTGAAACAACGAATAATATCGCACAAGAAAATGCGGATAATGAAGAATTTGATACCTCACGTTTTGACCAGGCGATCGTGGAAATCAAACAGCAATTGGCTGAACTCCGTGAGCGTCAAGATGAACTGGCAACCCGTGAGGATATCGAGCGCATCATTAATGACGCACTGGAAAATAATGACCTGCAGAACGTTATCAGTCAAGAACAGATCGACCGTTTGTTGGCTTTCTTTGAACGCTATCAGCAAACCGGCGCGATCGATTCCGAACAAGTTAAAGAACAGCTTGAAAACCTATCGAATAATATAAGAGATCGTTTCGGAGATGTCTGGCAAGATGCAGAAGACAGCGGTTTGATTGATCAAGTTGGAAACTTTTTCAGACAAATTTGGGAAGCAATCAGAGGATTCTTTGATTAAAATTTAAAAAAAGACAGAATCACAAAAATAAACTGGATCCTATAAAGTAGACGCTTAATAAAGCACCCTACTTTTAGGACCCAGTTTTTTGTTGTTTAAAAATTGAAATACTCCCTCTGATATTGGTAAACTACAGATAACTATTGGGTTTG
>NZ_LSRN01000014.1 GCF_001885615.1 Alkalibacterium sp. 20 | reverse complement strand
GTTTCACCTGAGCATGCCGAAGTTTGACCTTCTTAGCATCACTCACTGGGAGTTTCACCTGAGCATGCCGAAGTTTGACCTTCTTAGCATCACTCGCTGGGAGTTTCACCTGAGCATGCCGAAGTTTGACCTTCTTAGCATCACTCACTGGGAGTTTCACCTGAGCATGCCGAAGTTTGACCTTCTTAGCATCACTCGCTTGGGTTTCCACTTTTAGCATGCCTAACCCTTATTA
>NZ_LSRN01000013.1 GCF_001885615.1 Alkalibacterium sp. 20 | reverse complement strand
ACTCGGGTCTCGTTTTAGTCAAAGAACTAATGAACACCTTCGGTTTTTCTGATACAGCGGACCGACTGCTCCATATCAAGGATAATCGAGCTTATCATACGCATGATAATTTAGACATACTCGAACAACTTATTATGCAGCTAATTGCTGGCTACTCTGCCGATTCCGCTGCTAATCTACTAAGACAAGACCCCGTCTTTCAAGCGATTCTGGGAAGAAAGCAGCTCGCTTCGCAACCCTCACTGTCTCGTTTTTTAGATCGTTTTTCCGTAGAGAATATCTATCAGCTTCAGTCACTGAATCAGGCACTTATTGACAAAGCACGCCTCATACGCAATGACACTGACTTAATCATTGATCTAGATTCAACGCATTCCGATACTTACGGACATCAAGAAGAAACGGATTATAATGGACACTATCAAACATATGGCTATCACCCTTTAGTGGCTTTTGATGGCTTCACGGGTGATTTCTTAAAAGCTGAACTTCGTTCAGGCAATCAGTATACGTCTAAAGGCGTCAAAGCGTTCCTTGAGCCGCTGTTAGATCACTACACCCACTCGTTACCGTGCAGTGAATTAATTGTTCGTGGAGATAGTGGCTTCGCTACACCTGATTTGTATGAGTCCTGTGAATCCCATAATGTCTACTACGTTATTCGCTTAAAAAGCAATCGAAAACTCGGTCAAATAGCCGAAGGCTACGTTCGTTACGGAGATAACCATCTGTGGGAAGAAAAAGAAGTTCGCTATCATTCCACGACGTATCAAGCACAAAAATGGACTAAAGCACGTCGCATATGCATTCGTTCAACACGTGAAGCAGGCGAGCTACTCTTTCGTCATGAATGCATTGTCACGAATCTTTCAAGCACGACGTCTTCAGATCAAATTTTCTCATTATATGCGAAGCGGGGAACTATGGAAAACTTTATCAAAGAAGCGAAAGCCGGCTTTTACTTTGATAAGACTGATAGCCCACGCTTTATAGAGAATCACGTTAGGATGATGATCAGTGTCCTGGCTTACAATCTGGTCAACTTCTTGAAAACCATCGGGTTTAAAGCAAACGACAAAGGAATGACGATTCACACCATCCGTCTTAAATTTCTGAAAGTCGCTGGTAAGCTGGTGAAAACAGGTAGACGCCTATATCTTAAGCTGTCGAGCTATCATGTCTATCAAACTGACTTTTATGCCATCTTTGAGCGCCTTAGGCGGTCTAGCCAATGGATATAGGTTAAGAGACAACTGAATTTTTCGACTTGACAGATTCTTTAGGAGAAGTCTGCCCTAAAAAGATTAACAGTTAACTAAACGGACACTTTACCACTGAAATAATAGTGTCTAAGGTCAAATTTTTTAAATAAACTGAACGGACTAGCAATTTAGCTGATTTTTTAAAAAAATGAACGGTTAGTTTAGAGCTATGAATTATTCAGGTTAATTAATAGCTTATAAAATATATAGTATATTAATTCAATAATAATTACTATATCTTTGTCGCATTTTTGTCACATTTTTTTATAATTCTCTATTGTTATTAGATTAATTATAAACACTTTTAGAAGTTTTTTACCCGTAATTAAATAAGATTCTACATACATGACTTTATGTCACTTCATGTATTGGTAATTTTATAAAATAGCAGTTTTTTCTTTGGGTGTAATCCCATATTTTGAAATTAAGAGAACTAACAGGAATAGAAAACAAGCAATAGCTGTATTGTTGCTTGTAAGGTTAGTTGACGGAAATAATTGCAGGAATATTAATACATTTAATATAAATGCTAGTAAAAATTCAGCCATATATAAGGAGATATTAACTTTGATCATTAAATTAAAAAATATTATTGAAAATGAAGATTCTCGTAACCCATACACTGACATTGAGCTTGCAGAAATGTTAGACACCTTTAGAGAAAATATTACTATTTTAAGAATTGAAGCAAACATTCAAGATTCAAGAATCCGAAGAAAGAAATTACTGGAGTTTGAAATCATAGCTATTTTAACAGAACAACCAACGCTATCTGAAAGAAAACTAACAGAAAAATTAAACGAATCTGGTTTTGTTATTACACGTTCTGCAGTGAGCAAGTATAGAAAAGAAGCCCAAGAAAAAGTGTTAGTTCCAGAAAATTCAAATCCAAAAATAGAAGAAGACCCGTTTGAGGGATTGATAGGATTCAACGAAAGTTTGAAGACACAAATTAATCAAGCTAAAGCTTCTATACTTTACCCTCCAATGGGCTTACATACTCTGATTGTTGGTCCATCTGGTTCTGGTAAAAGTTTTATTGCACAAAAAATGTACGAATACAGCAAAATAACAAAAAACTTCAAAGATAACGCTCACTTCGAAATATTTAACTGCGCAGATTATGCAGAAAACCCTCAATTATTACTTTCTCAACTTTTTGGTTATGTAAAAGGAGCTTTTACAGGAGCAACTGAAGATAAAAAGGGTCTTGTCGAAATATGTGATGGTGGAATCTTATTCTTGGATGAAATTCATCGTTTGCCACCTGAAGGACAAGAAATTTTATTTTATCTCTTAGATCAAAATTTATACAGAAGATTAGGAGAAACTGAATTGACAAGAAAAAGTAAGTTGCTTTTAATCGGAGCAACTACAGAAGATCCGGCCAGAACTTTATTGCTAACATTTAGAAGAAGGATCCCTATAAATATAGAAATGCCAAGTTATCACGAGAGAACCATCAGTGAAAAATTCGACTTTATAAAAGTGTTTTTTAAAAATGAAAGTAAGCGTGTAAATAAACCGTTTAGGATAAAAAGGGATGTCATAAAATCTCTGCTATCTTATTCATGTAAAGGAAATATAGGACAGTTAAAAAGTGATATACAAGCAACTTCTGCAAAAGGATTTCTTCATGCAACAATAAATCAACAAAGTAAAATTAGTATCCATTTTCAAGATTTACCTAAGCCAATCATTGAAGAAATCATTGTAAAAAATGATTTTAATGAAGAAGTTTATTCTTTTAGTCAAAACGATTTAATTGTCAATGAGAGTGATAGTAAGAAAAGCGAAGAACTGAAAGTAGCTTCAGCATCGATACAAACTGAGACGATTTATGATTTCATTGAGAACACGTATCAGACAATGAAACTAGAGGATTATGAAGAAAATAAAATAAGCTCCATTTTAAGTGAAAGAATTGAAGGGGAGATGGAACGTCTTTCCACACTGAGCTATAAAAAAGAAAGCGATTATGAAATACTAAAAAACATTATTGGTTCTAGACTCTTAGAAACAACAAAGAAAGGCTTTAAAATTGCAACTGCTTATTTTGAAAATTTAGACAACAAGTTAATTTTCCCACTTTCTATTCACTTAAATTCTGCCATTAATAGATTTCTATCTAATAAAGAAACAATAAACCCAAATTTAGAAAAGATAAAAAATGAGTACAAGGAAGAATTTAAAGTGGGTACCCTTATTAAAGAACTTGTTGATAGAGAATACAATATAAGTTTGCCTCAAGATGAAATCGGGTTTATCGCGATGTATCTTAAGCATTTTAAAGGTCTATTACAAAGTGAAAATATAAAAATAGGCATTGTTGTACTTTCTCACGGAAACGTCGCAAAAGGCATGGTAGAGGTAGCGAATAAATTATTAGGTGTAAATCATGCCGTTGGATTAGAAATGGATTTAACAGATTCTCCGGACTTAATGTTAGAAAAAACAATACCAATAGTGAAAAATGCTGATCAAGGAAAAGGCGTTCTTATATTAGCTGATATGGGATCGTTAATACTATTTGGTGATATTATTGCAGCAAGAACAGGTGTCTCGGTTCGAGTAGTTGGAAGAGTCGATACACTAATGGTAATAGAATCTGTTAGGCGTTCTCTGCTACCTGAAGACACCTTGGATAAATTGGCTAATGAAATTGATTCAAAGCAATTTTTAACTGGAAGTACTATCATTTCGCCGATAGAAAGAGAAAAGATAATCGTAACCTTGTGTTTAACCGGCGAAGGAGCAGCCAAGGTACTGAAAAATTACATTGAAACATCAATTATTAATTATATAGATGAGATTAAGGTTCTTCCCATTGGTTTTTTAACTAAAGAAGAAACCTCTGTAACCTTAGACAAAATTAGGCATTCTAACGAAATTATAGCAATAGTAGGAACGATTAATCCAAATTATAATGATGTGCCTTTTGTATCAGCTGAAGAGCTCCTAAATAAAAGCAATAAGTTGCAACATATTATAAATAATAAAGGAAAAACTTACAGAGAGAACACACTGAAAAAATATATAGAGGTAGATTTAGTTCATATCGAGAATGAGTTTGTTACAAAGAATGACGTTCTTGATAAGATGACAAAAAAATTAATAAAAGAAGGAAAAGTAACAAACGATTATATTCTAAGTATCTACAAAAGAGAAACGATGGGTAACACTTTTTTGGAAGGTGGGGTAGCTATTCCACATGGTGAAAGTAAGTATATTACAAAACCAGCCATCTCAATCACAAAACTAGCCACACCTATTTTATGGGAAAGTAACCAATATGTGACTTTTGTTTTTCTTCTTGCTTTGACTGAAGATAATGGGAAAGAAATAGAAGATTTATACAAAATCCTCTATAAGGACAACGTTTTCCAACTGCTTGAAGAGGCTACTACAAAAGAAGAGGTTCATTCTATTTTAACCGATATAACACTATGAGCCAAAAGTTGGCACGGTACTTGCATGTATATAAGTAACAGAGGAGGCGGAAAAATGGAAAACAACTTTCCAAAAGTTACTATTATCTTACGTGGGTATAATTACGAACAGGTTAAAACGGTTATGGATGTTTTAAAAGGTAAGCATGATCACTATGCACTTGAAATTACATTGAATTCACCAGATGTTCTTACAACAATTAACAAGATATCAAAAGAGTATGGAAATAATTTTTATATAGGTGCTGGGACTGTATTGTCTTTAGAAGATGCAACTAATGCTATAGATGCCGGAGCTCAATTTATATTATCTCCTATCAAACTAAGTAAAGAGATTTTAGAAATGTGCAAACAAAAAAACATTTTAAGTATACCTGGAGCAATGACACCAACAGAAGTAATGGAACTTAAAATGAATGGTGCAGATATTATAAAAATCTTTCCAGCGAACACGGTTGGAAAGAAATTTTTCAACGATATTCAAGCTCCGTTGGGAAAACTTCCTTTAATGGCTGTTGGAGGAGTTACTTTAGATAATACGGTTAGCTTCTTTGAAAATGGTGCTGATTATGTAGGTATAGCTTCAGGGATTTTTAATAAAGAAGATGTTTTAACTCAAAACATTAAAGGACTAAAAGAATCTTTATTGTTATTTGAAAATAAAGTTTTTAAATAACAGCAAATTTTTAGAATTAAAGGAAAGGAGTGGAGGCACAGATGAAATTGAAGCTCGATAAAAATTTAGTCTTTATTGATTTAGACTTTGAAAAAAAAGAAGACATCTTGAATTTTTTGTCGAATAAGTTACTTGAACATGATTATGTTAAACCAGAATATCCAAAAGCCATTATAGAGAGAGAAAAAATATACCCTACTGGCTTGCCTTCCTTAGGTGTAAATATTGCTATTCCTCATGCAGATAATGAGTTAGTTCATAAAACATCTATTGCTATCGGTATGCTAAAAAATTCTGCGAAGTTTTGTTCAATGGAAAATATTGAAAAAGAGTTAGATGTAAAGATTGTTATGATGTTAGCCATAAAAGAAGCACATGGTCAGATAGAAATGTTGCAAAAAGTTGTCTCAATTATTCAAAATGATACATTAACAAGAGAAATTACGAAAATGACAGATAAAAATAAAGTATTAACTATGTTAGAACCATACTTAAATTAAAAATAGCAGGAGGAATTTATTATGAAAAGAGTATTAGTAGCTTGTGGAAACGGAATTGCAACATCAACTGTGGTAGCTTCAAAAATAAGAGATTATGCTGAAAAAGAAGGAGTAGATATTAAAACTGAACAATGTAAATTGATGGAGGTTCCTGGAAAAGGAGATAATTATGATTTAGTTGTAACAACTGGTCAATTTGGCGGACAGGTTAATACACCTGTTGTAGCCGGTTTATCTTTATTAACTGGGATTGGTAAAGAAGAGACTTTAAAAGAAATTATAAGTTATTTAAAATAAAAAATTGATTCAGGAGGAAATACTATGTGGAATGCAGTAATGTCAGGATTTGATTGGCTTATTGGAGCTGGGCCAACAGTAATGTTACCCGTTATTATTACCGTTATTGGGTTATTTTTTGGTTTAAAATTAGGAAAAGCATTTAAATCTGGTTTGACATTAGGAATTGGTTTTGCTGGGATCAGATTACTGCTAGATTACATGGCCGCAAACTTAGGTCCTGCTTCTCAAGCGATGGTAGATAATATTGGAATAAACTTAGATGTATTAGATGTAGGTTGGGGCTCTATTGCGGCTGTTACTTGGTCTTCTCCTATCATTGTGTTTCTTGTACTTTCAATATTTGCAGTTAATATCATTATGCTGTTGACTAAAACAACCAATACATTAGATGTTGATATCTGGAATTATCATCATATGGCAATTGTTGGAATAATGGTTCATTATGTTACAACAAACATTTGGCTTGGTATTGGAGCCTCAGTTGTAATGGCAATTACAACCTTTAAGATAGCAGATTGGTCTCAACCAATGATTGAAAAATTCTTTGGTATACCTGGAGTTTCATTACCAACAGTATCAGCAACTTCAACATTAGTGCTTGCTTGGCCTTTAAATTGGTTGTTAGATAGAATTCCTGGCATAAATAAAATTAATGTCACTCTTAAAGATGTTCAAAAATATCTTGGGTTTTTCGGAGATCAGATGGTTTTAGGTTTAATATTAGGTTCGGCTATTGGATTATTAGGTGGGTACGATATTACCACATCATTGCAATTAGGTGTAAGTATGGCTGCTGTATTGGTTATTATTCCTAAAATGACTTCTTTATTCGTTGAAGGATTAATGCCCATTTCAGAAGCGGCGCAAGACTGGTCTCAGAAGAAATTTAAAGACAGAAAATTATTTATCGGTTTAGATGCAGCGGTTGTAGTAGGAAATCAAGATGTAATTACTACTGCATTAATTTTAATTCCTTTAACTATTGGACTTGCATTTATTCTACCAGGGAATAGAATGTTACCTTTTGCTGACTTAGCGATTATTCCTTTTAGAATTGCTTTAGTCGTTGCTCTTACAAGAGGAAATTTCTTCAAAAATATCATTATTGGATTAACAACTAGTGCAGCTATTTTATATGCAGGTACAATTACAGCCCCTATTCTTACAGAGCTTGCAGGTTCAGTGGGTATTGAGGTAGCGGTTGCAGGTAGCGCTCTATTAATCTCATCATTTTCAGCAACTAGCTTAACGCATAGTTTCTTAGTATTCTTTGCTTTTGTTGGTCCATTACTAGTAACACTGCCTGTCATGATTTTTATCATAGCAATTTTCTGGTATTACTTTGAAGTTATGAAGCCTAACACGAGACAAGCTAGAGAACAGAGAGAAAAAAATGAAATGGAAATAGAAGAACAAGCTATATGATTATTAAATGGAGGGTGAACAATGAAAATTACAGATGTTAAAGTCTACAAAATTAAGCCACGCTGGATTTTTATAAAGATAAGTACAGATGAAGGTATCGAAGGTTGGGGAGAAATGATTTCTGGTACAAAAACAGAAACAGTTGTCTCTGGAGCATATGAAATGGGTAAAAGAATTATTGGTCGTAATCCGTTTGAGATTGAAAGATTGTGGCAAGAACTTCACCGCTCATTTTTTAGAGGCGGACCAATAAATGGAACGATTGTATCTGGTATAGAGATGGCTTTATGGGATATCAAGGGTAAGTATTTTAATGTTCCCGTTTACGAGTTATTAGGTGGGGCTGCACGTGACAACATTAAAGTGTATTCTTGGATCGGTGGCGATAGACCTGAAGATGTAGTTACTGAAGCAATGGATCGTTACGACAGAGGATTTAGAGCTGTGAAAATGAACGCAACTCAAGAATTACATTACATCGATTCATTTAAAGAAGTACAAAAAGTAGTAGATAGGGTTGCTTCAATACGCGAAAAATTAGGATATGAAATGGAAGTTGCTGTGGATTTTCATGGCAGAGTCCATAAAGGAATGGCAAAAGTATTAGCTAAAGAACTTGAACCATTGAAACCTATGTTTTTAGAAGAGGTTGTTTTGCCAGAAAACGAGGAAGCTTTCTCTGAGATTGCACGCCATGTAGCTACACCATTAGCAACTGGAGAACGGTTATATACTAGATGGGCATTTAAAAATATCTTCAAACAAGGAAGTATAGATATTATTCAACCAGATGTTGCTTTAGTTGGTGGTATTTTAGAAACTAAAAAAATAGCAGCAATGGCTGAAGCTTACGATGTAGCTGTTGCACCACATGCACCATATGGGCCGATTGCATTAGCTGCAACGTTACAAGTTGACGCTTGTACGCCAAATGTTTTTATTCAAGAGCAAAGTTTAGGAATTCATTATAATAAAGGATTTGATTTATTAGATTTCGTTCATAACAAAGAAGTTTTTCAATATAAAGATGGCTTCGTTGATCTTCCGTCTAAACCTGGTCTTGGTTTAGAATTAAATGAAGACCTGATTGAAGAAATTTCTCAAGAAGGACTAGTCTGGACAAATCCTCAATGGAAACACTATGATGGTACTATAGCTGAATGGTAGTCTAAAATATTTTAAAAAGAGACTGAGAAGTTTAGATTTCTCGGTCTCTTTTTGTAGATTACATTTATGATAACGCTTGCATAAAGAAGAGTATGATGATATTGTAAATTTTTTCATTGACTAAACTATAACCACATTAAAGACAGAAATGTGTTGAAAAAAATAAAGATCTTTCTAACTTATCAGTAATATCGGTACCTACTTTTCAGAGTTTCAATTTTTTGAAAAAAAGTAGAAAAAGATACCAAAAGATTAAAACAATTATTAAAGAATTAGATTCTCATCTTAATAAATTACATCGTTCTTTCTGTTAGTTACATACGATGCGGAAGATAAAGTGAATAATTCTTTTATATTATGATTTTAGGTAATATTCAAGAAAACCGTTCAAAAAAACAGAATATATAATTAATTTCCTAGAGGTTATAATTGTATGAAAACTATTTTACTAAAATAAGAAAGAGGAAATACATTCGACTTAAAAGCAGATTATTATTGATACCAATTTCACTTCTAATTCATTGCTATATAGCGCTAGCGATTGCGCTATATAGCAATGAATTAGAAGTAAAATTGATTACGACTGTCGCAGGAAATACTGGATTGGACTACGTCACCTAAAATGCGCTAAAGTTGCTTGGATTTTTTGGCAAAGATATTCCTGTGGCCAAGGGCTTAGATGCACCCTTAATTAGAGACATCAAGAATGCCAGTCGTGTTCATGGCGAAACAGGTATGGAAGGATATGATTTTAAAAAACCAACGAATCATTTCTTATTAAAAGAACATGCGAGAAATCATCTTAAATAGCGAAGACCCTATCACAATTGTAGCGATTGGGCCGCTGACCAATATCGCGATGCACTTAAAAATGTGTCCAGAAACGAAATCAAAGAAGTCATTTTTATGGGGGTTCTCTTACTAGAGGAAATAGCGGAATCTTGTCTGAATTCAATATTGGCTTTGATCCGGAAGCGGCCAAAACTATGTTTGATTCAGTTGAGCCGACTGTGATGGTAGGCTTAAAAGTCTTAGTTTACCCAGAAGATAGTCAAAAGATAAAAGCGATGAATAAAGTTGGAGAAATGTTTTATGGTTTATTTAAAAGATATCGAGGAGGGAGCACGGAGACTGGTTTAACTATGTACGACAGTACAGCGATTCATACAAATACAGACAACGTTCATGTTAATGTGGCTACAGTAGAAAAAAATAATACTTGTAAAAGAAAAATTTATCCTGTTTTAAAAAAGAGTAATCCTATAAAGAATCTATTACATTTATGTATATATACTCTTTTTTTACTTTTAAAATAGATTTTAAGAGAATCTATGAATTACCCGGATATTACTAAATATAAAGAGTTTAAACTGACAGTCTTTTATTATAAAATACTGTACGATTAGAGTATGGTTAAATAAAACGATTATAGCGGTTATTCCGACAAGCACGAACGAATACACCTGACGAGCCTTTATGAACTAGAAGTAAAGGAAATAATCTGCATACTTAAAAAAATTACAAAAGGAGAGGTTATTATGACAACATTTAAATTTGGAGCAATGCCTAAGAAGACAATTGATATTGATGAGGATGGCAATGTTAATGTAACGGGCAAAGTTTATGTTAATGGTGAATTCAATATTAGTGAGATTAAGGTTGTTTATGTAAAGAAGGCCAGTATTGCTGAACATGGAAATTGTTTTCTTTCATTCACTGGAGAACCTATAGCTAATCCTGTAATATTTTCAAATGGATTTATTTACACACGTAAACAGGAAGAAGACTTGAATAAATTTCTTGAACTACTTCAAGAAAAAAACGAAGAAATTACAGTTGATACAGTAAGTGGGTTTGGAGTACAGCAAGTACAGCAAGCACAGAAAGTCAAAAAAGAAAAAGTCAATAAACATGCTCTGAAGTGTCCTAAGTGCAAATCAACCAATGTAGTGTTTATGGATAACAACAAAAAAGGCTTCTCAGTTGGTAAAGCGGTTGTAGGTGGAGCCTTAACTGGTGGTATTGGTACACTTGCAGGTTTTGCAGGTAAAAAAGGCAAAGACAGATGGCACTGTAATGATTGCGGAAACGTATTTCAGAAGAAATAAAGGAGGTTAAATCATGATGAAACAAAAGTTACCATAAACTACTGTTATTGGTAACCTGGTTACGGTGTACGATTAGGGTGTACCCATAATCGACACATGACGTGTATTGATTTTACTGTGTTTATAGTGTAGATTATAAGTGTCGATTAAATGATTTCGGAATGAGGGATAATATGAAAGTTGGTTATGCACGAGTATCTACAACGGAACAAAATTTGGACCGACAATTAGAAGCACTAGAAAATGCTGGAGCAGAAAAATTATTTCAAGAAAAAATATCGGGGAAAAATACGATAGACAGAGTAGAGCTAAAAGAAGCGCTACAATTTCTACGAGAAAAAGATATACTAATAGTAGAATCATTGGATCGTTTAGGACGAAATTATGATGATATTATTCAAATAGTTCAAGAACTCGATCAGAAAGAAATTGGATTAATGGTTTTAAACTTACCAATTCTAAATCAAGAATTAGGAGATCCTAATTTACAAAAACTGATTCGCAATATGATTGTCCAGTTACTTTCTTGGACAGCAGAGAACGAGCGAGAAGAGATAAAGCGGAAGCAGCAACAAGGAATCGAAATTGCAAAGAAAAAAGGATATTATAAGGGAAGACCTTTGAAATATTCTGCGAACGCAATTAATCCTAAAGATCGAATGACCTATCAGGTGATTGTAAGTAAATTACAACTTGATGAACCAATTAAAAAAATTGCAGAAGAAACAGGTGTAACACGTGATACAGTCTATCGTATTAAGAAAGAACTGGAAATACAAAAGAAAATAGAGTAAAGAGGAGTAAATTACATAATGGCAGAAAAAATAGAAAAAAATTCGAAAACACTTTACCAAGCACTTTGGAATTCAGCAGATATTTTACGCTCAAAAATGGACGCAAATGAATATAAGAGTTATTTATTAGGATTGGTCTTTTATAAATACCTCTCTGATAATATGCTTCGCTATGTATCTGTTTTATTAGAAGAACCGACAGAAGATTTAGAAATAGCCCAAAATCTATATGTAAAAGCTTGTCAAGATAGTGATATCAAAGAAGATTTGTTAGATGAATTACAAGATGAGTTTTCTTATACGATTGAACCACAATTAACCTTCACGGCTCAAATTACTGCTATCCATGATGGCTCTTTTCAATTAGAGGACCTAGTTCAAGGTTTCCGTGATATTGAACAATCGAGTGAGATATTCGAGAATCTTTTTGAAGATATTGACTTATATTCTAAAAAATTAGGAACAACACCTCAAAAGCAAAATCAAACAATTTCTGATGTTATGAAAGAATTATCTATTTTAAATATGGCAGGACATGCAGGCGATGTATTAGGGGACGCTTATGAGTACTTAATCGGTCAATTTGCTTCTGAATCAGGTAAAAAAGCAGGAGAATTTTATACGCCACAACCGGTTGCAAAACTAATGACTCAAATTGTGCTTCAAGGAAAAGAAAATCAAAAAGGATTTTCTGTTTATGACCCAACAATGGGTTCAGGCTCTTTGTTGTTGAATGCAAAAAAATACTCTATTGAACCAGGTACGATTTCTTACTTTGGCCAAGAATTAAATACGTCTACGTATAACTTAGCTCGTATGAATATGATCCTTCATGGTGTATCAACTGCAAACCAACAATTGCATAATGCAGATACCTTAGATCAAGATTGGCCAACGGAAGAACCAACAAACTTTGACGCCGTTCTAATGAATCCCCCGTATTCTGCAAATTGGTCTGCTGATAAAGGATTCTTAGAAGATGTCCGCTATTCAACTTACGGCGTCTTAGCACCGAAATCAAAAGCAGACTTTGCATTCTTACTACACGGTTTCTATCACTTAAAAGATACAGGTGTCATGACTATTGTTTTACCTCATGGCGTTCTTTTTAGAGGAGGAGCTGAAGGTAAGATTAGAAAAAGTTTACTAGATAATGGTGCTATTGATACGGTCATTGGCTTACCGGCTAATATCTTTTTTAACACATCAATTCCAACTACGGTTATTGTTTTGAAAAAAGATCGTCCAACAAAAGACGTTTTATTTATCGACGCTTCTCAGGGATTTGAGAAAGCAAAAAACCAAAATACGTTAACAGATGAACACATCGATATTATATTAGAAGCTTTCAGTAAACGTGAAAATATAGAAAAGTATGCTTACGTAGCTCAATTTGAAGAGATGGTAGAAAATGACTACAACTTAAATATTCCGAGATACGTTGATACGTTTGAAGAAGAAGAAGAGATTCCATTAGAAACAATTTCTACAAACATTCAACAAACTAAAAAAGATTTAAATAATGCAGAAAATAAATTGCTTGGTATGCTAACAGAATTGCATGGAACAACAGAAGAAGCAGATAAAGAACTGCATGAATTTATTTCGCAATTGGTGAACAGTGGTGATAAAAATGAATAAAGAAAAGTTAACTCCTAATATTAGGTTTGGTGGATTTAATGCGGATTGGAAAAAATGTAATCTAGGAGATGGGGCAGTTAGAATTGGTGACGGACTTCACGGTACTCCTCAATATTCTGAGACAGGTAAGGTAGCATTTATAAACGGGAATAATCTAGTAAATGGAAAGATTATTATCACTAAAAAAACAAAATTTGTACAAGAAGAACAACAATCAAAAAAAGATAAATTATTGAATAATGATACAATATTAATATCAATAAACGGCACTATAGGTAATTTAGCTTATTATGCTGGCGAAAACGTTATGTTAGGAAAGAGTACTTCTTTTTTAGAAGTTACTAAATTTGATAAAAAATTTATGTATCAATTACTACAAACAAACAAAATCAAAAATTATTTTTTTAGTAACCTTACGGGTTCAACTATCAAGAATCTAGGATTGAATACCATAAGAGAAACACCTTGTTTTGTTCCATTATCAGAAGAACAAATAAAGCTAGGATTATTTTTCAGTAAAATGGATAATATTATCACGCTCGAGCAACAACTTCTCAAAGACCATAAGCAACTTAAAAAAGCTATGTTGCAAAAGATGTTTCCACAAAAAGGAGAAACCGTTCCAAGAGTAAGATTTGCTGGATTTACTGATAATTGGGAACAACGTAAGTTAAGTGAACTCGCATCTCATAGAGGTGGAACCGCTATCGAAAAACATTTTTCTGAATCAGGAAAGTACAAAGTGATTTCCATAGGAAGTTATGGAACTGAAAGTAAATATGTAGACCAAGGTATCCGTGTTATGTCAAATGAAGTTACAAGTAAAAGAATTGTTAGAAAAAATGAGCTAACCATGGTTTTAAATGACAAAACGGCAAATGGTACCATTATCGGAAGAAGCTTACTTATTGAATCGGATGATGAATTTATAATTAATCAAAGAACAGAAATAATTTCTCCAAAAAATTTATTTGACCCGAAATTCGCTTATGTAGTTTTAAATCACCCCTTCAGAGAAAAAGTTAAAAAAATTGTTCAAGGTGGTACTCAAATTTATGTAAACTATTCTGCAGTTGAAAATTTAACAATAACAATTCCTTTAAAAGAAGAGCAAGAAAAAATAGGAGATTTCTTCAAACAATTAGATGAGACTATTAATTTGCATCAAAAGAAACTAGAAACCTATCAAGAACTGAAGAAAGCTATGCTACAAAAGATGTTCGTTTAAGACTAAAGAAATGGGGGGAGTGTATGGCTATCACGTTTACTTCTGAATCAGAGTTGGAACAAAATCTCATTAACCAATTGATCAGCGGTGAGTCGCAATGGACCTATCGGAAAGATCTAAACACAGAAGATAAATTATGGGTAAACTTTCGAGAAAAACTCGAACGCAACAACAAAGATATCTTAAATGAAGTGAACCTGACGGAACAAGAATTCCGTCAGGTTCAAAACCAATTGAAATTTGCTAACTTCTACGAAGCGTCTAAATGGTTAGCGGGTGAAAATGGGATTGCAAAAGTCCAAGTGCAACGAGAAGATGCGTCGCTTGGAACGGTTCGTTTAAGAGTCTTAAATCGTGCTGATATTGCTGGAGGAATGTCTTCTTATGAAGTCATTAATCAATTTACAAGCTTTAAACAGAGCACAGATGATCGAGATCGCCGTTTTGATATCACGTTAATGATCAATGGGTTGCCATTGATTCATATTGAACTAAAAAATAGAGCCCATTCTTATATGGAAGCTTTTCGTCAAATTAAGAAATACCTCGTCCAAGGTAAATTTACCGGTATTTTTTCAGTACTTCAAATGTTTATTGTGTCGAACGGCAGTGACACACGCTACATAGCTGCAGCACAAGATACAAAGCTGAATGAACAATTTTTAACGACTTGGGTTGATTCAGAGAATGGGCCAGTCACCAGTTACTTAGAGTTTGCTCAACAGGTTTTATCTATTCCGCAAGCACATAAAATGATTACGCAATATACCGTCATTGACAGCAATAAAAAGGCGTTAATCTTATTAAGACCCTATCAAATTCATGCGATAGAAGCAGTTAAAGCCGCTTCTAAACGACAAGAGTCGGGTTATGTTTGGCATACAACCGGTTCAGGTAAAACATTAACGTCTTACAAGACAGCTCGTAACTTGCTTCAAATTCCTTCATTAGACAAAACGATTTTTGTTGTTGACCGGGTGGATTTGGACCAACAAACGACGTCTTCCTTTACCTCATATGCCGAACACGATGTGATTGAAATCGATGAGACAGACAACGTAAAAGATTTAATCAAGAAATTGCTTTCAGCTGACCGTACGGTTGTAGTCACGACGATCCAAAAATTAAACCACGTCATGAAACGCTTTGAAGGAAAAGAAGACACACCCAGATACAAAAAGTTAAAAAAACTGCGTCTCGCTTTTGTAGTAGATGAATGCCATCGGGCAGTATCGCCACAAAAGAAAAAAGAAATTGAACGCTTTTTCTCTCATCCTCTTTGGTATGGGTATACAGGAACGCCTATTTTTGCTGAAAACGCCAAACAAGCAGTGGGGAACTTAGCTCGTACAACGGAAGAACAATATGGTCACAGACTACATGAATACACGGTTAAAGAAGCCATTCATGATAAAGCGGTCCTTGGATTCCAAATTGAATACAAGAGTACGTTCTCAGACGATGAATTAGATGATATCGTCTTACAAGTAGACCCAGATGCAGAACTATCAGCGCTAACGGAACTAAAAAAGGAAGCTAAAATTCCGAAATCCGTTTATGAAGATGAAAAACATATGCTGGAAGTGATTCATTCTATTCTAAACAAATCTGGACGCAAATTAGGCTTTCAAAATGGTTCAGGGAAAACATATGATGCGATCCTAACCACGTCTTCTATTGCGCAAGCCCAACGGTATTATTCTTTATTTAAAGAAGTTGTTGCTGGAGAAAAAGCGATTAGTATTAGTGAGAAGACCAGAAGTAAACTACCCGACTTTCCAAAAATAGCGATCACCTATTCTATTTCTGAAAACGAGGAAACATCGGTTATCAACCAAGACATGATGGAAGAAGCCATTAAAGATTACAATGCTTTATTTGATACGAATTTCTCAGTTGAAACCATGCGTGCTTACAACAAGAACGTGAATGATCGTCTAGCACGTAAACAAGAAAAGTACCTCTTTAGAAAAGAACAACTGGATCTCGTCATTGTAGTCGATCGTTTATTGACGGGCTTTGACGCACCATGTTTGTCGACTTTATTTATTGACCGTGCACCCATGCAACCACATAATCTGATCCAAGCTTTTTCACGCACGAATCGTTTATTTGACCGTCCCAAACACTTCGGTCAAGTGGTCACGTTCCAAACACCTGCAACCTATGAAGAAAAAGTAACCGATGCCCTTGTCTTGTATTCTAATGGTGGTGAGAACGACTTGTTAGCACCTGTATTTGAAGAGGCTCAAAAGGACTTTAAGCAAGCTTTAGAGGCATTGAGACAATTAGCTGTTCATCCTGAATCAGTTGATGAATTAAATGACGGGCAGAAAAAGAAATTTGCAAAAGCGTATCAGAGTTTGGATAAGGCTTATGCGGCAATCCAGCTCTACACAGAATATGACGATTCTGAATTAGAAACAGACTATCAGATCACACATGATGAAATTGAAGAGTTTCATGGGAAATATATCAATGTCATAGAAGAGATCAAACCTGAGATAATTGAAGATGAGAAAATTGAAATGGATATTGAGTATGAACTAGAATCTGTCAAAACAGAGGATATCAATTACGAGTACATCTTACTCTTAATTCAGGCATTGGTTCCAGATTATATCGAATCAGAAGTTAGTCCAACATTAGAGTCGGATTCAGAAGAAATTGATACTTATATCAATGATTTGAAACGAATCAATCCTAAACTTGCGGAACTAATGGAGCAGTTATGGAACGATATACAAGAAGAACCAGAAAGTTATCGTGGCAAACAAGTCTCTAGTCTATTGGAAGAGATGATTCAAGAAGCCATAGCTTATCAAGTGAACCGCCTTTCAAAAGAGTGGGCTATAGAAGAAAGCTCATTAGCCTTTTACGTTAATCACTATAATATTAAAAAACAAAAACAAAATGGAGAGTCAGAACTGAAGCATACAAGCGATTATGAAAGCTATAAAACCAATACAGAAAACCCAGCCAGACGATTAACGTATTGGAAAGAAACAAAAGAAGCCATCACAGATATGATTCATGAAGATATTTTACCTTTACGTAGATCATAGAGGATGACTTAAGAATATATGAGAGGAACACGTCTGATTACAATTAAGTAAAAGTGTTCCTCAATCAATACAAAAGGTTTTTTAATGACAGAACGGTTGGAAATTTCAAAACTTATAAAGTTTAGGAGTAATAAAATGATATGTTAAAAACAACTGCTCTTCTTTTTACTTTCTACGTCACTATTGTTAGGAGCAGGTAGTTCCCAAACAGACGTGATTGAAACAACAGATACTTCAAGTATAGAGACAATGGCAGAAAGTATTCAGGTAGAAAAAAGTGTTGTATCAGAAGAGATAGAGAGTATAGAAGAAGTAGACTCTTCTACATCCTCCATATTTCCTTCGGAGAAAGCGGAAGAACCCATTGAGGAAGTTGTTCAGACTGAAGATGACAAGACTGATGATTCGATAGACGGTTACAAGATAATTATTGTCGACGGTGGCAGTTTGTCTGGATACAGGGAACCAAACGTACGTGTAAATATTGGTTTTGAAAACCGTGAGTATCGGGGTTTCACTAATGAATATGGACAACTTGTACGTGTTATAGCAGATGAGATTATCCTCCAAGATGATGATACAGAACCTGTTAAGTCCAATGGCCGGTATTACTGTGATGAAGCAAAAGTCCCTGGGGTCGAAAACTCTAATCTTGATGAAGGACACGTTATTGCGGATTCTTTGGGTGGGGTATCCAATGCCTACAATATTACTCCGCAAGATAGCGTGCTAAATAGGCACGGTGATCAAGCTTATAAGGAACGAAATATTCGTCAAGCAGTGGAGCAACAAACTTTGAGGCGATTATTACTTATCCTGACACCGAAACGCAGATACCAAGTAAATACAAATATACGATTCTCGGCAATGACGTTGTTGATGAATACGCGAATGGAAATCCTGATGAGTACAACAAAGAAGAAGGCTTAACAACAAGTAATTCAAACGAAGTTGTAACTTCTCCCGAAAGTTCCGTTGTAGAACCAGAAAAACCCGGTGAAGATCTTTCTGCAGTGGATACAAATAATAATGGAATGGTGACCATCAAAGAAGCCAGAGATGCTGGATTCTCTATGCCTATAAGAAGAGGGCATTGGCTTTATGAATACATGCGTGGCAACGATGGGGACGGAATGATCGGAGAATAATAAACAGATGTTTTTTTCTTAAACTCTGTTTAATAAAGAAAAAGATAGTAATTTTAAGTAACCAAGTAATTTTTTTATAGGCAGGCCTTTTATCCATTTATTAGTGGATAGAAGGCCTGCCTTATTTGTAAAGGTATTTGGTAATGATTTAGGAAATATGTTTTGGTAATATCTAGATAGTTGATTAGATGAGGTTTGTCATCTTACTTATTACATTCAGAAATCATTCCCAAAAACACTTTTTTTTGGGAACCTATTTATTTTTTTGGGTAAAAGGGTTCATTTCTATAGATTCAAGGTTTGTTAAAATTTCTGGAGCAAATACTATCTTAGGTATTATCCCAGCCGGTAGAGATAATCAATCAATACCATTGAAAAATATTAGTTCTGCTAGAATTTCTACGAGTTATGAGATGAAACCTATTCTTGCTGGGATTTTTCTTGGTTTTATCTCTCTTAATATGCTAGTGGATAGCTTTTTTGGAGCCTTAATTTTATTACTTATCAGTGTGGGTATCTTAGGTAGTGGAATATTATCTGTATTAATCATTCAAAGAGCTGGTAGTGATTTTTATATTTCAGTTCCTTTCTTTGATAAAGTTAAATTACTACAAGCTCAAGATATGATTGAAGAAGCGTTATCTAATGATACTGACAAAAGCGATTTAAATATGTTTTTTGATAAAAAATAATATTAGTACTATATTTATTCTTAAAAGTTAAATTAGAAACTAGATACACGGTGAAATATTAAGGCATTTACATAATTAATTTACTTCATCCCTAACGGGTAAGTGAATCAAGACATGATCTGTCAGTAAATAGAAAAACTAAAAAAGAGCGTATTAGAGTTTTAACTAATGCGCTCTTTTTAGTTTTCTTATTCCTTTAATTGTAGAAAAAATAAAAAAAAGAGCTTTATTAAGACTTTAATTAAGCTCTTTTATGTGTTGCAATAAGATAACAAATAACAAAAAAAATGAGGTGCTTCGTATGTTGAAAATGTTAGATGTAAAAACAAAATCGATCACAGAAGCTAAAAAAGACTTTTCAAAAATTATAAAAGACACGAGTAAAACAGGAGAACCAACCTTTATTTTTAACCATAATAAACCTGAAGCCGTTATTCTCAGTAATGCCGTGTATGAAAAATTAGTGAAAGATTACAACGAACTGGAAAACAAACTATTTTATAGTCAATTAAATGATCGAGTAACAGCCGGACCAGGCGAACTCATTTCAGCCACTGAAGTGATCGAATCAAATCAAGAGCACAGCCCATTTGCTGCTTTATCCGATAGGGATCTGCGTATCATTTATGAATGATATTTTTTGTTTAGTGAAAATCTTAAGCAATGCATCCTTTCATTCAATTCTTAGGAAATTTCTTTTTCTTTTTTTGATATACTTTTATCATCTTAGGAAATGTATGAACAAAGTGTAAATCTTGAGGTAAATCCCATTCTTTCAAGAAATGTCGTGTGTATTTTATCCTTTTATTATCATTTGAAATTTCAGCAAACCATTGTGTGTCTTTTATCCTGTTGACTATTAATTCAGCAACTTCAAGGTACTCTGCACTTTTGAAAATAGGCTTATCGAGTATGTTTCCTGGCACTTTATTGTATCCTAATGTAAAAGCCTCGTAAGCTCTTATTGCAATATCCTCTAATTCATTTAAAGATGAGCAATTTGTCTTTTCTAAAGGAATTAGATAGATAGTAAACTTATCTCCAGATGTGTAGTCATTGTACACAAGATTATTTCCTCTATTTTCTCGAAAATGCATAATTGCTCTAACGTATAATTTTTTTGCCTGCCCTACATAATATTTTTCTTTTTTGTGATTATGTATAACATAAATACCACGAATTCCATTTTTTTTACTGGATAGTTTACCCAATCCTTCCGGTGTCAATGGTCCCACTTTTTTTTGTAAGTTATCTAAATAACTTCTATAACATTCTCTATTTGCATCTCGCATATACTCCAATGATTTTTTGTAATAATAAGAAGGCGATACTTCTATTTCGTTAGAAAAAGTATAAGGAATAAGTGTTTTTTTTATAATGCCAAGCTCATTTTTAGTCAGTGTATACGCTCGATCAATTTTTTCAAACTTATTTGAATTTACTATAGATCGCGCTCTTTCTCCATTTATATACTCTATGTATATAAATTTTTCTTTTCTAAATACAATGAATTCTCTGTCCATTAATATGCCCTTCCCCTGTAAATAATTTATTCTATCTTTCCTTATATATAATCCAAGTTTTATCCATAAACATTTTTATTTTTCCTGAATGTGGAATTCCATATGGTTTTACTAAATAGCAATATTGTTTGTATTTTTCTTCTTCAAGTAAATTAACTAAAATCCAGCATGTGGTAAAAAAGACAATTATAAAATACGTGCTATTTCAATTTTTTTAAAATTGTAATCTACTATTGAATATCGTAGTCATGACTTCCTAATTGCTCATTTGTAAACAAGTTGCCAACAGCATTTAGGGTAACAGGAGTCTCCGAATCAGTTAGTTTATATGCTATGGCATTACTTACTGTTCCTCCCGGTCTTATGGTCACAAGTTGAGTATTCAAATAATTACTATCTGGAAGCGAGCTCACACGCAATTCATTTATAAAGTTTTCATCGTTATCCTGTATTGCTTTAAAAGTCATCATCCATGGCATGGTCGGATTATATTCAGTACTGGTAGCGTCTTCTGAAACAGTTATATCATACCAAAATGCAATGACTGAATCGCTCCCATACTCATTTCCTTGTTCACCAGGCTGTAGTACTTTATAGTCGGTAATAGTGATTGTATAATCTTCTTTGACTAAATCTGTACCATCGAAATAAGATTCTTCGGCTTCTTTTTCAGTGACTGCTTCTGATTCATCCGATATGGGACTATCAGAGTATACTATAGAGTTAAGTATGTTTTCAAAAACACTACTATAGTCTTCATCAGATTCAACAAATTCAACAAAAATCAACTCATGAAAAATAAATAATCCCTCAGAATCATTGAAAAGAACTAATGTAGATTCAATTTCATTGCCAGAATGTATTTGTTTCAAATCAAAACTATATGCATCTCTGCCATTAATTGTTATTTCTGATTCGGAAAGTACTTCGTATGATCCAGAGTCGGAGTGATATGCTTCTAAAAATACCTCTCTTGCTTCACTATCAAAAAGGTCTATATTATCATCTGTGAAATGAACCCTAAGCACACCGTAATCAGAATAGTATGATTTTAAATTTTCTCGAGAGACTTCTTTTCTCCAATCTTCAGGAACTTCATACTCAATACCAATCATAAAACTAGATTCAGTTACAATTGTATTGTCGCTTATTTCAGGTGTTTGAGAATCTATTTCCTCATCAGATACCACACTGTCAGAGATTACTATAGAATTAAGTGTTTCTTCAAAGTCGTTGGTATAATCCTTATTAGAATTCAGGTGATTCGCCATACTAAAAGTTATAAAACCTTCTGAAGTATTCATAAGAACCGCGTGAACTTCATATCGCTCGCCTAATATTATCTGTCTAGTTTGAAAAGTAAATGCTCTATTATCATTAATCATTGTTTCTGATTGAGATAGTAGCTCAGCATCTTCTGCTTCCTCAAACCACCCCTCAAGAAATTCCTCTTGTCTTTCGACTTCAAGAATGTCACCCGTAGTTTCTTCAAGAGAAACCATTAACATCGCATCTTCAGGGTAGTAATATTTTAAATTCTCATGGGCGACTTCCTTTGCCCAACTATCAGGAACTTCATATTGAACATTGTCCATAAAATTCGATTCAGTAACAATTGTATTGTCGCTTATCTCTGATGCTAAGGAATCTGCGTCTTCTGAAGAGCAAGCGCCCAGTACCAAGAAACTTCCAAACAATAAACCAATCATACTTTTTTTCATGACTATCCTCTTTTCCTAAAAGTATTTTTTTATTTTTTTTAGTTTGTCAAGTAAAGCTAGTCTACAGTTATTAGAATTTCTATTCACCGTTTTTCGCACATAATATATATTTTTACTTATAAAAAATCGATTCTTTTCAAATTCATTATATACCATTTAGTTTGTCAAATTAAGCTAGACGATTTCCAATCTGGTACATTTTCCAAAAATACTTCAATTGGCGTTCTGTAGTTTAAAGATTTTCTAGGGATTTTGTTTCTTTTAATAGCGATGGATGAAACGAACGCCTGGTTAATGGTGTTAAAATCCATTTGCTTATACAAACCATCTCGTCGAAGCAAACCATTAGATTGTTCATTCAGTCCACGCTGAGAAGGACAGCCAGGATCCGCAAAAAATATAGAAACGTCATATTTGTCAAGCTTAATTTTACAATTCAAGCCATTAATAAACCGCTAACAACATGTATTGTGATTATAATACAATTGTACCGTTTCAGACAAAACGAGAGAGTCAACAGCTTTTTATCGGCTGTTGACTCTCTCGTTTTGTGTTCGTTTAACCTATCTACAACTGACTGATTAAACGTCATGTAAATCATATAATCATCCTTTGAGTCTTTATCAAATGTAATTCGATCGACAAAGCTTTTCAAAATAGCTTTCACAATTGCTTTAGGTGTTGTGTCTTTGACTATACTATTTACTAGAAGTAGCACTTGAGTTGCATCTTTTTTACTTATTTTGTAACCTTCTGTGTCTAGTATTTGCATCAACTCTTGGTTCCGTTGGTTAAGTTCACTGTGTTCAATTTCTAATTTGTTTATCCTCTCTTTTAAGTCACTAGCTAGCTCCGGTGTCGTTTCTATCAAGCTCCTTCACTTCCATTTCCCAAGGCTTTCTTTGGATTTGAATTTGCTTATTAAGTTCATCAATTATTTCAGTTAGGTGCCCGGAGAACAGGATAACTTCTCGTAAACAATCTAGGATGAACTTTTCAGCATTATCTGCCCGGACACTGTTTGCATGACATACGCTGGCTACTTTATTCCGAAAGTTAGCACAACTGTAGTAGCGGATCTTCTTCTTAGTGCCATTTTTAGAACATTAGTCGTATTTGAGGCTGCCATAGAACCACCACATTCAGGACAACGTAGCAAGCCAGTTTCCCCCCGGTTATTTCTTTTCGGGTACTTACTTTCTACCTTTAATCGGTCCCTAACCTTCTCGTAAAGTTCTTCATCAATAATCGAATCATGGGAACCCTCCACCATGATATATTTTGGATTGTACCTTTTTCTCCGCTTCGTGTCCCATTCTTCGTAGCGATTGTAACGGAGAAATCCTGCATACGTAGGATTATATAAAATATCCTTCACCGTTTTCGTACTAAGGCTGTTTCCTCTAACTGTTTCCTTTCCTAGTTTGTTAAGGGAGTTGGCAATAGCCCGATAGCCATTGCTAGCCAGATACTATATAAAAATAAGCTTAACCACCTCAGCTTCTTTTGGTTCTACTAAAAGTATCTTTTTCCCTTCGTCATTCTTCCCGCTAAAATAGCTCAGCAAACAGTCTCTGATTTTTTACGAGAAAATGAATGTGACCTTCCTTTTGAGCTAACTACGATGGCCGGATCTGAAGCGTAAATAATAATGTTAAAAAAATTACTATTATAGCACCAAATAATATAACTTTATATTTTCCCTTCAATCTCTGCAATTTCTTCCTCTTTATATTATTAATTAAAGGATAGATCCCTCCGTATAATAAGTTTGTTGTTAATAAACTTAAATCTCGTTATTTATATGTATCATCAAAATAATATGTATGCCCATTAACACCTTAACAACATGTTAGTAAGTAATTATTGTCAAACCGGTAATGAAAGCCTTTCAAAAATCACTCATATTTCACTAAATACTTAATCTTTTTAAAAATTCAAATAAATGTAAAATTCCAACCACTTATTGACAAAATATAAATATAGAAAAAAGCATACTTCCATCTTTAGCAGATGACCTATCTGTTAAGGATGGAAGTGTGCTTTTTTTATACTTTTTTCAGAATTTTAGTTCGGTTTTTCAAGATATATGTTGCTTTCCTTTTTTTATCTTTTACACACTTGCAAGTGCACTTGTACTTGCACTTGCACTTGTACTTGCACTTGCACTTGTACTTGCACTTGCACTTGTACTTGTACTTGCACTTGTATTTAATTTCTATTTAACTGCTGTTTTCTATCCAATAAGCAATTAATTCAGAAGCGCTCATACCAGCGTTATCAGCAATTGCTCTTAATTGAATCTTGTTAGCAGGGGTTAAGACGATTGACATTTGTTCTTTTCTTTCTTTAATTTTTTTTTGAGGATTATTGAATTTCGTTTGCTTTTTTCTACTATTATTATGCTCTTCTTGGATTTTATCAAAACTATTTACCTTCATATTATTTTTCATTTTATTATCTCCTTTCTATGTTCGATCAGCTTTTTCTAAGATAGTATCAAAAACACTACTTATATTGTTAAAGAATGATTCGTGTTTCTCTTTTTCTTTTACTGACATTTTATTTTCTCTTTCAAAAATACTAATATCGTCTATTAAACTCTTAGCTAACATTTCTTTTTTTTGAATTATACCGATAAAGTTATTTTGTTTTTCAGCTACTTCTAAGAAATCCTTACTGCTGTTACCTATATGATCAACACGATTGCCTAAAAGATAAGGTTCAGCATTTACATATGTTTCTCTAGTTTTCAATTCTATTAATTCAGATTTCAAGTAGTTTATGGTGTCTTCTAGTTCTAACCATGCTCTAAGTCCGTTTCTAGATGGTTCTGAAACGCCTAAAACAATATCAGCTACCGCTAAGAAATTTGAAGTTACCAAACTATCGTCATTATGAGTATCAATAATCATGTAGTCGTAATCTTCTATTCTTTTGTAGTTATCTGAAATCCACATATACATTATCATACAATTATTCTGTTTAGATTTTAGGTCTAGCGAATGATCTTCTAATAATTCAGAGCCTTTTATAAATCCAAGATTTTTACTGACTGGATATATTTCTAATGGTTTTCTATCGAATATATCAACAATTGTGGATTTTCCTAAATTATCAAATGAATAACTTAAATTACATGAACGGTCTCCATCTACAAGCAGCACCTTCTGGTCTTTTTTTTCGCTTATATATTTAGCTAAGTTATATGATATAGTCGACTTCCCCGTACCACCTTTATTTATGTTAACCGTAATAATTTTCATATAATTTGTTCCTCCTTGTTATTTGCTAATTTTATAATAGCACAAGTACAAGTGCACTTGCAAGTGCACTTGTACTTGTGCTTGTAAGTGCACTTGTACTTGCAAGTGCACTTGTAACTCATTCGGAAATTCAATAGTAATTACATATAATTTTCCGATTTTCAAGCTTTTTTTGTATGTCTGTCTTTCGCCATTTTACGACCTATAATGAGGGATATCATCTGTAAAGAGCAAGTTACATTTATCATTTACTGGTCGTAGAATTTATGATAAAAATAGCTAAGAGAAAGTTGGAAATTAATTTTTTTGAGCTGTTTAGAAATATTTTCACTACAAAACAGAGAGTAAGCAGCAATCAAAAGATTGCTGCTTACTCTCTGTTAACTATTTATTTTATGTCGTTTATCTTTAAAAATCTGATGTATTCTTCTGCTGATTTTTTTAAATACCTAATAATATTTTTCTTATCTTCTTCATAATCAATCATATGTTCTTTAACGTAGGATATATGTGTTCCTACACCCTTTAATCCTTTTAAGTCTTTAATATCATCATATAAAGGAAAGACAAGTGTTGCTAATCTAACCATAAAAGTTGGGTCTAAGATATTTACAGATAGAATTAAATTATTATGGACTAGTTCTTTGGTATATTTACTGTTTAAAGCATTGTTGTAAATTTTTTTATTTTCATTTTGTTTTTGTTCTATGCTTTCGTTTGCTTTTTGACTACTTTCTTTATAAGGGAGACTGGCCTTTGCTAAATCTTTAGTAATATAGAATTGTATGCCTGCAATCGAACGTCCACTTTTTATTTTTTCATAAGTAACGTCAAAATGAGTATGTTCTGTAACTTCGTTAATTGCTGTTTGTAATACTCTTTTCTCGAAATTGGCGAATCGATCATATTCTTTTAATGTATTTGTCATTCTTCTAAGTTCCTGTAAATCAATGTATGGATTTTTCAATTGTTCTAATTGATCTTTTCTACGTTGTCCGTTTTCTTTATAATTTTCATATTGATTAAAGTTCATCGATAACCATTTGTATAAAATAATACTATATTTGCTGTTTAGATTCATTAAGTCTGTAATTAAGTATTGTGTAAAGTTTTTTCTTAAATTGATTAAATAGGGCATTATAGAATTTGTGAATTTAATTTTCACAGAATCATCGGAACTACTCCATTCTGTAGTTTCTAAAGGAGAGATAATTTTAAATTTCATTTTTCCTTTTTCGTCTTCTTCTCTAACTTCAAAAATTGATTGCTGATGAAGGGTAGTTAATGAATTTTTGAAACGACTATGTTTATTGTTGTCTTCTACGTTAAAAAAAGAAAATAATATTGTTTTAGAGAGATAGACAGTATTATCTTCTGGTGGATTTTCGGTATCAATACAAGAAACAGCTAATTCAAATATTTTTAAGGGTATTTTATCCATTTTTGCTACGCTGGTAATTAAATCATTATGTTCAACTGCTCTCAGGAAATATACATCCTTCATATCTAATACCTTTCGTGGTATTATAGGGTAAGAATCTGACATAGAGTAAACCACCTTTTCTTTTATTTAGAGAAAGTATTCCTGCCGAATAGGTTTCTCCATGTTTATTTTAACACTTATATGACTACATAACAACTTTAAATGTAGTCATATACATAGTTTTTTGTAGTCATATCCATTTAAAGCCATGAGCAATGATCAACGTAATAATCTGAATATTTATATAATAAAATCCACATAGGTAAATAATAACTGATTTATAAACTTATTACATGGGTTATTAAGTTTATTTTAATACAGCTACACTTATTCCATACTTGTAGCTGTATGCATAGTTTTTTGTAGTCATATCAACATGTCTACATTGGAGATTTTTTGTAGTTGACTACATAGTTTTTTGTAGTCGTGTACATAGTTTTTTGTAGTTCTATAAATAGTTTTTTGTAGTCTTATATACTTAAAAATGCATGGTAATACTGATTTTGTTGGTTCGCAAAGGTTTAAAAGATTAAAGTATTAAAGTATAATAATAAATAAGGTTTACACTTATCTGTAAACTTTTTTTAAAAGATAAAATCAAGAAAATTCAAAAGATTAAAAACAAGAACAGAACATAAATCTGAATAATAACACATCGCCTATGAGCTAAAAATAACTATTCTAACCTTTTTTAAATTTCTTTAGTAGGTTTTACCGTTTTATTTATAAAAGACGCTCTAAAGTGATATTTGACAGGTGAAAAGAACCTTTATAACAAACAGAGGTGTTTTATAAGAGGTCTTAAAGAATAACTATATTATTCCAGCTCTTTACCTCACTTTCATGTTTTATAGATATAACTTAAATCTTTTTATAAATAACGGGGAATAAATCATCTTCTCCCATTTGCATTGGAACAAGAAAAGTAGATAGTTCTTGTAACCATATTTTATCTGGAACGGAATCTAAAAAGTAACCAATCGTTGTTAAAACTATTTCGTCAAAAGCATTTACTAATGTTAGTTTATCAATAGGGGAAACACTAGCAACTAAGTTAGCAATGATTTTTGTCTGTTCCTCTATTTTTCCAACAAAGACCCCGTTTTTATATACATTAAGATACTTTTTTTCTTCTCTTTTTTTTGTCATTTTAATTTCTCCTTTTCGTTTTATTAAGCCAAGAGTGTTAGCTCAAAAGCTGAATTTTTTCTGTTTTCTTGGCTAGCCTATAATCATGAGGTTAAAAGGAAATCAAGAAATTAGGAGATTCTTTTGCGTTAGCAAGTAGAATTCCTTTAGAAAAAAGTTTTTTTAATGAAAAGGAGAGGAATGTGGAAAAAGTTTTTCCGGTTCTTGAATTTCTTTTCTGTTCTTGGATATAAACGGTTGGGACTGAAAGCAGGCTCACGAGCGTTTATTGCCATAGAACAGCCTGTTATGATGAAGCCCTGCGTCAACTTCGTTGAGGCGTTCAGGGCGTTTGGCTTCAGAAAACGAAAAAAATCTTTATCAATGCAACTAAAAGAATTTCGGGAAATTCATCTGATGAAATAGGAAAAAACGACTGACTAATAGGCGTTCTTTCTTGCCTACGCTATTACTTTTCACTATATTTGAATATAAAAAAGCAAGCAGCTAAAGAGAATTACCTTTAGCTGCTTGCTTACGTTTAAAAATAAGAGGTTTATAAAGAAATTAAAAAGATAAATAAAGCAAAAATTGTATAAAGTGAAATTACACCGATCAACATATAAACAATCCATTTTATAGACTTTAATGCAATAATGAACAGAATAGAGAGTACTAGAAGCACCAACATGCTATTCATTGAAAATAATAAAAGATCTAATAATATATTTTGAAGTAAAAATAAGAAGGCAAATGTTAGAAAAGTAAGTAAAACTAGTTTATATTTTTTGGAAAAAAGCTTATTTCTTGAACTATAATTAGTTCGGTCCATATAAATGTCCCTTTCAGTAGTAATACTTGTGGCCTTAATTATACCATAAGTAATCAAACAACAAGTCAAACATCAAACTAAAGTTATTAGCAAATTAGAGTAAAAATACAGGAATTGTTTTATATATATATACTAAAACTATGTGGAATAATGTATGATAAAGAGAGTAGATAAAACAGAAGGGGTGTAAATTGTGCCATTAAATTTAGAAAATCATATGTCATTAGTGGTGATCTTAAATATATTACAAGAAGCAAATGTATCTAGTGAACGTATAGAAGAAACAATGAAAAAAAGAATTGCAAACGATTATGATTTTTCGCAACCTTTGACTAGTGAAAACATAATAAACTTTTTAAAAGAAGAAAAAATTAGTGAGAACATAATAGAAAAAATTGTTTTGAAAGTATTGTTAGAAAAGAAAGTTCTTTCAGCCAGTCAGGTTAGAGATGAATTGAAACTTACTACAGGAGCGTATCATTCACTATTGAAAGCTTCAAATCACTTGAATCCTTTTTACACGTTTTCCGCCTCTAACAATAGAAAGACCATGCTGTTTTTAAAAGAAGATGTTGAAGAATTAAAAAAAATAAGAAATAAAAAAAATAAGAAATAAGAAAAGAAGTCATAATATCAATAGAAATAACACCCTTAACATTTATTTAATGTTAAGGGTGTTGTTTTTTTATAACTAAACTTTAATGTAAACTTCAACTAGATGTTTGATTACAAACATTGCTAATAGTTTTGACTTACTGTATGGTATTAAATGTAGCAATGATGCATATTTTTTTAATTTGTATATCTCATAATTATGTATTCGAACTAATAATTATGAATGCTTACACCTTGTTCTTTTAGAGTATAAGGATGCTTATATACATAGGAATGGAGGAAATTATGAAGAAAAACAAGGTGTTACTCACGTGTTTTTTATTAATAGTATTGGCAGGTTGTTCTGAAAAAGCGATTAGTTTAAGTGAAAAAAATTATTTCGTGGAAGAAGGTCATAACAAGGGCGTAGCGGAATTTTCTGAAGACGGTCAGGCTACTTTAAGCTTAAATAATCAAACAAGTGTCACGGATTATGAAGTGTTTCCTGATCAGTATGAAGGGTACGACGGCATTGTTATTGATGGAGGATATTATTTAGCAGAACAACAAGATGATGTTATATATCTATGGGGCGTAACAGAAAACTTTTCGATTGATGGAGAAGACGATTATTTTTTCAAACAAGTAGGAAATTTTGAAGAAGTCGATATGAAGTTGACACTGACAAAAGATTAATAGAAATGGAGATTAGTTATATATGTTGAATCAACTAGAGTTAGATAAATTATCAAAAGCAATCTTAATAGAACAAGGAATTAAAGAAAATTTATGGAAGAAACAAATTATAAGGGAAGCAAAGGAAACATTGTTTATTTCTGAAAACACTGGAAAAGGAACGCCTTATTCCGAACTTACCACACTGATTATCAATGCTGAAAAAGAAAAATTAGTGAATAAAGCACTCGAAAACATTTACGGAAAAGAGAACTCTAAAACAAAAGAAGTACAAGAAAAAAGTACAGACACAGTAACTCATAATCCCGAAAATAAGCAATCATATTAATAAGCATGAAGGAGAATACTAATGATTAAAGAGAATTTAATGGCCATAAAAACTACAGCTGAACAAGAGGTTTTTAATCTGTATGCTAACAACTTAGAAAACAATTTAAATAGTGCTACAGGCGATATACTTTCTATATTACAAGGTGTAGGAGTAGGCGTTATTGCAATATTTGTTGTCATTATCGGATATAAAATCATTACTGGTGGACGTGAAGGGTTACGAGAAGCAAAATCGTCTGTGATGGGCCTAATTATTGGAGCTATTTTACTATTTGGTGCATTAGCAGTATCAGAATGGTTAAAAACAACCGCTTCTTTTTAACGAAAAATAATAATTTAAACTATTAAAGCTACAAAATAATGGCGTCATAACATTGCGTTATGACGCCATTATTTTGTAGATGGAGGAAAATATATGTTACAGATATCGTTTGATAATCTATCTAAGAAACAAAAAATCCTTGAAGAAGATACGCTTTACTCTTTATATCAAGCAAATCAGAAATACGAAGAACTAAAAAAACATATAGCTGCATTAAGTGAAAGAGAAAAAATAGAGTTACCAGATATCACTTTAGCAGATGAACATAATATAGGTTTGTTAGAAATAACTGATTTAACAAAAGAGTCTCTAACTGATAGTTTAGCTTCACTCTTAACAAGAGCGATCGTACTTGGAAATCAATTGGAAGAAGATAAAGAAAAAAGAGTAGCGTTTGAAAAACGTGTGACAACGGAGATTAATCATGAAGTTATAGATAAGGAAACAGGGATACCCGAACGTAAAGAGCGTAAAGAAACGGTCCTTAACAAAACTGCAAGAACCACTGGGAAAGGTAAAAAGTGGGTATTGGATATTTTTAATAAAGAAAAGATAACGCCAAAACTTCCAGAAGTAATAAATAATGAAAATAAGTCCAACATGGATACTGGAGATAGTAGTGGGGAAATAACTGAATCCACAATAGGCAGATTGTTAATTGAAGATGATCCGAATAATAACGCATTAGAAAAAGAGGATAACGCTTCTCAGGACGATATAAAAATAGTTTTAGAACCGAAAGACACAAGAGCGATAACGAGTGCTGCAACAAATGGACCGGAGGCTACTCAAACGGGCAATAGAGAAAAAGTAAGTAAAAATGAACGCGAGGATACTGTTACTTTAACTGAAAACAGAGCAGAACCAATTGTTGAAGATATGTTTGTTAGGAGTATTCGTGATTCATTAAGAGGTTTAAAAACAGCTTTAGAAAATTCTAATTTAACTACGACAGAAAGAGAATTGATATTATACAAAATAGATAAATTTAATTCATTGTCTATTGAATCTCAAACATTAGTAGCTAAACAGAGCGAGCATTACAACACAACATATACAGAAAAAGAAGCGGACATAGAGAAGAAATTAAAAGAAAAACTAAGCAAAATGTTAGAGACGCATAGTGATGAAAAAGCAGAACGAGAAAAAATAACTAATGAAAAGTATATTGAAATTGAAAAGAACGAAAAAAGTGAATACCTGAGTAGTAATCCTGAAAAAGAAGCTCAAATAATATCAGAAGAACAGTATGATCAAAAAGTAAGAGAAGCTAAAGAAGCTAAGGATAGACAAAATCAAATACGGACAAACGCTTTTTTTAGTGATATAAAAAATTCAGTTAAGGAAAGAAAGAAGACAGAACTAGAAAATATTCATTCTCACTATGAAAATCTCGTATCAGAAAAGAGCATAGGACTTAGAAATAAGTACGAAGCAAAATTCAATGCTGACATGGACAAATTGAACTTAGATATGCTCACTGAAAAGAAAGAGTTTTTAATAACAGAATTAAAAGGTATTGAAGATACTGTGTTAACTAATCTTTCCAACTGGCACGAACTGGCTACTAAAGAACTAAATGATAAGCACACTAACCTCATTTTAGAAAAAGAAAAAATAGAATTAGAAATTGAGAGAAGTCAATCTGTATTAAGAAACCAAAAAGAAAAAGAAGGCTATCAATTAGAAATCGTCAAATTAAAAAAAGAAATAGAAGAGAAAAGCTTGAAAGAAGCTCGATACGTCGCTAACGAAGAAACGCGGCTACAGCAAAACCAAGTCAGTCTTGATCTTCAAAATAAAATGATAGAAGAACTCGAAAATAAAAAATCCTTTATGTATGAAGTAGAGGTAAAAGTTGAAGAGAGAATAAATAAATCACTTCACGAAGAAAAAACAAAAAATGAAAAACTGAAATATGTTTTGTATTCAACGATCGGCTTAGCAATCGTAAGTTTAGGGTTAGCAGTTTACGGTTTATCTGATAGAGGATCAGCAGCGCTAAGCCTCCCCGTACAAGACCAATCCGTTGGGGAAATCGAGGTGCTTTCTACTGTAGAGGAAGATACAGAAAATGATGATGACGTGAATAAAGTTGAAGAACTATCAAAGGAGTAAATGCACATGGTATCTAATAATATGCGATTAAAATTAAGTCATAAATTGCAATTAAAATCTATGAAAAAGGAAACACAATCCTCAAAGTTTGCATTTCTAAGTTCGTGGTTTATATTCGTACTCAATGTAATGATTATCGTGCTACCTCTTTCTCTCTTATTTAACTACTTTATCAATGTAATACGTTCGTTTATTGAAAATGGGTTTGGGATAGGCTCGCTACTTCAAGGTAGAACGGGCTTTGAAAGTTATGAATTTGGTCTAAATCAACTAACAAACGTAAACGATTTAACACTTTTTCATATCATTTCCTTACTTGGAACAGTCGTTTTTTCGATAGTTTTTGCATTCAAAATTAGAAAAAAGTTCTTACCTTTAAATGTAACGGAACAAAAAGGAGATTCTCGATTTTCAACACTAAGTGAGATTCAACAAGCCTACAAAGAAGTAGACCAATTAAAATCTAAAATTAAAGGTCATGGGGGCATTCCGGTAGCGAGGTACAAAGATAAGCTCTACCTTGACGATCAACCGGTGAATACAGTCATTATAGGGACTTCCCGTTCAGGTAAAGGAGAAACCTTTGTCTTTCCTACTATAGATGTGACGTCAAGGGCAGAAGAACAATCTAGTTTAGTTATCAATGATCCTAAAGGGGAACTTTATACAGGGTCGTATGAGACGTTAAGGAAACGTGGGTATGATATTGAAGTGATAAATATGATTAGTCCCGAAAATTCACTATCATATAATCCTTTAGCTTTAATTATAGAAGCCTACACCAATGGAGATATGGAAACAGCCCAACAATTAACTGAAAGCTTGACCTTCTCGTTGTATATGACAGGAGATCCGGAAGCTGATTTTTGGAACTCGCTAGCTTCCTCTTTAGTGGGCGCCTCAATCTTAGCTTTATGCGGTATTTATTTAAGAGAAGATACATATAAACCCGAAAAAGTGACTATGAGAAATGTTCAAACCTTTATCACGACATTAGGAAAAGAAAAAACAGAAATTGACGGAGTAGAAAAAACTAAATTAGATTTATTTTTCAACTCATTAGATCACTCGGACGTTGCAAAAATGCAATTTTCTGCAACAGAGTTTGCAGAGGGCAAAACGAGGTCTTCAATATTCGTATCGGCCCTAGAAAAATTAAAATTATTCAATGCAGATTCTATGGCACGAATGACAAGTAAAAATACAATTGATTTCTCCTTGGTAGGCTTCCCAAAACAAATTAGATTGTTTACTGATTACAAATTAGTAGGGCAATCGGTTAAAGCAGAATTTTATAAGAAAAATGTAGATAGCCCTTTTGGAGAAGATGTCGGACAAGTGAAGCGATTGATTAAAAATAAAGAACCCTATGGTAGTTTGAAAATTTGTTTTAACGAGAAACTAGCAGATGGGGATATTATCCACTTGGTAGATGATGAAAATATTGATCTGTGGTATTCATTTAAGCGAATAGCCCAAAATGCGTTAAGTCCCATTAATGACTATGGTTTTATTGAATACAAAGAACAAGCAAGTACAAAAATCTTGAAAAATAAAGAGCAACAGGGTCTGGAACTTGTTCAATCTATGGAAACCTATTACATTGACAAACCTAAAGCAATCTTCTTGTTAGTCCCAGATTATGATAGAAGCAGAGCCATGTTGTCTAGTATTTTTATTAAACAGATGTACCAGACAATGGCTACCATGTGTCAAGACGTGCGAGGGAATAAGCTGCACCGCAGATTGAAATTCTTACTAGATGAATTCGGAAATATGACACCTATAAAAGAAATGGATTCTATTATGACTGTGTGCTTAGGACGTAACATACTATTTGACCTGGTCGTACAAGGCTACAATCAAATAACCGCACTCTATGGCGATGAGAAGGGTCAGTCAATTAAAGATAACTGTCAGAATCACTTATATATCCTATCCACTTCTTCAACGACCGCAAAAGAAATATCAGAGAAATTAGGTTACAGAACCATTGAATTAAATTCTAATTCAGGAGATTCAACAGAATTAGAACAAAAAAACTCTAAAAATATAGATAAACAACCCTTGATTGAACCCTTTAACTTATTAAGATTTGAAGAGGGAGAAATGCTGGTCTTAAGGTCTTTGAAACGTCAAACAAATAAACAAGAAAAAATAAAAGCATACCCTATTTATAATTCGGGGAAAAAAAGAAGAATGAAATACCGTTACGAATACCTATCAGAGTATTTCTTTACAGGAAAATCTACAGCTGATTTCCCGATAAAGTCTATTCATAAATATATGGATTTAGACTTAATTGCTCTCGATTTCCAAGAAATAGACAATGTAATGCATTTGAATGTACGTGATAAAGAACTAGAACCAGAAGCAAAAACAGAAGAAAAAAAGACTGCTTACGATAAATTTAATTCTATAGAATTGGCTAGCATTAACGAGGTATTAAGTAATGTCTTTACAACTATGACTACGGAAAACCTAAAGGAATTTGATTTTGAGAGTAGTAATGAAGACATTTGTAATCAGTTAATTAAACGAGTCACTGATCCCAAAGAATCAAAGGTCACTTATTCGTTGGTTACACATCAGTATAAAGATATGGCTTCAATTAAGTTTAGAAACCAATTCAAAAAAAGGTTTCATGACATATTTGTAGAAAAAGATACAGAAGAAATGAGTGCTGCAACAAGTGAAACGGTTGCTACACGAAGGGACGAACCTATCGAAATAGAAACTGAAAATGTAGAAGAAGCTAACGATTCAATCTTTTATATTACAACGGCTATTTTAGAAACGCGTTACTTCTCTAATTTCTTGAAGACATATAACTTATCTCTTGATCAAATCTTTTCAGGAAAAGAAAGATTAGAAGAAGCTGAAATGATTGAAGCTATTAGGAAGAATAAACCTCATTTAGTTAAATCTTTTGAGAACAACCTTATTGTCTACAAACAAAGTATCAACACAAAATGAATGTGTGGTGTAACGAATGTCAACACAAGATATATTAATCAGGTTTCAAGATTACTTCTCTATAAAAGAAATATTCAACGTGCCGTTTACCTATTTAGGGGAATTGCTACTCCGTTTGATTTATAGCATAGCTACTGTGGCTGAAAATTTGGTGACACAAGTTTATAGAGTAAGCGATTTTTATTCAACGGGACAAGTTGAAGAATTTTACACTGTCATTTTAGCAGTTAGTTGGGGATTCTTAGCAATTATAGTGGCCTGGATTGGGATAAAGAAAATTAGTGGGATCCCCGTTCCTAATCAGACTATTTTCAGAAATTTAGTGTTAGCTTTACTTTTTGTGATTATTCTACCAGATATGATGGTGAAATTTGACGATCTAGCGACTATAGGTAAAGACGGAGCTAGTGAAATTGCTGCTAATGAATCAGAATCAGATTCATTAGCCATGCTGGCTATATCTGATAACGTAACAGATTTGTTGATCCTAGATAATAACAATTTTGAAGGCACTGCTTCTGATACCTATGGAGTCAATAACATTACAGTTGATAACTTTAAATATACAAACTTTCAGGAAGCAATTGAAGCAAATCAAGAAGGTATAAATAATAATGAAGTCTTTGAAAACAGAATAACTGTGACAGAAAATGGAGATACAGAAGTAGAAGAACTGGAATCAGGGTGGTTATCTTGGAATCAAACCTATTATCGTTATTCGATTGATTATGTAACGGTAATTATTCAGCTTCTCATTTTATCCGTGGTATATATTTTCTTCGCTTTTAAAATAATACAAATATCATTTGAATTAGCAGTGACTAAAATCATTTCTCCGATACTAATATTTACAGATATTGGAACGGGACAAAAAGTGAAACAGATATTCAAAGAGGTAGTTAATGGGTTTGCAACTTTGGCTATTATCTTCTTCTTACTAAGACTGTATCAAATATTTGTCACTTGGATTAGTACCCCCAATGTAATTGTACCAGGGGAAATGAACCCGCTACTAAAAGCTCTCATATTAGTAATACTAGGTTTAGTCGTAATAGATGGAACGTCTGTCATTACCCGCTTGTTAGGTTTTGACGTTGGAGTAAAAGATGGGTTTAAAACAATGGCAGGTATGTATGCAGGATCTAAAGGAATCAGCGCGATTAGTAAAAGCGTAGGGAGTAGTGTAGGAAACGGAGTAAGTGCGATTAGTTCCAAAATGAAACCCGATTCTAAACCAAATGAAGAAAACGGTATAAGTGGTGTGGGTACGACTGATAAAGGGGCAGAAGCGACGACTAATTCGACAGGTGATACGAGTAATGCAGTCGGAATTGGTGGAGTAGCAGGAAGCTCTACAGGTGCTAGTGCAGGGAGTGCAATAGGCGCTAATTCCGGTGGAAAGAACGGATTGGGTGTTGCTGAAACAGGAGGAGAAAGTTCTGCAATGGACAGTGAACGTTCCGTTGATCAGAATCCAGTAACTGGACAACAAGGGGATATTGAATCAAGCGGTTCTAATAGCCCTATTAAGCCCGATACAGGAACGTCTGGTAACGTACAGTTAGATGAATCGACAAGCTCTATGGAGGGGTTAGAATCGCCACAATCAGGTGATTTAGAGGGTGGTAATGGAGACGGTTCTCAAACACCTTTAGCAGGTCAACAAATCAACGCTGACTCTAGTGAAAGTGGCACAATGACCGAACAACAAAACCAAGTATCTGGAACAGCAACGAAACAACAAGGCGTTAATCAAACGACTACAGAGAACATATCAACTGATAATAAAGGACAAATGAATCAAGGGTCTTCAAACGTTAATACCGAAAAAGGGTCAAGCATAAGCGGTTCGTCTACGTCCATTCCAGTGAATACTGCTAGTTTGGAAAATAGTGCAGACTCGAATGAATCAACTAGTCAAGATCAATCTTCCAGCTTACAAAGTAATGGGAATCGAGAAAATACAGTTACGGGATCGAATACAGAAACACAAAATATTAATGAATCGACAAATGGGAATATAAGAAATGACGTCAGAATAAATACTGGAAATGGCGTAACTAGCGTAAGCTCAATTGATTCATTTAGTGAGAGTGGTTCTTCCTCAAGAGAAATGCCGAAACCTGCAAGTTCTGATTACAGTTCAGGGAGTAACGCAGGGGAAACAACAACTTTCAATACTAATGAAACGAGTACTAGTCACTCAACCAATAATGTAGTAGGAACAAATAATAAAGAGCAATTTGAGAATGTTGATACGAATTATTCAGTATCTAATCAAACCACTAATAAGCTAAATGAAACAATGAAGGAATTTAGCTCAAATATAAATAGTCAGCATTCAAAACCAAAAACAAGCAAGAGACCCACTTTATAAAAGTGTTTAAAAGTGGATAGGTATGTAAAGGAGAATACTATGCAAAATAACTATCGAATACCTAGAGAAATGAAAGCCGATATAAAATTATGGTTTATTTATTTATCTGATATTCCTTTTATCGCAGGAATGATAATTTTCACCATGTTTACAGCCCCCATCCTAGCAGAAACAGGCACCACATTAAGATTTGCATATTATATTTTCAATGTCGTGTTTACATTTATCTTTATTGCAAAACCAATCCCTCAAAAATCGGTATTTAATCTTATGGTTCAATCACTTAGACAAGATTTGAAAAAATATCGGAGTGTGGATTTCCAAAAATATCACGTCAAAAAAGAGGTTGACTAAGTATGTTTAAGAGTAAAAAAGAGAAGAAGGATAAAAAAGCAGTGGTCGATCATTCTGTTGTTGAAGTAATTCCGTATGAGCGTATTTCAGAAGAGGGTTACCTTGTAATGAAAAATGGAGAGTATCAAGAGTGGCTAAAATGCAGAAGCGTTGATCTGAATTCCGTTAATAGCAAAGATTCGGATTCATTGATTGGTAATTTTTCTACTTTCTTTAGAGTTGTCCTTTTCGATATAAAATTTATTTCCCTTAGATACAAAGTAAGTACCAAAAAACAACAACAATATTGGCTAAAGAAATACCAGACTGTAGATACGTTACAGTTATCCGATATTCATAAAGAAAAGCAAAAAAGGTCAATATTAGGCGAAATAGAAACATTACAAATAGCTGAAAATAATATAACGAATCAAGAATACTATCTTGTTGTAAATGCTAAAAGTAAGAAAGAGTTAGCCAGTCGGATCAAAGATATAAAGATTTTTGGAGAACAGGCTTTTAGCCCGACAAATATCACTGTAGAAAAGAAAAGAGGAATTTTAGCAAAAATTTTGAATATAAATAGTCTGTAAGAAAAGAGGGTCATATAATGTTTGGAAAAAAGAAAAAGAATGAAATAAAAAGAAATTTAAAAGTAGAAAGTCCAAGCACACTTGATTATGAATTTATTTCTGATATACAACCACAAGGGGGGATGGTTTTTAAAGATAAATCGATTCAAAAAGGCGATGGATATGAAGCTTGTCTAGATGTTTACAATTATCCAACGACACAACCCCCTTTTTGGCAGAATAGATTAATGCAGGTAGAAGGCCATATAACAACCTTAGATGTATCCACACAAGATAAAGAGAGAACAATGAGAGAGTTGAACCGCTCCATAGACGAGCAATACGCACGTATTTTAGAAGATAAAAACAATATTGTTAAGCAGGAAGCTAGTGCGAATATTCAGCAATTAACCGAAATTGTAAATGAAATCAGTCAACAAGGAGAAGTCATTAAAGTTATTCGTAATCGTTCTTATACTGGTGGGGCGACGGAAAAAGAATTAGAAGAAAAAATAGACAAACAAAAAAAATCTTTATACGGAAATGGCATTCAATCGCAAGTAATGATTTTAGAACAAGAAGAAGAATGGAAAAGTATTTTTTATGATTATTCGGAACAACAAAAATGGGCTTATAAGAGAACGGGAACACCACTACCTGCTTCTTCACTGGGAGGGAGCTACTTCTTCCACCATACGTCATTAGAAGATCCTAGAGGGTTCTTTTTAGGCGAGACGTCTACAAACGGCGCAGTGATTTATGATCGCTTTTATAATGATGGGAAAAGAAGGAAATATTCTCATGCTTTTGTATTTGGGAATATGCGGATGGGTAAATCAACGTTACTGAAATTACAAATGGAGGATGATATTAAACGAAATTACTTTGTACGTGGTTTTGATAAAGCGGGGGATTTCAAACAACTAGTATCTGAAAATGACGGGAAGTATATTGATCTATCAGGTAAAGATGGACGGATTAATTGGCTTCAAGTATATGCCACTCAAACAAAATCAGATGATAACTTGGCCGTAGATGAAGTGGCAAGTTTTAATCAACATTTAAATAAATGTCGCATTCAAATGACCTATATTAATGCAGAGCTATCGAGTACCGATCTTGATGAATTTTCGTCAATGTTATACAGCTTGTATTGTCATAAAGGTATTTGGGAAAAGAGTATCGATAATCAACATTTAAATGCTACCTACAAGATAACGTCTCTAGAAAATAACGAATATCCGACTTTAACTGAACTCATCGACTTTCTGAAAACAGAGTATATAGCGTTAGTTAAATTAGATAATCCTACAGAGCAACGTATTTATAGAATTGAAACAATCAGGAACACGTTAGAGCATATGCTAATGGTATATGGGTCGATTTTTAATGGGTACACGACAGTGGAAAATATTGAAAATGAACAAATTGTATTCTTTGATATTGAATCCATTTCTAATTTGGCTCAACCCGTTTTTCGTTGTCAATTATTCACTGCCTTAACCATGATTTGGAATCAAGCTTTGAGAAATGGTCGAGATATGAAGCAAAAATACGAGACGGGCGAAATTGGAATTGAAGATGTAAGAGCGTTCTCTGTTTATATTGATGAGTGCCAAAATATTTTAAACTCTGATAATTATGAAGCGGTACGGTACATGGTAAATTTCCAAAAAGAAATGCCAAAGTTCTTCGGTGGTGTCATTTATGCTACACAAAGTCCTCTGGAAATTCTTTCTTCAAGTGCCAATACAGCCGTTGTAGAACAGCTTAGACAAATCTTTGAACTCTGTATTTATAAATTCTTTTTCAACCTAGATCACTCAGTTTTACAAGATATTAGAACGGTTTTGGGAGATTCTTTAACCGACAGCCAATATGAACGGATTCCAAAATTAACACAAGGACAAACGATAATGGCCATCGGTAATGAATCTATGCAAGTCAATGTTTACGCTAGTCCAGAACAAATTAAACGGTTTACAGGTGGTATTTAAAAAGGGTGTGATTAATAGTGAAAACATTGCTTGATCTCTTTAAAAAGTATAAAAAATTAAAATGGGTCTTTGGAACGTTCAGTTTTCTAATACTAATCGTAGGACTTATTCTAGTATTCTCTATCATATTCATGTCATTCAATGATAATTCTACTACTAATAATAGCGATTTTTCAGGTAACGTTGGGTTGTCTGAAAATGTTTTAGCTTGGGAAGAAACAGTGAGCGTTTATGCAAATAAATATGAAATAGCCGATCAAGTCCCTCTGATTCTGGCTTTGATACAAGTTGAATCAGGCGGTGTTGGAAAAGATATTATGCAATCGTCTGAATCATTAGGGTTACCAGTAAACACGTTAGATCCTATAGATTCAATCGATCAAGGCGTTAAATATTTATCACAACAACTGATAAGTTCAAAAGCATTAGGTGTCGATACATGGACAGCCATTCAAGGTTATAATTTTGGATCTGCTTATATGAATCACGTTGCTGAAAATGGTGGCAAACACACAATAGAAATAGCCATGAAGTATTCAAAAAATGTCGTTGCTCCTTCACTTGGAAACACTACTGGCCAAACATATGCATATAACAATGCAGTAGCAAATAATCATGGCAACTTTTTATATGCGAATGGAGGGAACTTTTTCTATGTTAATCTCGTGCAACAATTTCTTTCTACTGGCGGAACAGGTGATGAAGAATTGAAGTTTCCGGTGGACGATACAAACGTTACTTCTCCATTTGGATTTCGTATTCACCCGATATTTGGCATGGGGAAATTACACGGGGGGATAGATTTTGCACCCCTTTCAGGAGGGAATCCACCTATTTATGCGTCATTAGATGGAACCGTTGTGACAGCTGCGTATCATTCTAGTTATGGGAATTATATTCAATTGGATCATGGTAATGGACTACAGACCTTATACGCTCATTTGTCCACTATGCACGTCAAAAAAGAAACGACAGTCACGACTGGTCAACAAATTGGAACAATGGGAACCACTGGATCTTCGACAGGTGTTCACTTACATTATGAAGTACAAGTAGACGGGCAAAGGAAAGATCCCGCTATTTATTTAGGGCTATAAAAGGAGTGTTTGTAAGAGCGATTCTATGCTCGTTTCAGTTCGTTTGACGGATAAGGTACCACTAAAGAGATTTAAAACAGCGCTGAAAGAGGTCGGAAAATGGATAAAATAGTTCAAATGAAAATAATCTTTAGTATCGCTTTACTCACAACATTTTTATCAGTATTTCTAATCTATAGATCATTAAATCAAACCACAGAAATAAGAAATAATGAAGTGGAGCTAGAAAGGTTACATGACTATGTACAGGAAAAAGAGATAGAAATTACAGAACTAAGAGAAAAGGTTGTTCTGATTGCGACTGAAAATACTGAAACAAGCACAGAACCAATTGAAAATAATAAGGAACAGAAAGAGATAACAGAGGGAGCAAACGAAACAAATACACAAGCAATCGCTTTAATAAAAACGTTTATTGAAAAGGAATATAACTATAATACAGACACTTATATATCAAGATTAGAGGACATAAAAACATATATGTCACAAGAAGCATACGAAAGTTTACATGGTCAATATAAGTTAGATGAACTAGAAGTAGACATAAAAAGCACGTTGAAATCCATACAAATTTTTGAATCAATGGATAATAAAAAGTCATTTATTGCTTTAGCTGAAAGCAGTTATGAAACTGACGGAAATACAATTGATCTGGGACAAGATGTTTTCATTTTAAACGTAGAATCTCAAGATGGAAATCCGTTAATAACGAGTGCTACTATTCCGACAAGCATAGAGTGATCAAGAAAGGAGCAGATGTTTTTGGGAGTGAAAAATAATGAAATTCCAGAAATTGGGAAAAAAATAAATAGATTTGTTGATACGCTAAAAAGAAATCCCTCTAAAATATACTTCTCACTATTTTTTCTTTATTTTCTCGGTTTATGTACGTTTTTATTTATAAATCTAACAAGTGAAGCAAGTATTAATGTAGAGGGAAATGCAATTAATCAACCAATTAATTTGAATAATAATGCCATAACACTAGTTAGTAGAACGGTGAATAATGAAACCAATTTAGTGAAATTAGTCTTTTTTTACACTAACAAGTCTCGTTCAGAACTACAGGATATAAATTTAAATTTTGAAACGATCCCCTATTCTAATACGGATTACTTACTAGAATCAGAGGTAATCAAAGCAACCGATAATTATTATGTGGTCTTTATAAAGAATATTCCAGCAGACTTTAAGGCATTATCTACAACGATAAGTGAAGATAGAACCTATTTAAATACTACGATATCTAGTGAAGATTCTGGGAATGAGTCAGTTGATATGAGTAATGCAGGGATGAATATAAGAGTAAGAGGATTAGAAGAAAGTTTTGACGTAGACAATGATTTAATAATTGAAGATAAACTCTATTATGCTAGAGAAAGTGTTGAATACGAGATCGAAATAAATGAAGAAATAATAAAAAAACATGAAGATGAAATTATATCTTTAACAGATAACGACATAGATATAGATACTGAAATCGAAAAAATAAATAGCGAAACACCTTATGAATTAGATGAAAACATACCCGGATTAGAACGGGAAATCATTTCTTTTGAAGAGAAAAAGATAGAAAACAGAACGGAAACAAAAAAAATAAACGATAAAATAGAAAAAATTAACAAACAAAACAGATTACTTCAAACAAAAAAAGAAGACATGCAATAAGTTGGGAAAACTACTAAAACCGTACACATAATGTGTACATAATGTACACATACGTACACTAATGTACACATTTGTGTACATTAGCAGCTTGTAACCCTTGATGTATATAGGATTTTGATTTGAAATTTAAATCTCTTTTTTTAAAATCTGGCGCCAGATTTAAGATTTCAGATTCGTCAGGCACAGCCTGACACGTCAACGTTTTAGAGCAACGCTCAAAAACGGTTGGCGCCAGAATCTCTTTATGCTCTTACTAAAACAAGCTACTATTTCTTGTCCTCTATTACGTCAATAATTTAGTTTTAGAAATCGAGATATATTTTAGTTTTACGGCACTATAAATATTCAATTAAACTCATGTTAAAAACAAAAAAGGAGAATAACTGTGGCACGAATAGATAACAAAGTTGTTCCTAAAAGTCTAAAAGATGCACTAGATAAAGAAGCCGTGACCAGAAACATTTCACTCAATCAATTGACAACAGAAATACTAGAAAATTATATAGAGAAGAAATATAGTTTTGAAAGTGAGAAGAGATTTACAGATTCAATGAACAATGTTTCTATTGCAATAAATAAGAATACAGAAATACTAGAAAAATATATTGAAGCCAATAATAAAATGTTAAATATCTTATTAGAATAATTAGAACGGAGTTAAAGATATGCCCGCAGTCATTCTGAAATCGCGATTTGTTTTACCTAATAAAGTTTCTTTTTCTAGTTATGTAGATTATATGGCAAGAAGCAATGCTGTTTATAAAGAAGGCGATTATGATTACCTACAGTATAAAGAATTTAATGAGTATATGGACGATTCAAATAAGACCACAGGTTTATTTACAAAATACAATGATTTTCTAGATAGTAAAGAAAAAAAAGAGTTACAAGAAGAATTTAATAAAGCGCAAAGGAATGATTCGGTATTATGGCAAGATGTCTTTTCGTTTGATAATAAGTGGTTAAAAGAAAATGATTTTTTAGATGAGCATAACAATCCTAATGTTCAGTTAATTCAAGAAGCGACTAGAAAATCAATGGATCAATTATTTAAAGAAGAGAAACTGGAATCCTCAGGAATATGGAGTGCTGCTATCCATATAAATACAGATAATATTCACGTCCATGTTGCTACCGTTGAAAAAAATAACACAAGGGAAAGAAGACTATATCCTAATAAAGATGGGGAAGAAGTGTTAGGTTATAAGGCTGTAAGAAAACCTCTAACATTGGATCATATGAAATCGTCATTTATAAATACCTTTACAGATAGGGATAAGACATTAGAAAAGATTTCGTCTCTACGAAATGACTTATATTCTGAATTTACTCTTTCAGAAAAGCTAAACAAGAAAAGTAAAGAGAATGATTTCTACTTAAAACAATCTAAAAATGTACTAAAGGAACTTCCAAAAGATAAAAGAGAATGGCATTATAAAAACATTTCTCCAGAAGCTAAAAAAGAAATACAAAAAGTTATTAGTCATTACAAAAGTAACAATCCAAAATATAACATGTACACGAGTTATGTTAATCAAGAAAGTCAGTTCATGAAAAGCTTGTATGGAAAGACACATAGAGATTCAAAAGACTATGCGAAGAACAAAGAAGAAGATTTAAATTATAGATTAGGAAATAGATACTTAAAAGAGTTGAAAGCAAATACAAAAGAACTGCAATTAGTAAAACAATTAGTAAAACCAATTAGAGAGGATAAAAATACTACTGTTTCAAATAAAGTTAGTACTAAATTATATATTTCAAAAAAATCCATACAACAAATAAAAGAGGCTTTAGGTTCAGAATTGAGAGATCAAACAGACTTAATGAAATATAAAATAGTGCAAAGAGAACAAGAAGCAACAAACAAAAATCAAGAAATGGAAAGGTAGAGTGATTGTAAAAATGGTACGAGAAGAAAACTATGCTAAAACATATCGGTTATCAACTACTGTCATTAAAGAGATCGACAAATTAATAAAAGAAAACGGTATACGAACGACTAATGATTTGTTTGAGCAGCTTATTTCATCTTATAAAGAAGTCCAAACGACGTCCTATAAAAAGACAAAAAAAGAATCTGATTTATTATCTAAAGACCTATCAATTATAAAAAAAGATTTAGCTGCTTTACTTTACTTAAATGGAAACATGGGTGAGTTTTTATCCCTTTCAGAAATCAATGATATAGATCATAACAGCTTAATTAATCAATCAAAAGATAAAGTGAAACGAGATATTGAAAAGAACCAAGTGAAAAAAGCGTTCGATACTAAATAGTGAGGAGTTTTCCTATGACAAATGTTTTTGTTATCCCTTTTGAAATTAAAGATAATAACACAGCAGTATTTAAAATTATTGAAGGCAAAGAAAAAGATCAGTTCGTTTCTATAGAATTAAATGACATAGATTTTCATTTTGTAACTGAGTTATTTAAAGAAGCAGAAGCTGATATCGAAATCGACACGCCCGTGCTAAAGTTAGATCCCGTTAACCGAACTATAGTAAACGAGGTTGTCTAAATGGCTTATAAAAAATACAAAGGCACTTCAAAAGACAAGAGTACCGCACAAGATAAAGCGACAAAATTAATCGAAAAAACTAATGAAAAAATTAAAACGTTTAAACATAACCCTGAAAATGTCATTGAGTATCTAAATTTTATTTCTCAGTTCAATCAGTATTCAGCAAGAAATAACATGTTGATTCAGAATCAAAGAGAAGGTGCCGTAGCCGTTGCTACCTTTCCAAAATTTAAAGAATTAGGCTATGCTGTCAATCGTGGAGAAAAATCTATGCAGATACTTCGTCCAAACATTTATGAGTATTTCAAGAAACCAGATACTGAAAAAATAGAATCTGTTAGTAAAGCTAATGCAAACGAGAAGAAATTGATTGCAGATAAAAAAATACCCGTATTTACCAAAAGAACGTTTAGTCAAATGAATGTTTTTGACGTCACACAAACAAATATGCCTAAAGAAGATTATCCTAAAATATATCCAAATGCTCATGTAGATTTTATGTTTAACGGTAACGATATTGAAAATTTCAATGCAGCATTACAAGGTTATTGTAATAATGATATGAAAATACCTGTAACTATTGAACACTATGATGACCTTGCAAAAGGGAAATATTATCCTTTAGAAAACAGAATTTCTCTTAATGATAAAAATACTTCTACAGAAAATGCGCACACATTAATACATGAACTAGCACATTCCAAAATGCACAACTGGAAAGACATTGATAGTAAAGATAACGCACTAAGTTCAACTAACGTAAAAGAGTATCAAGCTGAAATGACAACGTATGTTGTAGCTAAACATTTTGGTCTTGATACAGAAGAACATTCAATCACTTATATTTCTAGTTGGACTGATAATTTGAATCAAATAGAAGATGAAAATCTATTTGATATATATTCAGAAGTTAGTAATACCTCCAAAGAAATGGTTACGGAAATATCTAAAACGATTGAAGAACTAGGCTTAGAAAACGGAACTAGTGAAATGAGTGATCAGACTAATCTTTATCCAGAAGAGACTGATGAGGTAACGTATTGTAATTTGACTGGTAAACCTATAGGACAAAAAGAACCCGTGCATTATTGTGAAGGAGATCTTACTTATTACAAAGAAGAGGAAATAAGAAAAGTTCTTTCTGAAAGAGAATTAGAGCAATTATACGAGTTAGATTTAATATACTATACCGATAATTACTACGATAATGAGGAAGTATTAGTTCCTACCATTCCTGAGAATATTCCACCTAGAGAAACACATGAAGAGTTGAGAAATGGCATTAATAAAATCTTCTTGCAGGAATATACAACTAATCGAATCGGATTAAGTACATCTGGGAATCTGAAAGAACCTTTGATTGAAATTGCTGAACCTACTAATTCTTTCAAAAAAGGAGAATGTTTTTCTTCAAGTGAATTAAAAGAGAGAGTAAAAACTGATATAGAAAAAGAACCTGAACTAGCAAATAGTCCACTTGCTTTTATTGTTAAAACGAATAACATTAAACAGTCAGAAGGAAAAGATGTTATTACAAATACAACGTACAAAGACAGTATCAATGTTTTAGAAAAAGAAGAGATAAATTTAAAAACGAAAAATAATGCGACTGATCTAAAAGCAGATATAGGAAACGAACGTTAAAGATATACAAGATATAAACTTCAAATCAAACTATAGGTTATTAAAAGGCCTCGTTAGTTTATGCTTTCGTTCTCTTTTTAAAGGAAAGGAAATCGTATAATGAATAAAATAGTCATATTGGCAGAAAAACCCTCACAAGCACAAGCCTATGCTAATGCTTTGGGGAAACAAGAGAAAAAAAACGGTTATATTGAGATAAAAGATACTGACTATGTAGTAACTTGGGGATTTGGACATTTGGTAGAATTAGCTCCGCCTGAAGTCTACAATAAAAGCTTCAAATACTGGAGCATCTCCGATTTACCTATTACCCCTCAGAAATACATTTTTCAAGTAGGGAAAGATAAAAACAAACAATTCAATATTATAAAGAAACTACTAAAAGAAGCAGATGAAATAATAGTCGCAACAGATAGTGATCGAGAGGGAGAACATATCGCAAGGTCGATTATTAAACAAGCAGGGTGTGAGAGTAAACCGACTAAACGATTATGGATTAACTCTTTAGAAAAAGATGAAATTCTAAAAGGCTTTGATAATTTAAAAAATGGAAAAGACTACTATCCTTCTTATATTGAAGCTCAAACCAGACAAATATCAGACTGGTTAGTTGGGATTAACCTTTCAAGAGTCTATACGCTAAACTTAAAAAAGAAAGGGATCAGTGAAGGTGTTTTTTCGGTTGGTAGAGTCCAAACGCCTACGCTTTATATGATTTATAAACGTCAACAAGAGGTTGAAAATTTTGTATCTAAACCTTTTTATGAATTATTTGCAGACGTGACCGTTGAGAAGGGTACTTTTGAAGCTAAACTAAACAAAAAATTTGCTACTAAAGAAGAAATTCAAAAAGTTTATAATGAACAGGGGCTTTTAGCTGAAAATACTGGTTTAATTCAAAAATTAGAAACAAAAAGAATCAAAAAAAGATCCCCACAACTTTTCTCATTAAGTGATTTACAGTCATTTATCAATAAACTATATAAGGTCAGTCCATCTGACACGCTAAAAACGGTCCAATCGTTGTATGAGAAGAAACTTTTAAGTTACCCTCGTACAGATTGCCGATTTATTACTGATAGTGAATTTAACTACCTTTCTGATCGTTTAAAAGACTATCTGGGAATACTCGGTTACACCATTAAAAAACCGCAGAAAGAGCCAAATAAGCGCTATGTAGATGGCTCTAAAGTACAAGAACATTATGCTATTGTACCGACAAAAACAATTCCTACAGAATCCATTCTTAAAGCTTTAAAGCCTTTAGAAAAGAAAATATATAATGCGGTTATGAAGCGTACTATTGCTATGTTTGAAGAACAAAATGAATATGATGAAACGACAGTAGAAGTATTAGTAAAAGAACTTGTCTTTAAAGCAAAAGGAAAAACCATGATCAATGAGGGGTGGGAAAAGTTATTAAAAGAGAATGCTGCAACAAGTGAAACGGGTGTTAAACGAAAGGCAAACTCAAATTTACCTCTTATTACTCAAAATGAGCCTTGTACAGCACTTATAAATACCAAAGAAGGTAAAACTACACCTCCTAGTCTTTATACAGAAGGGACGCTGATTACAGCTATGAAAAACAGTGGGAAAGAGTTAGCAGAGTCCGAAAAAGAGATTATGAAAGAAGTAGAAGGGATCGGTACAGAGGCAACACGAGCAAACGTACTGGAAACCCTAAAAAGACAAACCTATATTAAAGTAGAAAAGAACATAATCACTGTTAATCCGAAAGGAATTATCCTTTGTAAATCCGTTGAAGGGACCCTGCTTAGTAGTCCGGAAATGACAGCTAAATGGGAAACCTATCTAAAGAAAATCAATTCAGGAGAAGGAACACAACAAGCTTTTTTAACTACAATTGAGAAGTTCATAGGAAAAACGATTGCAGATAATTCTGATTCGATAAATAATAGTGATCTAACGCAGGAAATTAGTCAACTCACTAAAAAAGAAGATTCTTTTGGATTATGTCCTAAATGTAAGGAAACCATTGTAGATAAGGGTAAATTTTACGGCTGTTCTGGTTATAGTGAAGGGTGTCGGTTTACTATTCAAAAGGAATTGGCCAGTAAAAAAATAACCAAAACAATGGTTAAAGATTTGCTGTCAAAAAAAGAAACAAAGAAATTAAAAGGGTTTAAGAATAAAAGTGGTAAGTCTTTTGAAGCTATTCTAATACTAGATTGTAATAACAAAGTGACTTTTAAACCATTTAAGTAATCTATCTTTATAAGGCTGTGACTACATGATGGAACTACAAGATAATAACAAAATTAATTTATTTTCTTTTTCTTTTTTTAAATTTTTTTTAGCAGGTATCGTGAGTATTATAGTGTTTACTAGTTTATACAATTTTCTGTTGAATCCATTTTCTCAAAACAATCAAAACATGACTGTGATTCATCTATCCACTTTCAAGCTATTAAGAGCAATTTTTTTAGTTCCCTTTATCGAGGAAATTATTTTCAGGTGGGGTATACAAAACTTATTTAAACGCTTATCAAACAGCAACACAGTGGCCATACTCTTTACTTCTTTGATCTTTGCATACGTTCATAAGGATACTCTGTTTCTTCCTTATTTTTTTAATAGTCTTGTTTATGGCTTTATGTACATGAAAACAGGCAAGTCTCTTAAAATGCCTGTTTTTCTGCATATGACGAATAATTTGCTTTCATTTTTAGGTTAATAAAGCAGAAGTGAGTGAGGTATATCTATAAAAAAATGGTTTATTCTAATGAAAAAGAAGGTAATCCTAAAGTAGTCAGGACAAATCAATTAATTCTTATTTAAATTGAGAGGGGTAAACATAATGCTAATTAAGCATGGTTTATTTGAGGAGAAAGAAGGAACCGTAATTGTGTGGCATGAAGACAGTACTCAGGTAGGGAACTATATATTAACTGTTCAAACTGAAACAGGATCAATTATTTCGGCTTTAAAAAAAAGATTAACGCCAAAACAAATAAACGAATTAAAAGATACTGTGCCAAAAGACGAAACAGGAATTTGATATATTTTTAAAATTTACAATTGATTTATTTACTGGGATTGAATGGAATAATTTTTAAAAAAAGATCGTTTATTAGCGGATAAAAATTTCTTTTCTCTTGTTGAGCATAGAACCAACTTAAAACGTAATAATATCAACTATTAAAACCAGCAATTAACAAAACCTACACTCTTGTGCGGTGGATTTAATTGAAAGTAATCAATAGCGATATTTATGGGATCAATCGGTATATTCAAGTATAAGTCAAATGAACGACGGGGCCCCCTCGCGTCACGTCCCCATCGGTAAAGGGCTAGTCAGCCCTTTACAATCCATTGCAGGAATATGTTGAAGTCATTTTTCTTTAATAGCTTTATTTCCTCTTAACGTTATATTCTTTATATTTCCTAAATACTCACTAAGAGTTCTTAAATGTTTATCTTGTATGGACTTTTAAACTCTACTACTTCAAAAGGCCGCTCAGGGAAATGTTTAGCCTTAGCCACTCTGGGGAAGACTGTAGAGATAGTAATGACTTTAACTTTCTGCTTACTCATCTACTAATTTAAATATTTTTTTCTGATATCCGTTATTATTTTTGTTGAGTATTTCTCGATAATCAAATCCATGTTCCTTGAAATAATCAATAAATAGACTTCTAATTGCAGTGTCTTCCCAATTGTTGTTTATCAAAATTTTTATGGGATCAGTTATCTTTTTATCTTTACTAACTCTTCCAATTGTAATAGGAAAGATTCCCAAATATTCTTTCAGAGCTTTAATAAATTTTTCGCCGTCTGTTACTAGTGCTTTTTTAATTTTTATTGTTTTTTCGACATATTCCTCGGTGAATTCAACTTCAGGAAGCCATTTTTTCAAATCAGCGATAATGGGTTTTATTTTAGTAGCTATGTAGATTTGGATAGGAATATCTGTATCTCTATTAATATTTCTAATCGCACTTCTATGAATAATTTGATACAGTTCACTTAATAAATCTTCTTTATATATTGTTTCTAACCGATCATCAGCAAACCATTGGGCTTTTGTTTCTTTAACAGAATTATTACTAGTTAACAGGAGAGTTTTAAGTTCTTCTTTAGAGTAGTGACTGATAGCTGATATCTTATACGAGAGCGCGGCACGTGTGGGCAGAGCGGTTAAATAAATAGCTGCAGCCGATTCTAAATCATTTTTACCAGTAGTATTTAATAAATTCAGTGGTCGAATATCCTCGTCCAAATTTTTATAGTATCTGTCCGTATGTTCTTCTTTAGATACCACTCCGATACGATAATAATGACGCTCATCACTTTTAGGATATATTTTATTTAAAGACATATCATTCCCAGCTGTCAGATTTTCAATATCAGCCGCTACATAGTTGAGTGATGTATAGGCGGGACCAGATCGGCTTGTTGCAGTTGTATTGATTATTCTATGGTGTATTGTGACGTTTGAATAGTCTATATAGGACGTTAATTCCTCAACATCATAGGTTTCATATGCTTTTTTAGAGATATGAGCTGATCCATCTAAGATCATAATAGGGCAATCTAATTTCTGATAATCAATTAATTGGGAACAGATAATTTTATTAAAGTCATGATAGCTATTTTCAAAAAAGCCTGAATCGATATGTCCATTATAAGTGCCTTTATATAATTTTTCGAACCATAAAAATTTTGATACCACATCTCCTGACTCGACATATTTAACATAATGATTGGCTAATTCAAGAAATCTCTTAAGTATATTTTCATGCTCCTTTACTAAGGGGATACGATTTAATGGTTCGCTAAATAAAGGAATAGGTTTATCCATATCGTAGTCATGCCATTTATACAGTTCCATAGCAAATAACATAGAAATAGTACTACGAATAATAACTTTTTCTTGAGGCGCTAAGGATTCTTTGTTTCTCGTTATCACTTTGAAAAATGCGTTTACCCAACTTAAATTGTCATCTAAATCAAATGTAGCACTGTAATCAAATCGAGGTTGTTCATCAACAAATATGAATCGCCTTTTTCCCTCCCATTCTAACTGCCCGGGTTGTATCTCCATTTTTTCTAGCCTGTTAACTCCCATTTTTCGAAACCTTTCATGAGAGATAATTAAAAAACGTGTATTATACATATGTTTTTTTACTTCTTTGTAATTGCTAGATGAAATAAAGCGCACATCATTTTTCTTTTCAGTGAATTTTTTTATAAAATTTTCCATTTCCTTCACCTGATCGACTTCTCTTAAAACAATGAGGCAACCAAAGTCGTTGTGCAGTAGCATATCTTCCTGATTTTTATCCTTATTATTGAGAATGCTTCCCAAAAAAAGTTTTAAGGCCGTAGTTTTTCCGTGTCCTGGTTTTACATTTAAAACACCATATGTAGGCTGTCCAGTGTGTAAGTAGTCTGTAACCTTTACTTCAAAGTAATTTAATATTTCTGATAAAGCTGCTTCGTGAATATTTGCATAGTGATTATCAGGTAATTTGTCTAGAGCTTCTTTATACTTCGTTAAAAGCATATATATCAACCTTTCTTCAGTTTTTTAAATTAGTATAACATTTTTTTATTTTTTTAAATGATAAAAGTGAATTAATTGCTCTATATATAAATAGTATACTATTTACTTTTAATACTATAATCTGAAAAAACCTGAATAAGTGTAGCGAGGCGCTTCCAGCGCGGGTTCCTGGGATATGTGTTGAAAAAAACGAGGACCAATCAAAAATTGAGGCGCGTCCCGCGCGTGCTCCTGGGATATGTGTTGAAAAAACGAGGACCAATCAAAAATTGAGGCGCGTCCCGCGCGTGCTCCTGGGATATGTGTTGAAAAAACGAGGACCAATCAAAAATTGAGGCGCGTCCCGCGCGTGCTCCTATGATTAACAAAAAAAGCTTCCGATTAATTTCGGGGGCTTTTTTTATACAAAATTTCAGGAGGAATTACTATGTTAAAAATTGAAGAGTACAGAGCAAAATTTTCAGAACACTTACAAATAGCAGAATCGTTATCAGACGTTTTATCAGATAGATCATACATTGTCTGTCGTCGTAAACTAATAGAGCATAACGGACCATATATCAAAGAAGGCCGAGAATTTACTTTTTGTACATTCCATTCATTAGCCTACAGCGTTTTACCTAAAGAAACCATAGAGAAGCCGAATATGAAAAACACCATGCATATGTTTAATTTAGTTAAAGAAGCTCACAAAGCTGCTTTAGGGTATGTAGAAAATGATTTAACAGTTATAGGGTATCACTATAAGGCAATTAGACTGTATGAAAACACGTTAGACAAGGAAAGATGTTTTGATAAGTTGTTTGCTGGAATAGAGGTTTATCAAGAATATAAAAAACTTCTAAAGGGTAAACTTGACTGGGAAAACAGCATTCAACTGGCCAAATATTATTTAGAGGATAACCTAATAGACAGTATTCGTAGTGAAGCAAGCAATTTAATTATTATAGGTTCTGAATCTGTATCGAATGACAGCAATAGCAATATCAAAGAATTCCTAAAGCAGTTCGGCCAATGGCATTTAAGAAATCATAAAGACTTAAACATTTTTCTGCTCAAAAACAACAAAGACCTTATTTCAATCGTTAACGGTATTGAGTTACCAACGGTAAATGTTTTTGAAGCGATAAATCAATTTAGTGATCTAAACGGAGACCTTTTTTAAAGGCTCCGTTTTTTTATTATTTTAGGAGGAATAATTATTATGATACTTACTAAACACGCAATAGAACGATTCAAAGAAAGAATACACAATTCATCATATGATGATATTTATAAGTTTATTACCGAAGACATCAAAAAATGCGAGTTATTGTATAGCATCAACGGAATTGAAAAATGGAGAAATAATCAGATAACATATGTAGTGGCTAAAAAAAAAAAACGGATGAAAATCATCACGATTTATTCGTATCAAGGTAAAGAAAAAGGTCGGTTATAAACCAACCTTTAATTCAAAAGTTTTTTTTGACTTTTAATGAGAGTCCACTACTTTTATAGGCTTCATTTATTTCTTCCAACTGGCTTAGTGTAAACTCACCCCACTCATCTGCAAATCCAAAACCTTCAATATATCCAAAAAACAGTATATCATCACCCTCTTTTTCAGCTTCAACGATTTGCCATTTAGCTTTAATGTTATCCGCATAATATACTAATTTGAATTCTTTATCCTCTAATTCAGTATCTTCTGTTTCAAGCATTTTCGGAATTTTATGTAGCCATTCTTTTTTGAAAAGCATTTTTTCATCTCCTCGGAGTATATTATATTCAGTATATATTACTTTGCCTATATAGTAATTATGATATTTATTCTCAAACACCTTAAACTCATTATAATATACCTCCTTCGTTATTATAACGCTTGGTGATTTTTCCACTGCTATGACCGAATATTTCCATGAGTGTGGCCACGTCTTTCGTTTTCTTGTAATAGTGATAGCCGCAGGTATTGCGCAGCGCGTGCCGATATTGTCTCTGCCTACTTTTGAAACATCTGGTAGACTGTATTGACTTCCAAATGCCCCACCTTTGGTGCTGGGAAATAAATAATCTTCTGGTTCTAGATATTTGGTGTACTCATGGATCAGATCCTGCAGACTCCCTAAATACACTATACGTGTTTTCCCCGTCTTTTGTTCCACAATTCGGGGGTTTTTTGCCATTAATAGGTCTTGTTTCTTCAATTTAACGATATCGGACATGCGTAAGCCACTATTAATGCCGATCAAGAATAGAAAAATATCGCGTTCGGCGTGCTGATTGCGCCGTAACCCAAATAAAAGTCTTAAAGTTTATACCTACATGGAACACCTGATTTAGTCATAACATTGTGACTAAATCAGGTGTTCCGTTTATGATGTAATTAAAGGCATCTCCTCCTACAATAGCATTTATTCCACCGGTTACATCTCCGTACATATCTTCTTCTAAAGGTGTATACACCCATGATTTAAGTAGCCCAACAAAACCAAATATAGCAGCCAGTGTATATGATAAAAAAGCTTTTCTTTCTTTCTTTTCTTTATTTAGTTTAATATTCTCCAAGTTTATAACCTCCTTTAGCAATTTTTTTGTGTCAATAGCACAAATTCAAGGAAAAGATCATTCTACTGGAGCAAAGGTCAATGGGACGGATGCACTTATTTTATCTCCATCTTTTATATTTAAAACATATTCTTCTGCACCATAGCTTTCATCCTTACTAAAAAATACTGCTGTTGCATAATCGTTTATAATAAGTTCTCCTTCAAATTTATCAGTAGGATAGACCTTGTACCTACCAGCATCAATATCTTTTCCTGTAACAAATTCACCAGATATCAATGTTCTCGGTTCAGCTTCTTTTAACACGATACCTTCTTCTAATTTTTTCAACTTTTTCTCACTGTCAGAAATATTGGTATTTAATGTTTCCGTGTCTTTATTTAACGATTCTTTATTAGTCGACAAAGACTTAATTTCATTTTCTAGGGATGTTTTTTCTTCAATTAATTTTTTTACTTCTTCATGTTCTTTAGATATTTTATTTAGTTCATCTTCATTATCTTTAATTTTTACATCTAAAGAATTAATGTTATCTCGCTTAACGTCAATCTCTTCGTCTATGCTCGCCACAGTATATGTTTTACTGTCTATTGTGTTAACTGCAGTAGTATTTCCTATGAAGTATCCTCCTATTCCTGTTAGGGTTGCTAATAAAACTATTCCTAATATTGAAAAAATAACATTTTTTTTCATTTTAAAATACTCCTTTTTTTATATTATTAGCTTAAATAAAAATTTTTAACTGGTTAGTGAATACCTGTTATATTTCTATTTATTTAAGCGTTTTTATAATTATAGCATTTCGCTAGTTATTTTTTTAGTTAATAAGTCGTATATACATGACAATAAATAGCTTTAATTTTAATGAAATGGTGTATAGTAATCACAATCACTCATTAGCCTAAGGTAACATGTCATAAAATACAGTTTCGGATAAAACTTCTATCCCTTGACCCTTTAATTTAAGTTTTTCAGCATTTTTCTGTTTACTAGTAGAATTACCTTTAATATTTACGCTATAAGTTAGATCGCCTAAAACAAGATAATCTGTTTGGCTAGTAACATTGTTTTGAGGAATACCACCTAAATCTTTCACCAGTTGCATAGCTTCTGCTCGTACCATTTCCAACTTACCTGTAAAAACTATATATTTACCATAGCAAAGATTGTCTTCGTCAAATTTAGTATTTTCAGTAACAACTTCATTAGCAGAAATCTTTTTACCATGATATTTCACTGTTTTTCTAAAATCTTCTAAACCTACTGTATCTTTTATGTCCTTTTTCAAATGATTAAATATAGTATCCGTAATATAACAATCTTCCTTAGCTCTATGTTGATTATCAGAAGATAGGCTGTAATGTTCCATTAGGTCTTCTAGTCTATGATGTTTTAGTTCTTTTAACTGTCTCCTTGCAATTCGTAGAACATCGATAAATGAATTAACCATAGGCATATCTAATTGCTCAATGAAAGAATCATAAAGAAAGTTAATATCAAAATTAGCATTATGTCCAACCAAGATATCTTCTTTAATAAAGTTATTAAACAGTTTCATTGCTTCAAATTCAGGAATACCATCTTGTTCAATCATATCATTACTAATACCTGTCAGGTCAGTGATAAATGAACTAATATAACCTGACTTCTTGGTACGATCAGGTTTGATTAATGTACTGAAACTATCAACAATTTTATTATTTCTAACCTTAATAGCTCCTATTTCTATAATTGAATCAAATATAGGATCTAATCCAGTAGTTTCTGTATCTATTACGGTATAATCTTCAGGAAAATCTATTAAACTCTGACCTTTTTGTTCTCTAATAGTTTTTTCTCTTCTCGCATTTTTAATGAGAGTCATGCCTTCTGTCCCTATTTCCATTATGTATGCGCATCCTAAACATATCTAAGTATAACACTACATATATAATTATGAAAGTATGCACCAATATCTTTTATAGACTGTTATACTATGTTCATTGAAATTCACTGAAAAAGTCTTATGGTATTAAGTCAAATTAGAAACCCGAGAAATTACACGGGGCTTTTCGAAAAAACTATGCATCAAACAAACCTATTATAGAGAACTCCAGTTCTCTATAATAGGTACCAAGAATCTGCGTCATTCGAATTAAGAATACTCTATCACGCTCATTGGAGGCGTATAGAGTTGTTGGTCTCGTAGTAGTTTATCCACCAAACGCACAAATTTACCGCTATTAATCCCGATTAAAAAGAGAAAAACGTCTCGTTTGGCATTTTTATTGCGCCGTAACCTAAATAAAAAGTCGTTTATTTTGTGCTGCGTTCGTAATGGTTGCACATTGTAGCTCATTGAAAAGCCCTCTCCTCTCACAAAAGCGATACATGATTTCGTTCAGCATAGCATGTAATCGTGTATTATGGACCCCTAAAGAAAAAGAACCCCGTTTTAAAAGGATTCTTGATACACGATTTTATCCAATTTCATGTATAGAGGTAACTAGTTGAATAATCAGACAACTGCTTATTATAATTATCTAAGCAAAAAGATTACACCATCAGAAGTAAGTACATACTTTACTATGAAAATATTTTGAAGAACGTTATCATTTATTTTTAGTATCCAACAAACTTATGAGCTCGTGTTAATTTAAGGGCACGGACTTCTCTTGGTAAGAAACAGCCAATTTCATCTTCGTTATACCCAACTTGCAATCTTTTATCGTCTATCATGATTGGACGACGTAATAGCCCTGGGTTTTCTTGGAGCAAAATAATTAAATCCTTAAGTGGCAATTCTTCTAAATTAGTACCTAATTCTTGAAACGCCTTAGATCTTGTAGAGATGATTTCGTCTGTACCATCTTCTGTCATTCGTAAAATTGATTTTATTTCAGAAGCCTCCAAAGGCTCTAAAAATATATTTCGTTCTTTATAAGTAATGTTATTTTCTTCAAGCCAAGCACGTGCTTTACGACAAGAAGCACAACTGGGTGCTATGTATATTGTAACCATAATTTACACTCTCCCTTTTTAGATTAGATTGATTCAGTTAAGGAAAACATTAAGATCATTTTTAATTCCTGGATAATTCATACTATTGTTTGAATCTGGTAAAAACCGCTTAACGGCAGGTTTTATTAATTACGCCGTTTTCACCTGTTAAGTGATGAAAAAAGAACCCCTTTCTGCTATGGTTAAAGTGTCTAAACCAACCAAAAGAAAGGAGTTCTCTTAATGGTTAGCTTACACAAAAACCAAGTTAATTTCAATTCAAACATCACCATTTCTCACACTGGGGGTCAAATATCGAGTGACTCGGGTCTCGTTTTAGTCAAAGAACTAATGAACACCTTCGGTTTTTCTGATACAGCGGACCGACTGCTCCATATCAAGGATAATCGAGCTTATCATACGCATGATAATTTAGACATACTCGAACA
>NZ_LSRN01000012.1 GCF_001885615.1 Alkalibacterium sp. 20 | reverse complement strand
GTTAAGGGTATTTATAGCGCTGAGTGTCTTGTCTAAACAAGACGGTCTCAGTTTTATTTGTTTCGGTGTTGTTTCTCAACTTTTGTGTTTGTTATAAAATCAACTATCTAGTTTTCAAAGAACAAAGATTGAAGGAAATCTATCCCTCAAAACTAAACAAAGTAATCATCAAATGTGTAGGCTCCGTTTGCCCTAATGGCAATATCCTTAGAAAGGAGGTGATCCAGCCGCACCTTCCGATACGGCTACCTTGTTACGACTTCACCCCAATC
>NZ_LSRN01000011.1 GCF_001885615.1 Alkalibacterium sp. 20 | reverse complement strand
CGGCAAACTCAGCGGAAAACCTCAGTGAGTGATGCTAAGAAGGCCTTAGTTCGGCAAGCTCAGTGGAAAACCTCAGTGGGTGATGCTAAGAAGGTCTTACTTCGGCAAACTCAGCGGAAAACCTCAGTGAGTGATGCTAAGAAGGACTTAGTTCGGCAAGCTCAGTGGAAAACCTCAGTGAGTGATGCTAAGAAGGCCTTAGTTCGGCAAACTCAGCGGAAAACCTCAGTGAGTGATGCTAAGAAGGCCTTAGTTCGGCAAGCTCAGTGGAAAACCTCAGTGGGTGATGCTAAGAAGGTCTTACTTCGGCAAACTCAGCGGAAAACCTC
>NZ_LSRN01000010.1 GCF_001885615.1 Alkalibacterium sp. 20 | reverse complement strand
TGCCCTAACGTTTCTCCCGCTTTCACAGTATAGACAGAGGCAACCGTTTCTGCTGGTTTAGCAGGTTCTACCGGTTTTGCAGGTTCAGGTTTTGTTTCCACTACTTGGCTGCTTGATACCGTTAACTTCTGATTCACTCGGATCAAATCGGAAGTTAGGTTGTTCTGTTCTCTAAGTTGAGATACCGTCATACTGAATTGTCTAGCAATGTGCCCTAACGTTTCTCCCGCTTTCACAGTATAGACAGAGGCAACCGTTTCTGCTGGTTTAGCAGGTTCTACCGGTTTTGCAGGTTCAGGTTTTGTTTCCACTACTTGGCTGCTTGATAC
>NZ_LSRN01000009.1 GCF_001885615.1 Alkalibacterium sp. 20 | reverse complement strand
TGCCCTAACGTTTCTCCCGCTTTCACAGTATAGACAGAGGCAACCGTTTCTGCTGGTTTAGCAGGTTCTACCGGTTTTGCAGGTTCAGGTTTTGTTTCCACTACTTGGCTGCTTGATACCGTTAACTTCTGATTCACTCGGATCAAATCGGAAGTTAGGTTGTTCTGTTCTCTAAGTTGAGATACCGTCATACTGAATTGTCTAGCAATGTGCCCTAACGTTTCTCCCGCTTTCACAGTATAGACAGAGGCAACCGTTTCTGCTGGTTTAGCAGGTTCTACCGGTTTTGCAGGTTCAGGTTTTGTTTCCACTACTTGGCTGCTTGATACCGTTAACT
>NZ_LSRN01000008.1 GCF_001885615.1 Alkalibacterium sp. 20 | reverse complement strand
GTTAAGGGTATTTATAGCGCTGAGTGTCTTGTCTAAACAAGACGGTCTCAGTTTTATTTGTTTCGGTGTTGTTTCTCAACTTTTGTGTTTGTTATAAAATCAACTATCTAGTTTTCAAAGAACAAAGCAATTCTTATTTTAGAATTGCTGATGGAGCCTAGCGGGATCGAACCGCTGACCTCCTGCGTGCAAGGCAGGCGCTCTCCCAGCTGAGCTAAGGCCCCATAATATCATATTAACGAGAAAAAAATCTCTCAAAACTAAACAAAGTAATCATCAAATGTGTAGGCTCCGTTTGCCCTAATGGCAATATCCTTAGAAAGGAGGTGATCCAGCCGCACCTTCCGATACGGCTACCTTGTTACGACTTCACCCCAATC
>NZ_LSRN01000007.1 GCF_001885615.1 Alkalibacterium sp. 20 | reverse complement strand
GTTTCACCTGAGCATGCCGAAGTTTGACCTTCTTAGCATCACTCACTGGGAGTTTCACCTGAGCATGCCGAAGTTTGACCTTCTTAGCATCACTCGCTGGGAGTTTCACCTGAGCATGCCGAAGTTTAGCCTTCTTAGCATCACTCGCTGGGAGTTTCGCCTGAGCATGCCGAAGTTTGACCTTCTTAGCATCACTCGTTGGGAGTTTCCTCCTGAGCATGCCGAAGTTTGACCTTCTTAGCATCACTCGCTGGGAGTTTCGCCTGAGCATGCCGAAGTTTGACCTTCTTAGCATCACTCACTGGGAGTTTCACCTGAGCATGCCGAAGTTTGACCTTCTTAGCATCACTCGCTTGGGTTTCCACTTTTAGCATGCCTAACCCTTATTA
>NZ_LSRN01000006.1 GCF_001885615.1 Alkalibacterium sp. 20 | reverse complement strand
GCGGTGACGATGGCGGGAAGGATCCACCTGTTCCCATTCCGAACACAGCCGTTAAGCTTCCCAGCGCCGAGGATAGTGAAGGGTTTCCCTTTGTGAAAGCAGGACGTTGCCGTGCAGCTCTTTTTTTGATACAATGGTGTTTTAATATAATCATTCCGCAATAGCTCAGCTGGTAGAGCGCATGACTGTTAATCATGATGTCGCAGGTTCGAGCCCTGCTTGCGGAGTTTTTTTGTGCTCAAATTTAGCGGGGGCAAAAAAATGAATACTGAATAAAAATAAAGGTTGACGCACGAGTGAAAACCTGGTATATTTATTCCTGTTGCTGATTTGAAGCAACGCAATGCTTTTCTTTTCTTGTTAAGTCTCGGTCAAATGAGCGAAAAAAGAACTTTCGAAAGTTCTTGACAAGCAAAACAAAAGCCTGTAATATTATATTAGTTGACACATCACGTCGTCAGCGATTGAACGAAATAGATCTTTGAAAACTGAACAAAGTAAACAATCAAATGTGCAGGTGTCTTCGGTTCAATTTATTGGACCAAGACAACACAAACGAGTTAACATGTTTAACTCGGAATTA
>NZ_LSRN01000005.1 GCF_001885615.1 Alkalibacterium sp. 20 | reverse complement strand
AAATTATTTCTACTTTGAAATACCGGATCTTTTTCTTCGTTGTATTGGAACAAATCATAAAATAAGCTACTCAACAGAACAGTTTTCCCTGTTCCAGCTTCTCCATCAACAAAAATCAATTGACTATCCAAGTTTCGTGTTAAAGCAGAAACGATTTTATGATAAATAGTCGTTTTTGCATCCAGTTGTTCTCGAGTTAATTTGTGAAAAGGTGATGCTTTAAAAAGTGCAGAATCTTTAATAACTTTTTCAATTGGAAAGAGCTGCTTGTGTTTAGTTCGCAATTTTTTCCAAACTTTAGAAAAAATAGCATCTAAGTATTCTGAAGTGTAATATTCATTTTGTTCATTACTTCGTCTGTTATAGATCGTATTTACTCCGTCAACGCTTGAGAGATACAACATCAGACGATTTTCAATATCTAAGGTTAATGACTTATTAAATAATTCATGGCCTACAACTAACATTTTAGCATTTGAAGAAGCTTTCATTATTGCCCAATCTTCTCTATCTTTTGGGTCAGTGTCAATATGCTCAATTGTCCTCCTATAAATATCAGTTGTTTCTCCTATGTATACAGAAATACCTGACTTTTCAGTATGATTAATGATATAAACAGTGG
>NZ_LSRN01000004.1 GCF_001885615.1 Alkalibacterium sp. 20 | reverse complement strand
GGTTGGCATAATTATTATTTGTTTTTTTATATTTATATCGTATAGAGCATCAAACCTAGCCATGCCTAAGTATTTTACTACGTTGGATGGAAAATTATACTTCAATTTGACATACTCAAATTCAGGTTTAGCTCCACATACAAACAAATCTAAATTTATATTTGGGTATGTAAGTTCAGCTATATAGTCTTTAGTAATACCATGTTGCAAAAAGATTTTTTTCCCTCTTACTAAGCCAAAATTGTCAAGCTTATTAAACAAAGCTGCATCCGGAGAGTACCCCATAATATGCGTACTGATTTTTACATCTGATATCCAAAAATAGAGATAGTGCTTCAGACTTCTATATTCAATTATGTATCCTTTATTTTTTAATTTTTCTCTGTCAGGTGAATTTTTTGAAATTACAAAATAAGCTATTATTTCGGGATGCTTATCCCAAATATAATTGATAAGATGATAAGCATTGTCTCTAGCATCCATACCTCTTTCTGATACTAGTAAGATATTTTTATTTTTATCATTTAACCGCATAAAATATGCTGCTGGCCAAATTGACAAATACTTAAGTAACATTAATATCAAATAAACGTAGCGCTTTATTTTCGATTTTTTCATATAAATCACCTCAAATATATTTGCGAAAATTACAGTAAAAAAAATCAAGATTATCCCTAAA
>NZ_LSRN01000003.1 GCF_001885615.1 Alkalibacterium sp. 20 | reverse complement strand
GTCTCGTTAAATGACTTTTCTCATTGCCTGTTCATTTTGTTTAGCGGCCTTTATCTGTTCTTGAATCTCAAATTTTTCAGGAGATAAATAAGCATTATAAGAATGACGACGACGCTTGTTGTAGAAAGCAGCGATATACCAGGTCACAGCTTTAATAGCTTCTGCACGTGTTTTAAAATCCCGTCTATAAATTAATTCTTTCTTCAATGTGGCGAAGAATGACTCACTGGTCGCATTGTCATAAGGTGTGCCTTTATGACTCATACTGATAGTTGCTTTAATTTCATTGAGCCTTGTAACATACTCTTTTGAAGCGTATTGACTACCTTGATCAGAGTGATGAACAAGCCCTTCTTCGGGCTTACGTAGGTTAATAGCCATGTCTAAAGCCTCTAGAGGCAACTCCGTGCGCATATTATCAGCGATAGACCAGCCGACGACTAAACGAGAGTATAAGTCTAAGACCATAGCTAAATAAAGCCATCCTTCTCGGGTCCAAATATACGTGATATCGCCCGTCCATACTTTATTCGGTTCATCTACATTAAAGTTGCGGTCAAGTAAATTAGGATATACCCCCAGCGAATGAGAGGAGTCGGTGGTTGATACATACTTCCACAGTGGTGTTGCACGCAACCCCATTTCTCTCATATATCGACCGACAGTCTTTTCAGATACGGAGTATCCTGCTTCAATTAAATCTTCTAAGATACGAGGCGCTCCATACGTCCCTATGCTTTCATGAAAAAACTGTCTGATTTTTTGTTTAACTTTATCACGATACAGTTCGCGTTTTGTTGGTTCTCTATCTTTTAG
>NZ_LSRN01000002.1 GCF_001885615.1 Alkalibacterium sp. 20 | reverse complement strand
TGTAATGATATAAATTAATACAGCAAGTAATACAAGACTTAATGTAACATCTAATTCTACTGTCATGCTTTCGCCTCCAACAATTCTTTGCCTTTTATGGCTTAGTCTCTCTTTTGTATAGTATATCAAACTTATGTAAATTATGTTATACTAGCAAGCAAATTAAATAAATTTAAATACAGAAAGGATCAACTTATGTCACGCACGATAAAATTCATGTTAAATAAACAACTAGATGCCATCATCAAAGAGGAAAAAAATACAATAGCCAATTTAAGTAATGCTTCTGCTTTGTTGTTTGATCAGCTTTCCAATATTAACTGGGCAGGATTTTATTTATGGGATTCAGAAGATGATGAATTAATTTTAGGACCCTTCCAAGGTAAAGTTGCTTGCATTAGGATCAAACATGGTGAAGGTGTCTGCGGGACTGCTTTCAAGGAACAACGGTCACTAATTGTCGATGACGTCCATCTCTTTCCTGGTCATATTACCTGTGATGCTGAAAGCCAGTCGGAAATAGTCGTTCCTATAACAAAAAATGGCAAACAAATCGGCATTTTAGATATTGATGCACCTATAAAGAACAGATTCTCAGAAGAAGACCGCTCTATTGCTAGAAGAATTTGTAGCTGTTTTATTACAGTATATAAATATTTAAACGCTTTATACACCTGTCAATCACAGTTTATTGATTATACTCTATTTTCAATTTGTGCTTTGAAACCTAGCAGTGAACTAAATAATCATCAAAAAAAGGCTGGGACAGTGTCCCAGCCTTTTTTGCAGATTTAATTATCTGTTGTAATATTCAACGATAAGTGCTTCTTCAATTTCAGCAGCCATTTCTTCACGTAATGGTAAACGTGTAAGTGTTCCTTCTAATTTTTCATCATCAAATGATACAAAATCGGGACGGCCAAAGATTGATTCAACAGATTCTTTGATTATTTTCATATCTTTAGATTTTTCTCTTACACCAACAACATCATTAACTGATACGCGGAATGATGGGATATCAACGCGTTTACCGTTAACAGTGATGTGTCCGTGGTTTACTATTTGACGTGCTTGACGACGTGTTGTTGCCAAACCAAGTCTATAAATAACGTTGTCTAAACGTTGTTCTAGTAAGATCATGAAGTTAACACCATGTTTACCTTCACGAATTTTACCTGCTTCAGTAAACAAGTTAAAGAATTGACGTTCATTTAATCCGTACATGAAACGTAATTTTTGTTTCTCTTTTAGTTGCATACCATATTCTGACAATTTAATACGTCCTGTAGGTCCATGTTGACCTGGTGCGTAAGGGCGACGTGCTAATTCTTTACCAGTACCTGTTAAAGAGATGCCTAAACGTCTTGATTTTTTCCATGATGGTCCAGTATATCTTGACATTATAAAATTCCTCCATTTTTGTATATCTTTATGGAGTAAAATAACGTATGAAAGCTCAGTAATACGTGCAGTTTCTTTTCAATCTTCACCTTTGCAGCCGCTGGTTACACAATTGCGCTCATGTACTTTATGGCAAGAAACTGTTGACGTTGTTACCACTTTCCGCTGCGATATTTTACACAATTACAAGTATAGCTCTCATTCTGTTCTAAGTCAACTATTCATCTTGATTTAAAGCATGGAAGAAAAATAAAAACTAATGGCTGATACTACTCCACCTAAGGTTGTCCCCCAAATTAAATCGATAATGGTAATCTTTAATGGCCAATTTTCAAGAGTTGCTAAATTAGTCAAATCATAGGTTGCATAGGTAATAAAACCAAAGAACATGCCTCTCATTAGTGCTTCAACGATGCTTTCTGACAATAAAGCAGGATGAATAACAAAAAATACTAACCCAAGAACAAAAATCAAATAAAAGATGATTGCCGCAATCCAATTGGGCTGATCCTTCATGATAAAGCCAATTTGGTCTCTATATAATTTATTGGCGATAAGACCTAACCAAAGTATATCGACTAAGAAAAAGACGGCAAGTGTAATCATATATATAATGAAATATCTCACTGGATAACCTCCTGTTTTTCGGTGATTTAGGAATAAAGATGCCTTTTTTTAAATACTCTTAGAAAGTAGCGATATCTTCATAATGTTTCTCGAAAAATAGTAAAATCATGCTTTTTATTCAGTAATGTATGCGACGGCAACGGCACCAATACCTGCACCTACTGCAATAATCCCGGAACTCTTCGTAATATATTCTGGTTCTTTATTTAGTGTGTCTTTCAGGGCATCAGCAAATTCTCTTCCTAATAGAGGATCGTCTACATAGGTAACAGCATAGTGCTTGATGCCTTTTGTTTCGTTGATGTGTTTCATATGTTTCAAGATTTTCTTAAGCGCTCTGCTAGGACGGAAAGCAATTTTAAAGATTCCACCTTCACCATTCTCATCCAAGGTTATTATCGGTTTCAATCCTACTTTCTTGGCAATCCCGCCTGCACGTACACTAAGTCTTCCAGAAGCAATCATATTATCCAGCGTATTGATTTTAACCAATATTTTAGACTTTCCAATCGATTTTTCTGCATCTGATAAAATTTCATCAACTGATTTATTAGCCTTTAAGTTCTCAATTGCCTGCCATACGATCAGCCCTTCCGCAACGGAGTTTTGTTTCGTATCTATGATATGAATCGCCTGCTTGTTCTCATTGAACTTTTCAGCAGCTTTTGAAAAAGCATTATAGGTCCCACTTAATGCTTTTGCAACGGAAAAGACCACAACATTCTCATAATAAGACAATAAATAATGGTAAGCATTTTCGATACTCTTAATCGTTGGTTGTGATGAAGTCGGATGGGTCTTCTTTGATTTAGCTAAGTCAAAGAGTCTCTCGTTACTTACGGTAAGTTTGTCTACGTAAGATTCGTCCCCAACAAGTAGCGACATGTGAATCACATGAACTTGAGCATCATCGATCAATTCTTTTGGTAAGTCCGCAATCGAATCAGTCATAATAACAGTTTTATACTTTCTGTTATGGATCCGGTCATACTGCTCAACCATATCATCGACCTTCTGTTCAATGATCCTTCCATGATCAGAAAGACGTTTAAACATCTCGGCAGGGTCATTCGTGTGAATGTGCAATCTGGTTTTTGTTTTACCTTTAACTTGAACGATCGAATCGCCAATATCAGATAAGAGACTTTTTAAATCAGCAACATTTGAATCTTTTTCAATTAAAGCTTCAGTACAATAACGATAGTGAAAATCATCGTTATCATGATGCTCAATCGCTGGAATGATTTCTTCTACTTCTGTAATATCCTTTGTAATTAAATGCCCATGGATGCCATCTAAAAATCCTTTAATAAAATAGGCAAAGCCTTTAGCCCCTGAATCGACAACAGACGCTCGCTTAAGAACTTTTAACTGATCGGTTGTGTTCTCAACAGCAATCTCCACATTTTTTAATGCTGTTTCAAGCAGTGTATCAAAGGTTCCCTGGCGACTTAGTTCTGTACTTAACGCATCATGAAAAACGGTCATAGTGGTTAAGATCGTCCCTTCAACAGGATTTTCCATTGCTTGATAGGCATACTCCATCCCATTTTTACTTGCCGAAACAAAGTCTTCTTTTGTGATAACTGTTTCGGCCGTTATTCCTTCGCTGAACCCTTGAAAGTATTGGGCGAAGATTAATCCGGAATTTCCCCGTGCGCCAATAATGGCTGAATCTGCAATAGACTCCAAGGTTGTTTTGGTATTTTCTTTTAATTCTGAATGATGAACAATGCTGTGCATAGTAGAGAAAAGATTGCTTCCTGTATCCCCATCTGCTACCGGAAAGACATTGATTTTATTTAAAAACAACCGGTTGTTCATGACCTCTTTTGCACCATTGATCAAGCTGACATATAATTCATCGTGTGTAATTGTGTCCATAGTTATCCCCTACCTTTTCTCATAGTCGAATCAGCCAGATATACTTATATAAACGTTACCGTTATTCAAGTATATTCAAGCTCCTCCAATAATTTAAAACCCGCATTTTCTAATTTCATATTCAACTAGTGCCACCAGTAAAAAATTATGACTATAATGTTTTACGAATATAATAAACCGATCTAATAAGTTTAATTAACGTATCTACTATGGATTATACAATAAAATGTATACGCCTGTCATTAATACTGTCTCATTTATTAGTTTTTCAAAATAAAGAAACCTGGTTTAATCTTTCTCTCTGAAGCATTTCAAAAAAATATTGTCAAATAAGAAAATAGTGAGTTTTCATTCTAGTAGCTACTCAAGTAAACTTAAACTTGGTATTTTATAGTCTGAATATTTTTTTGGGAATATTGTTCTTGAAACTTATAATACAGGAAATAACTGATTAGTCATTTTTTCAATACATTTATTGAGCAGTCCTCTCATCAAAACGGTCGACCATAAGATTTATCCGATAAAACGAAGCGGATAAGATGATAGGGATTCCAGAAATATAAGCGCTCCAATTTTTATTTAACTGATAATAATGATATACGGATTCGAACCTAAATATTGTAGCGAAAACCTGATCATGTAGCATGAAAAAGGAAGAAAGCCACACAGCTTTCTTCCTTTGATAAACTATTTTGAAATCTTTTCTATACGTAAAGTCAGATAATAGCTTTTGTATATTTCGTTGTGGCTTTGACTTAAAATCTCAACAGTGCTGCTATGCCTGTATCAGATGGCATACCTTCTGTTTCGAGCACAAATACGTTGCCTTTTGTTTTTAATACGTTGTGAACAAGCTGATTTATAAAAATGTTATTCTCCGGACTTTCATGATGTTGTCCATTTCCATCTATATGCCCATTAACCTGATAGTGATCTTCCAGTAACAATGTATCGATTTTCCCTTGGATGCTTGCCATTGCTAAGTCGTTGTATTGTGCTCCTAATTTAAATTCAGGTGTTGTTTCTTCAAATTGTTTAACCACTTTTTCGTAGCGTCGATTGATAATCTCATCAACGACTTCCTTTGTTTTTGCTTGAATATCATTATCTGTTAACTTTGCCGAAGAGGCTTCAACACGAGTTTCATCAAGATATGCATTTTTTGATATTTTTTTGAAATCGGCAATATTTGCAGGAAGTGCAAACAGCACTAACGGTAACTCAGAAGGTTTAGAGAAATACTCATTCACATATTTATCTACTTCTCTGAAGTAATTGATTTGATCAATTGCAACTTCATTACTTTTTTCGTTGTGTCCATGGAACATACCTGTTCCGGGTCCCCCAGCATAATCCGCTACATTTAGTGCACCGCCGGTCAGTTCCTCACCTAATGCTTTAACTAATGTATCTGGTGCGTCTTCCGGTAAGTCTATTTTTTGAATGGTATCCTTACGTCCACTGTAGAGACTGAATTTATCATGGTTAAGGCAAAGCAGATGATAATAACTGATATACTGAAAATTAGCAATTAATGGTAAGATATATGCTTTATCAGAAACGACTACCCTTGTATGAACTGGTACACTTAGTAGATAATAATATACCTCATCGGGTGTAATATAAAAAACAATACTATCAGTCACTTTTCTCCAAAAATGAGTATTGTCTTTCAGTCCATTTACTTTTTCAAGTAATCCATCGCAATACTTTTTATCGAATTTTTCGCATAACTTTTCTTTAGCTTGTTTTAATAAATTTTGAAATTGAATCTGATTAGCTTCTATATCATAAGAATTTGATTCAGAGTTAAGTGCTAATGAGACAACGACCTCATTTTCTTGCAGAAGTTCATCAGTTGGAAACGCAAACAATTCTATCATGTGCTTCACCTTCCATTCATTATTTTCTTCTGGTCCAACTAAATTACAGGTTAGTTACAGAAGAGTTCTATAGTTATATCATATCTAAACGTGTGGAAAATGTCTAAAGATACGCTACATAAGATAAACGTACGTTAGTTATAATATAATCATTTCAATAAGATCTCTAGCAATCATTATCAATGACTTTTATTATTTTTGCCGGGACTCCACCGATAATAACATTATCTGAAAATGATTTTGTTACCACTGAGCCAGCAGCCACAACAACATTGTCTCCCAATGTTACTCCTCCTATTATCGTTGCATTTGTCCCGATCCAGCAATTGTCTCCAATAGTGATAGGTCTTCCAAATTCATAACCGGAATTACGTTCTGTCGCTTTCAGGGGGTGTTCACCCGTAACCAAGTTAACTCCTGGACCCAGCATCGCATTTTTCCCAATGGTTATTGGACATACATCTAAAAAGACACAATTAAAGTTCGCGTAAAAGTCTTCTCCAACGTGTATATTATACCCATAGTCTAATCTGAAGGTCGCTTCTACCGTGATATTCTCTCCTGCACTTCCAAATAATTCTTTAATGATTTTCTTTCTTTCCTGATCTGTCTCCACTCGATTAAATTCTTGTGCTTTTGAATGAGCTGACACTCTTTCTTTTACTAACTCCATATCAGAAGCCTTATACATTTTCCCAGCAATCATTTTATCTTTTTCGCTTATCATTTCATCTCTTCCTTCCGATACAAATCCAGCAGTTCTTTATACATAGGCAACAAACCATTTAAAGTATCTTTAAAGAATTTTTTTTGCATAGTGTTGTCCAATAACTCTTCACTTGAAGGAGTAAGTACTCTACCGAGCATAAACTCTCCTTTTTTTACATTAATTAATCGTTTTAATGTTTTTTTTATTGTGTCTTCTTCCGCTTTTTGAATATCGGGTTTGGTGTGATCCCCAGAAACAAAATAATCATCATCTAAATTTTCCCATAACGATCGACGATTTAAAAGATATTCTCCCATAGTCTTTTCGTGTTTTGGATTATCAATGAGTGATAAAAATATAAAAATATGCTTTTCATTAATACCGATTTGAATATGAGGATATTTTTTATACCCACGGTTATTTCCTCCGATTGCACTCCACGTTGATTCCGGTGCGTTTGTTGTTCGTCTTCGGTGTTGGGCAATGTGAAAAGATCCATCAAATTCAGTATAGGCATTTACATCATTTATGTAAGCATCACCTAAGTTTTGAAAAACAGGCTGAATCTGCTTTCTTATGGCGCTCATTCGTTCATCGAGTCCATCAATATTAAAAATATCGAAATCAGAATATCTAAAAAATTCTTTCATTCTATTTCCTCCTTGAAGTCACTAGTTATCGTATCAAAAGAGCAGATATCTCGTTCCTCTATCTAAAAATCTGAGGCAATGGTTCTATCTACTCTATTTTTGTTTTATTTACAGTAAAGAAATAAATTGTATAACCGTATCGGCTGATTTTTTACCAACTTTTTCTATAAATTCATCGAATGAAACCGAGGCTTCTTCATCTGCTACATCGGATACAGCTCTAATAACAACAAAAGGAATATCGAACTGGTAACACGTCTGAGCTACCGCGCCGCCTTCCATTTCCGTTACTAGGACATCTTTAAAGTGTTCGCGTATTTCAGAAATCCTTTTTTTGTCACTGACAAAGGAATCCCCTGTTACGATCAGTCCTTGTTTGATATCCCAATTTTTCTTTACTGCTGCTTTTTTAAATAGATCGATTAAATGTGGGTCTGATTGATACCTACTTGGCATTTGAGGTATTTGGCCATAGTCATAGCCAAATACTCGCGCATCCGCATCATTATAAGATAACTCTGATGAAATAACTAGGTCTTCCACAGCTAAGCCGTCGCCAATCCCACCTGCAGAGCCAGTATTTATGACTGCTTCTACTTTATACGTATCAATGAGCAGTGTTGTCGCAATAGAAGCATTGACTTTACCAATGCCTGCTTGCGCCAAGACAACTTCGGTCCCTTGAATGGTTCCTTCATAAAAATATTGATTAGCTTTTACTGATTTTTTCAATTCTTGTAATTGAGCAACAATTTCTCTAGCCTCTTGCTCCATAGCAGCTATAATTCCTATTTTCATATTTATCCTTCCTTAACAGTTTTTATATAAAGAAAACAAAAGACAGTACAATTAACAATAATAATGCAACGATTATTATTGCAAGAGTCAAACGTTTCTCAATTAAGCGATATCTATCCATTTCATTTGATCTTTTTTTGGTTGTTCTGCCTACTTTATTTAATTTCCGTTCTGTTTTCTTAGTTTCTTTGGTTAATAATTTCTGCTCTTGTTCTTTTAATTTTTCTTCTTCTTTTTTCTTTATTCTAGATGACATGATTATTCTCCTAGCTTTATCTCTAATTTTTTCATTTTCCAGTAGAATAATGCAAAGACTGTTTTAGAGTCTCTCAACAAGCCCTGCTCGTATAAATCCCAGGCTTCGTCATATGTCGCTATGATAACTTCCACGGTCTCATCATCATCCGGTGCTAAAGAATCATCTACCAGATATAAATCGGTTGCTTCATAAATTTCTAAGAATTCATCTGTAAAGCCTGGTGTACTATAAAAAGACGTCACAAATTTCCAGGATTTTGCATTGTAATCTGTTTCTTCTTCTAATTCTCTTTTTGCCGTATGCAAACCATCAAGATCGGAATCGTCTTTTAATCCTGCCGGTATTTCAATGCTCACTTGATCAATAGCTTTACGATATTGCTTGACCAAAACTATTTCACCCGATCGTGTAAAAGGTATGACCGCTGATGCGCCTGCATGTCTTACAATCTCTCTTTGAGACATTTCTCCATTAGGTAATTTCACTTCTTCTACAATATATTCGGTTACATTCCCCTTATATATTGAAGTGCTTTTAATTGTCTCTTCATAAAATTTCATCATTTCATCTCCTAAGTAATTATATTTTTTATCATACCCTATTTATGGAAGTATTTCATCTCACTTCATACACTTCTTATAAATCCAACTAAGGTCCTATATAAATTTTTTCGGGTTTTGTGATATTATTAGTGTAGAGGAAATTTATCAATTCACGAGAATGGAGGATTAAAATGAAACAATCAAATACACGTTTAAATATCACCAATGCCCTAACTTTATTCGTCATTATGTTTATCTTTCTGTTAATGGTCGGATTTGAAATAAACATTTTCATATCATTATTGTTAAGTATCGCAATAGGTGTCTTAATGCTCAATCTATTAACAAAAACCGTTAGCGGACATACAAAAGAAAGGCTACCTCGTCTTTCCAAAGAAAAAGAAGAGTTCTATTCTTCCAAAGGATTATCTAGAGAAGATATAGATTATTTCAGGCGAACAATGTTTCAAGCTCAACAACAAATCGTCTCTATAGAGCAACATATGCAAAAGTCTGGCAAACTTAGAGCAATTGAAAATCGTAACAACACATTAGCATTATCCAAAGAATTATTTAAAGACATCACTCATGAACCAAATAGACTGCATGACGTTGATAAATTTTTATATGTTCATTTGCCATCACTGGCTGACCTTTCTGAGAAGTATTTAGAAATTGAAGGACATAAAGCCAAAAGTAAAACAACTTATGATATTTTAGAAAAAGCAGCTCTTACCATTGATAAGATGTGTGAGCAGATTGCTGAAGATTATGTAAAATTTAAAGCAGATGACATTCAAGATATGTCCGTTGAAGTTGAATTAGCTAAACGGACTCTTAATCATAAACAATCAGACACACAAGATTTCGATAGTTCAATCTAGGTAAATAAACTCAACCCCAATATAAATATTATACGAGAGGTGTAAACTATGCCAAATAATCACGAAAAACAGTTTGATACCAATAAATCAGCTGATATTGATGATTTAATTTTAAATCCATTTGGTTCAGAAAAACCAAATATCGATAAGGTCAAAAAAGATAGTCACTCGTTGACAAAAAAAACTGAAGCAAAAAAAGTGATTGATACACTTAGTGACCAACGAAAGACACAAGCTTACGAACTAGCTAAACAGATTGATGTGTCAAACAGTGATTCCATTTTAGATTATGGTGCTCAGGCTCAACAAAAACTGGGTGAATTCTCTCATTCCGTGCTCAATCATGTCCAGAATCAGGAAACCAATCAAATTGGTGAAACACTCAATGACTTGATGTTTCGATTAAAAGAAGCTGACCCTAATGAATTGAAAGCAGAAGATCAGAACCTTTTCAAAAAGATGTTCAGAAAAATCAATCGGTCTATTTATGAAACGACGGCAAAATACCAAAAGATAGGTGCTCAAGTAGATAAAATAGCTGTTAAATTAGATAAAGAACGTGAACTTCTATTAAATGACAATGAAATGCTCGAAGAATTATACGACAAAAATTTCGACTATTTTGAAGCTTTAAATGTTTATATTGCTGCAGGAGAAGTCAAGATAGATGAATTACAAAGCGAAACCATCCCTAAAGCGATTGAACATGCTGAATCTAGTGAAAATCAGATGGAAGTTCAAAAAGTCAATGACTTGAATCAATTTTTAAATCGACTCGATAAGCGTGTGTATGATTTAAAAACGGCTCGTCAAATGACTATTCAGCAAGCGCCACAGATTCGGCTCATTCAAAATACGAATCAGGCATTATCAGAAAAAATTCAGACATCTATTAATACTGCCATTCCTTTATGGAAAAATCAGATCGTGGTTGCATTGACACTACTTCGTCAAAAAGAAGCGGTAACTGCTCAAAGACAAGTATCAGAAACCACTAATGAACTGCTGAAAAAAAATTCTGAAATGCTGAAAATTTCTTCTATTGAAACAGCAAGAGAAAATGAGCGAAGCATCATCGATATAGAAACACTTGAAAAAACACAGTCAGATTTAATGGAAACTTTGGAAGAAACGTTAAATATTCAAAGAGAAGGACGATCTAAACGCAAAGAAGCTGAAGTTCAGCTCACTCAATTAGAAAGTCGTTTAAAAGACCAATTACTAAAATTGACCGAACCCAATGATTCAACTGAATAAAATCCTTTAGTTCTCGAGTCAAAATATTTGAATAAAATGTGACGGTTTCATATACTATAAAAGCAAGGTCATATTTCAGAAAGAGGAGAGATAAGTATGTTAGGATTTATTTGGTCACTTATTATTGGAGGAATCATTGGTGCAATCGGTCAAGCTATCGTTGGTACAAATGTTCCCGGTGGTATTATTGGTAATATCATAATTGGTTTCATTGGCGCATGGGCTGGCCACGCACTATTCCAAATGGGACCACAATTAGCTGACTTTTATATTATACCAGCTATTGTTGGTGCTATTTTAATTGTTTTCATATACGACTTGATTGCAAGCCGTCTATAAAAAGTACATTAAAATAAAAAAAGACTTCCTTTATTGAATTACTACCTATAAACTAGACACGTAAAAAAACGATACTATGCAGTCCATAGAAGATGATCCCGATAAGCTACGGGGGTCATCTTCTTTAATTTTTTCTGATATCGATTATGATTATAAAATGAAATATAGTCTTCTACTGCATTCCACAAAGCTTGAAGAGTTTCATATCTTTCCGAAAGGACTACGTCCTTCATATGACCGAAAAAGGACTCCATAGGGGCATTATCCCAACAGTTACCTCTTCTAGACATGGATTGAATAAAGCCCATTTGTTCAACGTTTTGCTGGAAAGTAGGATTAGTGTAATGGAAACCTTGGTCAGAATGCAAGTATCTTTCTGTCTCAGGAATGTCATTTGTTACCAATTCTAATTTCTCTAAAGTTCTATAAACCAAATTCATCTTTAAAGATGTAGAGAAATGATGTGCAACGATTTCTCCTGTGGCACCATCTTTAACAGCAGAAAGATAAGCCATTTGTCCCTTACCGTAAGGTAAATACGTAATATCAGTGAGTAACACTTTATAAGGCGTACCTCTATCAAAATCACGATCTACAAGATTCTTCTTAGTTTGATGTTCTTGTGTCGCTTTCATCATTTTTTTGTATGGTTTAGCTTTTCTAATGGGTGAAATGATTCCATACATTCGAAGAATCCTGCGGATTTTCTTATGATTCATTACAATATCATATTCAGCTTTCAATGCCATTTTTATTTCGTCTACGCCACATTTCTTTTTCTCGAGATAAACTTGATGAAGCAGCTCAAAATCATTGCTATCCTGTTCATACTTTTTATAACGTGTTGCTTCACTGTTCTTCCAATAATAATACCCACTTCGACTTACTTCCGCTATTTCACATAAATGCTTTACCATTCCTTTAAGGCTATATTCTCTTATGATTGAATCAATCAGTTCATACCGCTCAATGATTTTCAGACTGTTTTCTGTTCCGTTCTTCACGCTCCTTTCTTGCATCTCTAATTTTTTTACTAAATCTAAATTACCTTCTAGATAAGCAATACGTACTTTTACTTCTTCCAATTGGTCTTCAATAGATCCTTTTTGTTTACCTTTTGCTCGAGTTCCTTTCCCACGAGTTTCGTTTTGAAAACTTTCTTCACCTTTTAATTTCATTTTCTTTTTCCAACGACTCACACACTGATGAGGTTTTCCTTTGCCTACTAGACTTTCAGGCAGACCAGCATTTTCAAAGATGACCGTTGAGGTCATCCCTTTTCCACTTTGCTTTACCGCTTTGACTTTAAAGGAAGGTGAGTAGGTAATACTTTTTTGTGATACAGCTTTTAAATTATGATTATTCTGCAATATTTCCATTTCATTGTTTGTATATAATTTTTTGCTCATCAGAGAAACCTCCACTTAAAATTATTCTATAAAAGTATAACGAAAATTACATAAAAAAATAACCCGAAAACTAAGACACTCTTTTTTGAGTGTCTAGTTTTCGGGTAGAGGTTCATATTTTAAGGAAGTCTTTTTATTTTTTTATATCTTTCTTACGTTTGCAGCTTGCGGTCCTCTTTCACCATCTACGATTTCAAATTCAATTTCTTCACCATCGTCGAGTGACTTATATCCTTCGCTATCTATTGCGCTAAAGTGAACAAATACGTCTTCATGTCCTTCAACTTCAACAAATCCGAAACCTTTTTCTGCGTTAAACCATTTTACTTTACCTTGAACCATTATGCATCCTCCTAAAAAAATTATTGCAACAGACATCAAACATGATACATACTTACTGTGTGAATCTTTTCAATCTCCATTACACTTAAATTATACATAAGAAGGCGTTTGATTTCAACAAAATGACCCATAAAAAGAACTTCTCTATTAAAAACCATAGAGAAGTTCTTTATATATATATATTAATCTTGAATCAATACTTCTGGATAATGTTCTTCACAGATATCGTGACAACGTTGGCATAAGAATTCATCTTCAGATAACTGAATACTATCTTCTGTTGTAATACGGCATCGTGTACATACATCCCCTTGCATTCTTTCAACCAGGATAGAGACATCGTCGAAATCTAATATTCTGTCATCTGCTGGTTTTTCTTCTAAATCTTTTACATTGATCTCGGAAGCAATCAGTATTTGTCTAACATCACTATTCATAGCATTTAACAGCTCTTTAATTGATTCAGAAGCAAATAAGGTTGTTTTGGCTTCAAAGTCTTTACCAATGATTTTATTTTCTCTGGCTACTTCATTAGCCTTCAGAACTTTATCACGTAAAGACATGAATGCTTTCCATTGGTCTAATAATTCATCTGAATTGCTATATTTTTTAACTTCAGGAAATTCTGCTAATTGAACAAAATTTTCTTCTTCCTCCAAATAACTCCAAATTTCTTCAGCAGTATGAGGTAAGATTGGTGTAAGCAACTTAGTCAAGTCTCTAACGATATGATAAAAGACTGTCTGCATCGCACGTCTGTCATAAGCATCCGGAGCATCGATATAAAGGATATCTTTTGCAAAGTTAGCATAAAAGTTAGATACATCCAGCGTACAGAAATGATTGATTTCTTTAAAAATATCTGAGAAATTGTAACGTTCATAACCATCAACGACATGTTCTACAGTTTGATTCAATTTGTTCATCATATACTGATCAACTGGTCTTAGGTCTGCATAAGCAATGCCATCATTTTCGAAATCGAAATCTTCTGTATTTTGGATTAAGAAACGAAGGGTATTCCTTATTTTGCGATACACTTCTGATACCTGTTTTAAAATATCCATACTTACTCTGACATCAGCTTGTGTATCCACACTAGAAACCCATAAACGAATCAAATCTGCACCCATCTGATTGATAACTTTATTTGGGTCGATGACATTCCCTATCGATTTACTCATCTTCTTGCCGGCCCCATCTAAAACCATTCCCTGTGACAAAACAGCTTTATAAGGTGAGACACCATTTATGGCTACCGACGTTGTTATACTGGAGTTGAACCAGCCACGGTACTGATCTGATCCTTCTAAATACAAATCAGCTGGGAATGTAAGGTTTTCTCTTTGACGAAGAACGGCATGATGTGATGAGCCTGAATCAAACCATACATCCATAATATCCGTTTCTTTTGTAAATTCACCATGAGGACTATAAGGATGTTCGAAGCCTTCAGGTAACAAGTCTTTTGCTTCTCTCTCAAACCATACATTTGAACCATGTTCAGCAAATAATTCAGCTGCATGTTCAGTTGTTTCTGGGGTAATAATAGGCTCACCATTTTCACCATAAAATATAGGTAGAGGTACTCCCCATGCACGTTGTCTTGAAATAACCCAATCGCCACGATCACGCACCATATTATATATACGTTGCATTCCCCAGGGTTGTATCCAATCTACTTTTTCAACAGCATCTAAAATATCTTGTCTGAAATCATCTATAGAAGCAAACCATTGTGGTGTCGCTCTAAATATGACAGGTTTTTTTGTTCGCCAGTCATGTGGATAACTATGCGTAAAGAATTCAAGTTTCAATAACGCATCGTTTTCTTCTAACCATCCGGTGATTATTTTGTTTGCTTTATCGTAAAATACACCTTCTAGTCCGGGTGCTTCGTCAGTAAAGCATCCTCTACCATCAACTGGAGATATGATAGGCAATTTATAATTTTGACATACAATATAGTCATCTTCGCCATGACCAGGAGCAGTATGGACCAAGCCAGTACCATCTTCCAATGTAACATGGTCCCCGATAATGAGTAGAGACTCTCTATCATAAAATGGGTGTTGTGCTGTGACGCCTTCTAAATCTTTACCGGGAATTTCTTTGATCAATTTGACATCTTTCCATTCCAACGTTTCGGCAATATCATCAGCCATATCAGATGCCACGACAAATTTTCTGCCATCTGCTTCGTATACGCCATAATTTGCATCAGGTTTAACTGCAATAGCCAAGTTAGCCGGTAAAGTCCATGGAGTGGTTGTCCAAATAACAAATGAGGTGTCCGTATCAAGCAAAGATTTACCGTCTTTAACTTTAAAAGCAACATAAATATTAGCGGAACGGACATCATGGTATTCGATCTCAGCTTCAGCCAATGCGGATTCACTTGATGGTGACCAGTAGATTGGCTTCAATCCTCTATAAATATACCCTTTTTCTGCCATTTTTCCAAAAACACGAATTTGTTCAGCTTCATAATCCTTGGTTAAGGTTACATAAGGATTATCCCATTCTCCAGCAACGCCCAATCGCTTAAAATCTTCACGTTGCTTGTTTACTTGTTTCCAGGCATAGTCTCCACATAATTTTCTGAATTCTGCAACAGACATTGATTTTCTGTCCACACCTGTATTCGTAAGTGCCTGCTCAATCGGAAGACCATGAGTATCCCATCCCGGTACGTAAGGAGCACGAAATCCTGACATAGACTTATATCTTACAATAATATCTTTTGATACCTTATTCAAAGCATGACCGATGTGGATATTTCCGTTTGCATAAGGAGGTCCATCATGCAAAACAAATGATGGTTTATCTCTGTTTAACTCTTGTCTCTGATTATAAACATCTTGCTCTTCCCATTCTGCTTGTCTTTCCGGCTCTTTATTAGGTAAATTTGCTCGCATAGGAAACTGTGTTTTAAGCAAATTAAGTGTCTCTTTCATTTCCATTTCATCACCCTTAATATTATTATTTTTGATGCAAAAAAAAGACTCCATCCTAAAGGACGAAATCTTCGTGGTACCACCTTAATTCGAAAAGTATTGCTACTTTTCCTCAACCCTTTAACGCAGGAAAACGCGAATAACTACTCTTTTTTCATTATCCGATGACTTGAAGGATCAATTTCAGTTTCTACTTGTCAATTTCTCAGCTTTCATTGACTCTCTGTAAAGTTTTCACTTAAAAGGTGTTTCAAGATTCTTTGATTATTTAATTTATGGAAGTTCAATAGCTGGCATCATACCTTCTTCATACTCATCATCAGTACTGTCGTCTAATGGTAAAGAAGACTTATCAGTAATTTCTGCTTCTATAGAAATCTCTTCACTATCTTTTTGATCCAATTCTTTTTTCACTTCTTGGATAGTCTTTATTTCTGGTTTTTCTGAGATGGATGGTTGTAATATATCATCCCACTCTTCTTTTTTAACTAATTCTAATTGAGATTCTATCATTAACTGAAGTCTTTGTCTAAATATTCTGCTCTGTTTTCTTAGTTCTTCTGTTTCCAGTTCGATTTTACGTGCCTTAGTGACTGCATCTTTTAATAATTCATCTGCGTTATTTTCAGCTTCGTGTTTTATATTTGAAGCTTTGGTGTTAGCTTCTTTTGCAATCATTTCTGCTTCTTTGTCAGCATTAAGTTTCAATCTATCAGCTGCTTCTTGCGCCACTAAAATAGATTTGTTTAATGAATCATGCATCTGATCATAATTAGCTAATTTTTCTTCAGCCAAACCAAATTTCTTTTCCATTTCTTTTTTCTGCTTTAAAAGCATTTCATAATCTTTGATGATTTGATCAAGATAGTCATTGACTTCATCTTGGTCATACCCTCTCATTTTAACAGGAAACTCCTTATTATGTATATCCATTGGTGTTAGTGCCATGGAAAAACACCTCCATAATTATTTAATTACTTTTTTTATCCAGTATAAAAAGTTTAAATCAGACTCAAGTTTTTATCTATTACGATCTAAGAAACCTAACTTGAGTCTAATCTTTTCTTTTTTTGTTTTACCTTCGATTGCTTCTATCCGAAGCCGGCCATACCCACGAATTGAAAGAACATCATGTATACCTAAAATTATATCTGGTCTCTCAGTTTCATTCCAGTTTACTTTCACTTTTTTTGATGAAATGAGTTCCTTGGATTTTTGTCTTGATATATGAAAAACATTAGCTAATATGACATCAAGTCTCAAAGAAGATACAATTTCATATCTTTCCTCCCATGTATCTTTAGGAAGAAGAATCTCGGTGTATGGGATTTCCTCAAGTTGAATGGTTATGTTACCGATTTTGGATAAAGACGAAAGGAAAAATTGCATAATCGATGTGTCAGCAAAAAATTGCCAATCCTCTCCATCAGTGATAATATCCCCAATCATTTCTCGTTTTATCCCTTCACCCATGAGTGTTCCTAAAATTTTGCCATGCGATAAGTCAGTAAATTTTTTAGGGTACCGTAACTCAGCAATTTTAATTTCATAATCTTCTTGTACGGGTTCAAAATATGAAGGAAAAAGATAAAGGCGTTTTCTCTCAGCCGCCTCATATCCTCCAAACGCTTCAGCTATAACTTCATTATGCTGCCCTATGATCGATTCTACAACGTATTGTTCCCTTGGGTCTAAAAAAGGAGTCAGGTAGGGCGAATATTGCAATTCCACCTTCTGTATCCAATCTAGTACCTGATCAATAAATAGTCTTTCATCATCTCTAAAATGTTGATATAAATTTGCCATTTAACATCATCCCATTTGTGTTAAAAGATTAAATAAAAGTTGAAATACGGCTTGTACACCATATTCGATAAAATTTAAAGCGAAAAATGCGACAATTCCTGCTAAACTTATCATGCCAATCGATGGAACAAATTGTCTGAATATACCTACGTACGGTTCACAAATCCTTATGAGGATCTGTCCCAGCTTAGATTGGTACCCGCCAGGCATCCAAGATAAGAGAAAATAAACAACTAAAGCAATTCTATAAAGATTGATTCCTTGCATTATTAATCTATAGAGTGCTAATAATATTTGAGATAACATAATTACTTTTGGAGCTCCATTCTAATTAAAAATCAGTATTTTTTAACGCTTGTAATTCTGAACCGTCAACTTCAAATGATTGAGGCGTACATATAAATATTTCTTCTCCCAATCTTTGGATATCACCTTTAATTGCATAGGTCGTACCCATTAAGAAATCAATCATATTTTTGGCCTGTTCTTTTTCCATTCTTCTAAAATTCAAAATAACCGACTGATTGTTTAACAACACATCAGCAATAGATTGAACTTCCGAATATAAACGTGGCTCAACCACTTTTATGCGTGGTTTTTTTAAAGCTTGTTGCTGATTTATAGCAACAACATTTTGACCAGCGTTCTTGTTGCCCGTCTTTTTATTAGGCGATGCTGAAGGAGCTGTCATTATCTTGTTCTCTTTTTGGGTTGAAGCAACTTCTACTTCATAATCTAAGTCGTCATCAGTATCATTAAGAGAAAAATAATCATTTAATTTATCCTTTAAATTCATTTAATACTCTTCCTTTCTGATGATTTATTTACGTCTTCTTCTGAAGAAAGGAGGTGTATCAATTTCTTCAGCATTAGATGAATCTCCAGAAGTGTCTTCACGATCAAAGAGATTTTTTGAAGAATCTGCTTTATTTTCAGCTTTTTCATCTAAATCAGCATTGTGTCGATCTCTTAGATTAGGTTCTTTTCGTATATCCCAGTTACCAAAAGGATCTCTTTCTTTATTTACTGACTGAGACTGAGTTGCAGCTGAAGCTGAAGTTTTTTGGGCAGTTTGTTTAGCTTTTTTAGATTGAGAACCTCTCTTTTCAGGATCAATACCCGTAGCAATCACAGTAACGACTACTTCGTCTCCTAAATCTTCGTTGATCGATGTACCAAAGATTATATTTACTTCATTCGTTGCTGCGCCCGATACAATGTCAGAGGCATCTTGCGCTTCAAATAGTGTCAAATCAGAACCACCAGTAATATTTAACAGAACACTTTCGGCTCCATCCAATGATATTTCTAGCAATGGAGATGAGATAGCTTTTTTAGTCGCTTCAGCTGTTCTGTTTTCTCCAGAAGCTGTACCGATACCCATCAGTGCTGAACCTTGGTTTTCCATTACTGTTTTAACATCAGCAAAGTCCAGGTTGACATAACCAGGATTTGTAATTAAATCAGAGATTCCCTGAACACCCTGTCGCAGCACATTATCAGCTTCTCTGAATGCTTCCATCATAGGGGTTTTCTTGTCTACGATTTCAAGTAGACGGTTATTGGAAATCGTTACTAAAGTATCCACGTGTTCGCGCATAGAGGCAATGCCTTCTGCCGCAAAACGTCCTTTTTTAGGCCCTTCAAATGTAAACGGTCGAGTAATCACACCGACGGTTAAAGCACCTTGCTCTTTAGCAATTCTAGCTACGATTCCAGCTGCGCCAGTTCCAGTTCCGCCACCCATTCCTGCAGTGACAAATACCATATCAGCACCTTTTAAAGCTTCTGCTAGTGCTTCTTCACTTTCCTCGGCAGATTTCCTTCCAACTTCCGGGTTAGCTCCAGCACCCAAACCACGTGTCAACTTGGGTCCAAGTTGAATTTTAGTTTCTGCGCTCATCATGTCCAACGCTTGTAAATCGGTATTGGCAACAATGAATTCAACACCTTGTACGCCATCTTCAATCATACGGTTTACAGCATTTCCACCTGCACCACCGACGCCGATTACTTTTATCTTAGCTCCATTTGCAGCAAAAGAATCAAATTCTAAATCCATACTATTTTTCCTCCTGTAGAGATTATAAATTGTCAATCAAAAAAATGTGTTAAAAAATTCTTGATCTTGTCTATAATAGTCTCATTATTTTCTGTATTTTCATTTAATTGTTTTTCATTCGTATTCACTGGCTTTGCATCCTGCTGTTTAACCAGTTGAGTTAATGGTGTTTCTCCGTCAAACAAAACATACCGATTCATTACTTCATGAATGTCATCCATGTTAGCTTTATAAAAGACCAATGAAATCGCATTTGTAAATGACGGATAACGGACACCCATAAAATCTGGAACGTATTTTTTTACGTGCACATTGAAAATCTCTTCAGCTAATTCTTCTATTTTGGGAATAGCTGATGTGCCACCAGTCAAAATAATGCCTCCTGGCAACTCGAGCGCTCCGATTCCATCTAATTCGGTTTTAACTTGCTCAAAAATTTGAGCCATTCTTGCTTCAATTATTTCGGCAATGTACGATTCTTTGACTTGAATTGTATTATCTTGACCAACAACATCTATCGTAATAGATTGATCATTCGCTAATGCTTCATCATCAATAAACGCATACCCAACTTCTTTTTTTATTTTCTCAGCATTTTTCAATGATGTATTTAAGACGACTGAAATATCTTTCGTGATGTTTGAACCGCCTTCTTTAATTATACTTGAAAACTTAACTTGCTGATCATGAATAGCGGAGACTGTTGTTTGTCCACCACCTAAATCTATTTGAATGGTCCCAAACCGGCGTTCATCTTCCGACATAATCAATTCCGACATCGCTTTTGGCTGAAATAGGACATCGTCGATAGCATAACCCGCATTATTCACACTTTTTTTAATGTTATGCAAGACCGTTTTAGAAACCGTCATTGCGGTTCCGTACAACTCCACTTGATTGCCGACCATTTTTCTCGGATCTTTAATCCCATCAAATCCATCTACAATAAACTCTTCAATCATCACAGATAAAAGCGTTTGATCTGAAGAAACTTTTCTTTCACGAATCTGCTTTACCATCTTCTCAATAACTGAATCATTAACTTCCTGATTAGCGCTGGATACATCCACGCTGACATGAAACGGATTAATTTCAATATTCAATGCAGGAACGCCCACAATGAGTGATTCAATCGTAACTCCTGCTTTTTCTTCTGCTTGCTCTACAGCTTTTTTTATTGAATGAGCTGTTTCGTCAATATCAATAATCAAACCTTTACTTATACCGTTTGTTCTTTCACTTCCAACTCCAGTAACATTCATCTGACCATTTAAAACTTCAGAAACAATGACTTTAATTGAAGTGGTTCCAATATCCAAACTCGTATAAACACCATTTCTCAATTTATTGAAACCTCCTATCTTCAAAACTTAACTGTCTAAAATAATCTTTTTTTAAGAATTTTTATATTTAAAGTTATTGCTCATATCATTTTACCATAAATTGATAGGCAGAATGAAGAGTGTTTATTGATTTATCAGTATTTTTCGATTACTTTTGTGTGACAATTAAAACCGTTTGTTCTTATTGAAAAAAAGCAGGAGCTAAACGAGATGTTTACTCCTGCTTTTTATTCAAATCCCTCGATTTCTTCTGGATCGTCTTCATTATCTGATGTGAATGGAATGAAATACGCCCCAGCTTCCAAATCGAACAGTCCGGTAGTGTTATCTACTGCTGCTTTCATTTGGTGATAATAATTTAATCGTTCAGCAAAAACAGGAATAGGCACCAGCACCTCATTACCGTCATTCATAAAAACACTTAACAACATGTCATTTCGATCATGTTGAAGATAATCGATCTGCGAAATAAGCATTTGAACTTCTTCATCAACTTGTTCATATTCGTCAATCATCAACTCTAAAGGACGACCTTCTTCAAACCCAGTTAATATCGGCTGGTGAGCATTGATTCTAGGAACTGCTTCTTCTAGTATATTACCATTTTCCAATATTTTCTTATACGTATTATCACTAGCTAAATAAGCAACAGTTTTGTATTCTTCGATTTTAATAACGAAATCCTGAATACCTGATAACGACAATTCTGCTTGTGCAACTTGAGGGTTATCTTGCACTATCTTTTCTTCTATTTTTCTTTTATTTAGATATTCTTCCCAAATAGAATCTCCTGAAGTTAGCCCGCTCGAATCTAGAATGACCTGGTCATAAACTTCTTCAGATCCAGAAACGCTTATATTATTCGCTAAACGATACGGACTGATGAAATAAAGTGAAATGAGCAATATGAATAAAAACACTCCAACTACTACTCCCCAATTTATCAATCTCTTTTTTGCTTGTTTCAAATGAATAACAGAGGAATCTGTTGATTTTTTTAATTTTTCTGATTCTGTAAGTTTCCCCTCTTTATTACTCATATTCCTATCTCCTAAGCGTTTCATCTTTTTAAAAGATTTACGATTGTGTTTATAATTAAATCCGATGCCTCTTGTTTACCTAACTGCTTAGAAGCGTGACTCATATTATCTCGCTTCTCATTATCATTCATCAATAAATCGATTTTTCCAACTAATTGCTCAGCATTTAAATCCTCTTCTTTCAATACCAATGCAGCGCCTTTATTTTCAAGACTTTGAGCATTCTTTGTTTGGTGATCTTCTGTTACGTTTGGACTAGGTATCAAAATGCTAGGAATACCCAATGACGTCAGCTCTGAAAGTGTTGTCGCACCACTTCTGGAAACGACTAATGAAACAGATGCAAACACCTCTGGAAGATTATTAATATAAGGAACGATTCTTACACCATTTGCTGATGAATCACTGACATATTGTTTTGATTCTTTCAATTCTTCCACCATAGGTTCGAAGTGATTTTTACCAGTGATAAATAAAGTCTGATAAGATTTATTTATTAACTGTGACCAACTATTCTTTACTGTCTCGTTTATCCTCGACGCTCCCTGACTTCCTCCAAAAATAAGGACAGTAGGTTTTTCAGGATCTAATTGATATTCAGACAAAACATCTGTCTGCACAAAGTTGGCTACTTCCTGCGCACGAGGGTTCCCCGTATAGATGACTTTTTCTTTGTGTTTTCCAAATTGATCACGAGCTTCTTCAAAACAAATAGCTATAGCTGAGACATGTTTTGCTAAGAATTTGTTAGTCAGCCCGACCACGCTATTTTGTTCGTGAATAAGTGTGGGGACATTTAATTTTGAGGCAGCATAACACACCGGTGCACTCACGTATCCCCCCGTACCGATCACCACATCCGGTTCAAAGCTACTGACGATTTTTTTCGCCTTATTAATTGACGTTACAAACAGTTGAATTGTCTTTATATTATATTTTAATCCTTGAAAATTCAATTTTCGTTTAAACCCTTCGACTCTAAGCGGTTCGAAATTGTATCCCTGATCAGGCACAATTGTGCTTTCAAGCCCTCGATGAGTTCCAACATATAGGAATTCAGCTTCAGAATCCACTTCTTTCATTCTATTCATTAATGCTAATGCAGGGTATATGTGCCCCCCTGTGCCTCCGCCTGTAACTAAAATCTTCATAATTATCGCACGTTTGTGCTTAACCTCCTTTGACTGATTCCTTAATTGATCTAACTGTATCTATGAAATCGTTACCTCGTTCTTCAAAATTAGTGTACTGATCCCAACTTGCACAAGCTGGAGATAATAAAACCACATCTCCAGATTCGCTGTTTTCAAAGGCTGCTAACGTCGCTTCAGGTACACTATTTGCTACAACAATCTTAGCGATATCGGCATATTTGGCAACTTTAGCTAATTCATGCTTTGTTTCGCCAAAAGTAATGATAGCTTTAACGTGTTTTCTTAATAGTGGGACCAAATCATCAAACGACTCTTTTCGATCCAGCCCTCCAGCAAGTAACACGATCGGGTCAGAGAACCCTTCCAATGCATGAATCATTGCCAAGGTGTTAGTGGCTTTAGAATCATTATAGAACCTTCTATTTTCTATGGTATCTACTAACTGCATACGGTGTTCTACACCTTTAAATTTTTTAAATGCATTTATGATATCCTCATTTTTTACTTTTTTAATTTTCGCAACGGCTATAGCAGCTAAAGCATTTTCCAAATTATGTTCTCCTGGAATCAAGACATCCTCCGTAGACATTACCGGCTCTCCACTGTACATAATCACGTTATCTTTCACATAAACGCCAGAATCTAAATCCTTTTTTCGAGAAAAAGGTACCAATTTCGCCGCGGCATTGCTTGATACTAGCTCACGTAATTCATCTTGATCGTAATTATACACAATGTAATCGGCTGAAGATTGATTTTTAGTTATTGCTAACTTCGCATTAACATACTCATTCCTTGTTTTATGATAGTCTAAATGAGCTGAATAAATATTGGTTATAACTGCGATCGATGGATGGAATTTCTCTATTCCCATTAACTGAAAGCTGGATACTTCCATGACCAGATCATCCGTTTCAGACGACTCTTGAGCAATAAAACTCGCCGACGTGCCTATATTACCTACCGCATAAGCTTTTCCAATAGAACGATTTTCATTTAATATCATTTCAATCATCATTGTCGTTGTTGTTTTTCCATTAGTACCCGTTATAGCAACAATTGGACTTTCTGATATCAAATAAGCTAATTCTACCTCAGTGATGATTAAAATATTTTTATCCCTGGCTTTTTTCACTAAAGGATTAGTGTAAGGTATACCCGGATTCTTAACAATAAAATCAATTGGTTTTTCTAATAGGTCTGAAGGGTGACTTCCTGATATTATTTCAATTCCTTTATCTGTTAAATCTTCAGCTTCAGCATTTTGACTCAAGTCTTTAAAATCATTTACGGTCACATTTGCTCCAAGATGATTAAGTAATAGGGCAGCGTTATAACCAGAGACTGCCAGACCTAAGACTAAAACATTTTTATTTTTAAATTGCGTTGCATTTTTCATAAAAAACTCCTTTAATAACCAGAATAACTAATGTGTAAATCTACAATGAATCTAAAAAAACTGGAAGTAGAAAGCTACTACCAGTTTTTCAGTACATTAAAGCATTAAAAATGTTAATGAAGATGCAATTAAAGTTATTAGTGAAAAAATGATAACAATTTTCCATTCGTTCCATCCTACCATTTCAAAATGGTGATGAATCGGGCTCATTCTAAACACACGTTTACCTGTTAACTTAAATGATGTCACCTGTATCATGACGCTGGCCGTTTCAAGTACGAATATTATTCCAATCAAGAGTAAGGTCCATTCCTGATTTAAAACAATAGACACCGCAGCTAAGCCAGCTCCTAAAGCTAGCGAACCGACGTCCCCCATGAAAATCTTGGCTGGTTTTTTATTGAAAATAAAGAAACCAATTAAAGACCCCATGATTGCGGATGTAAAGACAGCTACTTCATACTGATTTTGAAGAACAGCAATAATAGTATAGCTGAAATAGGCAATAAAACCAGTACTTGCTAGTAAACCATCGATACCATCAGTCAGATTCGTCGCATTTGAAAAACCGACTAACCAAAATAAAATAAACAAAATATAAAAATAACCTAACTCTATTTCATTTCCAAAAGGCAAAGCGATACTTTGAATATCTATGACTCGTGAGACACCAAAATAAAAAAGAATAGCCGCTACTATTTGTCCAATCAGTTTCTGCAAACTTGTCAATCCTAAATTACGTTTCAGGATGACTTTTATATAATCATCAACAAAACCGATAGTTCCATAAACCAATAATATAAAAACTAGTAAGAGAACCAGTAACGTATTGATTGGAAAGACAAAACTGAATATTAGAGAAATGATCGACACAGCTATGAGAAGTGTGATACCTCCCATTGTAGGCGTTCCTGACTTTGCTTCATGCCAAGAAGGACCTTCCTCTCTAGTTACCTGGCCCATTTGCTTTTGCTTGAAATACTTTATAAATACAGGCATTAACCCTGTAACGATTACTCCACTTAATAGCAGTGGATATATTAATTGAATGCTTTGCAATATTCTAATCCTTCCTTATCTTATAAGCTGAATTATTGGTTAGGTGACAAAACTATTGTAAGTTCAGTTCCACTCTCGATAAAGGCGTTGACGGGTAAGTCTTGTGACAATACAAAGCCTTCACCTTCAAATGTAACATCAATACCAGTCAATTCTGTCAATTTTAACACGTTACTCTTAGACCAACCTGTTAAATCAGGCAAAGTCATGGCTCCGTTAGTCAAAAGCATGACACGGTTTGATTCATCGATTTCAGCGTCTGGATCGGGATGCTGCTGAACGATCGTATCACCTGAACCGATAATGCTGTAATCTATTTCTTCTTTATTTAATTGATCAATCACAGATTGAGTGCTTTGTTGAATAACATTTTCCAATTTTTGCTTTTCTTCAACTGAATCCACTTCACTATCATTTGCATTAGAATAATATTCCAGTGCTCTTTTCATAACTGGATTAAATATTTTCTGAACCACGTGACTTCCATGACCTACATCATTTAAAGTCGGTTTTTGAACAGTCACATAAAATATAAGTTCCGGATCTTCGGCGGATCCCATCCCAACAACTGAATAAACATAGTTGGAATCACCTGAAAGATAACCGCCAGTTTCACTAGAGATTTGAGCAGTTCCTGTTTTAGCTGCGATTTCAAAACCCTCTACTTCATACCCTCTGGCTGTACCTACATCACTGTATACTGTTTCAGTCAAATATTCAAGTGTTTGCACCGCTGTCTCTTTAGATATCATTGTAGCTGTTTCTTCAGTTTCAACAAGTGTTTCTTCACCTGTTTTGGTATCTATTATTTTTTTAACCAAGTGAGGTTCAACCATATTCCCTTCATTGGTGACTGCTGAAAATGCACGAAGCATTTGAATAGGCGTTACAGATATGCCTTGACCAAATGATGTGTTGACTTTTTGAAGTGTTCGATTGTATGGATTGGACCCAGTATATTCATTGGGTAAAGAAATGCCCGTCGCTTGACCAAAACCAAAGGCGTCTAGGTGATCTTTCCACTTATCGTATCCCATTTCTTCGATTTGATGAACAAAAGAAACGTTGCTGGAACGAGCCAATCCCTCAAGATAAGAGATATTACCCCAGCCTTCTGGTTTGACATCATGTACAGTGCCCCCGCCAATTTGAATCTTACCTGACCGATAATAATCATATGGTCTGAATGTACCCTCTTCAATCGCTGCTGCTAATGTCATTACTTTTATTGTAGATCCAGGTTCAAAGGTATATTCAATCAGAAAATTTTGCCAGGTTTGATCGATGCCTTCCTTAGTCGTCGCATTAAACGTTGGACGCTGTGTTGTTGCTAAAATTTCACCTGTTTTTGCATTCATTAAGGTAGCCGTAATTGCTTCTGGTTTATGTTCAGCATTGACATCTTCGACAATGCTTTCTAGGAAAATCTGCATGCGTCTGTCAATTGTCAACTGGATATCATTGCCATCAGTAGGCCGAACTTCTTCTATTTCCTGATTGGGAATAACATAACCAAACCGATCTCGCTGATACTCTATCCATCCATCTTCACCACTTAATATATCATCAAATTCTTTTTCAAGACCCAAGACACCTTTAAGCGATTGACTGTCTTCATCTTCACTATCTCTTTGAGCTAAACCGATCGTGTGAGATGCAAACGATCCGTTTGGATATAGTCGACTTTTTTTCTCCTCAAACGTTATACCTGTTAACTCTTTTAGTTTTAACCTTTCTTTAATTCCACTCACGGTTTCATAAGTTAAATTATTGCCGTCACTTCCAAATTCTACTTGACTATTGTCCAAGGTTAATCTGTCATGGAGGTCTTCTTTACTCATTGACATATGTTCAGATAACACTTGTGCTACAGCCTCAGGATCTTGTATATGGATAGGGCGCTTTGGTGTTGACCATTCATCCGTCAGGACGGCAACCATTTTATATGAGTTTGCATCCAGAGCAATAGGGTTTCCATTTGCATCGTAAATCGTCCCTCTGTTAGCCTTTAAGGTATTATTTCGTGTATACAACTTGTGCACATTTTGAATTAAATTTTCTCCGTTAACTTCTCCCGTTACCATGATAATAGCAAACCGTGAAAAGACACCGAAAAACAAGATAAAACAAAAAATATACAGCGCTATCGCTATATATTTTCTATTATGAAAAGGATTCGAAGCCTTTAATTTTCTTTTAATACGTCTCATTTAAACACATTCCTAATTTGTTCTTCATTCATTTGCAAATCGTTCTCTTTGGCAATCGAATATACACGGTCATAACGTGATAATTCTTGTACATTCTGTTCGTAGTTGCTATTTTCTATTTGAACCATGGTTGCTTGTGATCCTATATCTTGAATGCTTCTGTTCATGGTTGAGACTTGCATTGATAAAGCGATGTGTGCAACGGCCAACACAAAAAGAACAAATCCAAACAAACCACTAACTGCCATCTCTAATCGAGTTAAACCTTTATGTAGTTTTTTTTCAATCTCTCTATTTTCAGTCTTTTTGGGTTGTGTTAATGGCTGCGTTTCATTAGCTAATTGTCTAGCTAAATTATCATTCATCATTGGTACCCTTCTCCTTTCTGCAATGAGTTATTAGTTAATTATTTTTCTCTTTGCTTTTCAGCTATTCTTAGCTTTGCGCTTCTTGAACGATTGTTTTCATTCAATTCTTCTTCAGAAGGTAAAATAGGTTTTTTATTTATCATCTTCAGGATAGGTTGTTTATGATCTGGAATGATAGGTAACCCACGAGGTAATTCTGGTAAATCCGAATAACTTTTAAATAATTGTTTAACTATTCGATCTTCCAGTGAGTGAAAGGTTATGGCACTTATACGTCCACCCACATTTAAAATATCAACTGCTTGCTCCAATGAATCTTCCAAAGCACCCAGTTCATCATTTACTGCAATACGTAATGCCTGGAATACACGTTTGGCGGGATGACCACCTTTTCGACGTGCGAAGGCTGGAATAGCGTCTTTGATGATATCCACTAATTCGTGTGTCGTATCAATAGACTTGTTTTCTCGACTTGCTTCAATTTTTCGAGCAATCTGCTTCGAGAATTTTTCTTCACCATATCGGAAGAAAATCCGAACCAAATCGCTGTAATCCCAATTGTTTACTATATCGTGAGCAGTTAGTGCTTGAGATTGATCCATTCGCATATCCAGTTGGGCATCTTTGTGATAACTGAATCCTCTTTCTGTAACATCCAGCTGAGGAGATGAAACACCTAAATCGTAGATAATACCGTCTACTTTTAAAATATCTCTATCTTCTAAGGCGGATTTTATATTTCTGAAATTATCATGTATAAATGTCAATTTCCCACTTTTTAGTTCTTCAGCTAATACCTGACTAGCGCTGTCAATGGCTGTCATATCTTGATCAAAAGCATACACGTGACCTTCTGAACTTAATTCATTTAAGAGGAGTGCAGTATGTCCTGCTCCACCTAGAGTACAGTCGACATATATGCCATCTGGTTTTATATTAAGACCCTCTACAGTCTCATTTAACAATACTGTTTCATGTTTAAATTCCGCCATTTTTTTACCCCTTTGCTGACTGTCCGTGTTAGAATCCAAAATCTATCATCTCTTCAGCTATGTCTTCAAATGATTCATTAGCCTCTTCAGCAAATGAGGTCCATCTGTCTTCGCTCCATATTTCAATGCGATCCGACACACCAATGATATAACACGTTTTTTCGAGTGCTGCATGTTTAGTTAATGTGTTGGGCAAATTAATTCTTCCCTGCTTGTCTAGTGAACATTCAGTAGCTGCTGAATATAGGAATCGTGTAAACGCTCTCGATTCTTTTTTAGCAAGAGGGAGTTGTTTCAACTTTGCTTCGAGGAGTTTCCATTCTTCCATGGGGTATCCGAAAAGACAACCGTCTAATCCGCGGGTTACAATGAAACGTTCGCCTAAATCATCCCTAAATTTAGCTGGAACAATCAAGCGGCCTTTTGCATCAATTGAGTGTTTGTATTCACCTAATAACATTTCACTGCACCCCTTTCCCACTTATAAGGTAAAGTCTACCACAACTCCCCACTTTCCACCACATTATTTCCCTTAAAAATATTTATTTATACACTTACAAAAAAAAAGCCCTAGTCATTGATACATATGACTAGGGAACGCTTGTTTATTAAATTTTTATGACTAACTCTTCCTTTAAATTACTCCTTGATATATCAACCAAATACCTGCCCCAATGTAAGTAATTAAACAAATAACAAAAACGATACGCCACCATATTCTAAAAAACAGATACAAATTCAACTCTTGTTTGTAGAACGTATAATAAGATGCTAAGAGAATACCTATTATTGAGATTGAAATGAACAAGTAAGGCAAAAGATTAATTGCTAGATAGAGTTGACTGATGATGAACAGAAGCAAAATCATGTAAGGTATAATTAAATCGACTACTTTTATCGACAGTTGTATCAACTTGAATTGTTTATTGATCCATCTTGAAAAAATAAATGTAATAAACGGCACTAAATAAAAACCAATTAAAGGGAGTATGTTTTTTAATGAGCCCATGAAGTCACTTCCATTTCTTATCTTCGAATTATAGTTCAATATTACATATGTAACACATAACCTAAAGAGAATAAAAAAAAGTGTTTATGAACAATAGTCATAAACACTTTTTTATATAATTTAATTCATCTGATAGATTGATTAAATTAAGCTTCTTTGTTGATGACCTCTTTGCCTGCGTAATGTCCGCAAGAAATACAAATGTGGTGATTACGTTTAACTTCGCCACAATTAGGACAATCGCTCATGTTTGGAATATCCAATTTAATATGAGTACGTCTTTTTGCTTTTCTGCTAACAGATGTTCTTCTTTTAGGTACTGCCATTTTCCAACACACCTCCTTAAAAGGATTCAAATTCTATATACTTACTCGTTATCTTCTTTGAAGAGATCCTTAAGCACTGCAAATCTTGGATCTCCTTCACCATTAGATGAATTAATATCATCGTTATGCTGATCTTCTGGTAATACTATCCAATCTTTCCCGCTTGGCATATCATCCTTTTCAAGCTCTTCTACTGTAAATACTTGACTGGGTTTATTAGTTAAAATTGCGTCCTCAATAGGTTTATTGAGATCTAATATATCCTCGGACAATCGCTCGGCTAACTCTTCTTCTGAAAATTGTTCCAAACTAACAGTAGAATCAGGGGCTAGATAGATTTCTGAAAATGGAAATTCCATCGATACATCTACTGGTTCTAAAGACCGCGAAGATGGTATGGTAATTCTCAAGCTCACTATCAAATCAACATAATAAACAGATTTTTCTGCAACTGATAAACTTCCTTTTAAGGAAACCGGACTTACCGCGATTATTTCATCATCACGTTTCTTCAGTGATTTTTCTAAATCGACGGATCCCTTTACAGTTAAAGGAGCATCCTGATATTTTTTCAATTCATTTAATGCCCATTTGATTTTCATAGACTTCACCTCAGTGTTAAACGTCTTTTTCAACCTAAATAGCATAGGCACTTAAGTCGTTACTTTTTTAAAAAATTGACTTAATTGAGCAACAAAAATAATTATACTATTTCGAGCTGATAATGTCAATATATTTTAATAGGCTTTCTTTTATAGTCTTGGCTTTCAATTCTGTTTTGATCGGCTAATCTATAAACATCTCCAACCATTAAATCATAAGCGAGCAACTTATTGTTTTTCTGATTAACGTTTGTGATCAATGGTTTTTTTAAATGATGTTTTATCTCACTCAAATGTTTTTGCCCAGTCATGTTAAATCCTAGCAAACGTATATACTCTACACTCTCTGTTTTCTTTTCCATTTCTGCTTTAGATTGATTAAGCAGTATATAAAAACTTAAACGCTGTAACCTTGTCCAGGAAAGTTGTTTCGTTTTTAATCGAGATAAAAAATCATTCATATTCGCTGATTCTTTAATGACTTCTTTCACTCTATATTCTAGACCCTTTTCCATTAAATAAATCCGACTTAACTCAGAGTGCGAAGTTGTCAGTATTCGATACTTTAGATATGAAAAATAATCATCCCAATTTACATGTTTACTTTTGTTTAAAATCTCTTCTGTTTCTTTTGGAAAAGGAAGTGTTTTGTAATCATCCCACTTATCTTCAGAAAACACCAGATTTCTAATAGCTGTTGCACTGGCGATTTCATTACCTGCCATGACTTCACTATCATGATAGTGACTGCTCTTTCTGCGAATCGTTTCAATCTCAATTGATCTGTTATATTTTTTTAGTGCTCTTGCATAGGCAAAACCAAGCATGTTATTCGGCTGAGTAAGATCAAGTTTGAATTCCGGAAAATATTTTGAGAGAATATCACTCATGTTTCTTGCATAGGTCAGTTTTTGTTTTTGTTCTTTGCGAAAAAGGTCATTTATTTCTTTTTCTTTCTCTAAATAAACAGTTGCAGCTTGAACAAAATCAGAACCTTCTCCAGATTCACTTCCAAAACTCAATACATGAATACCCATGTGATTCAAAAGCTCTATAGCGCCTTTTGCATATAAGTCTGCCGGCTGGACACTAAAAGCTGAAGGGATCTCGACAACGATATCGGCACCATGCTGTAACGCAAGTGATGCTCTATCCCACTTATCTACAATTGCCGGCTCACCTCTTTGAAGGAAGTTGCCTGACATGGCTACTATCATAACATCAGCTTCAGTCTTCTTTTTAGCTTCTTGAAGATGATACAAATGCCCATTATGAAACGGATTATACTCGGCTACAACCCCACATACTTTCATAAACAAACCCCTTATTTAGTACAAGCAAAAAACCAGCGCTTACTCTCTTCACTCACTTCATCTGTAAAATCAGCACTCACGTCGATAGTATGGAAACCTGCTTCTCGCAGCAATTCAATATAAACATCTATCGGATAGGTTCTCTCTTTATGCGTCTCTTCAAATCTTTCATATAGATTATCTTTGTTGTTAACAAAAAAAGATAATTCATGCTCCACCGAATAAGGGTATTCCCCTTCAAAACTATCCCATATAAAAACAATGTTATCTGTTTCTGCGTGAAACGATGATGTTAAAAATCTTTCTATTTGAGTGATAGAATGCACGTCGAATAAAAATTTGCCGTTTTGTTCCAGTCGATTATAAACCTCTTTAAAAACGAGCAAGACTTCTTTCTCATTTTCCATATAACACAGAGCGTCACTGTAGCATATAATTCCAGGATACATCGGTAGATCCTCTAGATGTCTCATATCACCTTGTATTAAAGGAAATGACAACTCTTCATCAAGTTGTCTGTTGTAAGCAATACTCAACATTTCATCAGACAAATCTAAACCAGTGATATCATAACCAGCTCTTTTTAATTTCAGTCCCAGTATGCCTGTTCCACTACCAAGTTCAAGTATCTTTTCGCTATTCGGAATGTATTTTTTTGTATAGACTAACCACTTGTCATAAAGGCTATCATCCATGAGATTATCATATACTTTTGCAAACCAATTGTACGTCATTAGTCAAGCCATTTGCTTATATCAACTTGTTCTGCATCAGACCATAACCGCTCTAATTTATATAAATCGCGCTCTTCTTGTTTAAACAAATGAACAATAACATCTCCCAAATCAATTAGAATCCATTGTGCATTATCTTTTCCCTCAACGCGTTTAACCTCTTGATTATTTTTATCAGCTGCTTCTAATATGCTTAATGAGATGGCATTTAACTGTCTATCATTATTTGCATGCAGGATAACAAAATAATCTGCTAACAAAGAAACCTCTTTCATATCCAATGCTAATATATCTTCGGCTTTCTTTGAATCTGCCGCTTTTACTACGTATTCTAGTACATCTATTGATGATTGAGTCATACTTTTTCCCCTTATTTTTCTACCACCCAAGCATTATAAGTCTCTACAGCTTTGGGGTATATTTTATTTTTTCTATCAACTAAATGTTTTAATGTTTGTCTGGTGATATAAGCAACTGTCGCTGCCAGATCTTTTTCAGCTAATTTTCTTGCCTTATCTACACCTCTGTGTAAACGTCTAGGCTCTATATAATCAGCAACGTATATAATTTGAGCAATATCTCCCATTGTTGGACTTCCAATGGTATGAAATTTTATGGCTTCTAAAATAGCTTCGTCTTCTAATTGGTATTCATTCTTCATGAGGATCGCCCCAACAGGACCATGCCAAATATTACTTCCAAACTGTAACATGTCTAATTCCAGATTTTCACTAATAATCAAATCTCGCATTTCTTCATCAGATTTCTCTTTTGCATAGTCATGCGCTAAAGCAGCAATACTGACTTTTTCTATGTCTATATTGTACATTTCGGCAAGTTTTATAGCCGTTTTCTCCACTCTTAACACGTGTCTGTACCTTCGTTGACTCATTGAATCCTGCATAATATTAATTAGTTCTTCTCTACTTACACTAATTAAATCATTCTGATAATCCATCTGAATTTTTCTCATTTTTATATAATCCTTCACTTTCGATATATTTCTCAACTTTTGGAGGAACTAAATATTTTATTGAACAGTCATCCATAACCTTTTGACGAATCGAACTCGAACTAATGTCGATGTTCGGTACGTCAACCGTGATAACTGGATAAGACGTATCCAAACTGTGATAAGGGCGATTAACCGCTACAAATTGAATGATTTGCATAAGGTCGTCAATTTTATACCAGTTTTTTAAATCCTCTACCATATCCGCTCCGATAATAAAATAAAACTCTATATCCGGATTCATTTCTTTAAGTTGAACAATTGTATCGTAAGTGTAACTTTTACCCCCACGTTGTATTTCGATTTCTTCAATTGAGAACCCTTCGTTATCTTTGATCGATTCACGTATCATCGCTATCCTGTGTTTGGCATCGATGGTTTTCTTTTCTTTTTTGTGTGGAGGATTAGCACTTGGTAAAAACATTACCATTTCTAACCCCAGCTGGTTTTTTACTTGTTCAGCAATAATTAAATGCCCCAAATGGGGTGGGTTAAATGTTCCACCTAATATACCAACTTTTCTCCTTGGAACCGTCTGATACAGCTCATCGAGTACTTTTGGTTCCACGACGACATTCGCAACCATATTTACCAACGGTCATGCTCCCCTTTATGAATGATTGGATTTAGGCAAGCGAGAAGAGTAACGCTGATACTTTTCATCTTCAGAAGGTTTAAATAAAACTAATACTTTGCCTATTTTCTGTACAACAATAATTTCGGAATTTTCTTCAATAAAAGTCAGCGCTTCAGAAGCAGTCCAGTCAGTGTTTTGAAGTAACTGCACCTTCATTAATTCTTTATTTCCAAGCGATTCTTCAAATTCTTTGACCATGTCAGTAGTTAAACCATTTTTCCCGATTTGAAAAATGGGTGAAAGATGATTTGCCTCAGCACGTAAAAAACGTTTTTGTTTACCTGTTAATTTCATATTGATCCTCTTTTCTATATCTTTACATTTATTAAATAAGCTGTTTTCTCACTATAACATCTACACCTTCTGGTGCCCAGCCTGCTACTTGTATATCTGTAGCATCGATTGATACCCACCCCAAGCCGTTAAACACTATATCTGACGGTTCTTTTATTTTGAATTCATGCCGTTTTAATTTAGGAAAAGTAGCGACGGATTCAGCGCTAGGCGGAGACAGCATCTCACCTAAATGATTTTCATATAATTCATCTGCATTTTCTGTTTTTGTTCGGTGAATAGTTATTTCGTTTGAAAGATAACAGACAAATGACTGTTTTCCTTCTCCCATCAAGTAATCAAATCTAGCTAATCCACCGAGAAACAATGTCTGCTTATTGTTCAATTGATAAGCTTTTGCTTTAACTTCTTTTCTTGGAGTGACGATTTTTAATTCTTGCGGATTTAAATATTGTGAAAATTGATTTTTTTGTATGATCCCGGGAGTATCAACGAGCACCTTTTTGTTGCCCAGTGGAATCTCAATTTTACCCAAAGTCGTCCCTGGAAAATAAGATGTCGTGATTGTGTTCTCTGACTCTGTAGCAATATTGATTATTTGATTAATTAATGTTGATTTGCCTACGTTGGTTGTTCCTACAACATAAACATCTTTTCCTTTACGTTCTTTTTCTAGGGCTTTCATAAATTCTGTAACAGACTCTTTATTTAACGCGCTAACTAAATACACATTTTGAGGTCTAATGCCATGACTCTGAACTTGTTCTGTCACCCATTGACGCAACTTGCTTTTTCGATGAACTTTTGGTAAAAGGTCACTTTTATTCGCCACAATTATTATAGGATTATTACCCGCAAATCTTTGAATTCCTGAAATAATACTTGCATTGAAATCAAAGATGTCTATAACGTTGACGATTAAAGCATCCTTCTGATTCAATTCCTGAAGCATATTTAAAAAGTCGTCATCGTTTAGCTCAACATCCTGAACTTCATTGTAATGTCTTAACCGAAAGCATCGTTTACAATATACATCATCTTCCGAGTCACTTTCACCTAATACGGAAGATGGAAGATAACCGGAAATTGACTCCTCTTTTGATTGTAAAATAGCTCCACAGCCAATACATCTCATTTCATCATTCATTAATTCGTCTGCCATGTATCGTATCTCTCCATTTCATTTCTGAATCATTTTTTATCAAGTAATTCATTATTTTCAACTCTACGAATCTGTTTAGTCGTGTATTCCATGCATCGGAATCTAAAATAGGTTTAACCAATACACTTTTAAACCCCGCGTTATTTGCGCCTTTTATATCGGTTATGATCTGATCTCCTACCATCAACCATTCTTCTCTCGGGAAAGAATACTCTTTAATAGCTTTTTTAAAGCCTATCGTTAATGGTTTCAATGCATTTGGTATAAAATCTAATTCCAGTATACTTGCTACTCTTTTCACTCGTTTATTGGAGTTGTTTGATAAAATAATAACTTTAATATCATTTTTTTTCATTAGTTTGATCCATCGAATAGTTTCCTCAGTTGCTTCTGGATTATTCCATGCAATTAGAGTGTTATCTAAATCTGTTAATATAGCTTTTATATTGGCTTTCTTTAATTGCTCAGGTGTAATTTGATAAATGGATTCAACCATCCACGTGGGCTTAAAACTACTCAGCATTACTTCCCTCCTAAACTATTATTTCAATGCACGAAAGGGGATTTTCTAAAAAAAAGGAAGTACACAAAGCACTTCCTTTTTTGCACTTCTTACTCTCCGATAGATGTAGCAGATTCGATCAATTCAAGTATTTCAACGGCCACATAATCAATATTATCGAATTCATATACTTGCTGTGCTGTGCGATCTTCAAGTTCAAACATTTTAGACTTGCTATCATAACGCACGATACATTTTTCAACGCCGTCTTTTTCAAAACGTCTAACTTGTACTTCTTCCGATTGATCTTCACGCATAGCTTCTAAACGTTTGATAATTGGGATAAGTTGGGATGAATTCATTTTTTTTCACCTTTCTCCTTCTATTGTCTCTTCACTTTTTTATTTTAACAGATTACAGCTCGAATTACATTAGATGCGCTACGATTTAAGGATTTATTGTCATTGATGACTCGGTGACTAGAATTAACTATCAATTATTTGTAGGAATTATGGTAAAATAATTTGAAATAGGAGGAAAGCACATGACAAATACACATACTTATAATTTAAATCGCGAAATAAAAGCTTTGGATGTTTCTAAAATCAGACAATTTGATGATCAGGTCTCTGCTTTTGAGCCCTTAATCCGTTTAACACTCGGACAACCGGATTTCCCTACACCACAACACGTAAAAGATGCTGCAAAAAGAGCAATCGATTCTAATTTCTCATTCTACACAAGTACCGCCGGAGACATTAAACTCAGAGAAGCTGCATCAAAATTTGTAGAGGCTAAATACAACCTCAAATACAACCCACAAACTGAAGTGATAGCTACTGTTGGCGCCACCGAAGCCTTAGCCACTTCTTTATTTACGATTCTTAATCCTGGAGATTATGTTTTAATTCCGTCTCCATTTTTTTCTCTCTATGATTCTCTAGTAAGAATGAGCCAAGCAACACCGGTTTACATGGATACTTCTGAAACCGACTTTTTAATTACCTCTGACATGATAGACAAAACGATTCAAAGCCTAGACAAAATACCTAAAGCTATTATCCTGAATTATCCGAATAATCCTACTGGTGTCACTTGGACTAAAGAAGATGTCATTACTCTGGCTCAGACACTCTCAAACTATCCTGATATGCTAGCCATTAGTGATGAGATTTACAGCGAACTTGTATATGATCAGACCCATATCTCGCTTGGAGAACATTTAAGAAGCCAAACTATTGTAATCAATGGCCTTTCTAAATCTCACGCTATGACAGGCTGGCGCCTGGGTCTGATTTTCGCACCGGAGAGTTTGACAACTGAACTTTTAAAAACACATCAGGCTCTTGTAACAAGTGCCTCCAGCATTACGCAATATGCTGGAATCGAAGCCTTGACCCATGGCATTGACGATGCGCTTCCAATGAAGCAAGCTTACAAAAAACGTCGAGACACTGTTGTGCATGCTTTAAGAACATTGGATTTGGACACAACCGAACCCACAGGAGCTTTCTACGTCTTTGCCTCTCTACCTGAAAACCTATCGATGACAAGCTATGATTTTTGTTACGAATTTGCTAAAAAATTTAAAGTTGCCATGATACCAGGTGACGCTTTTGGCGATGCAGGAGAAGGTTATTTCAGAATTAGCTATGCCTCCAGCTTGGAAGATATAGAGACAGCTATGGATCGCCTTACTCAATATGTAAATGACTTGCGTAGGCAATAGTCTTAAACTAATAAGCGAATCATCGGTATGATTAACCGATGATTCGCTTATTTTTTATTCATCAGATAAACGCATTATTATTCAGCATCCCACCATAATTTGATTAACGATTGGGTTCCAGATTCATCATATCCATCTTGACTCAATTGATCGTAAAGATTTTTAGCTAGTTTTGTTGCGGGTAAATTCAGTTGCATTTTTCCAGATTCTTCTAGAGCTATATTTAGATCTTTAATAAAATGTTTAACAAAAAAGCCCGGTGAATAGTCTTTCTTTAAAATTCTCGGAGCATAATTTTCTAATGACCAGTTCCCGGCCGCTCCTCCGCCTACTGTCTTGATTACCTTTTCAAGATTTAATCCAGCTTTTTCAGCATATACCAGCATTTCTACTAAACCTGTCATTGTGCCTGCTACCATAATTTGGTTTGCCATTTTCGTATGTTGGCCACTTCCGGCTGGACCATGCAACATAAGTGAAGACGAGAAAAGTTCCAGAAGACTTTTCATTGACTCATAGGCTTCCTGCTCTCCACCTACCATTACCGTTAACGTTCCATTCTTGGCGCCTAAGTCTCCACCAGATACTGGCGCATCTAAAGCTCTGGCGTTGTGTTCTGAAGCCGTCTGACTGATTTTTTTAGCCATTGATGGTGTACTGGTCGTTAAGTCAATAAGTACTTTGTCAGATATATCAGCTTTAAAGATTCCCAACTCCCCATAATACACCTCTTCTACGTCAGAAGGGTATCCAACCATGGTAATTATCACATCTGACTCTTCAGCAACTTCACTCGGTGAATCCCTCCATATCGCGCCTCCACTTATGAGTGTTTCAGCTTTAGATTTTGTCCGATTATATATATTCACTGTATAATTATTGTCTAACAAATGACCTATAATCGATTTCCCCATCACACCCGTGCCAATAAATCCGATTTTTTTCATATTTTCACTCCTAAAAAAGACTGTTATATAAAAAAAGATTGAGCCCCTAACGGACTCAATCTACTTATATTAATTTTCTACATATTGATTAACTAATTCAATAACTTCATCCACAGTTGTACATTCGGATAGAGCTTTTTCGGACAATTCTTTCATTTTGTTAGAATCCAATTTTTTGAGCAAGCTTCTTGTTTTAAGTATGCTTGTTGCACTCATAGAAAATTCATCTAATCCTAGTCCTACTAATAGAGGGACCGCAATCTGATCTCCAGCCATTTCTCCACACATACCTGCCCATTTTCCTTCTTTGTGCGCTGCATCTATGACCCCTTTAACAAGGCGTAAGATTGAAGGGTTATATGGTTGATACAGATAGGAAACACGTTCGTTCATTCTATCCGCAGCCATAGTATATTGAATCAAATCATTTGTTCCGATGCTGAAGAAGTCAACTTCTTTAGCAAATTGATCGGCTAATACTGCAGCAGCAGGGATTTCAATCATAATTCCCACTTCAATATGATCAGCGACCTTTACTCCTTCTTCAAGCAACAAGGCTTTCTCTTCTTCTAACATTGCTTTAGCTTCTCTAAACTCTGGTAACGTTGCAATCATTGGGAACATTATACGTAACGTTCCATGAACTGACGCACGCAATAGAGCTCTTAATTGTGTTCTGAAAATAGAATCTTGATCTAAACTAACGCGGATAGCGCGATAACCTAAAAATGGATTCATTTCTTTTGGTAATTTCAAATATGGGAGCTCTTTATCTCCGCCAATGTCCATTGTTCTCACAACGACTGGCTTATCGCCCATACCTTCTAATACCTTTTTATATGCATTGTATTGGTCTTCTTCAGATGGTAGTTCTGTTGATTCCATATATAAGAATTCTGTACGGTATAAACCAATAGCTTCTCCACCATTGTTTTTTACACTTTCTAAATCTTTTGGTGTACCAATATTCGCAGCTAATTCAACATGTTTGCCATCTTTAGTTACACTAGGTTCATTTAGTAATTGATCCCATTCTTTTTTCAATTCATCATGTTCTTTAGCTTTTTTATTGAAAGCTGAAATCTCGTCTTCAGAAGGATTAATGTAAACATCGCCTTCTAAACCATCTACGATCAACATATCATTTTCAGATACTCGCTCTGTGATATCTTTTGTTCCAACGATTGCTGGAATTTCCAATGATCTAGCCATAATAGCAGAATGAGATGTACGACCTCCGACGTTTGTTACAAAAGCTTTAACATATTTTTTGTTTAGTTGAGCTGTATCACTGGGTGTTAAATCTTCTGCAATAATGATAACTTCTTCTTCAATTGTTGCTGGAGATGGTAAGGTAACGTTCAGCAGATTAGCTAGTACACGTTTTCTGACATCACGAATATCAGCTGCACGCTCCTGCATATAAGCATTATCTTCCATTCCCTCAAACATTGTAATAAACATATCAGTTACTTGTTTGAAAGCAAATTCGGCATTAACATTTTCATTATCGATTACTGTTTTAGTTTGATCTATCAAATCTGGATCTGACAATACCATAATGTGCGCATCAAAAACTTGCGCTTCATTTTCACCTAATGACTCCGCAGCAATAGCTCTAATTTTAGTTAATTGTTCTTTAGATTTATCCATAGCTTCTGTTAAACGAGTCATCTCAGAATCGGTATCGGAAATATCAGTTTTTTCGATAGTTAAATCTGGTTCAACCATTAAGTAAGCTTTTGCGTGAGCGATTCCATCACTTGCTGCAATTCCGGATACTTTTAAAGTCATTATTCAGCCATTCCCTCATTTTTAATTGTTCCTTCGATTCCTTCAATAGCTTCTTTTTCGTCAGCTCCATCAGCAGTAATTGAAACTTCTGCACCTTTGCCAACACCAAGAGACATAACGCCCATGATTGATTTCAAGTTAACAGATTTACCTTTATAATCTAAAGTGATATCTGAGTTGAATTTCCTAGCTTGTTGAACTAATAAAGTAGCTGGTCTAGCGTGAATACCTGTTTCTGCGATAATTGTATATTCTCTTTTTTCCATTTGAATTTCTCCTTTTAAATAAAGTATTTTTTTTATCGAAAGGAATAGAACGTTTACGCTTTATGGGATTATAACGTTTGTACCGCACTTTCCCAATAAGCATCCATTTTATTCTTTCTTTCTATAACAGATTACCATTATTCCCCCTTACCTACAACTATTTTTTCTTAATCTACATATTTAGTACTTGAAAGTCAAAATTGGTCAATGTATAATATAATTATCAAAGGTCAGTATTGGTCAGATAAAATAGTCTGGATATTGATGTACTCAACTGTTTTGAACTGACCTTTGACGAAATTACGAGTATAATTGAGTCAAACTATAAGCGAAAGGATGTTTTATATTATGATTTGTCAACGTTGTATGGAACGACCTGCAACTATTCATCTAACAACAAGCGTCAATGGTCGTAAACGAGAAATTGATCTTTGTCAAAAATGTTATCGTGAAATAAAACAGCAGGAACAGCAAGGACGTTTAAACCAAGGAAATAATCAAGACCCCTTTGGATTCAATCAATTTGATGATTTGTTTAGAGCGCTGTCGCAAAAACAAAACCCTAACGAACAACAGCCTACCCCGCCGAATCAACCGTTCCCCGGGAACAATCAGCAACCGCCTAGACAAGGTGGCGGTCGCGGTGGAATACTTGGTGAGTATGGTGTTAATTTAAATCAACTCGCTAAAGATGGTAAAATAGATCCTATCATCGGTCGAGATAAAGAAATAGAACGTGTCATTGAAGTTTTAAATAGACGAAAAAAAAATAATCCAGTGCTGACAGGAGAAGCTGGTGTTGGTAAAACAGCAATTGTCGAAGGTTTGGCTCTGAAAATAGTTAACGGAGAAGTCCCTCAAAAACTCCAGGACAAAGAAGTTATTCGTTTAGATGTTGCTTCCCTCGTCCAAGGAACAGGCATCAGAGGTCAATTTGAAGAACGCATGCAACAATTAATGAATGAATTACGTGAAGATAATAAGATTATATTATTCATCGACGAAGTACATGAAATAGTTGGTGCAGGATCAGCTGAAGGAAGCAGCATGGATGCAGGTAATATCTTGAAACCGGCGTTAGCCACAGGTGAATTACAACTGGTTGGTGCGACGACCTTAAATGAATACAGAAAAATAGAAAAAGACCCTGCACTGGAACGTCGGTTGCAGCCTGTAAGAGTAGACGAACCCTCAATAGAAGAAACCTTAACCATTTTAAAAGGTATTCAAAAACAATATGAAGATTATCATCACGTAAAATATTCAGATAAAGCGATAAAAAGTGCTGTAGAATTATCCCACCGCTATATCCAAGACCGTTTCCTACCGGACAAAGCCATTGATTTAATGGATGAGTCAGGTTCTAAAAAGAATTTAACCATTCAGTCTGTTGATCCAAAATCTTTGGAAGAAAAAATAAACAACGCGGAAAAAAACAAGCAAGAAGCTTTGGAACAAGAAGACTATGAAAAAGCGGCCTTTTATCGTGACCAGGCAACAAAATTCAGAGAAATGATCTCTCAGCAGACACCTCAGTCTGAACAACCCGAAGTGACTGAACAAGATATCATCAATATCATTGAAATTAAAACTGGCATCCCAGTTGGTGAATTAAAAGAGAAAGAACAAACACAATTAAAAGATCTAAATAAATCACTTAGACACCACGTTATCGGTCAGGATGAAGCTATCGATAAAGTTGCAAGAGCGATTCGTAGAAACCGTATTGGATTAAGACAGAAAAATCGTCCGATCGGATCATTTATGTTTATAGGTCCTACTGGTGTGGGGAAAACAGAGCTAGCCAAGACATTAGCCCTGGAATTGTTCGGAAGCAAAGATGCCTATGTGCGTCTGGACATGAGTGAATACATGGAAAAACATAGCACGTCTAAACTTATTGGTTCACCTCCAGGATATGTCGGATATGATGAAGCGGGACAATTAACTGAAAAAATAAGACGAAACCCGTATAGTTTAATCTTGGTTGACGAAGTTGAAAAAGCTCACCCGGATGTTCTGCATATGTTTTTACAAGTTTTAGACGATGGACGCTTAACAGATGCCCAAGGCAGAACAGTAAACTTCAAAGAAACCATCATAATTATGACAAGTAATGCGGGGACAACAAATGTTGAATCGAGTGTTGGGTTTGGAGCACAATTAAGTGGCGTACAGCATTCCATTATAAACCATCTCCAAGATTACTTTAAACCAGAATTTATAAATCGTTTTGACGGCATCGTAGAGTTTCACTCTCTTACAAAGGGAAATCTCCTGGAAATTGTCGATTTGATGCTGGACGATGTCAATGAAGCTCTAAGTCAACATGAAATCACATTGAACGTCGCTCAGCAGGCAAAAGAAAAACTGGTTGATTTAGGTTATGATCCTAAAATGGGCGCACGCCCTTTAAGAAGAGTGATTGAAGAACAAATTGAAGATAAGATTGCTGAATTTTATTTGAATAATCCGGAACCCGGAGAAATATTGGCAACAGTCGAGAATGAGGCTATCGTCATTACTAAAATATCAGCATCTGAATCTGTTAATGAGATTCAAAGTAATGACAGTGGAGAAACGATTTCTGACTAACTCTAGTCCACGCTTAAATAAAAATTTAAGCGTTAGCTCATCCGTTTAAACTTTTGAATAAAAAAACACATTCGTATTTCAGGTTCAATACAATGAACCTGAAACGCAGAATGTGTTTTTTTATTTATTATAATAATGAAGTCAGTTCGACCTCTGGGTATTTATCACTGAACCATCTCATAGCAAACCGGTTTTCAAATAAGAATAGAGGCTGATCGAAGCGATCTCTTACAAGCATATTTCTACTTGACCCCATATTTTCATCCAATTGTTCCGGCTTGACCCATCTAGCAATACGGTTACCTATCGAAGTCATAATGACTTCCGAATTATATTCATTTCGCATCCGATGTTCGAAAACTTCAAATTGAAGTTGTCCCACAGCACCAATAATATAGCTTTCTGTGTGATAGGATTTATAGAGTTGAATTGCACCCTCTTGAACAAGTTGATTGATTCCTTTATGAAATGATTTTTGCTTCATAACGTTTTTCGGTTCAACCTTCATGAATAGTTCAGGTGTAAATTGTGGCAATTCCTGATACTCTATTTCATCGTTACCTTGATATATAGTATCCCCTATTTGAAAATTACCAGTATCATAGAGGCCAACAATATCTCCTGCTACAGCATCAGTAACAATTTCTCTACTTTCAGCCATAAATTGAGTTGAATTTGAGAGTCGGATTTTTTTATCTGAACGTGATAATGTCACGTCCATTCCTTTTTCAAATTTACCGGAGCAAATTCTTAAGAACGCAATCCTATCTCGATGACGCGGATCCATGTTGGCTTGTATTTTAAATATGAATCCTGAAAACCTTGGTTCTGTCGGTTGGACTATCTCTCCTTCTCTTGTTTCGTGAGAAGATGGCTCAGGAGCAAATTGCAGAAATATTTCCAAAAATGTCTGCACGCCAAAATTATTTAAGGCAGAACCAAAAAATACAGGTGTTAGTTTCCCTGTTGCTATAGCCTCTTCAGAAAATTCATTCCCCGCTTCTTTAAGAAGCAAAGCCTCTTCCAGTACTTGCTTATACAAGCTTTCTTTTTTGATCTTGTGTTCTCCTTCTATTTCTCCCTCTGAATTAAGCGAGATAAATCGTTCGCCCTTATTTGATTCTTCAGGTCTAAATGCTTCGATTCGATTGTGATATAAATCATATAGTCCTAATAAGGTTTTACCTGATCCTATCGGCCAATTCATTGGATAAGCATCAATTTCCAGTACTTCTTCCAATTCTTCTATGAGCTCTAATGGTTCTCTACCGTCTCTATCTAACTTATTCATAAAAGTAAAAATTGGGATACCTCTCATACGACAAACTTTAAATAATTTCTTGGTCTGTTCTTCTATACCTTTTGCGCTATCTACCACCATGACAGCAGCATCCACTGCCATTAATGTACGGTATGTGTCTTCGGAAAAATCTTCATGTCCTGGAGTATCCAAAATATTGATACGTTTGTCGTCATAATCAAATTGCATAACTGAACTCGTTACAGAGATCCCTCTCTGCTTCTCTATTTCCATCCAGTCAGATTTTGCGAATTTACCAGATTTTTTTGCTTTAACTGTTCCAGCTTCTCTGATAGCTCCACCAAAAAGTAGCAATTGTTCGGTAATCGTCGTTTTACCCGCATCGGGATGGGAAATAATAGCAAACGTTCTTCTTCTTTTTACTTCTTTATTTAACTCGTTATTGTTATTTTCAGTCAATGTAAACGTCCTTAATCTTTAAATTTATTTTTTTCTAATGAATACTTATCGAGCTTCTCTTCTTGATACATTATAAATAGGTAAGTTCCTATCGTTTTCAAAATAGCAAAAACCGGGACGCCTATCAACATTCCAATTAAACCGGCAAGATTTGCGGAAGCCAGTAACACCAATATGACTGTCAGCGGATGAATTGCCAAGGATTTACCCACTAATAATGGTGTCAAAAAATTGCTGTCTAATTGTTGAGCAATTATAACAAAGATGGCTACCAGTATTGCCCGTCCCGGTGATTCGATCAGTCCAACCACGATTGCCGGTCCTGCGCCGATAAATGGCCCAACAAAAGGGATGAAATTAGTAATGGCCGCAAAAAAGGATAACAGAAAGGCAGAAGGCATATTAACTATGGAATACATGAGAAAGAGCAAGACGCCCACTATTAAGGAAGCCAACCCTTTCCCACTGATATAACTTGAAATCGTGTCATCTGTTTTCATAATCATTTCTTTGATATTTTTTTTATACTTTAATGGCGCAATATTGACGATATGTGGTAGAAATTTTTTGCCGTCATGAAGCATGTAGAACAATATGACCGGAACTGTAACAAACAAGAATGCTACTTGAGTGAATGCCTGAATAGCGCTTCCTGCACCTGAGACAATTCCAGTTAAGAAACGTGACCCAATATCTCTTAACCACATTTCCAAATTCTCTAAAGCTGAATTGATATCGATCTGCTGCATCCACGGTTCTTCAGCTAAGCGGTTTGCATATATTTCCAGTTCACTTATAAATTGAGGTATGCCGGATATTAAATTGGATGTTTGCTCTATCAACATAGGAATGCCCAATAAGATAGAGATGACAATGAAACCCACTAATAATATCATTACAATTGTGATACCAACTATCCTTTTCACTCTGAAACGTTCAAGCAATTTAACTAGAGGATTTAATAAATAATACAAGAAACCGGCAAGAAGCAATGGCATAAATAATGCTGTAAGTATGCCCATTAACGGGTTCAATAAAAAATCAATGCGTTGGAGCAAGTAAATAAGTATGGCAACGGCCAATAACCAAACCGTCCAGAACATTAATTTGGATTCTTTCCAATTGATCACTTTATCCCCCTCTTTTTAATCATTTCTCTTACATTATAGTAGACCTGGCTCTTTATTAAAAGGGCAAGTTCACGTAATATATTGACGTAAATGTTAAATATTGCTATAGTAAGACATAATTTTAGAAAAGAGGGATAATATGCATTTTCTAACTACCATCGACACATCATCTCAAATCTACCTTGATGCTATAGCCATAAGGAAGATAGTTTTTATAGAGGAACAACAGGTTGATGAATCCTTAGAAATTGATGACTTGGAAGACAAAACCTTACATATCGTTGGTTACAAAGACAAGTTACCTATCTGTACTGCTCGATTACTGAAAAAAGAGGATGAATCTGTAAAAATCCAACGCGTTGCAGTCCTTGCTGCTTACCGAAAAAAAGGTGTAGGCAGACTGTTGCTCGAGCAACTCGAAAAAATTTCCAAAGAGCAATTAAGCGCCGCACGTCTTGCTCTTGATTCACAAGATCATGCTATCTCATTTTACGAAAAAATCGGCTATTCTGTAAAAGGTGACGGTTTTTTAGATGCCGGCATACCTCATCACTACATGCAAAAGGCTCTTTAACTCTCTTATTTTAATTTTTTGTTACTTGATTTCTTTAGCAGGCTTTCCCTTTTAAATTTGTTATCAGATAACCTTTTTTCTTTTTCAGCGTTGTCTTTCTCTAGTATGAATTGACTATTATCTTTTGCTTTAACCACAAAAACATCACCAACTTCAAAGGATGCAGGTAAAGTTGCAACTGGAACGTAGATGGGATCGTCGTCAGAATCCGGAATCAAACAAGCTATATTGTTTTCGATTTCTTCTAATACCACATGCATTACCTTTCCTCCTCGGTAGAGATATCGATTTGGTTGTTCTCATTAACAACAATATGAATCGTTCCATAATTATCCGTTCCTAAAAGTTCTGCTGGATGACCCTCAAATAATTGGACGATTTCTCTATCAGGATGTCCAGAGTGGTTTCCCGCCCCAGCCTGATATATAGCAACGGATGGGTTAATGGCTTGCAACCAATCTTCACTCGTGCTCGATCCGTGATGACCTAATACTATAATGTCGGATTGCAAACCAGTAGATACTTCGTTTAAAATGCGCTCTTCAACAGCCATATTTACATCGCCCATATGCATCATTACTGTATCTCCAAGAGTGATCCGTGTGACAATGGACTCATCGTTTTGACTGCCTTGTTTTTCGTTTTCCAACGGATGCAAGACTTCGATTGAAAATGCACCGATCTCTGTTGTATAACCATTTTTCGGCTCGGCATATATCACGTCTGATTCTAACAAAGCATCCAATACATCACTGTAAGTTTGACTTGTATGATCCATCCCATTCATCCACACTTCATTAACTTGAAAATAATCCAGGACCAAATCGCCATTACCTATATGATCCGAGTCGTTGTGAGTGAATATGAGTAAATCGATTTCTCCTCCTATCCCAATTTCATCATTGAGATAATTGATGATGCGTGGATCACTATCATCATATCGTCCCGTATCGATCAATATGGTGGTGCCATCAAACGCTTCCAGTAAAACGGATGACCCTTGACCCATGTCAAAAAAATGATAGTCAGCCAGTTTCTCCCTTTTTTTATCCTCATTGAAATTTGAAAAAAATGAACGCATTTGAGAAGACATCTCGTTTGCATACGTTTCAATCCATTGATAAGAAAAATCATTTTTCCCAAACCACAACCCCATTAAAAAGGCAACACTTACGAGTAGTGTCATCAATAAAATGGAGCGCGGTTTATTGCTATTCGTTTTTTTACGCTTATACTTTCTAGTCACGACGCATACTCTCCAATTGATTAGTTAATAATATTAAATCTTCTGTTAAGGGAGCTTCTACTATAAGCTGTAAATCTGTAAATGGATGCTTAAAACTGACTTTAGCACAGTGCAAAGCTTGTCTTTCAATGAGATCATTATTTGCATTAGAATTATAGAGTGTATCTCCAAGTAAAGCATGATCCAACGCTGCAAAATGTACTCTGATTTGATGCGTTCTTCCCGTATGCAACTGAACCTTTACTTTTGTTGCATTAGCATATCTCTGTTTTACCCAATACTCAGTTAAGGAAGGTTTGCCCAAATCATCGATTTGCCGCTTAATGATTGAATCTTCCATTCGAGCAATCGGCTTATTGATAAGCCCTGAAGGGTTCTCTATTACACCCTCAGCAAACGCAACATACTCTTTATATAGATTTTTGTCTTGTAAGAGTTGATCTAAATAAGAATGGGCTAAGGAATGTTTAGCGAAAATCATAACACCTGAAGTATCTTTATCTAAACGAGTAACAATGTGTATTGTTTTAAGCTTGTAATTATTCTTTTCGATATACCCTTTTACTCGATTAGCCATTGTGTGGTTCTTGTAGATTGAGGAAGGTACGGAAGGAATATTACTTGGTTTATTGACGATAAGAAAATGATCATCTTCAAATAAAACCTCGATATTTTTATACGAGATCCCCAGAATGTCACTGCCTGTTTCTACAGGTAAAGTAAGAGAAATTAAATCCCCTAGCAGCACCATTTTCCTGACACGACTAAGTTGATGATTAACTTCTAAACGTCCTCCCTGAAATTTCACTTTCGCAAGAAGTCGTTTGGAAATGTTTTTTGTTTTTAGAAATGATTTCAGAGTCATCGGTTGCTGGCTCTCAACTGTCCATTCTATTTTCATTTTTTGCTTTTGCTCCTAAAAAAGAATCCTCCACACGATCCCAAAAGTGAGTATGTTGATATCGCGCAAACCTGATACGTTCTTTTGCAATTCGAAATCGTATGTAATCAACTTCAGTTTCAGCTGAAACTAATTGATCTATGGTTAACATGAATTTAGTCGTATCAATTGGAATGATTTTTATCCATTCATCTGGTGCTATGATCATTGGTGAGCTGAGTGTTCTAAATATACGATTATTCAGTGACGCTATTTCTGTCAATTGTAAGGCTTCTAATCTTGGATGTAAGACTGCACCGCCGATCGATTTATTATATCCAGTTGAACCAGTAGGGGTTGAAATGCATAATCCATCTCCTCTAAAATGTTCAAAATGCTCCTCTTTGATGTAAACATCACAAACTAGCGTTCCATCAGTGATTTTAACAATGGATTCATTTAATGCTAAAAAGTGTTTGTTTTTGAGCTTGTTTTTGTAGATAACCTCTATATCAAGCAATGGGTAGTCTATAAATTCACCATTGTCGTTGTCTAAACTATCAACTAACTCAGTTAAATTATACTGTCTCCAATCTGTATAAAAGCCTAAATGCCCCGTGTGAACACCTATGAAGCGAACACTATCCAAGAGGTGAGCATACCGATGAAATGCCGACAGCAACGTCCCATCTCCTCCGACAGATATGATAATATCCGGCTGATGAGTTACGACATCTATCCCTGCATTATCTAGTAATTCCTTTAGTTCGTGTGTTACTTCTATTGATTCTTCCGTGTTGTTTTGAACGATTGCAATCTTCACTATGACTGTCCTTCCTTTACATCAATTACTCTTGAGAATAACGGAAGTTTTTTTGAATTTCTTTTATTTCATCTCTAATGGTAGACATTTCTTCATCTAGTTGAAAGGCTGATTCAGCTGCTTTCTGTAACCTTGTATTAATTTCATCAGGAAATTCACCCTGATATTTATAATTGAGTGAATGCTCTATCGAGGCCCAGAAATTCATTGCCAGGGTTCTGATTTGAATTTCCACTAAAACCACTTTTACTTCATCAATCAATTGCACCGAATATTCACATATCAAATGATAGGAACGATACCCGCTATCTTTCTTATGATTTACATAATCTTTTTCCTGCACCACATTAATGTCGTTACGATTTTTCAACATAGCTACCACATCATGGATATCTTCTACAAAAGGACACATAATTCTGATTCCTGCCAAATCTTCCATATCGGTCTCAAGCTTATCGAGTGAAATGTTTCTCGTTTTTGACTTCATTAAAATACTATTGATAGGCTTGACTCGACCTGTAACAAATTCAATGGGGCCATGTTCTTTTCTTGAAAGGTACATTCCTCTTAAACCACGTAACTTAACTTTTAATTCATCAACTGTCTGGTTGTAAGGAAGCAGGAAAAGTTCCCAATCTCTATTCATATCCTTAACCTTCTCTACTTTAATTTAGTCGTTATTATTGATATCATTGTAACATATTTTCATAAAATACCGTAGCAAGGGAATTGAGGAACTGATATGAAACAAGAAGTAGAAATTGAATACAAAAACTTATTAACCGAAGAAGAATACATGAAAATAAAACAAATCTATTTTAAAGACGAAGCCATACCCGTTACTCAAGAGAACTACTATTTTGACTCCGAAGATCATGTTTTAAAAAGGAACCAATGTGCACTAAGAATAAGAACAAAGGAAAATCATGCCGAAATGACTCTAAAGACTCCATTTGAAGGACATCACACAGAAACGACAATTGATTTAGATCCTGAAAGCGCAAAAAAAATGATTATAACCGGTTCCTTTATTCTGCCCGGAGATATTATTTCTGTCTTGAAAGATCAAAATATTTCGATCGATCCAAATGTTTTTATAGTTGCTGATCTGAAAACTGAACGATTAGAAATAATCAATCCTCATTCTATAATTGTATTAGACAAAAGTTATTATTCTGATCAACAAGATTTTGAGCTGGAAATCGAATCAGCTTCAAAAGTTACTGGCGAAGTATTATTTAATCAAATCCTTAAAGATAACGCCATCCCTGTAAGACCCACAATTAATAAAATCGCTCGTGCCTTTAAAGCAAAGTTTAAAAGTGATAAGTAATCCATTATGCTTGTGACAAAATTGTTACAAGGGGTTTTTTTTCTTGCTTTTTTTAGGCAGAATATTATATTAAACTAGTTTTATTTGTTAATCTATGTAATGTAATCAATTAGACGTTAAGAAAAAACACATGTAGATTAATCTGATCAAGACAAAATAGAAACTAGGTGAGTGTTAAAAATGTTTTTAAATAATATAATTGAAGTTTTCTTATTTGTTAATCCATTAGGGCCCACATGTTTTGAAACTGAAAGAATGATTGAATCCTTTTCTAATGAACGAGACGAGAAAGTTAAAGTGCGATTTATTCCACTATTAAACTTTCATACTATCGGAAACATCGTCAAGGAAACCGATAACCCAACTTTAGCCCATCGAAATCAACTTTACACCGAATCCTTTCATTCCAGCTTGGCCTTTCAAGCTGCTTCAATGCAAGGCAAGAAAAAGGGCAGAAAATTTTTAATGGCGTTACAAGATAAAGTTATTAACGAAGGAAAAGAAGTGACTAAAGAATTATTTATTCAAATTGCTGACTTGATTAAATTAGATGTAGAAATGTTTGAAGAAGATATTCAATCCGATTTTTCAGAAACAGCATTCAAAAAAGATCAGAATTTAGCCCAAGAAATGAATATACAAAATGCGCCTTCTTGTGTTTTATATTCTGGAAATGATGATGCCTATGGTTACCGGGTCAACACTGCTTTCACAAAACAATTACTTCATGGGTTTTGTGATGAAAAAGTCCAAGTTAAAAAAGCTAGTGTCAATCGTTTATCACTACTGCAAACGATGTAAACATAATTTCAAAAAAAAAGCCATACTCACAACATTCAATTCTTTCAATTGAATATTGGAGAATGGCTTTTTTATATTATCGACAGTCTTTGACTCCAACTGACTCTCGTTCCTACTTTAAATAGAATTCAAAGCTTTTTCCAACTCATCTAAACGTTCTTCAAACACGGCCATTGCTCTCTCTAAATACTCTCTTTCGGTCATGTCAACGCCCGCTTTTTTCATTACTTCAATTGGATAATCGCTGCTGCCTGATTTTAAGTATGAAAGGTATTTATCTAATGAACCTTCTTCGCCTTTCAAGATCTTATCTGCTAGCGCCGTGGCAGCACAAAATCCAGTTGAATATTGATATACATAATAATTATAATAAAAATGTGGAATACGTGCCCATTCAAATTGAATGGCATCATCTTTTTCTACTGTATCTCCATAATATTTTGCATTTAGATTTCTATAATTTTCGCTTAAATAATCTGCTGTTAGGGGTGTGCCCTTCGCGGCTTCTTCATGTATAAAGTGTTCAAATTCAGCAAACTGTGTTTGTCGGAAGACAGTTCCTTTGAATCCATCTAAATAATGGTTCAAAACATAAGCTCTAGCTTTAGGATCTTCGGTCGTTGCCAGTAAGTAATCCGTAAGTAAATTTTCATTTGTTGTTGATGCTATTTCTGCTAAAAAGATAGAATAGTTACCATATACATACGGTTGGTTCTTTCTAGTAAAGTAACTGTGCGCACTATGCCCTAATTCATGAACAAGCGTGTACAGATGATTCAGCGAATCGTGCCAGTTTAATAAGATATACGGATTGGTATCATACATACCTGAAGAATAAGCTCCACTCCGTTTTCCTTTATTTTCAATGATATCGATCCAACGGCTGTTAAAGGCATCATCCAAAACGGCCTTATATTCAGAGCCGAGCACGTCTAACCCTTCAAGTGTTTTCCCCTTTGCTTCATCATAAGTATATTTCAGACTGGCTTCTCCAGTAATAGGAGTATATAAATCATACATGTGCATTTCATCTAACTCTAACACCTGTTTTCTTAAATTCATATATCTATGAAGAAGAGGCAAATGATCATTCACTACTTCGATTAAAGTATCATGAACAGCTTCTGGAATATGGTTATCTGCTAGTGCACTTTCCCGGGCTGACTTAAAATGATGGACTTTAGCTTGGAAATTATGATGTTTGACATTCGCAGACAAGGTGCTGGCGAATGTATTTTTAAAACTCTCATAGACTTCATACATTTTTTCAAATGCTTCTTTTCTCACTTCTCGCTTAGTACTTTCTAAAAGTTCACCATACATCCCGTGAGATAATTGAACGTCTTCTCCATCTTCACCTTTGACCATCGGGAATTTTAAATCAGCGTTGTTCAAGACACTGAACGTTTGGCTTGAAGATGTAAGCACTTCACTAGCAGCGGCTAATAAAGCTTCCATTTCAGCTGAAAGTACATGCGCCTTATTTGCAGTCAATTGTGAAATGTAATGTTTATATTGTTTCAACTCTTCTTTTTCTTCAAAATAATTGGATAGTTGCTCTTCAGGTAAAGCAATTAGTTCCGGCTCAAACCAAGACGTAGCTTCTTGAGATAAAGCTGCGAGATAACGCGCTCTATCATTCATCGCTTGATAGGTGCTATTTGCAGTATCCTGATCATTTTTTAAATGGGCATAAACAAAAAGGGCACTCACTTTTCTAGAAAGGTCTAACATTGACTTCAGTGCCTGCAGAAAAATCATTGCATCAATTTCAAGTTTCCCTTGAAATTTCTTGACCTCTTCTAACGATTTTTCAGTTTTTTTGAAATCGTCCTCCCATTTCTTATCCGATTTATAAATGACGCTAAGATCCCACGTTTGTTCCAAAGGTAATTCTTCTCTTAATGGTAATGCCTTTGATTCAGTCATTAAACTTCCTCCTAAACTTTTATATACAAATTAATAATAACATAATTTGAAAACGAATAGAATATCTATCTTTTTTTTAATTTTACATCTTATTTCACTCATTTAATCCTCATTTTTTAGAGAAACTTTTATGGCGAACCCATTTTTCATCGCCAACTATTTTCATTATTTCATTTGTACATAATGCTTCAATGTACTCAAAAAAAGGTTGATAAAAATTTGCAGGATTCACATTAGGCATAATTTGAAAAGCAACCACTTTTTCTGTCTCCCACTCTTTGATTTTACGCACCAAAACATTTTTCGTTATAACATGATAAGATTCAAATTCTTCCAACCATATCAACATCAATAATTTCCATTGGTAAGAAAACGTAGCGATCATCCACTCGTTGGGAACGATACAGAATATGCTGTCTGGTAAAGAATCAACCGACAGACCAGACTTATACATGAGTTCGAAAAAGTGTCTACTTTTTTCATATCTATAAAAAGATAATTGATATAAGTACTCTTTTTGTTCTTCTCTATTTTTCTCAATACCATAACCGCTTCTTTGTCTCCTGACAGAATTTCTAAACACATCTTTTAATGTACTAGAGACAGTTACACTCTTTACAGTGTAATGCACTTCCGTGTGAGAACCTGAAAAATCAGATAATATCTCAAACTTTTTTCTATTCTGATCCAATTGAAACAGATAATATTTTTCGCTTAAATCCATTGATATGTAAGCATAATGTTTTGTGTTTACTTTTTCTGATACTTTTAATTTATGACCTAAAATCCAGAACACATAATACCCATTATTTTTATAACCTCTAGTTCTTGAGATTATTTTTTCTTTTGTAATAGTGCTACATTGATATTCAATGGCTATATTTGTTCCTTTATAATTAACGAGCAAGTCTGGTCGCTGCTTCAACGCAGGTAGAAAAGCTTCTAATTGAACCTCTATTTTTTCTTTTTTGAACCAGTTATAGAGTAACAGTTTCCCTTCCATATGCTCTGGAGTTTCTCCCTCAGAAAAAGTCTGACAGTCACTGTTGTTCTTGTGTGAAAAATGAGACTGATATATCGATCCATTCTTGAAAATCACTTCTTCTTTACACGAGGGACAGAAACATTCTTTATTATTCCTATAGTCACTAGCTTTAATTATATTATGCTGCTTATCAATTGCTATGAACATTCTTACATCACCTCACCTACTTTTTTTCATACAGTATTAATATTTCCTAACTATTTTTTTTTTGACGAAAAAAACCCACAGAAAATTTAATTTCTGTGGGTTTTTACTAATTATTAAATTCTTTACTTGAAGTGATAGCGCATTAATTCTAATGCGTTGGTCTCCATTATTTTTTCAGCATATTCATTCAAGACTTCTGGTGTTGTATTCGTTTTATTTCCAAACTCTAAAGCAATGGCTATTTCCTCATCACTTGTCTTTTCAACCATTTCCTCTACAAAGAAAGTTAAATGGAGATAGTATCTATTTTTGTAGCTATAAAGAGTTGATATGCCACTTTCTAAAAATAACGATTTGGAAAGTGAAACCATCTGTTCGAAGCCCTCTAAAGCAATCACAACTTCTTTGGTCGTGTTATCACCCTTAGCGTATTCATCAATTTCATCCAGTGATTCCTCATTTTGATTTATATTATCATCAATTTGCTCTTTCAACGTGTCTAAAGAATCATCATCATCTTTAAAGTTAGTTCCTTTGCTAATAAACAATTCTAATCCGTTATTATTCGGCATGACTTGAAAAGTGACCGCTTCAGATTCTTGAAATTCTTCGTCAATATCAACTTCTTCTAAGATACTATAAAAAAACTTTTCAATTTTTTTTTGATTTCCTAACAGATCAAGAAAAGTGATACCACGTTCCTCTAAATCAGTGTTTTCTATGATCACACGAATAGTATCATCGTTGATATGTTCTATTTCCATTATTCCACACCTCGCATTTCTTTGGAATAAACGTCCCTATGGGGTTAATTTACTTTACTATCGACAGGCAGTCTACTTGACCACACTCTAACTATTATACAAAAGCTACTCTTTAAATACAAGTAACAAATCCATATAAACCAATTTAGAATTGTGACAGTTTATAAAAAGAATCGACAAATATATTTGTCGATTCTTTCTAATATTTATTTAACTTTGTGTTAAGGCTACCAACTGTTGAGCTTTCTGTAATTCGATTTCTCTGACTGCTCTTGGTACAAACTGGCGAATCTCATCTTCATTATACCCAATCTGTAATCTTCTTTCATCTAAAATAATTGGTCTTCTGAGCAATGTTGGATTTTCTTGGATTAATACAAATAATTCTTTTAAAGACAACTCATCTAAATCAATATTTAATTCTTTAAATGCTTTGGACCGGGTAGATATGATATCTTCCGTTCCATCTTCAGTTAATCGCATGATAGCTTTTATTTCCTCAATTTCCAATGGATTATGAGCCATATTTTTCTCCGTATAAGGGATGTTGTACTCTTCTAACCATGCTTTTGCTTTTCGACAAGATGTGCAACTAGGTGTAGTAAATAATGTAACCATTATGTATTTCTCCCCTCAATTATCTTTGATTAATAAAACCGGGTGGAACTGTTTACAATTATTATAATAGCTTAAATGTGACGGGATGTAAACCCCTTTCTGTCATTTTTCCGTCAAACTTATCTTATTTATTTTTCAAATAGATACAAAAGGCTGTAGAAAAAGCTCTTCTCAAACATTATATTTTTCAATATTTACGGACATTTTATAATCATTATAATTAAAGCTTGTCAAATCGAACAAAAAAACCTTGCTCTGCTGACTAGAATCATCAACAGACCAAGATTTTTCTTTAAACTATTTTTGAATCAGTAAAATAAATCGACTAATTCTTCTGTATCAATATTGCCAAAATATTTATTTTTATCAATGTTATCGAAAGTTTCTTTGATAGCATTTCTCGTATAAGGAATACCCTTAAATTTATTTTCCACATCTTCTATTTCGCCTAAACCAAAGAAATCTCCGTAAATGCGGATGTCTTCGATATTACCTTTTCTAACATTCATCTTGACTTCAACTGTTCCCACAGAAAGTCGTTCACTGCGTTCCATATCAAATTCGGGAGATTTTCCATAATTCCAATCCCAGTTGGACGTATACTGCTTTGCAAAAGCTTCGATTTTTTCCCAATCTTTATCTGTTAAAACATATTCTTTTATCTTTTCTTTGGAATCAGTCTCGTAAATATTAAGCAATAATTGATCTCTAAAATCTTTTGCATTCATAAACTGGTAAGAATCATCTAGAAAAGGTTTAATGTTCGTTACACGACTTCTAATGGATTTGATACCTTTCGATTCAAGTTTATGTTTTTTTGGTTTTAAAGCTTTTACTACAGCCTCAATCTGCGAATCGAACATCAGTGTTCCGTGAGCTGTCATGCGACCATTTTTAGCATACATAGCATTTCCGGAAAATTTCTTCCCATCAATGACTAAATCGTTTCTTCCCTTTAATTCAGCTCCTTCTACCCCCATTTGATGTAGCGCATCTATAACAGGTGAGGTGAATTTTTTGAAATCCCGGAAAGAATCACCATCATCTTCAGTGATAAAACAGAAACACAAGACTCCCATATCATGGTATACTGCTCCGCCGCCAGAAAAACGGCGAACAACGTCTACCTCATTTTCTTCCACATACGAGGTATTGACCTCTTCATATGTGTTCTGATTTCGTCCAATAATGATTGAATTGTTGTTAATATAAAACAAGAGAATCGGTTCGTCCAACTTGACTTCATTCAACAAATAATATTCTATGGCTAAATTGATTTTCGGATCATGAATTTCTTTTCCATCGCGCTGATTTTTAACATAGTACATATTATCTTCTCTCCTTATATAGTTATTATCATTTCTTTTTGTGCTAATTCAATCGGTATAGACGGTGCTTCTTTTTTTGCTTGTTCAACTAACTGATCCAGCTTTCCTGTTTGAGGTAAATGAGTAAGTATCAACTTCTTGACTTTTGCTTTATTTGCTATTCTTCCACATTCTTTAGCGGTCATGTGCACTGTGTGATTTTCCATTCCCTCATAAAAATTACTATCCGCTATCAGTAGATCCGCATCTTTGGCAAATACTATAAAATCCTCTTTATATCCAGAATCTCCGGTAAAGATCATTATTTTATCACTTTTTTCTTCGGTGATTTTAAAGGCATAACAGGGTACGGGATGAAGTGTCTTCATATGCTCAATTTTAAATGGTCCAATAGTCAGTTCCGACTGTTCATTAAAAGCAATACCTTGACTGACATTTCCAAAAGACATTTGATTGAAATTGACTATGTCTTCATTATGACAATAGATGGGTAATAGATGAGGCTTATTCCCTTTGGAATCTCTTTTTAATAAACGAGTAAATTGCAGGACACCTAAGTCAGCAATATGATCGTGATGATAATGAGACAATAAAACAGCATCTAAATAGATTGGATCAACGTACTTTTCCAACGTTAATAAACTGTTACTCCCAACATCGAGCAAAAGATGAAAGCCGTTTGATTCAATTAAGTAGGCGCTTGTTCCTATCCCATTAGTTGGATAGCCCCCATAGAAACCTAAGATAGTGACTTTCATAATAATCTCCCTTCTTATTCTATAGTCTATTATTAGAATACGTTTCTAAGTAAAAAAAAACAACCAAAACTCTTTTTTACCAAGAGATTTGGTTGTTTTTTCAGCATTTCGAATAAATAATGTGTTTCAAAACACTAAATTGTATTTTTGATATATGCTATTACCTCTTCACTTGTTGTATTTGCTTGGGCAATACAGTTATTAATACCAAATCCATTGACACCATTTCCCGCCAAATAGAGACCTGGATAATTTTCGTTTAAAAATTCCATCAAATTTATCCTTTTCTCTTCATGCATTAAAGTGAATTGAGGGATAGCATTTGGCCAGCGCTTGATAATTTTATAATTAGGCTTGCTATCAATACTCAACATGCTTGATACATCGTCTAGTATCTCTTCTTCTATTTGTTTATTACTTAAGGACATCATAACACCGTCTCCAGTACGACCAAAATAAACCCCCAGTAATTCTTCGTCTTTGTCTTTATAATGATTCCATTTTTTGTTTAACCAAACTATACTTTGTATATACGAATTATTCCGTCTAACAGACAACAGACCATTACCTTTAGGAGGATTATGGATAGAGTCCTTCGGGAAACTAAATAACAAGAACCCAACTGAGCCCATTTTAATATCTTTAAAGTAATCACTTAATTCAATATCAGAAAAAAGCTCTTTATAGGATCCAGAGTCTGTTGCTACTATAATGGAGTCGACTCTTAACTGTTCTTTCTTATTGATATCTAAAATATAAGTGCCATTGATGCTCTTTTTTATTTCAGTCACTTTTTTTGAAAATCGAATACTCTCGCTTACTTTATTAGCCAGCTCATTAGTCAGCATTTCAAGGCCATCTTTAAATGTGGCATACATGGCATCGCCATCCCATATTTCCGGATGGTTCACCAATGCCTTTGTCCACGAGCCGTAATCTTTTTCTAATTCTATAATAGATTCATTAAACCCATGAACACCTATTTCATCAATATCACTTGTATAAATTTTTGAAAAGAAAGGTTCAGCTACATATTCAGCCATTTCTTCGCCTATACGGTGCGCAAGGTATTCTTTTGTCGTTAATTCTTTTGTCGTTTCTGTTTGAGAAAAATAAGTGTTTTTCAGAAAAGCCAGTTTTCCACGAAAGGATATCAAATCATATTTCCAGATATCTGCACGTTTTACAGGAACTCCTTTATAGGTAGGACATTCGAAATGATATAATTTATTAAATGCAAAAACATCTTGTTTTCCATTTTGACTTAATTCAATATGCTTCTCTAATTTCAATTCTTTTATCAAATTCATTGCTTCAGGTAATCGTGTGTCGATAGACTCGGCTCCTAAATCAATAAATTGTTCCCCAAACTTCATGGTAAACAATTTGCCCCCTGAACGAATAGAAGATTCCAGCACAATCACTTCTACAGGAAGATTTTCTTTATCGACCTGTTTTTTCAATCGATAGGCAGTAGTCAATCCGGTGATTCCACTGCCAATTATGGCAATTCGTTTTTTATCTTTATCCATTCAGCTTTCCCTCACAAACTATAATGATATCCGTATACTCCATTTGATACTATGT
>NZ_LSRN01000001.1 GCF_001885615.1 Alkalibacterium sp. 20 | reverse complement strand
GAGTAGTGTTCAATCTTTAGAATAGCAATTTGAGACCGTTCTGAATAAGATAAGTGTTTTCCCTTACGTACTGATGTGTTATCGTTAGAGTGCGTCATGTGAATTCATCCTGTCTATTGAGAGTTAGAGGTAACTTTAATATAACATGAAATTCACATGGCGTTTTTTATATGTTAGCCTAAGCGGCTAACTTCATTATAAAATCCAGCAACGATATTTATTTTTTGAAAGGAAGAAGATTAGAAAAAAACGTGATCTTCAAACCCTATTTCTTGTGAAGGGCACACAATTCATTCATCTACAAGAATCGTTATCAGTTTTAGATCTTTTAAAGCTGTTGAAACTGACTTGAAGTCAGTTTCTTCTACCTTTAATGGTATTCTTCTCATAAACTGCTTGTATTTTTATTTGTATAAGCACAGTATCCCAATTATAATAGAGTGACACATACTACTTTTGCAACTAAAGGAGCACGGTTATGTTTTTTGGAGTTATTATAAATACAGTGGCTATTTTTGTGGGGAGTATTATCGGATTATTTGTTAACAAAGGTATTCCTGTACATATAGAAAATGCTTTGATGAAAGCACTCGCGCTCTGTGCCATCTACATTGGTGTCACAGGTCTTTCTACTGGAGAAAATACGATTTATATTATTCTCTCTATGGTTATCGGTGTAACGATTGGTGAAATCATTAATCTAGATAAAAAAATAATCCACATGGGTAATATGCTTGAAAGTCGTTTTCCCGCTAAAAACGGTTCAGCCTCCTTATCAAAAGGATTTGTGATGAGCAGCCTGATCATGGCCGTGGGAGCCATGTCGATTGTTGGACCTTTAGAGAGTGGTCTTGTCGGCACTCACACGATTTTACTCACAAAGTCAGTGATGGACGGATTGACAAGTCTTATTCTTGCTTCAAGTATGGGCATCGGCGTATTCTTCTCGGGATTTTTGGTTTTCATCTATCAAGGCGCGATCGCCTTATTTGCCAGCAGACTAGATGCTATCTTAACTGATCCTATGATAAATGACATCAATGCTATCGGATCACTTCTTATTTTAGCTTTAGGCTTTAATCTGCTGGAAGCAACCAAAATTAAAGTAATGAATTTTGTCCCCGCTATTTTTATCCCGATTCTATTTTTTATGTTTTATTAAAAAAACTGTCAGTTAAAGTCCTGCTCTTTCCAAATCACTTTGGTCAGCACGCCTTAAACTAACGGTTTTTTTATTTTATCGAATCTTTAAAAACTCACTACTTTGTCTGTAATAGAAAAAGTTTATAAGATAGAATGAAAACATTCTACCTTATAAACTGATTAGTTCTATAAGCTTATTTTTTCTGTTATTTGGTTTCTCTGAACAAGGCTTTACGTCTTAATTTTTGAGAATATTTTTTCAGTTCTAATCGCTCAGAATCATTGCTTGTATTCTTACTTGTTAAATATAAACGTTCGCCAGTTTCTACGCATTCCAATGTGATGTTTTTTCTCATCTTATCTTACTCCCCGTTTCAATTTTTTTAATTGTTTGATAACTCTAAGTCCTCGTCGCGCTGTTTTTTTATTCGGACTCTTCATTATACGCCGAGCCGTAGACACATCTCTTTTTTCAGCCATATCAATCCACTCCTTACTATGATAAGTATCCTTGTTCACTTCAACCGCTTTTCCACTTTAAATCGAGGTCATAAGGTTCAGCTGTATAACCTACTACTATCTATATTATCTTTATATATAGTTTAAGTCAGTTTACGAATCCATACCAAGTTCTTCCATTGTATCTTTGGTTAAGACACACCTCTCGAAAGACTTCTTCATTTCTTCCAATGGCAAGTTTTTCCCTATAAACACGAGTACCGATTCACGTTTCCTCTCTCCCCAAGGCTCTCCACGCTCAGCTTTAAAGGCCATGTTTACTCCTTGATAGATGATCTGATTTGCATCACCATAAAGATGTATTATTCCTTTATACCTTAAAAGGTCCATTCCATATGTCATAATCAATTCATCCATCCACATATCGATCAATGTGGGATGAATTGGCTCCAAAGCTTTTAAAGAAAGTGTTACCATACCTTCTGTATGGTTGATATGATGGTCATGACTGTGATCATGTGCGTCGTGGTCGTGATGATGGTGGTCGTCATGTCGGTGTTCATGGCCATCTCCATCTTCTTCTAATTCCAGACTGTCATCTTTTTCTGTTCTCTGTTCTTCGAAAAGGTTCAATCCTAACACGTCGTTTACTGCTATTTCTTCCAGATTTAATCTGTCAATATCTGCAAAAGGATTTATTGAACGAAGTTTCTTTTTCAATAAGTGGAGCATTTGACTGTTTACCTGCTCTCCTTTTGTTAATAATAATTTATCCGCAAAAGCAATCTGATCGATCGATTCTTCATAATGAGCTATTTGATACATTGCGTTTGAAGCATCCACTAAAGTTAAAACAGAATCGATTTCAAAGTGATCTTGCAAGAAAGGCGTGCGCATAAATGTCTGAGCGATTGGCCCCGGTGCTGCTAAACCCGTGGTCTCAATGACGATTCGATCAATTGATACCTTTTGCTTTTCTCTTATATTATATATCGTGCGTAGCATATCCGATAAATCCGTACGTAAAGCACAGCACAGACAGCCATTGTTCATTTGATAAACTTCTTCTTCTACATTCACAACGAGATTATGATCTACTCCTACGTCACCGTATTCATTTACAATGACTGCAACCTTTTCATCATAAGGTTGATGCAAGAGTTCGTTGATCAAGGTTGTTTTTCCGGCTCCTAAAAAGCCTGTAATGATTGTTACGGGTATTTTCTGACTCATTATAACGACTCCTTTTCCTGATTATGCTCTATTGCCGATCAGATTTACCAGCTCGCTTTTTTTACACCAGGAATTTTGCCCTCGTGTGCCAATTTACGGAAGTTGATACGAGACATACCAAACTTACGCATATAGCCTCTAGGTCTCCCATCAATTTTGTCGCGATTTTGTAAACGCGTAGGTGAAGCATCTCTCGGCAATTTTGCCAATGCTTCATAGTCCTCTTTTTCTTTTAATTCACTACGTAATTCAGCATATTTTTCTACAGTTCTTTCCTGACGTTTCAATTTTTCGATTTTACTCTTCTTAGCCAAAAGTCACACTCCTTCTATTTTTGAAAAACAAACAAAATTCCACTACAAAAATATTTCCACTTTTACTTTTTATTTATCCAGCACTTTTTTTCCGTTGTAATAACCATCTTTCGTAATACGGTGACTCATACGGTATTCACCCGAAGAAGCATCAAGTGAAAGTCCTCCAGGATTATTCAAACCTTTATGTGTACGTCTTTTTCTCTGTTTTGCTTTTGATGTTCTTCTTTTAGGTACCGCCATTATAATAGCTCCTTCAATTTACATTCTAAATCGTAATGATTACGTTTTGTAATTTTACTACATGTATTTAATAAATTCAAGTGATTAATAATATATTTTTATTTACTTGAAAACACCCAATTCTTCGTTCGATAAAATTATCCGACCCTCTTAAGATTTTCTTCTTTTTATATAGCTCTCCGTCTGTTTTTTCAGTTTATTCAAAAAAACACAAAAAAGTATCAGCAATTGGCTGATACTTTTTTAAATTTTAAGTAGGTTCTCTTCTATGCATAAATCAATTTCACTATAGAAGGTGTTTCGGTCACTCGTTTAACTGAGTCACATTACCCCGATTAAACTGTGGCGTTGTTACTTGACTGCGTATTTTCTAAGGTTGTCTTGGATAGCTGCTAAATATGCTTTTCCATCTTTGATCTGTTCCGTATTCATTTCAATATTTGAGCCGTCTTTAGGTAAGGCTTTTTCTAATAATTCTTCATACTCGTCCGTAGTCAATTCACGACGTGTATTTAATAGTGCTTCATTGTTTCCTTTGTTTACATAGTTTTTATAATCAGGTTGAACGACGCCACTGAAGAATTCTCCGACTGCGCCTGAGCCATAACTGTACAGACCGATACGTGATCCTTTTTTTAATTCCGGTGCTTGTTCAAGTAAGGACAACAGACTGAGATAGAGCGAACCAGTGTAGACGTTCCCTACCTGTTTGTTGTAAATGATACTGTTCTGATAATGACTCATCAGACGTTCTGCATCTTCTTTGCTGGCTTCTGCTGTCAAACTTAAAATCGCTTTTTTAGCCATCTTCGTATACGGCAAGTGGAAACACACCGCTTCAAAGTCTTTTAAATCGCGCTGCGTTCTTTCTTTATATACGCCCCAGACATCATTGAGAAAAGAAAGATAGGATTCATTCGAATATTTGCCATCGACAATTGCATAGTCTGAATACAGAGGTCGCCAGAAATCCGAAATGTTTTTAGTTAAAGCTGCACTATCGTTATCTAAGGCTAATATGCGCGGATTACTTGAAAGGACCATCGCCACAGCTCCAGCACCTTGTGTCGGTTCTCCGGCTGTATTTAAGCCATATTTTGCAATGTCGGCGCCTATTACTAATGCTTTACTGTCCGGATTCAAAGCAATGTGACCCATGGCCATTTTTATTCCAGCCGTCGCACCGTAACACGCTTGTTTAAGCTCAAACGAACGGGCATTTTCTTGTATGCCTGTTAAGTGGTGGACCCATACTGCTCCAGATTTTGAATGGTCAACACCAGACTCTGTTCCAAATAAAACCAAATCGATTTTTGCTCTGTCTTCATCATCTAATATGGCTAACGCCGCATTTGCCCCCATGCTTACGGCATCTTCATGAAGAGGCGCGACCGCCATTTTTTCTTGTCCAATACCTATCGTATATTTTGCTGGATCGACACCTCTAATTTCAGCTAATTTTTCCATATCTATATATTGATCAGGTGTGTAAAAACCTATCTTGTCTATCCCGATATTCAATCGCTTAACCTCCCAATCATCGTTCTCACTATTTATCTCTACTACAGTATAGACAAACTTCTTTAAAATTTATTAAAGAAGTTGAACTTTGTATCAATTAAACTGAATCAATCTCTCTATTATTTAAAAATATAGATCACACTTGCTGCAATAGGGTTCGGCCGTCCTTTTAACTTTCTCTGAGCAGTTCGGACAAGTTACATAGTCATCTTCTTCTTTTCCCAATATTTTAAACCCCTGTGCAACGACTTTACTACCCAACAGCAGTGATCTTATCTGGAATTTATACGATAAAAACAATAATAAGGCGCTTAAAAAAATGCCCACAAAAATCATCTTTTCCCGCTCCATTCAGTCAGTCAGTCGCTCTCCTCTTTTACTTTGATAATTAATTTCCCTTGCACATGGCCCGTCTCACTCAACGTATGAGCTTCTCTCAGTCCTTCTTCTGAAAAAGGATAAACCTCTGAAATAACAGGTTTTAACTTCCCTTGTACGAGCCATTCGTGGAGTTGTTCGAGCGCTTTTTTTGTCGGTTTCATCGAGAAAAATTGTGCATCGTAAATCTTTGTATCAACTAATTCACTCGGGTCTCCGGCAATAGACAGAAGTCTGCCTTTATTTTTAATAAGAGACAAACTTTTTTCTAAGACCTTTCCCCCGATAGTATTAAAGACCAAGTCGATATCTTCTAAAACCTCTTCAAACGCTTCCTTTTCATAATCAACTGGTCGATCGACACCCAGCGATTTAAGCAGCTCTTGATTGCTGCCGCTGGCCGTGGAAGCAACCCAGGCTCCTTGCAGTTTAGCTATTTGAACAGCAAGCGTCCCGACACCCCCTGAACCGGCATGTATCAGCACTCTTTGTCCGCTCTTAACTTGACCTCGTGAGACGATTGCTTCATAAGCCGCTTGTCCGGTCAATGGAACGGCTGCCGCCTCTTCAAATGAAATGCTGTCGTTTAACTTAACGGTCCTGTCCGGACGGACGGAAACAACTTCTGCATACGTTTTAGACCCGTTAGCCATCACACGGTCTCCTACTTCGAATCCTTTGACGTCTGCACCTGCTTCGAGCACTCTCCCGGCAACGTCATTACCGACAGTCATTGGTAAACTGCCGCCAAATGAGCCTTTTCGACGTTTGATATCGACCGGATTGACACTCGTGGCGTATACTTCAACGAGCAGGCGATCTGGTTTCAATTCAGGTTTATCCGTTTCTTTTAACTTTAATTGATCCACTCCACCAAACGCTTCTATGATTATAGCTTTCATCTTTGTAAACTCCCTCAGTATATTTTTTTAAAATAAAATAAGCTGAATTTCAAAACAAGTTTAACTCATTTTAAGATTCAACTTATGAATGATCAGGATATTGTATAAGCTACTATTAAGATAATTTGCTCAGATTAAATTGAGTTTTCTATTTAATCCGTCTGTGAAAATGATTTTAAACTTTCGATTACTTGTTTGTCTTCTACTTGTGGGAAATGAGTGTAGTAAGCTCCGACAGCCCCCAGAAAAACTACTGGAATATCTAATGCCACAACCTGATCAACCAAACTCAGCAACTCATAATAGGTATCTTGGGGTATTACCGGCACGGCTACGATGATTTCCTTGGCTTTTTGTTTCTTCACAGCTGCAATCGCCGCTTGAATCGTTAATCCCGTCGCGATTCCATCATCCACTAAAAAAACTGTTTTGTCCTTGATCGGTTGTTGAGAAAGCACTTGTGAGTATTTATTCCGGCGACTTTCCATCGCTTTACGCAGACGGATGACTTCCTTGTTTATCCATTCCGGATCCAGATGGTCGGTTACAAGTCTATTTAAAATAGGCTCTCCCTTTTCAGAAACTGCGCCAATAGCATACTCCGAATGATAAGGATGACCAATTTTTTTCGACATGATCATATCAAAGGGTAGGTGATATTGCTCAGCAATTACTATGCCCAGGGGAATGCCTCCTCGTGGCAAAGCCAGAACAACGGAATTATCAGCATCTTTTATTTGAAGAGCTGCAGCTAGCTGCTTTCCTGCATCTATACGATCATAAAATCTCATTGTTATCCCTCCTGGAACAAGTGACTAACTCACATTTTCTACCGTCTTTTTTCCTCTTAAAGTTTGAACATAGTATAACATGAATAAAAAATTCCTAATATTAGAATGATTGGATCGCTTTTTAAAGCACCGTTTCAAAGGAAATCACTTTTTACTGAACCATCACTCTGAAAGTATAAAATTTGAATCATTATTAGTTTATAGGTTTCGAGTGATTCTGATTTGAAAAGCCAAGTGTTTGCTCTATAATGTAAAGAGAAAGTATTAACACTTAATTGCCAAGGAGGAAGAAAAATGTCATTTATAAAAGGTGCTTTAATTGGGGCTGCTTTAGGTTTATTGTTCGCGCCTAAGAGCGGTGAAGAAACACGTGAAGATTTACGTAAAAGAATGGACGATTCAAAAAAATCAGCAGGTGACTACGCAGATAAAGCCAAAGTAAGATCTGAAGAAATGTCACAAACAGCTGGAACAGCTACAGAAAACATCAAGCTGACAATAAGTAAAACAGCTAAAGATTTACGCGAACAGTTGCATCATGCTTCAGAAGAAATCAAAGATGAAGCCCGCACGCTGAAAGAAGAAGTGAAAGAAACAACTGAAGATGCTTATGTGGATATTGCAGTCGAAGTGGACGATGCTTCTGACGAAATCCGTGAAAACCAAGATGACGCTAACTTGAACGATAAAATATAATTGATTTTGACCTCTCGAAGAATCTATTCGGGGGTCTTTTTTTCGAATTTGGGATATTGAAAGTCAGAATTGAAAAAAGAGACTATCAATGGAAAAGGTTATTTATCATTGTAAACAAAAAATACATTCCCACTAATTCGTCGAAACGACGTACCAGTGGTGAATGTATTTTTTTATGGTCGATTTACACTGAGCTGTTTCTACTTGATCAATTCTTTTCCTAATCGGTCAATAGTTAATTGCATTGAGACCGTGAATTTTTCATTCTGCTGAATATCAAAAATAGTCCAAGCCTGTTTATAAGCACTCAAAGCATCTTCTTTTTGTTCTAATTTTTCCAGACAAAATCCCTTATAATATAAAAAATCACCTAAGAGAAACAGCGTCTTTTGTTCTACAACCAAATCTAGCCCCTGGAAAACTATACTAAGGCATTCGCCATATTTGTCTTGCTGCGCAAGACAAATAGAATAATTCAACATCAGCTTGGCTTTTTTCTCATGATTCATCCATTCAGAAAACATATCAAAGCCTTTATGATAATACTTTTCTGCTATATCATATTCCTCTTTTTTTAAGTACTGATTGCCGATACTATCAATAACTTCTAAGCGTAATTCCCCATTTTTCATTTCTTTTTCCAGACGGATCAAGTGGTTTAATGCTTTATCATTGTCCCCATCACGATAATCAAACAATAAACCTTTAACCCATTCAAAGAACAATCCGTCTTCTCCAATAGCTTGCTGTATGAGTTCTTCATTTGAATCAATAAGATAAGAAACAGTATCGTATTCTCTTCGCTCCAAATGTTGTCGTACCAACTTGCTTAATTGCGTAGTTTTAGAATACCGACTCTCGATCGAATCTTCCCCGTAAAAATAATGCAGTGAAACTTCTAGTCTTTCAGCCAACTTTTCCATTAATTCTCTACTAGGTCTCACTTTTCTCTTTTCGATTCGACTAATCATCGCTTGCGTACAAATGCCCTCTGATAGATCAGATTGAGTCATTTTTATTTCTCTTCTTCTATTCTTTATCTTCTCCCCAATTCTCATTCACAAAGCCCTCTCATTATATTACCATTATAATATTAGTTATATTAAATCATTATACATAAGTAGGGAGCTTATTTCTACAACTTTAACGACTAATCCTGACTTTACTCTCATTTATAATAAAAAAGACTAAAGATCGAGATCTTTAGTCTTTGATGAGTGTTCTCATATATTTTTAATTTTTATGTCGTAACAGGTGCTTTATTCTTGCGTTTTAGATGTCTCAGAATGTTAAACGGCTTCTAAGACTATTGAAAGGAGTCCCTTTGTGGCATTAACGATTTTTCTCAGACGTTTTGGATGTTGAGAGAGGCAGCCAGACAGTAAAGCGTGTGCCTTTTCCAACTTCACTTTCCACCTCGATGCGTCCATTATTGTTTTCAACCAGCCATTTAACGATCGACAAGCCGAGTCCTGTCCCTCCGACGTTCCGGCTTCTTCCTTTATCGACGCGATAGAAGCGTTCGAATATTCTACTCACTTGATCTTTAGGTATGCCTATTCCCGAGTCAATGACGGATAACTGCAATTCATTATCAAGCGTATCGATATCGATTGTCACTTTCCCTTTTTCTGGCGTGTAAGCAACCGCATTGCCAATTAAGTTGATGAAGATTTGTTTGAGATGATCGGGATTTATTTTTATTTCAACATTATCTATATTATTGACACTGATATGAATTTGCTTCATATCGATTTTTTGGCTTAAGATTTTGATGACTTCATCAATAGTATCTTTTACACGAATTTTTTCTTTTATCCCGCTAACTTTTCTATGTTCTAGTTTGGACAATTGTAAAATATCATTGACCATGGCATCTAACCGGCTAGATTCTTTATAAATGATTTCTAAAAATTCGACCAGTACATCTTCATCGTATAAAGCGCCGTCCAGCAATGTCTCGCTGAACCCCTTAACCGCAGTGATCGGTGTACGCAACTCATGCGACACATTAGCCACAAAATCGGTACGCACCTTTTCAAGTCTTCTTATTTCAGTGATATCATACAGCAGAACAATAAAATTAAGCGTTTCTAAAGATTGATTAAGAATCGGGACCACATGGACATCCACTATTTTTTCTTCCGGATAATAGATTTGAATTTCTTTGTTTTGAACAACTTGTTCATCATATGCTTTTTCTATTATGGCAATCAATTCAGAGCTATGCAGACTCTCATAGAATGGCTTTCCTTGTTTGCTATTCAAATCTTCCCCGAGTAGTTCATTCATTATAGGATTGACCATATTGATGGTTTTATCTCTTTCAACCACCATCACGCCAATAACCAGATGATTCACGAGTTCTTTCAGCCTTAACTCGTTCTCTTTAATTTCTCCCATTTGGTTGTATAAATTAACGGCTAATTTATTTATAGAGTAACCCAGTTCATCAATTTCCTTGTATGAACCTGGATGATATCTAACAGAATAATCCTGAAAAGACAGGACATCAGCTATATTCTTGATGTTTTCAATGGGCGCGGTTATTTTTTCCGCCCAATAGCGTATGAACAAGACAGCAACAAAAATGGACAGCACAATAAATACTAATAAGGCGGTCATTAATTCATCCGTTACACCGACCACCTCTTCAGCACTTTTAGATAGTCTGATAAATCCTACAAGCGTCCCTTCATCCGTCCGAATCGGTGCGGCACTGTAGTAAAAAATATCTCCCGTACTTTCGCTGATGCGATAATACGTTCCAATCTCTTGCCCTTCAATGATCTGCTCTATTTCTGGTCTATCCAGATGATTCTCAATTGTATCTAAGGGTGCATGCGAATCATATAAAACCTCTCCTGCCAAATCAATGAACGTTATTCTCTCATTGATTACCTCTGATGCAGAAGCTAGCTGAGTGATGAGTCTGTCTCTATTTTCAAAAGTGGTAATTTCGCTCTCTAGTTGACTTTCCAACGTCATCAATTGAACAGATAGCGCATCTTCTTGTTGTTCGACGGCTTGCCTTTCGATGACAGAAGAAACCATATAAACAAAAAGAACAGAAAAAGACAGAAGAATAAGTGTAAAGACAAAAATCATTCTCGATTGAATTTTTTTCATTTAGGTACCTCTAATTTGTAGCCGAAGCCTCTAGCTGTTTTAATGTAGTGCGGTTTTTTCGGATTTTCTTCGATTTTATCTCTCAAGTGACTGATATGCACATCGACGATGCGTGTTTCTCCAGTAAAATCGTAGTCCCATATAGCAAGCAAAAGCTGTTCGCGACTTAAGATTCGATTTTTGTTTTCTGCCAAATAAAGCAGTAGCTCAAACTCTTTGGGTGTAAAGTCCACCTTTTCTTCTTTGACATAGACTTCGAAGTTTTCAGGATAGATGGTGATATCATCGAATTTAATGATTTTTTCAGTTGTTTCGGGTATCGTCTCCTGTTTATTATTCTTCTCGATTCTGCGTATGATTGCTTTAATTCTCGCAATCACTTCACGAGGACTGAACGGTTTCGTAATATAATCGTCAGCCCCTATTTCCAACCCAACGATCTTATCAATCTCAGAGTCTTTCGCTGTCAACATGATGATGGGGGTATCGATCTTTTCTCCTCTTAATTCTTTGCATATCTCCATGCCATCTTTAGAGGGCAGCATCAAATCGAGTAATATTATGGCATACTCATTCGCCAGAGCTAGATTTAATCCTTCTTCCCCGTCCATCGCTACTTCGACACTATAGTTCTCTTTTTCTAAATTATATTGAAGTAATTTGACTATCGATAACTCATCTTCTATTATCAATACTTTTTTCATACGTATCCTCCATTGGTTTGTATCATATTAGGTAAGTATTATCTTTTGTATTATGTATCGAGCGAAATTCTTATTTGTTATTTAAAGCAATAATAAGCTAAAACGCTCAAGGATTCAACTAGTATAACGGATTCACAGAACGATTCTCAGCACGGACAGCACTGTATAAAAAAATGCCGAAGAAATATTTACACAATCTTTACATTGTATTTTCATAAAATCAATGTTGGTCGTTTATTATGAATATATGAACAGGCGATGTTCAACTAAAAAAAAAAGAGGGATATAATTATGAAAATGAATAGACTAGCTAAAATAGGTACCTCATTAAGTGTAGCACTTCTCTTGGCAGCATGTGGGAATGAACCGACTGATGAAAACGACACTGGAACAAATGGCGACACTTCTGATGGTGAAACTTCCGAAGGTATTGCTGGTTCTGTTCAAGTAGACGGGTCATCAACGGTCTTTCCAATATTGGAAGCTGTAGCCGAAGAATTTTCAATTGCAAATCCAGAGGCTCGAGCAACCATTGGCGTATCTGGATCTGGTGGCGGATTCGAGAAATTTATTGCTGGAGAAACAGACATGTCTAATGCTTCTCGACCAATAAAAGAAGAAGAAGCTGCACTAGTAGAAGAAGCTGGTATTGAATACACAGAATTCCAAATTGCTCTTGACGGACTCTCAGTAGTCGTAAATCCAGAAAACGATTGGGTGGATTACTTAACTCTTGAAGAATTAGAAATGATTTGGGGAGAAGCTAGCGGCGTTACAACCTGGGCAGAAGTCCGAGATGGCTGGCCTGATGAAGAAATCAAATTATTCAGTCCAGGAACCGATTCTGGCACCTACGATTATTTCGATGAAATCATCTTAGACGGCGAACAAATAAAAAGAGACGCCTCTCTATCTGAAGATGACAACGTACTGGTACAAGGGGTTCAAGGTTCAACAAACGGTTTAGCTTACTTCGGTTATGCCTATTATGCAGAAAACATGGACACTGTTAAAATCGTTCCCATCGAAAATAGTGAAGGAGAAATCATAACACCTTCAGATGAGACCGTTCAAGACGGCACTTACGAACCGTTATCAAGACCATTATTCATCTATGTGAAAAACGAATCTATGAAGGAAAACGAAACAGCTTATGAATTCGCTAAATACACTTTAGAAATGGCTGGAGAAATGGCTACTGAAGTTGGATATGTGGCACTAGACGATTCCCTATACGAAGAGAGCTTGGAAACACTTGAAGGTTTAAAATAAATAATTAAATTAATAGCACAAAAGAATTAATGATTTGTTATAAATACTCAAAAGCAAACATTTATTTGAAAGATTATATAGCAAAGTGTCCATCGTGAATATCTCGTTGGACATTTTGCCTATGTTTAAGGAGTGTTCAATCATGAAATCAACGATACGTGACAGGATTCAGCAAAATCAATCTAAACAGTCCTACCAAAATAAAATTGAAACGATCATGCCGATGCTATTTTTACTCATGGCTTCTCTTTCCATTTTAGTTACAGCAGGAATCATTTTCACCCTATTTAGAGAAACAATCTACTTTTTTTCGCAGGTTCCTTTTATTGATTTTATAACGGGCACAGAATGGTATCCTTTTTTTGCGAATAACCCTAGCTATGGTATTTTGCCACTGCTTTCCGGCACATTTACAATTGCCGCGATCGCAATGGCAGTTGCTGTACCTTTTGGTTTAGCTGCAGCCATTTATTTGAGTGAATACGCCAGCGATCGAAGACGTAAAGTATTGAAACCCATTTTAGAAGTATTAGCCGGTGTTCCGACGGTCGTTTATGGTTTGTTCGCATTAACGTTTGTTACACCTTTGCTGCAAACATTTATGCCTAGTTTACCTATTTTTAATGCCTTAAGCCCAGGAATAGTTGTAGGAATCATGATCATTCCTCAAGTCGCTTCATTATCTCAAGAAGCGATGAATGCTGTTCCTCAGTCCATGCGAGATGGCGCTCTGGCATTAGGCGCAACGCGTTTAGAAGTTGCTTTGAAAATCGTCATTCCCGGTTCACTTAGTGGGATCATCTCTTCTCTTGTTTTGGGCTTATCACGTGCGATCGGTGAAACAATGATCGTAGCGACTGCAGCAGGCTCGACACCAAACTTAGGTTTCACCCCCACCGAATCGATTCAGACGATGACAGCTTATATTGTTCAAGTCAGCCTGGGGGATGCGACGTTTGGCTCGACTATTTATTACAGTATCTATGCAGTAGGAATGACTCTATTCCTCTTCACTTTGATCATGAATCTATTTGCCAATCACATTTCCCGAAAATATAGGGAGGTCTACTAATGAAAAACAAAGTTGTTGTACCTGATGAAAAGCAAATATCAAGAAGAATTACAAAAAACAAACTGGCTCAAGGGATTTTCTTCTTGGCCACCCTATTTGGAATGGTCGTACTGGCTACCCTGATTATTAGAATTTTTTCACAAGGAATCGGCTACTTGAATATAGATTTTTTGACTAATTATGCCTCAAGAAGACCTGAAGATGCAGGAATCAAAGCTGCACTCCTTGGAACTATCTGGGTCATGTCCATAACGATACCTGTTTCACTCATACTAGGTGTTGGGACGTCCATCTATCTAGAAGAATATGCACCAAAAAATAAATTTACCCGTTTTATCGAACTGAATTTAGCCAACTTAGCTGGCGTTCCTTCTGTTGTGTTTGGTTTACTTGGTCTCACAGTCTTTGTTCGATTACTCGGAATGGGCAGAAGTATTTTAGCCGGTGGTTTGACCATGTCGCTTCTTATTTTACCCGTCATCGTAGTCGCTTCAAAAGAAGCCATACGGTCTATTCCGCAAGAACAATATGAAGCAGCATATGCTATGGGCGCAACCAAATGGCAAATCATTCGGACCGTTGTCCTTCCAGCAGCCACACCCGGAATATTGACGGGAGCGATTCTTTCATTATCCCGAGGTGTCGGAGAAACAGCCTCCCTATTGATGATCGGTGCGATGACCTTCATTGCGTATACGCCAACTTCCATCCTGGATAGCTTTACTATTCTACCTATTCAAATTTTCAGCTGGGCAAGCAGACCCCAAGCAGAATTCCAGGCAGTAGCCGCAGCTGGAAGTATTGTCTTACTCATCATTTTAATTTTGATGAATTCACTGGCTATTGTCATTCGTAATAAATACTCGAAACGTTATTAATGTAGGAGGAAAATCATGAATAAAGAAGAAACTGTTCAGTCTGTCTATTCCGTTAAAAATTTCAACTTGTGGTACGGGAATACGCAGGCATTAAAAGATATCTCAATAGAAATACCCGAAAAACAAGTGGTCGCAATAATTGGACCCTCTGGTTGTGGCAAATCAACATTCATTAAAACACTGAACCGCATGGTAGAGCTCGTTCCTACTGTAAAGATGAAAGGCTCCATTCACTATAATAATGAAGATATTTTTAAATCCAACGCTAAAGTGGAAGCTTTACGTACAGAGGTTGGTATGGTTTTTCAAAAACCGAATCCTTTCCCTAAATCAATCTATGATAATGTTGCTTACGGACCCCGTATCCACGGGATCAAAGATAAGAAAACCTTAGATGAAGTGGTTGAAAGAGGTTTAAAAGGTGCCGCTTTATGGGAAGAAGTAAAAGACAGATTAAGTGAGAATGCTTTTGGGCTTTCTGGGGGTCAACAGCAACGTCTATGTATCGCACGAGCTTTAGCTGTAGAACCGGAAGTCATATTGATGGATGAACCGACATCAGCACTCGATCCGTTATCAACTGCTAAAATAGAAGACTTGATTCATGAACTTAAGAAAGATTATAGCATCATCATCGTCACACATAACATGCAGCAAGCTGCTCGAATATCAGATAAAACAGCCTTCTTTTTAAATGGAGAAATTATTGAGTTTGGTCCAACAGAAAAAATGTACAGTAAACCGGATGACAAACGAACAGATGATTACATTTCAGGTAAGTTTGGATAAACCATCTGTTCCATCTATAATAAAATGAAATTCACATATCGAAAAATAAAATTAAGAGGTGACTAATTTAATGAGAAGAGCATTCGAAGAAGAGTTAAGTAATCTGCATTCACAATTTTACCAAATGGGATTAATGGTATCTGAATCAATCTATCTATCCGTTAAAGGGTTTACGGCCCACGATAAAGGTATCGCTGAAAAAATCGTAGAGAATGACCCCCTTATCAATGAACAACAAGTAAAAATCGAGACGAAGTCTATCGAGCTCATCGCCTTACAACAGCCTGTAACAAGCAATCTGCGTCGAATCATTACTATTATGAAAGCTTGTGCCGATTTAGAGCGTATGGGAGATCATGCCGTTAATATCGCGAAGGCAACGATTCGTGTCAAAGGCAATAAGAGGAATCTGGATATTGAAAACGAGTTAGCTATAATGGCTGAAAAGGTCAAGAAAATGGTTGAACGGGCTTTAAAAGCATTCATCTACATGGATGTAGAAGAAGCTAAAAGGATAGCCTTAAAAGATGATGAAATCGATCAGATCGCTTTCGAATTACACATAAGAACGATAAATGAGATGAAACTAGATCCTGAAATAGTCCTTGGTGCCACGAATTACATTTTAGTGGCTGGAAACATCGAACGCATCGGCGATTATGTTACGAACTTGTGTGAATGGATCGTTTATCTTGAAACAGGTAAAATCACTGAATTAAATACCCATAATACACTTGATAACAACATCTATTAACTTGTTTTGACATCACTTACTCTCTCAGAGCAGATGAGATTGTTTCAAAAAAAATAGTACCGGCGAGTAGGATCTACTCGCCGGTACTATTTTTTATTCAATTATTTTTTATTTGAAATAACATGAATATCACGTTGTGGAAAGGGTATTTCAATATTATTCTCAGCAAATTTTTTGAACAGTTTAAACCTCAAATCGCTCGGGATGATAAATTCTCTCTCGTCGCTTTGAGAGTCGATCCAGAACCAGACCGTGAATTTCAAAGCAGATTCTCCAAACCCTTCAAAAAAAACACGCGGTGTAGGACTTTCAAGTATGTTGGGCCACGATTCTTCTCTCAATTCGTACACCGCTTCATGCAATAAGCGTTGAACTAACTCAACATCGCTGCCATATGAAACCCCTACTTCAACCGGTATACGCAACCGTGTGTCCGTATAAGAACGGTTAACAAATTTTTCTTCTAAAAAATAGGAATTAGGAATGATCATGCGTTCATTCACACGCGTGCGTACAACTGTCGCGCGTATTTTTATTTCCTCAACATCAGCGATCGTATCATCGATAATGACGCGGTCTCCTACTCTGATCGGACGTTCAAACAAAATAATTATACCCGATATGAAATTAGACATGACATTTTGTAAACCGAACCCGATCCCAACACCCAGAACACTGGCAAAGACCGTCAAACTGGTCAGGTTAAAGCCGATAGATGAAAGAGAGATCAGAACAGCCATCGTTATAATCAGATAATGGGAGAAGGTATTCATCGAGGCGCGCAAGCCTCGATCCAATCCGTACTTATCATAAACAGTAGGCAGTATGTATTCACGAATGGCTTTTGAAAATTTAACAGCCAAAATAATCGCAAATAGGACGGCTATAATAAGAAAAATGGTGATATCGGTGTTCCCAAATACAAATAACGTCTGGTAAATGAATGATGTTTCAGAAAAATAGGTGAAAAAATAAATGACTAGAACGAATACAGTGAACCAGTTCACGATCGTCTCAAGAAATAAACGTGTTTTTATTTGATTGATAACTTTTTTAAGAACTGAATGTAAGCTGGCGCGAATAACAAATATAAGAATAAAGCCAACGATTGCACCCAGCCAGAAACTGATTTCATTGTTTCGCAAAAAATCGAAAAAATTATTTAGCTGCTCCATAGTATCTTCCTCACTAAGCATAGATTTATCTCTAGTTTACCAAAATATAAAGAAATTAACGACCAATCTAATCACTTCATCTAAAAGTGACTTGAGCTACTGTGAAACAAAGCGCAGATCAGGATTGCGCAAACGCGTTACTTTTTCAGTCATGCTGATTCGTGACTTAGAAGACGAAACTGACGGTTATCAGTTTCATCATTGTAGAGTACAAAGGAGCACACTCGGCGCAAGATGAGCGTGCTCCTTTGTGAAAATCGGTTTGCCGGCAAGTTCGGTAAGTAGCTTTTTATGCGTGGCTCCAACTTACCGAATAAGGGCATATTCGGTAAGTTACCGCTTCACCTGATAGACTAATGACCGAACTTGGTCCAACTTCGACACTTTGAAAAAATACTTACTCTCCTAATTACCGAACAAGCCTCCATTCGGTAATTGGGGAGGCTTTTGATATTTCTAATAACCGAACCTGTTGGTACTTCGACACATTGAGGAGAAAAGAGTTGCGCTACTTACCGAACCTACCACTATTCGGTAGTTAGATAGGTAAAAAGAAATCTAACTTACCGAACCTGTCCAAAAACCTGAAAAAATAGCAGTTAGTAATTTTAAAAAAACGAGCCCAATCGTCTTTTTCGACCATTTTCCAATTTATTCAAGGTTTTACTTCAAAGGTATAAAAAAAGGCTGGATATCCAGCCTTTTCCTAATCATATTTAAGTTTTGCTCACTTTTTGAATATCGCCTTGTTCAACGTAAATCATCAAGATCGAGATATCTGACGGATTAACGCCACTGATACGACTTGCCTGAGCAATCGTTTCAGGTTGGATTTTAGCCATTTTTTCTCTGGCTTCGGTCGCAATGCCGTTGATCACAGAATAATCGATACCCTCAGGGATGCGTTTGTTTTCCATTCGCTTGATTTTATCAGCTTTACGGATTGCTTTATCGATGTACCCTTCGTATTGAATATGAATTTCTACCTGTTCTTTCACATCTTTGGGTAATGCTTTTTCCAAAGGTGCAAAAGGAATGATATCTTCATATTTTACATATGGTCGTCTCAGGAAATCATATACAAGGGTCCCATCTCTAAGTTGCGGCTCACCTTTTGAATCCAAATATTCTTTGACATCACTTGGTTTCAAACGAATCGTTTTTAGTCGTTCCAGTTCTTTTTCAACGAGGTCTTTCTTGGTCAAGAACAATTCAAAACGCTCTTGAGAAATCAGGCCAAGATCATACCCTTTTTCTGTTACACGGAAATCGGCATTATCGTGACGTAAAAGTAGACGATACTCCGCACGTGACGTTAATAAACGATACGGTTCATTCGTTCCTTTCGTCACTAAGTCATCGATCATGACGCCGATATAGGCTTCGTTACGTTTCAAGACAAGCGGTTCTTGGCCTTTTACTAAACTCGCTGCATTGATTCCGGCCATAAGCCCCTGACCCCCGGCTTCTTCATAACCGGATGTGCCGTTCATTTGTCCGGCTGTAAACAAACCACTGACGAGCTTGGTTTCCAGCGATGGACGTAATTGATACGGTTTAACTACATCATATTCGATGGCGTAACCCGTTCTCATCATTTGAGCATTTTCCAAGCCTTCAATGGAACGTAAAACATTTAGTTGGACATCTTCCGGTAAAGAAGACGATAACCCTTGCACGTAAACTTCGTCGGTGTTTGCACCTTCCGGTTCCAGGAACAATTGGTGTCTCGGTTTGTCACTGAAGCGGACGACTTTGTCTTCGATAGACGGGCAATAGCGTGCCCCGACTCCTTCAACGATTCCTGTAAACATTGGGGCCCGGTGCAGGTTTTCACGAATAATATCATGAGAAATGTTACTTGTGTAGGTTAACCAGCATGAGATTTGTTCATCGAGATAATCATCATCTGACGTTTCAAAACTGAAATGATGCGGCTCTTTATCACCTGGTTGTTCTTCGGTCACAGAGTAATCGATCGATTCTTTGTGCACGCGAGGAGGTGTTCCCGTTTTGAAACGGTCGAGTTCGAAACCATGTTTCAATAAACTTTCTGACAGTTTAATACTGGGTTGAGTGTTGTTAGGACCCGAAGAGTATTTTAGTTCTCCAATGATGATTTGTCCACGTGAAGACGTGCCGGCAGTTAAGATGACCGCTTTTGCTCTGTAAATAGCTCCCGCATTGGTGACTATTCCTTGAATTTGATTGTCTTCAACGATGAGTTCATCCACGATGCCTTGTTTCAAGTCTAAATGTTTCGTCCGTTCAATCGTTTTTTTCATTTCGATCGAGTACATATGTTTATCCGCTTGGGCACGCAATGCGCGTACAGCGGGTCCTTTAGCTGTGTTCAACATACGCATTTGAATATATGTTTTATCGATGTTTCGGCCCATTTCGCCGCCTAAAGCATCGATTTCTCTGACCACGATACCTTTGGCGGGTCCACCAAGTGATGGATTACACGGCATATGGGCGATCATGTCTAAGTTGATCGTCATTAATAAGGTTTCGGCACCCATTCGGGCTGAAGCCAGAGCTGCTTCCGAACCGGCATGACCAGCTCCTACAACAATCACATCATAATAACCTGCTTCATAAGTTTGCATAGATTCTTTCCTTTCTAATTATAATTCGTTTTTTTAGTTTTGTTTTAAGTTTTATAGTTCAATATCGGGCTTGTTCTGCTTTTCTTATTGTCTAGCGGAACAAGCCTGACTCCGCTTTTCTTATTTCCCGAGGCAGAACTGGCTGAATAGCTGGGTAATGAGTTCATCTTGAACACTGTCCCCTGTGATTTCGCCAAGCAGTTCCCATGCTCGGGTCATATCAATCTGAACTAAATCGACCGGCATGTCTATCTCGATACCTTCGATCACATCGTTAAATGCATCGATGGTTTCATTGAGTAAGGCAATATGTCTGACGTTTGACACGTATGTCGCATCTTTTTCGCCTGTGTTGCCGGCAAAAAACAGTGCCGCAATTTTAGTTTCCAGCTCATTCAATCCCGCTTGTGTAATAACAGACGTTTGAACGATACTGCCTGGCTCAACATATGTTTTTAGTTTGTCTAAGTCCAACTGATTTTCTAAATCCATTTTGTTTAAAATAATAAGTCGATGATGCTCTTCAGTGGCTTCTAACAATAACTTGTCTTCTTGGGTCAGTGATTCGCTCTGATCAAAGACAAGCAGGATCAGCTCGGCATCTGTTAAAGCTTTACGACTGCGTTCCACACCGATGCGCTCTACAATGTCTTCTGTCTCGCGAATCCCCGCCGTATCGATCAGTCTTAATGGTACGCCTTTGACGCTCACGTACTCTTCGATCGTGTCTCGTGTCGTCCCGGCCACTTCAGTAACGATCGCTTTTTCTTCTTTGAGTAAAACATTTAACAAACTCGATTTCCCAACGTTCGGGCGACCAATAATTGCCGTAGCTAATCCTTCGCGAAGTATTTTTCCTTGGCCCGCTGTTTCAAGCAAGGCTTTAACTTGAGCTTTGACTTCTTTGGCTTTTTCAACCAAGAGTCTTGAAGTCACTTCTTCAACGTCATCGTATTCTGGGTAGTCAATATTGACTTCTACTTGAACCAGTGTCATCAAAATTTCCTGACGCAAACTGCTAATCAAACGGCTTAAATTTCCATCAAGTTGTGACACTGCCATATGCATCGCTTTATCTGTTTTTGCGCGAATAACATCCATGACCGCTTCGGCTTGAGATAAATCGATCCGTCCATTCAAAAAAGCACGTTTGGTAAATTCACCCGGTTCAGCTAAACGGGCCCCGTTATGCAGGACCGTTTGCAGTACCTTGTTGACAGAAACGATCCCGCCGTGTGTGTTGATTTCTATGACGTCTTCTCTAGTATACGTTTTCGGTGCACGCATGATAGTCACCATGACTTCATCGATCTGTTCGTTTGTTTTAGGATTCACTATGTGACCGTAATGAATCGTATGGGTTTTCTGGTCATTCAATCGTTTCCTACCTGACTGATAAACACGGTCAGCAATTTCCAGCGCTTCATCACCACTGATGCGAATGATCCCAATACCACCTTCACCTGGTGGCGTAGAGATTGCAGCAATCGTATCAAATTCTATAGCCATTCATAGTTCCTCCTATTTATTTCTTATTTCGCAAAACATGCATAAATTTTAATTTTATTCACAAAAAAAAGTGCCTGGTCCACTCCAATTTAGTATAGACTACTACATTGAGCGGAAAGCACTTTCACTACTTTACCTTATTTAAAAACGTAAATGAATTATTCTATTTGTTTCGACATGTTAAATGATATAAGTAATGGCCTGAATTGTCAACTTTTTTACTTATTAATAATAAGTTTTGTGTGAACAATTTATTACAAGTATCAAGGTGTCATAATACTATATTTTTCTATCTGGAAAGAATTGAAAGCGTTCTTTCGCCTAATATGATAGAATATAAAATAACAAACGTATTTAACTGGTCTTGGGAGGAACGATGATGCACAAGATAAAAAAAGCAAATGATACTCATATTGAAAAAATCACGCAGCTGGCTCATTTACTGTGGCCCGAAGAAAATATCAACGCCTTAAAAAAGGAAATGAATCATTTTCACCGAGATAGCACCTCAGAGTTATTCATATGCGAAGAGATTCAAGAAATCATCGGATTTGCACATGTTCAGTTGCGCTACGATTATGTAGAAGGCACCGTTTCTACTCCTGTAGGTTATTTGGAATGTATTTACGTCAGAGAAGCGTATAGAAAACAAGGCATTGGTAAACAACTCGTTGAGGTATGCGAAGATTGGTCACGATTTATGGATGCCACTGAGTTCGCTAGTGATGTTGAACTAGTGAACGAGAAAAGTACTGATTTTCATGAGTCTATCGGTTTCAAAGAAGTGAATCGGGTCGTCTGTTATACCAAACAATTAAAACAAAAAAACCATCGAAGTTGAGTGTCAGAAAGTGACCTCAACTTTTTTTATGGTATAATTTAATAAACAATCAGAGTGTAATTTCATTCAATATTTGTTAATTAAATCCTTTTTTCACGCATACATAGTCAATATGATCTTCTATTGTATGAAAGGGGTGAGAAAAATGAACACAAAAAATAGAAGAAAATTAATAAGTAGAAGTGTAGGAATTATGATAACCTTTTTACTTGTTCTCTCTTCAATTCTTACATTCTCAACAGTCGCAGCCGCTCCCGCTCAAACCATCACCAAAGGTAACACGACCGAAAAAGTTGTCGCACTCACTTTTGATGACGGCTCTGATGGAACTAACATCAATAATATCCTTCAAACTCTATCCAATCATAACGTGAAAGCCACTTTCTTCCTAACGGGATCAGGGGCAAACAACCATCCTCAATCTATCCGTAATATCGCCAATCAAGGACATCAACTGGGTAACCATTCTTACTCTCATCCTTACTTCACTCAAATCTCTCTAACTGAAACGCAAAGTCAACTAAAACGAACAGAAGATACGATCAAACAACTAACCGGTAAAACCACTAAACCTATTTTCAGACCGCCTTATGGTGCCTACAACTCGACTGTACTCCAACGTGTCGGTGATGCCGGATACCCTTATTCGATCATGTGGACCATCGATACCATCGACTGGACAGGCAATTCATCCGGCGATATCGTTGCCCGTGTGATGAACAGAATAACGCCTGGAGCGATCGTCTTGATGCACACTGGCGCAGGGGCTTCAGGAACACCAGCAGCCCTCCCAACCATGATTTCGCGATTGAAAAGTTTAGGTTACCGCTTCGTTACGATCAACCAGCTCCTTAACCTGCCTTCAAGCACAAACACCTATACTGTTAAAGCTGGGGACACCTTATATTCCATTGCTCTACGTTACAACACAACGGTTTCAAGACTTGCACAACTCAACAACATAACCAATACGAGCCTTATCCGTGTCGGACAAGTGTTGATACTTCCTGGTAGTGGCGGGACTACTACTCCTCCACCTCCTTCAACTACGATAACCTATACCGTTAAAGCCGGTGACACGTTGTATGCCATCGCCCTCAGATACAATACAACCGTTGCGCGTATTGTTGCAGACAATAACATCTCGAACCCTAGCCTCATTAGTATTGGACAACGACTCATTATTCGTTAAACTAAATCAAAAAGGACTAGCGTATGGGTAATGATGCCCAAGTTAGTCCTTTTGCTTGTTTATACTGTTGTCGAAGCCGATTTATCTTGTCGACAAACTGAATTACTCTTACAACTGCAATTATCTGAATGAGTCAGTAAATGAACCGTCTCTTCGATATATTCTTGCGCCACTTCTTGATTGATAGTGTAATGATGCCACGTCCCTATTTTCTCTGAGACAACCAGTCCTGCTTCTGATAGCACTTTGATGTGATGGGAAAGTGTCGGTTGTGTGAAGTCGAAATGCTCTAAAATATCACACGCACACATTTCGCCGCAAGATAACAAATCCAATATTTTGACTCTTTTCGGATCAGCGATAGCTTTTGCTACTTTTGCATACTCTTGGAAATTCATTTTACATCCATCCTTTTTAATTTGTTGACACTCGTTTTGTATCGTCTGATTGTAATGGTGCTTCCAACCACTCAGCAATTTCATCGGTTGTTGGATAACTACTTCACTTTATCACATAAACATATCGTTGTCCGCTTCTAATATAGAGTTTTATCTATGTACAGTATAAATCAACACTCAGATACTTTCAACAAATCAGATACTAAATAAACTGCCATGTTAAAAACACTTGACTCTTCTGCGTTGAATTACATTTTTTATTCACTGATTACACAACTATTCTATAAAAGGTATATAAGTATGTTGAGTTCCTGTTTCTTTTCTATTAGAATATAAGTTACGACAGTAAGAGAACGTGTTAAAGGACTGAATAAAATGAGTAGATTTCAAGACATTTTTTTGGATATTGAATCCGATATTCTTAATCAACAATATAAAGCTGGAGGATTGCTTCCGAGTGAAAATAAATTGTCAAAAAAATACAATGTTTCCCGTGAAACAATTCGAAAAGCCCTGACCTTACTGCTCGAGAGCGGTTATATCCAAAAGAAACAGGGGAAAGGATCTATTGTCCTTGATATTAAACGGTTTAATTTTCCTATTTCAGGGCTGACCAGTTACAAGGAATTACAGGATTCTCAAAACATTAACAGTGAAACCCTTTTAATAAAAAATCAGAAAGAAACGATCCCGGAACAGATCGCAACTTTTCTTAAAGTGTCCAAAGAAACCGAAGTGCACGCATTGATTCGGGCTCGAAAGGTTGACGGAGAAACAGTTATCCTGGATAAAGACTATTTATTAACCTCTGTTATTCCTGTCCTTCCTGATAACGAAGCAAAAAAATCACTTTATAACTTTATTGAAAAAGAAATGGGTCTCATTATCGGGTATGCCCGAAAAGAGTTCGTAGTCGAACCCGCTACACAAGAAGACCGCGAGTATATGACGCTGCATGGTGATACACACGTTGTCGTAACGCGGAGTGAAGTGCATCTCGAAGACACGACCCTGTTCCAGTACACAGAATCCAGACACCGGTTAGACAAGTTTCGTTTTGTGGAATTTGCCCGTCGCCGTCCACCGATGGATTATAGTTGAACCAAAAAAGGATGGAAGGTTAGCCTAGGCTAATCTTCCATCCTTTTTTGGTGTTCGTCATTTGATCAAAAAGGCCACCGTTTCATAGGGTCCCATTTCAAATGTTTTCTCCAGTGTTCGCTTGCCGCTGTTACCTATCACATAGTTGCTTTCGCTATCAACCAATTCGTCAGGAAGGGTGATGCTGTCTTCTTTTGCATAGAAGTGATTCAAGACAAGCAATTTCTCGCCTTCATATTCTCTAATGTAAGCAAAAATACTTGGGTGTTCTAATTCCAGTGCTTCATAAGATCCTTCTTGTATAATAGGCATTTCTTTTCGTAAACGAATGAGCTCTTTATAGTAAGAACGAATCTTCCCACTGTGTGCCTCATTTTCTGTATTGATCGTTTTATGATTTTCCGGAACTTTCAACCAAGGCGTCCCTTCAGTAAAGCCTGCATGCTTGGATTCATTCCACTGCATCGGTATCCGTGAATTATCCCGTGATTTTTCTTTGATGATTTCGAGTGCCTCTTTTTCAGATAAGCCTTTTTCTTTCAACTCTCTATAGGCATTATGGGTTTCGATATCCACATACTCATCAAGTTCAGAGTAGTCAGGATTTTTCATGCCTATTTCTTCACCTTGATATATATAAGGTGTTCCTCTGAGTAGATGAATGGTCTGCGCTAACATGGTGGCTGTTTCAATGGGATGATTTTTCACATCGCCAAAGCGATTAACCGCTCTCGGCTGGTCGTGGTTGTTCCAGAACAACGCATTCCAACCGCCACCTTCAGCCATGCCTGCCTGCCATTCATCTAAAATACGTTTCAATTCAATAAAATCAAACGGTGCCTTCGTCCATTTTTCTCCGTCTTTATAATCGACCTTTAAGTGATGAAAACTGAAGATCATCGATAATTCGTCAGTGTCCGGATGAGAATACTGGATGCCGTTTTCTACCGTGGTTGAACTCATCTCGCCAACAGTGACAATATCCTCATACTGTCCAAAGGTCTCTTTATTCAGTTCTTTGATGTACTCATGGACGATAGGTGTGTCTGTGTAATGAGCTTTCCCGACACCATCTTTTGCATCTTCCATTTCTTCTGCTTTCCCGATGACATTGATGACATCGAACCGGAAGCCTTTGACGCCTTTTTCGAGCCAGAAATTGACCACGTTATAAAGTTCTTCGCGTACTTTTGGATTCCGCCAGTTTAAATCTGCTTGAGTCACGTCATATAAATGCAGATAGTATTTATCGGTATCTCCAAATTTAGACCACGCCGGTCCACCGAACTTCGATTCCCAGTTCGTTGGCAGACTGCCATCTGATTGTGCGTCTCTTAAAATATAGAAATCCTGATACTTTTTGTCTCCCGCTAGAGCTTTCTGGAACCAATCGTGATCGGTCGAGGTGTGATTCAACACCATATCCAGCATCAAATCGATACTGTGCTTGCCGGCTTCTTCAACGAGCCGATCAAAATCTTCCCAGGATCCAAATAATGGATCGATCGATACATAATCAGCAATGTCATAGCCATTATCATTTTGCGGCGATTTGTAAAAAGGATTCAACCATAACATGTCTATCCCTAACTCTTCTAAATAGGGTAATTTTTCAATCACACCGTTTAAATCTCCGATGCCGTTACCGTCCGTGTCTTTAAATGATTTAGGATAAGCTTGATAAATCACTTTATCATGAAGATTTCCCATTGTTACCATCCCTTCTTTTCGTCTAAAAGAAAAAGGATAGATCCTCCAAGCGTGCATGTCCCAGTATACTTACTAGAATCAAGCCCCTCTTTTGGATGTATCCTTCCTCCTTAACCATTGTCTTTAATTATTTAGTCTGTTTTTCTTAGTTACCTAATTTAGGAATTGGTAAGTGATCATTTTCCCATTTAGTCATGATGCCTTTTTTCTCAAACAAGAATACCAGTGCGACAGGAACAACGATTGCAATTGTCATAGCTATCAAGAAGCCTACCCAGTATTCAGGGATGATTGATAAGATACCCGGCAGTCCACCAACACCGATATTGAATGAGGCTACATTAAAGGCTACCGATGTCATTCCAGCAAATGCTGAACCGATCATACCTGCAACTAATGGGTACACATATTTGATATTGATACCAAAGAGTGCGGGTTCTGTGACGCCAAGATAAGCTGAAATCATCGCTGGAATAGAGATTTGCTGTTCTTTCTCATTCCCACGGTGCAGCAAGATGATACCTAATACAGCTGATCCTTGAGCAATGTTGGATAATGCGATCATTGGCCATAAAATGGTCTGATCGAAGTCAGCTACCAATTGCAGGTCTACAGCGTTAGTCATGTGGTGAAGTCCTGTTACAACAAGTGGCGCATATAATCCACCGAATACGAACCCGAAGACCCAGTTAAATGAACCAGTCAGTCCCCATTGAACGACCATAGATAACCATGCACCCAGCTGCCAACCGATCGGTCCAATGATTGCATGAGCCACAAAGATGGTTGGAACCAATGCGAATAAAGGAACAAAAATCATTGATATGGATTCGGGTACGATTTTACGAAGCCCTTTTTCCAGATAAACGAGCAGGAAGCCGGCTAACATGGCTGGAATAACTTGTGCCTGGTACCCGATCATATCCAGTTGGAAGAAACCGAAGTCCCACTGATTTACGTCACCTGCCAGAATTTCTGTGACACCATACGCATTCATCAGCTGAGGAGAAACCAATGTGATACCAAGTACGATACCGAGAATTTGTGTGGTCCCCATTTTACGGGTTACACTCCATGCGATACCAACTGGCAGGAAGTGGAAAATCGCTTCACCGGGAAGCCATAGGAAGCCATTTACGCCACTCCAGAATTGAGATACTTCCACAATTGTCTGACCATCCAGAAAACCGAATTGCACTGCCTCTAAAACGTTTCTGAAACCTAAAATCAAACCACCGATAATAATAGCTGGAATTAATGGTGTGAAAATCTCTGCCAAAGCTGCCATAATACGCTGTAGGCTGTTCATATTTTGTTTGCCCGCGCTCTTCACGTCATCTTTGGAGACGCCTTCAAGTCCTGATATAGCTGAGAACTCGTTATAAAAATCTGCCACTCTGTTACCGACGATAACCTGGAATTGTCCAGCTTGTGTAAAGGTCCCTTTTACAGATGGAATCTCTTCGATTCTTTCCTTATCTGCTGCTTCAGGGTCAGCTAACACAAAACGCATACGTGTTGCACAATGAGTTACCGCATTGACATTTTCTTTACCGCCAATCGCATCCAGTAGCTCCTGCGCATCTTTCTTAAAATCTGCCACAAATATTTCCTCCTTTGTTTAACTTGTATATACAAGTTATGTTGCTCTTACTATACTGTAACCGAAAAAAAAGTGCAAGCGTTTTTATTTATCTCTCCTCTCTCATTTCTTTCATAAAAACTTCTATTAACCTATTTTATCATTGTTTACTCTTTGATTAATAACAAAAACGCTTCCTACTCAAAATGAGTAAGAAGCGTTTCATGTTTACCACTGTTTTTTTATGTCTCCTATTAAATAAAGTGAACCGAAAACAATAAATATCTCATTACTCTTTTTCTGTTCTTTGAGAAATTCAACCACTTCTTTAGTTGAATCAAACGGATCTGCCTCTATCCCTTTTTCTTGCAACTGTTTAGCCACGACTCTCGCAGGAAAGCCACGGTAAGGATCCGGTGATACCGTATAGACTTTTTTTGTAAAAGGAAGAATTTCATCTATCATATGCATATAATCTTTGTCCTTCATCATTCCTACAATGATAGTCAGTCTTTTATTAGGAAAAAGCGTTTCAATCGATTCTCTCAATACCTTTACGCCTTCAGGATTATGTGCCCCATCAATGAAGATAATCGGGTTAGCCTGAATCTTTTCCATCCGTCCGGGCCAATACGTCGCTTCAATACCTTGACTGATATTTTTATCAGTAATTTTATACCCTTTATTTTTCAGTATGAGCGCCGCCTCAATGGCTAATAGCGCATTATTCACTTGATGTTTTCCTACCATTTTGACTTTTAAAGTCGCGAATTGTTTATAAGAGAAGGTGCTTCCGTCTTCCGTTACGCTCAACTCTTTAACATCTTTTTCCAGCACGCTATGAATAAGAGCTTTTTTGTTTTCAGCCACTTCTTTAAAAACTTCATCTATAGAAGGCGAAAAATGAGGTAAAACCACATCGCCATGTTCTTTGATGATGCCAGCCTTTTCACTGGCTATTTTTTCTAGCGTATCGCCGAGTAAGCGCATGTGATCCATGCCGATCGAGGTCACAACCGCCACTTCTGGAGTGGGAATCGTGTTGGTCGCATCAAGTCTGCCGCCTATCCCCGCTTCCAGAACCACTAGATCACACTCTTGCTGATAGAAATACAGCAGTGCCACAGCTGTTAAAATCTCAAAGGAATAAAGGTGTTCACCACATTCTTGTTCAACCTCATCCACGATTGCAGCTACTTGTTCGGTTGTTTTGATAAAGTCTTCATCCGTTATAAGCGCTCCATCGACCCGAATCCGTTCATTGATTCTTTCAAGATGAGGCGAAGTGAATACACCCGTTTTTATATTTGCCTGTACCAAAATTTCGGATATAAATGAAGCAGTCGATCCCTTTCCATTTGTTCCGGCAATATGAACAAACGATAACGCTTTTTCGGGATTACCTATTTTATCCAGCAAACTATGCATGCGATTCAGGCTTTCTTTCCTACCGTTTCCCCTGTTTGTATTGACTAACTCTATCACGCTTTTCATATCCATCTCATCAGTCCTCATTTATTAAACTTTTTCATAGGGTTACTTTAGTCTTAATTACTCATTTTCAATTATAACGGGTTCAAAGAAATGCCACAACAAAATAATTTGCAAAATATTCACATTTCTGTCACAATTACATTTTAGGACATACTTATCAATAGTAAGCTATATAAAAAGCCTCTAATTGATAATAAATTACTAGTTTTTCACAAAAATATCCATGAATTTCCAAACAAGAGTAAATCCTCTCATTTATGAGAGAAGTTCTCATATTTGTGCTAAATGAAAATTAGTAGTAGAATATTCATAATAACAAAATATTAAATGTTCTATCTCCTATCAGTAAAGATTAATAATCTTTATGACTTACCTTATGAATGCTGTAACGATTAAAGAGGTGAAAAAAAATAAAAACAAATTACCCACATACAGCACAACTGGATTCTATTGATCCCACAATACTTACCTCCCAATTGAATGAAAAAGACCCACGCCTTTGATTACTGGAAAAATTCATTTTTCCATTCAGAGGCCTTTTTCATGTATTCAAAGCACTATAATATCGCTGAGCTTATTCTACCTTTTTATTATTTAAAATTAAGGTCTTTTTTTTTTTCAAAAAAAAATCAAGGCGGTCCCTTGAAAATGCAAGCGCTTGATAAGACCATAACATACTGTGTGATAGGTCTGTAATATCCCATGAATTACAAGCGTCTCCTGGTTTACGGTGAACGGGTCAACTAAACATACTATGATATATAAAAAAAGCTCTCCAGAGACGAAATACCGCCTCTAGAGAGCTTTTTAATTATGATTGCATCGTCTTTACAGTTTAAATTCTTCTTCTTTAGAAGGTTCAACCACCAAGTAACGATGCGGATCTTTTCCTTCTGAATGGGTCTGAACCCCTGTAAATTGATTCAAATAACGGTGAATTTGTTTGCGTTCGTGTGCAGGCATAGGCTCTAAAATGACCGGACGCTTGGTACGTTTCACTTTTTCGGCCGTGCGTGTCGCCAACTGTTCCACCGTCTGCTTACGACGATCCCGGTAGTTCTCTGCATCCACTTTTGCGTACAGTTTATTATCCGCTTCCTGGTGCAATTGAATTTGAGCCAAGGTCTGTAAACTATTTAAAACTTTACCATGACGACCGATGATCAAGCCGGCATCTTCTGTATCGATAGAGAATTTCACGCGGTTATGGTCACGTTTCACGTCAATAGAAACGTCATCCACACCCATTTTCAAAGCAATAGTTTCTAAATACTCAGAAACCTTATTAATGGCTGCTTCGTCTTGTTCATTAAAGATAACTTCTCTTTGCTCGCGAGGTTGAGAAGCTTTGACTTCTTCAGTCTCATCCGTTTTTTCGGTCTCTTCTGTTTCTTTAACCACTTCGCTTGAATCCTTTGGATCTTCAGCAACTGGTTTTTCTGTCACTTCTTCTTTTGCTGGTGTTTTTTTAGAAGGCTTGATGGTAGACGTTTTTTCTTCTCCCAACATCACTTCTTTAGATAACAGTTCTTCGACGACATTTTTTGTGTTCGTCTTTTTAATAACTACGGTAGCATCTTTCTGTCCGATTCCTAAAAAGCCTTTCTTGGCTTCCTGTTTAACTTCAATTGTGGCATCTTCTCTGTCAATACCTAAAGCCTTTAAGCCTTTTTCGATGGCTGCCTTAGTCGTTGACGCTTGTGCTGTATATTTATCATTCATGACTACTATCCTCCAGTCGAAATTCTATTCTTTACTATTTTACCAAATAAATAGGTCTAAGTCAGATAAATTCTATTTTTTTACGTTTCTACCGTATTTTTGAGCTCTCTTCATTGCGCGTCTACGTTGAAGTTCAGCTTCTCTTTCTTGGTCTTCTTTTGCTTTGCGCTCTTTTATCAGTTTAAATGGATTTTGGAAAAGAAGCGTTTGAATGACAGAAAATCCATTTGAAACAGCAAAATAAAGAGCTAGAGCGCTCGATAAGCGTACTGTAATGAAGACAATGAATAAAGGCATCATGTAAGTCATCACCTTATTGCCTGCTTGCGGTTTTCCCATACTCATCATAACAGAATGTCCTAAGGTAAATATACCGGCAAGAATCGGTAAAATGAAATATGGATCGGGTTGGCCTAAGTTGACCCACAAGAAATCTCCCGTTGCTAAAATATCGGTACGGTTAACAGCTTGATACAGGGCAATAAAAACAGGCATTTGTACCAGCAAGGGTAAACAGCCCATGTACGGGTTGACACCGGCTTCGCTATACAGACGTTGTTGCGCTTCTTTTAATTTTTCTTGTGTTTCTGAATCTTTAGCTGAATATTTTTCTTTCAATTCTTGTAGCTGAGGATTTATTTCGCTCATTTCCTGCATGTTCTTTTGTTGAAAATGCGTAAAAGGGATAAGCATTGCTCGAATGATCATAGTTACAATGATGATTCCTATACCGTAATTTCCACCAAAAAAGTCAGATACCCATATTATTGCTCGGGCAAAGTTATAAATAACAACGCCTTCCCATAAACCGGTACTTTCAGATGTCACAGGCTCTGTTCCACAGGCAGTCAGAAAGACTACTAAACCAATCATAGCCATTGCTAGAAGCAATCGCTTACGTTTTTTTATAAAATTCACGTACTTCTCCTCTTTTCTCAAACATCATTGACTCTCTTTTTTGAGACTAGTTTATTTACTTAAACGAAGTGACAAGCTTACTTATCACTTTTAAGCATATTTGATCGATTTAAAACATGCAGCAGGCTTTTTTTAATTTCATGAAAATCCATCGTGCTTACTGGCTGTCTTGCAATAACAATAAAATCTAAGTCAGGTTTTATCTTGTCTTCCTGATCAAATTCAATGAAGCAGTGCCTTATTTTTCGTTTAATTGCATTTCTCTTCGGTGCATTGCCCAATTTTTTACCAACAGATATCCCTACACGAAAATGAGTTTGTCCCTCTTTGGGTAGATGATAAATAACAAATTGACGGTTAGCCATAGATTGCCCCTGATGAAAGACTTTTTGAAAATCTGCTTCTGATTTTACGCGATAAGCTTTTTTCATATACGTCCCATCTTTCTACATTAACTAAGTAATTCCAAATTTTAAATAAAAAAAAGGCAACGTGCCCTCACCAGTTATTCCAGCAAGAAGCTCTCGTCGCCTGACATCATTAAGCAGAAATATTTTTTCTTCCTTTACGACGTCTGTTTCTTAATATATTACGTCCACTTTTTGTACTCATACGTTTTCTGAATCCATGTACTCTTTGACGTTTACGTTTTTTTGGTTGATGAGTTAATCCTTGTGCCATCGGCGAACACCTCCTGAATCTTTCCTTTGTCCTCTGTACTTAATTATAAGCAATAACAGACTATTACTTTACACTATATAGACAGACTATGTTAGTTTAGAAAACATTTCATAATTTGTCAAGCTTATTTTACCATCAATTCATTTAAATATCACTTTTTTTTTTAAGATCCGCCTAAAAGTTATCCCAATAAGATATCCACATGTTAAGATAAGTCAATCCTTCACTTTTTTTATCCACCCCTTTGTCCAGATATTATACACAGTTCCACAGGGTGTTAATGAAAACCATGCACAGGCCTTTTCTGTCTGTGCATAACTAACAAAAAACCTATTATAGCAACGTTAATTAGTGCATACTTATCCACAAAATATGTTAAAAATCACTCGTAAATTTAATTTAAACACATCTTGTCCCAGCCTGTGTATATCTTTGTTTACACCCTGTGAACTATTTATCAACAATTTAAATCAACTGTGGAAAACTTAATCAAGACGTGCTAAAATAATAAAAGTAACTTTACGGCGAGGAGGAAAAAAATGGACGATATATATACTATATGGACTTATCTTCAGGATAAATTTAAAGAAACACTATCAAAAGTTAGTTATGATACTTGGATTCAAAGCGCTAACCTCGTCAGAATCTCTGATAATTCAATCACGATTGAAGTCCCTTCCACGCTGCATAAAGAATATTGGAAAAATAATCTCTCTACTAAAGTCGTTGAATACCTGTACGAATTTTTAGGCCGAGAAGTTTCTCCATTATTTGTGACCGCAGATGAGCAAGCTACTTATGAGGAACAGGATACGAATGATACGGTTGACCAATTTACATCACAATATAAATCGAGTACTTTAAATAGTAAATACACGTTTGATACTTTTGTTATTGGTAAAGGTAACCAGATGGCCCATGCTGCTGCCTTAGTCGTATCTGAAGAACCGGGAACGATCTATAACCCGCTCTTCTTCTACGGTGGTGTAGGTTTAGGCAAAACTCACCTGATGCATGCCATCGGTCAGCAGTTTTTACAAATCAATCCCAATGCCAGAATAAAGTATGTTTCCAGCGAAAATTTTGCCAATGATTTTATTAATTCAATACAAAATCGTACGCAGGAACAGTTCAGACAAAATTACCGCAATGTAGACTTGTTATTAGTTGATGATATTCAATTTTTTGCAGACAAAGAAGGAACGCAGGAAGAATTTTTCCATACGTTCAATGCGTTGTATGATGACCGAAAACAAATCGTTTTAACAAGTGATCGCTTACCAAATGAGATTCCTAAACTGCAGGAACGCCTTGTTTCGCGTTTTGCCTGGGGATTATCGGTAGACATCACCCCTCCGGATCTGGAGACCCGTATTGCTATTTTGCGTAAAAAAGCTAATGCAGAAGGGTTAGAAATACCTAATGACACATTAAGTTATATTGCCGGTCAGATCGACTCCAATATCAGAGAACTTGAAGGAGCTTTAGTTCGAGTTCAGGCTTATTCTGCCATTCAACGCAATGATATCACCACAAGTTTAGCAGCTGATGCTCTGAAAAGTATGCTGAAAAATGATACCAAACAAAATGTATCGATTGCTTCCATTCAACAAAAAGTAAGTAAATACTATCAAATCTCATTAGTTGATTTAAAAGGGAAAAAAAGAGTCAGACAAATTGTTATGCCAAGACAAATAGCTATGTATTTATCAAGAGAATTAACAAGTATGTCCTTGCCTAAGATTGGAAAAGAATTTGGAGGAAAAGATCACACAACGGTCATTCATGCTCATGAGAAAATTAAAAAGATTTTAAATGAAGAACAAAATGGCGAATTGAGAGATCAAATCAAGGAAATTAAAAAAAGTTTATAAAACAAGGCTGTGGATAAACAACAGATTTACTCACAACCTTATACACAACTTATACACAAGTGGAAAACCTTTATCCTTAAATGATTATTCCGTTTTCCACAGTATCCACAGGACCTACTACTATTACTAAGTATTTATACTAATATATACTATGAATTAGGTCACTAATTTATCAATGGAGGAAGACTATGAAATTCACTGTCAATCGATCAATTTTTTTAAAGAAATTAAAAGATGTTCAGTTAGCTGTTTCATCACGTGCAACAATCCCAATATTAACAGGGATAAAAATAATTGCTGATTCTGAAGGAATTAAAATGACCGGAAGTAATTCGGATATCTCTATAGAAACACTCATAAGTGTTTCAGATGAAAAAGCGGGCTTGTCTATCGAAGAAACGGGACAGATCGTCTTGCAGCCTGCGCGTTTCTTTAGTGATATTGTCAATAAATTACCAGATGAAACCTTTACCGTAGAAGTTAAAGACGGTGTACAAACATCTATTACATCCGCTTCTTCTGCATTTGTGATCAATGGATTAGATGCGGCTAATTACCCACATTTACCAGAAATAGATACAACAAAAGCTTTTACCTTACCCGTAAACTTGCTTAAAAAGATTATCAAACAAACGGTTATTGCAGTATCCACTCATGAAAGTCGTCCTATTTTAACTGGGATCCACTTTACGATCAGTGACGGCAAACTTAAAGCTGTTGCAACAGACAGTCACCGTCTAAGTCAACGCGTCATTCCTATTGAAGGAACTGAAGAACTTTCTCATGATTTAGTTATTCCAGGAAAGAGTCTACAAGAATTGACTCGCTTACTTGACGACAGTCTGGATGAGATCGAAGTCGCTGTAGCTGAAAATCAAATATTATTTAAGACGGAAGATACTTATTTCTATTCTCGTTTACTCGAAGGTAATTATCCTGATACTAATCGCCTGATACCAGAAAATTCATCTACACAATTAAGATTAGACGCAAACATTTTGCTGGGTGCCGTTGAACGAGCCAGTTTATTGTCACATGAAGGCAAGAACAATGTGGTTAAATTAACAGTAAATAACAATAGCGTTGAAATTACGGGTAACTCTCCTGAAGTTGGCCGGGTGAATGAACAAGTGGCTTACAATGATTTGAATGGTGAACAAATGGAAATTTCATTTAATCCTGATTATTTAAAAGCTGCCTTAACGACATTTGGACCTGTTGAAATTACAATGAAACTGATTTCCACGCTCCGTCCGTTTGTATTGGTACCAAGTGAAGACAATGGTGAATTTATTCAGTTGATTACACCGATCAGAACCTCTTCGTGAATTTAAAACAGTGAAAAAGGCCCATTTTGGGTCTTTTTTTCTTTAATTTGTTAAAAAAAAGTGTAATCCCCCTTTTTTTCATTCCAAAACACCCAATCTATTCAAAATTTCCACTCTGAGCTCATTTCGCTATTAATAGCACTTTTTATCTATAATGATACAAAATCGATTAGAATGCCGAATTCCCCATATAAAGTTGTTTTAAATGGTCATTTGAGGTATAATATGAAGATAAATGAAGTGAACGTGGAGAGTTTCCATGTCTTTACTTTTTAAGGAGCCGATAACTGTGTCTGAAATAATTCAAATCGATGAATCGATGATCACATTAGGACAATTTTTAAAACATGCCAATATCATTTCAAGTGGTGGCATGGCAAAACCTTTTTTACTGGACACCGCTATATGGGTCAACGGTGAACCTGAAAACCGTCGAGGAAAGAAATTACGTCATGGAGATATCATAAAAATCGAAGATTTTGGGACATACACGATTGAATCAAGCCATGATGGACAATAGGAATGTTTCTAAAAGAACTTTCTTTAAAAGGGTACCGAAACTATGAAACAGCAGACGTAGCATTCTCTGAAAAAATCAATGTTTTTTTAGGAGAAAATGCTCAAGGTAAAACGAATATGATGGAAAGTATCTACGTTTTAGCCATGGCAAGAAGTCACCGGACAGCCAACGATAAAGAGCTCATTGGCTGGGATCAGGATTTCGCTAAAATAACAGGTAAGGTGGAAACGGATAAAACGACGTATCCACTTGAAATCGTGTTGTCAAAAAAAGGGAAAAAAGCCAAGTTGAATCATTTAGAACAAAAGAAATTGAGTGCCTATATAGGGCATTTGAACATTATTTTGTTTGCCCCAGAAGATTTAGCGCTTGTTAAAGGCTCACCCTCAGTCAGACGAAAATTCCTGGATATGGAAATGGGACAGATGAGTGCCATTTATCTGTATCATCTCGTAGAATATCAGAAAATACTTAAACAACGGAATGCTTACCTAAAGCAGAATCGAAAAAACGGTAAGCTGGACAAAACATACGTAGCGATACTTAACGAACAACTAGCGGCAGAAGGTGCTGAGGTACTGACTGGACGCTTTTCTTTTGTTAAACGATTGGAAAAATGGGCACGACCCATTCATTCAGAAATATCACAGGGCAAGGAAGAGCTGACCCTTGAGTATGCGTCTTCCGTCACTTTATCGTCGGAAAAAAAGAAAGAACAAGTGATAACCGATTTACTTGAGCAGTATAAACAGAATGAACGTAGAGAATATGAACAAGGAACAACGCTTTCTGGTCCGCATCGCGACGATGTTCGTTTTTATGTGAACGGCAAAAATGTTCAAACGTATGGGTCACAAGGTCAACAGCGGACAACCGCTTTGAGTGTGAAACTGGCAGAAATCGAACTAATGAAAGAGATGACGGGAGAGTACCCCGTTTTATTATTGGATGACGTTTTGAGCGAACTGGATGATGATCGCCAGACACATTTACTGAAATCTATTCAGGATAAAGTGCAGACATTCTTAACAACGACAAGTTTAGATGGAGTAAAAAAAGAATTACTCCATGATCCGCGAATTTTTACCGTTCATAATGGACAGATTGAAATGGAGAGTGAATAAAATGGCAGATGAAAAAATAACGCCAAAAGAGGTACAAGAATATAATGCCAGTCAGATTCAAGTTTTAGAGGGATTAGAAGCCGTTAGAAAACGTCCCGGTATGTATATTGGAACAACAGGTCCTGAAGGTTTGCATCACCTCGTTTGGGAGATAGTCGATAATTCTATCGATGAAGCAATGGCTGGTCATGCAAAAAATATTGACATCGTAATCAAACCCGACAATGTTGTAGAAGTCAGCGATAACGGACGTGGCATACCGATCGATATTCAAGCGAAAACAGGACGTCCGGCATTAGAAACCGTCTTTACGATTTTGCATGCAGGTGGTAAATTCGGTGGTGGCGGATACAAAGTTTCCGGTGGCCTTCATGGTGTAGGGTCTTCTGTTGTGAATGCACTCTCAGAATTTCTTGAAGTGGATGTTCATAAGAACGGCAGAATTCATAACATGCGTTTTGAGCGCGGAGATGTAATCAATGAATTGAATGAGATCGGAGACACAGATAAATCCGGGACGGTTGTCCGTTTTAAAGCAGATGCAGACATTTTCAAGGAAACACAGGAATATGATTTCAATAAATTGTCGAAACGTGTCCGTGAATTAGCTTTCTTAAATCGTGGGCTAGCTATTTCCATTGAAGACCAGCGCCCCGAAGAGCCTGTCCGTTTAGAGTATCAATACGACGGCGGAATCAAAAGTTATGTAGGATACCTCAATCAAAGCAAAACTGTTTTATACGATGAGCCCATCTTTTTAGAAGGTGAACAAGAGGGGATAGTCGTTGAAGTTGCCTTGCAGCATACAGACGGCTATCACACGAATATCATGAGTTTTGCCAATAATATCCATACCTATGAAGGTGGTATGCATGAGTTTGGTTTCAAGACGGCACTCACACGTATCATCAATGATTATGCCAAAAAAAATAAATTTCTAAAAGAAAATGAAGAAAACCTGAGTGGGGAAGATGCTAGAGAAGGGTTAACGATTGTTTTAAGCATCAAACATCCTGATCCTCAATTTGAAGGACAAACAAAAACAAAATTAGGCAATTCAGAAGTACGAACGATCACAGATCGTCTCTTTAGTGAGCATTTCAATCGTTTCTTGGTTGAGAATCCTAAAATTGGAAAGAAAATAATGGAAAAAGCCTTACTCGCCGCTAAAGCACGCTTGGCTGCTAAACGTGCGCGCGAAGTGACCCGTAAGAAAAATGGACTGGAAATCAGTAATTTACCTGGGAAATTAGCTGACTGTTCATCAAAAGATCCTGCAAAATCAGAAATCTTTATCGTTGAGGGAGATTCCGCGGGCGGTTCTGCCAAACAAGGACGTTCTCGTTTGTTCCAAGCTATTTTACCTATTCGAGGTAAGATCTTAAACGTTGAAAAAGCGACCATCGATCGTATTTTGGCTAACGAAGAAATTCGTTCGCTCTTTACTGCGATGGGCACCGGTTTTGGAGAAGAATTTCAAATCAATAAAGCGCGTTATCATAAACTGATCATCATGACCGATGCCGATGTCGATGGCGCACATATTCGGACGTTACTATTAACTCTGTTTTACCGTTACATGCGACCAGTGGTAGAAGCAGGCTACGTTTATGTAGCGATGCCACCACTGTATCAAGTTAAACAAGGCAAAAAAGAGGTCTACTTGGATACTGAAAAAGAATTGGAGAATTACCTTAAAACTATTCCTACGTCTCCTAAACCCTCTATACAGCGTTATAAAGGACTAGGTGAAATGGATGCTGAACAACTGTGGGAAACAACGATGAATCCTGAAAATAGACGTTTACTGCAGGTGACAGTTGAAGATGCGATAGAAGCCGATTTGGTGTTTGATATGCTGATGGGTGAAAGAGTAGAACCAAGACGTGTTTTCATTGAAGAAAATGCCCAATATGTAACCAATATCGACGTTTAATCATAAAATAGAGTGCTATTTTAATATGAAAAGTAAATATAGTTGTGAATTTGTTTAAGGAGGAAAAAGTACTTGACTGAAGAAAGAGAAGCACGCATGGAAACAATAAACTTATCCAGTGAGATGAAAAAATCATTTTTGGACTACGCAATGAGTGTTATTGTAGCTCGTGCTTTGCCTGATGTACGTGATGGTTTGAAACCTGTACATCGTCGTATACTGTATGGAATGAACGAACTGGGAATGACACCGGATAAAGCCTTTAAAAAATCGGCGCGTATCGTCGGGGATGTCATGGGTAAATATCACCCCCATGGCGACTCTGCGATTTATGAATCGATGGTTCGTATGTCTCAAGATTTCAGTTTCCGTAATCCTTTGATTGACGGACACGGTAACTTTGGTTCTATCGATGGAGATAGCGCTGCCGCTATGCGTTATACTGAAGCTCGTATGAGTAAAATGGCCTTGGAAATGCTACGTGATATCAATAAGGACACAACCGATTATCATGATAACTATGATGGATCAGAACGTGAACCGAATGTCTTACCTGCCCGTTTCCCTAATTTACTGGTTAACGGTGCATCCGGTATAGCTGTTGGTATGGCTACAAATATTCCACCACACAACTTGAGAGAAGTCATTAAAGCCTGCCGTATTGTGATGGAAAACGAAGACGCAACTGTCGCAGAATTGATGGAAGTCTTACCTGGACCAGATTTCCCTACTGGAGCTATGATTTTAGGTAAATCAGGCATTAGAAAAGCTTATGAAACAGGTAGAGGTTCGATCAAAGTTCGGGCCAAAACAAGAATCGAAATTCAACCCAACGGGAAAGAACGCATTATCGTCGATGAAATTCCTTACTTAGTCAATAAAGCAAAACTGGTTGAACGTATAGCAGATTTAGCTCGAGACAAACGTATTGAAGGCATCACTGATTTAAATGATGAATCAGACAGAGACGGTATGCGTGTTGTTATTGATGTCAGACGTGATGTTTCAGCCAGTATTGTTTTAAATAACCTTTATAAATTGACACCGTTGCAAACATCTTTCGGCTTCAATATGCTGGCTATCGTGAATGGTGTTCCTAAAACTTTAGGACTCAAAGAAATCCTCGTTGAATATTTAAAACATCAACGGATAGTTATCCGAAGAAGAACAGAATTTGACAAACGTAAAGCAGAATCACGCGCACATATTCTTGAAGGTTTGCGCATTGCTTTAGATCATATCGATGAAATCATAACCATAATCAGAGGTTCAAAAACGGGTGATGTGGCAAAAAATGCCTTGATGGAACGTTTTGGTTTAAGTGATCGACAGTCTCAGGCTATCCTGGATATGCGTATGGTTCGATTAACAGGCCTTGAAAGAGAAAAAATCGAAGGTGAATATCAGGACCTTATTCAGCTCATCAGTGATCTGGCGGACATTTTAGCTAACCCTGCGCGCGTGCATGAAATCATCGCAACTGAATTAGAAGAAATTTCTGATAAACATGGTGATGACCGCCGTACAGAATTGCTTGTCGGTGAATCTCTCAGTATTGAAGATGAGGATCTTATCGAAGAAGAAGAAATTGCTGTCACCTTATCACACAACGGCTATATGAAGCGCATGGCTATTTCTGAGTTTAAAGCTCAGCACCGTGGCGGTCGTGGCGTTAAGGGCATGACAACGAACACAGATGACTTTGTAGAGACACTGATTACCTGCTCGACTCATGATCTACTCTTGTTCTTTACCAATACGGGTAAAGTGTACAAAGCAAAAGGGTATGAAATTCCAGAATACGGAAGAACAGCAAAAGGAATACCTGCCATTAACTTCTTGGGTATCAACAATGATGAAAACATACAAGCCATCATCAGTACTCGAGGAGAAACTAAAGAAACTGATCACTTATTCTTTACAACCCGAATGGGTACAGTGAAACGTACAGCCTTTTCTGAATTTGAAAACATCAGAACCAGCGGACTCAAAGCGATCGTTCTTAAAGAAGAAGATGAATTGATCAATGTAGCTGTAACTCATGGGTCAGATCACATTGTAATCGGGACACGTCAAGGCTACGCAGTAAGTTTCCATGAAGAAGATGTAAGAAGTATGGGACGTGCTGCTGCAGGAGTTAGAGGCGTACGCTTAAGAGAAGATGATAAGGTCGTTGGAATGGATATTTTAAATCCTGACTCTGAAGTCTTAGTTATAACAGAAAAAGGCTATGGTAAACGTACCGCTGCTTCTGAATATGCAATCAGAGGACGTGGAGGTAAAGGGGTTAAAACCGTTAATATTACCGATAAAAACGGACCACTTGTTGGGCTCAAAACCGTTCATGGTGAAGAAGATATCATGATGATCACAACGAATGGCGTTATTATTCGTTTCCATGCAAAAAACATTTCTCAAACAGGGCGTGCAACTCAGGGTGTACGTTTAATGAGACTTGAAGAAGATGTCTTTGTATCAACATTAGAAAAAGTTGAACCAGTAGAAGAAGAGACAAATGAATTAGAAGAAACCGCAAGTGAAGAAAACAGCGAAGTAGTAACTGAAAATCAAGAAAATGAAGAAGAAACAGATTAATCTAAAGAGAAAATAAATAGAAAAATCCCCCCGTATCATCAGTACGAATTTACTGATGATACGGGGGTTTTTGTAATGTTATTAGTTATTGAAAGCTCTTTTTCTTAATCCTCGTATGGTTTTAATAGATAAATGGTCATTTAATAAAACATGCTCTGGATCTAGTGTCTCTTTTTGTTTCAAGCCGGAATACCAGAACAATGAAAGAAGACCAATAGTCAAGATTAATCCTAAAGCTAATGAAATAACGTAAGACAATCCGAAACCAATCTGCTCATTCAACAAGTAGACTATAACGGCATAAAGCATCAATGAAGCGGGAATAAGCGTGACTAAATAATTTTTTCCTTTTAAGAATAGGTAACGTGTTGAAACGAGTAAGGCTATAGCCGCAGTAGCTTGGTTAGCCCAGTTAAAGTAACGCCATAAAATGTTGAAATCCATAAATGATAAACCAATAGAAATTAGAAAAAGCGGAATACTAATAAGTAATCGCTTATTAATTTTTTTCTGACTGATATTCAAATAATCTGCAATAATCATGCGTAAACTTCTGAATGCTGTATCTCCTGATGTAATAGGTAAGACAATAACCCCAAGGATAGCAAGAGTACCGCCAAAGGCACCCAAGTAATGGCGAGCTATTTGTTCAACCGCTAATGAGGCGGTACCATCAGCAATAACACCACTCAATGATGGAGCGTCATAGAAACTCATAGCAGCAGCAGCCCAGATCATGGCAATAATACCTTCAGTAGTCATCATGCCATAAAAGACAAAACGAGCATCTGATTCGCTATTAAGTGTTCGTGATATAATGGGCGTTTGAGTAGCATGAAAACCTGACATTGCACCACAAGATATCGTAAAGAAAATACCCGGGAATAAGCTTACACCTGAAGGATGAAGATTTCGGAAACTGGAAAGAGTAAGATTAGGGATGGGTTCTCCTCTGGATACAAGTGATATAAATATAGCAAGTGTACTTATAATCAATAAGGCGCCAAAATAGGGATATATTTTACCAATTAATTTATCAATAGGTAGTAAGGTTGATAAGATATAATATACAAATATAAGTGCTATTAAAACACCTGTCCCTAGCCATTCCGGGGTTAGATTAGCTAAGAGGTTAGCTGGAGATGTTACAAATACCGTACCAACTAACAAAAGCAAAAGCGCAGCGAAAGCATTTACAATATGCTTCATAAATTTGCCCAAATAGCGACCGGCTAATTCTGGAAGATGAGCCCCTTCATTCCTTAGTGATATCATACCAAGCATATAGTCATGGACTGCTCCTGCGAATATGTTGCCAAATATAATCCATACAAACGCAACAGGACCGTATAAAGCACCCATAATTGGACCAAATATAGGTCCGGTACCTGCAATATTTAGTAATTGAATCAGTGCATTCTTACGTGTTCCCATAACAACAAAATCATTTCCATCTGCTAGTTCAAAAGCAGGCGTTGTTCGACGATGTTCGATCCCAAAAATTTTCTCGATATACTTTCCGTAAAAGAAGTACCCAAGAATTAAAAATAGAATCCCACCAAAAAATGTGATCATTAAATTCCTCCTGTATTATCTATTGTGATGATTTGATCATATCACTTTTATATAGATTAAACTTAAGGTAGTTGTGAATAAAATTCTACAAAAACATATAAAGATATATCAATTTTAAAAATAGATCATTATTTTAATTATTACTTTTGTGTTTTTTCTTTGTCACTATTATCCATATTAAAAGAAACCTTGTGTTAATAGTAGTGGTGTGCTATAATGCTTCGGTGAGTACTCTATATAGAATACTCTCCTTGCTCTTTCAAATGAAGGGGCCAAAGTCCATAAGGAGGTGACAGTCAACGATGAGTCAGACAGCTAAATATGAAATTTTATATATCATCCGTCCTGATCTTGATGAAGACGGTAAAAAAGCTTTAGTAGAACGCTTTGAAACTATCTTAAAAGATAACGGTGCTGAAGTAACTGAGTCAAAAGACTGGGCGAAACGCCGTTTTGCTTATGAAATTAAAGGATACCGCGATGGAACATATCGCTTAGTAACCTTAAATTCTTCAGATGCAGCAGCTATCAATGAATTTGAACGCCTAGCACGTATCAATGACGACATTTTACGTCATATGATCGTACGTCTAGAAAACTAATGTTTCACGTGAAACATTTTTATTGATTGCCTTTTAAGAAAGGAGCACTTTGATTGATTAACAATGTCGTACTAGTTGGACGATTAACTAGAGATGCTGAACTTCGTTATACGGGTAGCGGGATAGCCGTTGCTTCATTTACAGTAGCTGTAGAACGTCCATATACCAATGCACAGGGTGAGAGAGAAACTGATTTTATCAATTGTGTTGCTTGGAGAAAAACAGCTGAAATAATCTCTAACTTTACCCGTAAGGGATCTTTAGTAGGAGTAACTGGCCGTATGCAAACACGAAACTACACAAATAACGAAGGTAGAAAAGTTTATATTACAGAAGTAGTTTGCGAAAATTTCCAAATGCTCGAACCTAAATCAGTCACTGAAAAACGTGCACAAAATGACGGTTCAAGTTCTAATGCTGGAGTTTCAAAGAATTACTCGAATAATTCAAATGATTCGCAAAATAACAATCAAGCTCCAAAGAATAATACTAAAAGCAATCACGCAAATTTCGATGAAGATCCATTTGAATCTAATAATGATTCAATCGACATTTCCGATGACGATTTACCATTTTGATTCAAGAATAAAAGGAGGATTATAACATGGCTGGACGTAGAGGCGGCAAAAAGCGCCGTAAAGTTGATTTCTTTGCAGCAAATCATATTGAATATATTGATTACAAAGATGTCGATTTATTGAAACGTTTCATTTCAGACAGAGGTAAAATTTTACCACGTCGTGTTACTGGAACATATGCTAAAAACCAACGTAAATTAACGAAAACAATTAAACGTGCTCGTATCATGGGCTTATTACCATTCGTTACTGAAGAATAAAAAAATTAGAGAAGCTGTGACAGTATACTGTTGCAGCTTCTTTTGATATAAATGTTTCACGTGAAACATTTATAATGTGATATCAGGTATAGAATAGACCTTGAAAACGTGTTAAAATATCAGGGAATAGTTATAACGATGATGTCAAGAGGAGAAAATATGAATGATAAGTCAAAGGAAGAAAATCTACCTAAGTTACTGGACCATCCCTATTTAAAGCGAATGCTTTTATTTGCGGTAGCTGTTCAGCTCTTTATGACAGTGTTGAGTTTCTTTGCTTTCATTTGGCTGGGTTCTTTAATGTTAATATTTTTTTTTATTACCCTCATTATAATATGGCGATTTAGTAATAAATATAATGAAGAATTAAATAACTATATACTTAATTTATCTTACCGAATCAAACGTGGGCAGCAGGAAGCTTTAATTAAAATGCCGATGGGTATAATTTTACTCAATGAAAAAAATCAGATTGAATGGATCAATCCCTATATGCAATTACAATTACCGAGCAATCAGCAGTTGTTGGGTGAACCTATTAGAGAGGTGAATCGAGATATATCGGATTACTTTGATAATGAAAAAAGAGAAGATTTCAATTTAATTGAATGGAACGACAAAGTTTATAAAGTTTCTCTTCAAAAAGATGTTAATGCTCTCTATCTATTGGATATAACCGAATACGCGAAAGTTACTGAAGAATATGAGAAAATACGTCCTGTTGTAGGCTGGTTGTTTCTGGATAATTACGATGAAATCACTCAGGGTCTAGATGATAGAGGAGTATCCGGGTTTGATAGTCTACTTACTACCTATTTTTCTAACTGGGGTAAACAACATGGTATTTTCTATAAACGGATATCCGATGACCGCTATTTCTTGCTTTTGAATAGAGAAGAGCTGGAACGGTTAGAGAGTGAAAAATTTAATATCATAGATAATATAAGAGATCGAACATCTAAACGGAATTTACCACTGACTATAAGTCTTGGACTCGCCTATGGTGATGAACCTTTTGATAAATTAGCTGAATTAGCTCAAAATAATTTAGATTTAGCATTAGGACGTGGTGGCGATCAAGCTATTGTCAAACCAGTTGATGAAGAACCACGCTATTATGGTGGTAAAACAAATCCCATGGAAAAACGGACACGGGTACGTTCTCGAATGATCAGTCAAGCCATGCAGAAATTAATGAATGACAGTGATGCGATTTTTGTTATGGGACATAAAAATCCGGATATGGATTCTGTAGGATCTTCGCTCGGCATAGCGCGCATTGCCATGATGCTTAAAAAGACTGTGCATGTTGTCATTGATGAAGATGAAGTAAGCAAAGACGTTGACAAACTTCTTCAAGAAATTAAAAAGTATAAACAGGTGAATAATAATCTGATCTCATCAGCCGAGGCTGAACGAATGATTAAAAGTGATGACTTGGTTGTATTGGTGGATCATCATAAACCTGTCCTTTCAATTGCACCAAATCTGTTGAAGAAAACAAAACGAAACATGGTAATCGATCATCATAGACGTGGTGAGGAATTTACAGAGAATCCATTACTGGTGTATATCGAACCCTATGCGTCGTCCACTGCGGAACTGATTACTGAACTATTTGAATATATATCAACAGATGGAGAACCGATCAACCGTATTGAAGCGACTGCTATGTTAGGTGGAATCGTCGTGGATACTAATAACTTTAGCTTAAGAACTGGCTCACGTACATTTGATGCAGCAAGTTATCTGCAATCGGTCGGAGCCAATCCTACGATGATACAAAGACTATTAAAAGAAGACCCAGAGAGCTATCTCAGACGTAGTCGATTAATTGAAACATTAAACTACGTTATCGAAGGTATAGCTGTTGCAAGCGGGGCAGAAGACGAAATCTATCCTTCAGTTACAGCTGCTCAAACGGCAGACACGATGCTTAGCATGTCGGGAGTAGAGGCTGCTTTTGTTATAACTAGACGTTCTGAAGAAACAGTCGGTATTAGTGCCAGAAGTCTCGGTAAAATAAATGTTCAAGCTATTATGGAAAAAATGGGAGGCGGCGGACACTTATCCAATGCTGCAACACAGATAGATGGACAAAGTATTTCTGAAATAATAGAAGAATTAAAAGAAGTTATACATTCTCAATTAGACTAATTATAAAGGGAGTTAAAAACTATGGAAGTTATTCTATTAAAAGATATCAAGGGTACAGGAAAAAAAGGTGAAACGAAAAATGTTTCCGACGGTTATGCAAGGAATTTCTTGATCAAAAAAGGTTTAGCAAAAGAAGCAACCTCTTCAGCAAAAAAAGAATTGAATATGAAGAATATAGCTCAGGAACGTGAAGAAAATGAAATCTTTGAAGCTGCAACAAAAGAAAAAGAAATGTTGGAAGAAAACACAATCGAGATCAAAGAAAAAGCGGCAGAAGATGGTCGTTTGTTTGGGTCAGTAACGACAAAACAGATTGCTAAGGCTATCGAAAAACAATTAGGGATCAAAGTAGATAAACGTAAGATCAATCAATCTATACCAATGCGTACGGTCGGAAGTCAGAAAATGGACATCAAGTTACACAAAGATGTAACGGCAGAAATTACTGTAAGTGTTACAGCGGAAGAATAAATAGTAATATTTTAGAGCGTTAAAGTAACTAGCATAGTTCCTCATGTAAACGACATGAGACTGTGCTAGTTTTTTAAAATGTTTCATGTGAAACATTTTAAAACATGTGTTCCCTTATGTACTTTTAAATAAAGATAAGGTACAATTAAGGAACAGTTAACGAGTATGAAAGGAAGTTAGACATCAAGATGGACGTTATAGGTGATCGCTTACCTCCACAGAATATAGAAGCGGAACAATCTGTCTTAGGTTCGATTTTACTTGATCCTGAAGCGATTATTCCAGCTATGGAGTATGTTGAAGCAAATAATTTTTATCGTCGTGCGCATCAACTTATTTTTCAATCCATGGTTGAATTGAATGAGAAAAATGAAGCAATAGACGTTATTACAATTGCTAATAATTTAGGATCGAAAAATCAATTAGAAGATGTAGGTGGGACACCTTATTTAGCAGAAATTGCTACGACCGTACCTACAGCGGCAAACGTTGAATATTACGCAAAAATCGTTGAGGAACGTGCGATTTTAAGGAATTTAATCCAAACAGCAACTGAAATCGCCTCTAAAGGGTATCAGGAAACAGATAATCTCCCCGATCTGCTCGACGAAGCAGAAAGAAGAATACTCGAGGTTTCCGAGAAGAAAAGCAGAAGCGGATTTGTAGATATAGAAACTGTTTTGAGAAATACGATCAATAATATCGATGAACTTTTTCAGAATGATGATGATATCACAGGTCTATCTACTGGCTATAAAATGCTTGATCAGATGACCTCAGGCTTGCATAAGGATGAATTGATTATTTTAGCAGCGCGTCCTGGTGTCGGTAAAACAGCTTTTGTCTTAAATGTAGCTCAAAATATCGGGACAAAAACAGATGAAACAGTGGCCATATTTAGTTTGGAAATGGGTGCAGAACAATTAGTTAATCGTATGTTGTGTGCGGAGGGAACGATCGATGCAACACATTTGCGAACAGGTCAGTTAACTGAAGAAGAATTCACAAAATTGTTTGTAGCTATGGGTAGTTTGTCTAAAGCAAATATTTACATTGATGATACGCCGGGTATCAGAACAGCTGAGATCCGTGCGAAGTGTCGTAAGCTTAAACAGGAAAAGGGAAGTATTGGTCTTGTTGTAATCGACTACTTACAACTCATTGAAGGTACTGGTCGGGAAAGTCGACAGCAGGAAGTATCTGAAATTTCTCGTCAATTGAAAAAATTAGCGAAAGAATTGTCTGTTCCAGTTGTGGCCTTATCTCAGCTTTCTCGTAATGTGGAACAAAGACAAGACAAACGTCCTATACTAAGTGACTTAAGAGAATCTGGTTCAATCGAGCAAGATGCTGACATCGTAGCCTTTTTATATCGAGAAGATTATTATCGTGGTGAAGACGGTGAAGAAGATGAATCGGCAGATGAAAACATCGTTGAAGTGATACTGGAAAAAAACCGTTCTGGGGCTAGAGGAACATGTAAATTGCTCTTTATTAAAGAATATAATAAATTTTCTTCCTTATCATATTATCCTGAAAACGATATTCCACGTTAAACATTCAGAGTGATAACTTCTGTGTTAACCTCAAATAAAGTGAGGTTACTACAGAGGTTACCACTCTTTTTATGTCCAAGCAGTCGATTGTAGAGGTAGATGTCTCTATATGGATGTCAAACTTAAAAATAGGCGTTCTGAGCGTTTTAAGGGAGTTAAGTAGTGAAACATATATGCTTCCGCTGTAATTGAAATGCAGAGCGTTTAATCGGGGTAATTGAAAGAAAACTAAATGAGAAGTTAGTAAAGTCAATTGTGAACGAAACTTTAAATAAAAGCTGAAAGGCCGGGACATTTTTAATGTGTCCCAGCCTTTCAGCTTTTTTATTTATTTTAACTGATCAGTATAATCTAGATGCTCAAAGGTTTTTGGATTTCCAATGGCTACAATAAAGCTTCCAGGTTTTATTTTTTCTTCGGGTGGAACATTGATGGACAACTTACCTTTTGGATCTGATTTCATTCCGATAACATTTATCTGGTATTTTTTACGTAAATCCAGATCTTTCAAACTGCGTCCTATCCAGCGTTTAGGTGCAGTAAATTCAATTATGGAGTTTTCTTCATCTAAATTAATAACGTCCAATATATTATTACGCATGATATTTCGTGCTACTTTATCGCCCATTTCTTTTTCAGGACGTATTATTTCATGTGCACCCATTTCCTGCATGATTTCCATATGGGTACGATTCTTCGCTTTAGCTATGATACGTTTAATACCAAGTTTTTTACAATTCATGATGGCCATAACACTTGATTCTAAGTTTGAGCCTGTTCCGATAACTACGACATCGCAATTAGAAAAACCAATACTTCTCAAAAGTTCGATATCAGTGAAATTACCTTGAACCGCTTGTACGACGTATTCCTCAACACGATTAACGTCAATTAAATCTTTATCGACGGCAATGACATCGTAATGTTGTTCGCCTAACTCTTTTGCGATGGTTGACCCAAAAACACCTAATCCTAATACTCCAACTGTTTTAACCAAAATTGACACTCCTAACCAATTAATATACTTCCGGTTGCGTATCTAATATCTCGTTTTTTTCTATCTCTATTTCCTAAAGCAGTGAAGATAGTAATAGGTCCTAGTCGACCGATAAACATGCAGAACATGATAACGGTTTGACTGTATCTAGAAAGTGTTGCGGTCAAATTGGCAGATAAACCAACAGTACCAAAGGCTGAGACACTTTCGAAAAATAAATATTGTAGAGGGACTTCTTCATCAAAAATTGTCATTAATGATAAAGCTACGAAATTTAGTAGTATAAACATAACGACAATGACCAATGCTCGCTTGACGATGTCTATTTCTAATGTTCTGTGTTTGTAATTAATGTTTGTTTGTCCTTTTAGTTCTGTCCCAATGAGCTTGACGACTAAAGCAACAGTAGAGGTTTTTGCCCCACCAGCCGTTCCGCCTGGAGATCCACCAATAAACATGAAAACAGTGAATACGACCAGAGTAAACATGTGAAATTCAGCAAAATTCAAAGTACTGAAACCAGCAGTCCTTAAAGTGACTGCTTGGAAAAAAATCGCTTGTAACTTATTAGTTAAGCTTAAGTTACCTAGAGAATTTGGATTGGTCCATTCGGCTAAAGTGAAAATAACCATTGCAGAGACAATCAGCCATAGCGACCACTTGATAACTAAGCGTGTATGTAAAGTCAAGTGACGATAAGTACCTTTGAAATCTATCCAACTTCTTGCTTTTTTAAACTGTTTAAAATTACGTGCGAGATCAAACCAGACGGAAAAACCAATGCCACCTATAATGATTAAAAAGGGGATAACGATATTAACCATGGGAGTGTCTACAAAGGCTTGCATGCTTTCGGTTCCGAGATTATCAAACCCAGCGTTATTGAAAGAGGAAATAGCTATAAATATAGAATTAAACAGGCCTTTCGGCCATCCAAAAATTGGGACAAACGTGAAAGCGAGCAAGATAGCTCCGATAGTCTCAAACAACGTCGTATATTTCACTACATTAAGTAAAAAATGACTAAATCCTTTCATATTACTACGATTTAAAGCTTGTTGTATAGTGATTTCTTCTTTCATACTTACATGACGACCAAATTGCATGATGATAGCCGAAACAATAGTGATGAGTCCTAAACCACCTAATTTTATTAATACCAAAGTAACTATCTGACCAAATAAATTATAGGTTTGAGCCACGGGGACTGTAGATAAACCAGTCACAGCCACCATGGATACAGCACCAAACAGATGATCAAAATAAGTTGCTTGAGATGTTTCTAATTGACTGAAAGGCATAGCCAAAATTAACGAACCTACAAACATAGCAAAAGCGAAACTCACTATGATTTTTATCGGTATCGGCCAATCAGAAAATTGATCCAGAAATTTTTTCATCTAAAACAATCCTTCCTAAAGCAAACTACATTAAAGTGTAACGAAACAAAACGTGAATAGCTAGATTTTACCGTTCTTGATAAAGAAATACAAGCTTTCTTTACAGGTTCATTTTAAGGGTATTAAATGATGTGTAAAAGGCGTCAAAGTTGTCAATAAGGAGCATACACTGTAAAATACTTAAGTGTAGTATGTCCTGCTATAGCTTAATGGAGGGAGAAAGAAAAATGAATGGAACGATGATGCAGTACTTTGAATGGGACTTGCCAAACGACGGAAAACATTGGCAGCGATTGAAAGAAGATGCAGAACACTTAAAAGAGATAGGAATAACTTCTGTTTGGATTCCTCCTTGTTATAAAGGTACGGGACAAAATGATGTCGGTTATGGTGTATACGATTTATTTGACTTAGGTGAATTTGATCAAAAAGGAACGGTTAGAACAAAGTACGGAACGAAAAAAGAATTGATTGAGGCAATAGAAGCCTTACATGAAAATGATATTCATGTGTATGCTGATGTGGTTTTGAATCACAGAGGTGGAGCAGACGAAACAGAAACGTTCGAAGCTACACCGGTGAATGAAGACAATCGTCATGAAGATGTCGGAGAGACCAGAGAAATCGAGGCGTGGACCTATTTCAACTTCTCCGGAAGGGAAGGTGGATATTCAGACTTCGAATGGCACTGGTACCATTTTTCGGGCGTCTCAGAGGATGAGAAGACAGGTGACCATGGGATTTTCCGCATCGAGGGTGAAGGAAAAGGATGGGCGCCAGATGAGAATGTATCGGTAGAATTTGGGAACTTTGATTACCTTATGTTTGCAGATATTGATTATGGACATCCTGAAGTTGTTGAGGAAACAAAAAAATGGATTCACTGGTTTATTGAAGAAACAAAAATTGATGGCATACGACTAGATGCAGTTAAGCACATCGATAGTGCATTCATGAAAGAATTAATCGAAGACGTTAGAGAAAAACATGGCGAAGAGTTCTTTTTTGTGGCTGAGTATTGGAATCAACGCTATAAATTCTTGGAAGATTACTTGGAGGAACACGAGTATTCTATTTCGATGATGGATGTTCGTTTCCATTTTGCTTTACATGAAGCAAGTAAACAGTACCGTGATTTTGACTTAAGGAAATTATTAGATGGGACGCTTTATAAAGGTAATGCCGAGCAAGCTGTGACGTTTGTAGAAAATCATGATTCTCAACCCAATCAAGCTTTGGAATCTTATGTAGAACCATGGTTTAAACCAATCGCTTACGGATTTATTTTATTGAGTTCTTATGGTTACCCGTGTGTGTTTTATGGAGATTATTATGGATATAATGGCGATGTGGATTATGAGGGCTGTCAATACGAGATCGATACCTTACTACACGCACGCAAAGAATACGCTTATGGCGAACAAAATAATTATTTGGATCATGATAATTGTATTGGTTTTACTCGAACAGGGAATGACGAGCATCCTGAAGGGTGTGCTGTTATCATATCTAACGGAGACGAAGGGTACAAGGATATGTACGTAGGAAGTTTGCATGCTGGGAATATCTATATTGATTTATTGAAAAATCGAGAAGATGAAATAACAATTGACGAAGAAGGTCATGCAACATTTCCGGTAAATGCAGAATCGCTTTCTGTTTGGGTTAGAAAATAAAACTAGAACGTAAAAAGGATCCCTTTTTAAGGGATCCTTTTTTTTAGAATTAGTTGTTAGGATTTACCTTCAATGAAGCATCGTCTTCGTCCTCGACAGATGACTCATCGATTTCAAAATCTTCATCATCTGATAAGTAATTATCGTGTAAAGCTTCATCCACTTTATCTTTTGGAATAGCTTGATCGTGCTCGGGTTCGAGTGCGGTGTCTTTTACATCGCCGACTTTGTGATCCGTATAGATCGCTTGACTAGCTGAAACAGCGTCAGCCTCTGTTGTTCCTTGTCTTTCAGCGTCGCTTAAAGCCAGGTCTCTTTCGATTTCATCAATTGTCTGATTCAACTTCGCTTGTTTTGCATCTAATTTCGCTTGCTCCGATTCTAATTCTCTCTCGGCTTCGATATATGATGTTTTAAAATCTTCAACCAGTTCCTGTGCTTTTTCTTCACCTGAATCTTTTAATTTGATAGCTTCATCTTTTAAATCTTCTCTAAATTCTTTTCCTCTTTTTGGAGCGAATAGTAAAGCGGTAAAGGCAGAAGCGGCGCTCATGAATACAGCTTTTGATAAACTTACTTTTGGCATAATTCTTTCATCCTCTCAAAACAGACTAATTATAGTGTTTGCGTATTATTATCTTGGTGACGTTGCTTTTGCTTTTCAACTGTTCCTTTGAAAGCGCGTTTGAATGTTTCAGCTAAACGAGGTCCATCTGTTTTTAACTCTGTGTAGGTGTTTTCTACAATACCCTTCGAATAGTTGCCACTATGCTCTTTTAAATAAGTTAAAGAGTGAGACAAGCTAGACGCATAATCTGATAATTCGTTTATTCGTTCTAGATTGATTTCTGCAACATCTTTGGTGCTATCGACGCGTGTCATGATAAGATCCACTTTCTTTTGGATCGCATCGGATTCGTTAGTGAAATGTTCAATTTGATCTTGTACAGTTGTTTGGGTCCGTTCAATATTTTTCAGTGTTGGTTTTATTTTTTTCATAGCATACACACCTATTCCGATGAGGAAAACAAGTGATACACCTAAAATAATGAGCGAAATAAGATAACCTAATTCCATTGTGTGCCTCCTTTACTGATCATTTTCATGATTTTTACATCTATAGTATTAGAATACCATGAAGTAAAAATAACACCAACTAAAACGCTAGCGAAAAGATATTGCTTGAATGAGCTTTAATTGTTAGAATAGTAGCTACACAATAGGATTTTTGTGGTTCGCTTCGAGAAATAAAAAAGTAGAGTGAAAAAGTAGCGGGATCAGTCAATATTCAGACTGTCTCTACAGCTTTTTAGATTTAAATCAGTCACTTTTTAAAAAGGAGAAAAAAATGAGTAATCAAAGTAATGGGTTTGGTGATCAAGTTAAAGAGCAAAACCATGAAACAAAGGAATTGATTCTGAGCGCAGTCACTGACGGAGAAATTATTTCGATAGAAGAAGTGCAGGATGATTTATTCTCACAAAAGATGATTGGAGATGGATACGCTATAAGACCAACATCTGAAGTGGTGTATGCGCCAGTTTCAGGAAAGTTGATTGAAGTGGCCGATGCTAAACATGCCTATTATATACAGACCGATGGAGGTATGAAAGTACTGATTCATATCGGTATCGATACCTTACTTTTAAACGGTGAAGGATTTCAGTCATATGTGGAAAAAAATAAACGTGTTGAAAAAGGGGAGCGGCTGGCTATCTTCGATCAGAAATTCATTAGTGAGAGAGGATTCAATACAGTGATCCCTGTTATCGTTTTAGAACATGATTCAGTTGTGTCATTAGAATTATTTCCAACAAAAAAAGCAAAAGCCAATGAAACACACGCATTAAAAATTAGATTGATTGAATAAACATAAAGAGTATAATGAAGTAAAATTGAACATACCTTATAGGTAAGGTATAATCAAAGTGAATAGAATCACAGTATTATGTAAGCTAAATCAGTTCTGAGGAGGAACGTCTTTGAAAAAAATATTAGTTGTCGACGATGAAAAGCCAATCTCCGATATTGTAAAATTTAACCTTGAAAAAGAAGGATTTGAAGTGGTCACTGCATTTGATGGAGAAGAAGCACTTCAAAAAGTTGAAGAAGAAAATCCAGATTTGATTATATTAGATTTAATGTTACCTAAAATGGATGGACTCGAAGTGTGTCGAGAAGTGCGAAAAACGAAAGACATTCCTATTATTATGGTAACCGCCAAGGATCAGGAAATTGACAAAGTATTAGGTTTGGAGTTGGGGGCAGATGATTATGTCACTAAACCATTCTCAAACCGGGAATTAGTTGCACGTGTAAAAGCTAATGTCAGAAGACAAGTATCTATTCAAAACACTGAAACGGCTAAATTAGAAACTAATGATATAGAAGTGGGAGATTTAACCGTTCACCCAGATGCCTATATTGTTTCAAAACGTGGAGATTCTATTGAATTGACTCACCGTGAATTTGAATTGCTTCATTATCTGGCTAGACATATCGGTCAAGTGATGACGCGCGAACACTTACTCGAAACGGTATGGGGTTATGATTATTTTGGGGACGTCCGAACGGTAGATGTTACAGTAAGACGTCTGCGTGAAAAAATCGAAGACAATCCAAGTCATCCGAATTTCCTAGTGACACGGCGTGGAGTAGGGTATTACCTTAGAAGTCCTGAAAAACAGGAGAAGTAGTGATTTATGAAAAAAAAGATTCGTTTTTATCAGTCCATCAACACTAAAATCGTGTTCGTGATTGTGCTATTACTTGTATTCGCCCTGCAGTTAATCGGGGAGAATTTTATTACCCAAATAGAACGTCAACTGATCGCTAACTTTCAGGAAGATCGGCAAGTACAAATGAGCTTTTTGGAAAGTACTATTCTTCCATATTTGGAAATTGAAGAAAGCGGCGAAGAGAGTGAGATCGATCCAGCACAGGAAATCAGTAATTTACTGACTGAATTCTCAGGAAGTGGCATTACTGATCTTCAAGTTGTTGATTCTGAACTCATCGTTATGGGAACAAGTGATACGACGCAACAAAACATCATTGGACAATTGTCTGATGATGTTGATTTGAGACAGGCACAAATAACCGAAAATTCGATTCCCAGACAAGTCATCGACCAAGTCACCCAAAACAGAAGATGGAAAATGGTTGAACCTGTTTTTTCAACCGGTGAAGAGTCTCAGTTTCTGGGTGCTATTTTGATGGAAAGCAATATCGAATCCGTCTACACTCAGATTTCTCAAATCACCTTGATCTTTTTACAATCCAGTGCGGTAGCGATTGTGTTATCGCTCATTTTGGCCAACATGGTCTCTCGGGCGCTGACCAAGCCGATCAAAGAAATGCAGATTCAAACCCGTCAAATTGCTGAAGGTGATTATTCAGGCACCCTCAAAGTTTACGGTGAAGATGAGTTAGGTCAATTGGCCAGCTCGATCAATGATCTATCAGATGATGTTGCTGAGGCACAAGAATCGATCGATGCAGAAAGAAGACGTCTAGATAGTGTATTAACACACATGACAGATGGCGTTGTCGCAACAGATAGACGCGGAAAAATTATGATTATCAATGAAATGGCCCAGTTGATGCTTGATAGAAGTCAAGAGGATGCTCTAGGTCAGAATTTATTGTCTATTTTGGATGTTGAAGAAGACATCACGCTGCGTCGTATTTTAGAAAAACAAGACGAAATGCTGGTAAACAGTAAACAGAATGGGATACCCATTATCCTGCGCGCTTCCTTTTCGCTGATTCAAAGAGAATCTGGCTTCATCAGCGGGATAGTCTGTGTGCTGCATGACGTTACCGAACAAGAACGGATAGAGGAAGAGCGTAAACAGTTCGTATCCAACGTTTCACATGAACTGCGCACACCCTTAACGAGTATGCGCAGTTATATTGAGGCGCTGGCAGATGGGGCCTGGCAGGATCCTGATTTGGCTCCACGCTTTTTGGAAGTCACTCAAAACGAGACAGACCGTATGATTCGAATGATTCAAGACCTGCTTCACTTGTCCCGCATAGATTCAGGTAAAAGTTCGTTAAATCTGGAAATAGTCGATTTAACTGAAATGCTTGAACATGTGCTTAACCGCTTTGATATGCTGATTCATTCAGCTGAATACGAAGGGAAAAATCATCAAATCAAAAAAGATATACTGCGAGAATCCATTTTTGTTGAGGTCGATCCAGATCGAATGATTCAAGTTTTAGATAATATTATGAATAACGCCGTCAAGTATTCACCTGATGGCGGTACGATCATAGGGAAAATGGAAAAAAGAGCGGATACTGTCTTGATCAGTATTCGTGATGAAGGGATGGGCATTCCCAAGTCAGATATCAATAAAATATTCTCTCGTTTTTATCGTGTCGATAGAGCACGGTCACGAGCCATGGGAGGAAGCGGCTTAGGTTTAGCTATTTCCAAAGAAGTAGTGGAACAGCACGGAGGTCGTATATGGGCCGAAAGTACTGAGGGTAAAGGTACGACGTTTTATCTCTCCCTTCCATATGTCCCATATGAAGAGGAGGAGTGGGAATGATCTGGTCCAGAATTAAACACGTACTCTTAACGGGATTGATTGGATTGAGCTTGTTTTTAAGTTTTCAACTTTGGACGACAGGGGTTCAGTTACGTGAGCCTTCATCAGGAGGGGGAAGTCCTATTCCCGCTTCGCTGGTTGATCGTTCATTGGCTGAAGTCTTTTCTCCCAAAAAGATTGTCTGGCATCGCAATGATGTAGGCAGAAAAGTAGATATCAACATGCATTACACAAATGAATGGTTTGAAAAGTATTTACCAGAGACAACTTTTGGAGAAGTTCAATCGCCGCAGAGATTAAGTTACTCAGCCTATCAGGATTATCTGAATGATGAAAACTGGGTTGAATTTATTTTTGATGCACCGATACCGTTTGGACTTTTTGAAAATGGCTTCAATGATTTACCGACAGATTATGAAAATCGTACGTTTACACACGTATTCATGAATACCGATGATCCAGAGATCGCCGGTTTCTATGATTCGCATAGTGAATTTTTATATCAAATCGAGGAAACCGACTATACACTGGATATAATCAATGAGTTGCTATATTCAGAAGAGAACATCTTAACGGATGTTGAACCTATTGAAGTTAACGAACGCTATCTCTATCTACCTGTAGAAGAACAAGAAGTAGAGTATCATGACTATCTGGTCGAACGTTTACCAAATAATTTGTTTATCTATCAGTTTTTCTCGGACACGTCAGAAATAGACGCGAGACGAACAGGCAACACGACTCGGTATATCGATTTAACGACAGAAGTGAGAATCAATGATGCTACAAATACGTTAACGTATTTAAGACAACGATCGGATATGGGCCAGATGACATTTAGTGAGCGACTGCGCAGCAGTTATCAAGAGTTGACTCAAATAGAAAACTGGACCGAACATGTGCATTATCAGGATTATGCTCCGGAAACACATGAAGTAACGTTTCAACGGTATATCCAGGGCTATCCTGTCTACAGTTATCAGCAGTTTGAATCGACGAATGAAATTACTGTCGTAGAAAGCGGTCGAACAAATTTGCGTGTACCGCTTCGAGTCGTTCAAACACCTTTAACGCTAACGGGTGAGCGGATAAAAACATTACCCAGTGGACGAGATATAATCAATCAACTTGAAGAAATGGAACTGGGTCTTGATTATATCGAAGATATGCGTATTGGCTTGACCTGGACGGAAAGTGAAGAAGATGACAGGGTGGTTCATTTTGAACCTAACTGGTATATAGAGGCACAAGGCTCATGGTTAGAAGTGAATCGCTATATCCAATCACAGGAGGAATCGCTAAATGGATTTTAAAAAAATAGAAAACATTTTTCTGATTACCTTCTTACTCTTAAATATGTACCTGCTGGTGAGTTACTTTAATCGTAACGATATTCAACAGGCAACGAGTGCGCCCGGTCAAGTTAACTTGATTCGGGAAATGGAACAAATCGGCATTAGCATTCCGACACTGCAGGATGAAGAACAAGACGTGTTCTATGTTCAGGCGGATAGTAATCAATTATTGGAAGACAACGTGGACCAGCTGGAAAATCAGGCAGGTTCTGTCGCTGAAGACGGTTCACTTTATACGAGTATTTTATCGGATCCAATCGTAATCGAAGGAAACCCTGAAGACGGATTCACCGAAGAGGATTACGCGACACTGAATGCTTTCATCTTTAACGGGTCGGTATTGTTTGGTGAAGATTATATGTATCTCCGGTATGACCGTAGTCAGAATCGCTTTGTCTATGCACAGGAAGTCGAGGGTCTTCCCGTAGCAGATGGAACGTCTGAAATTTCTCTGTTTTATGGCAGTGACGGAAATATTATCTCATACCAGCAAACATACGCTGGCCCAATGATTCCTCAGGGATCGACACAGGCAGTCATCACAGACAGGCAAGCCATTGAAGTTCTTTTTCAAAACAACGAAATAAGTTCTAATTCCACTGTGGGACAACCGATTTTAACCTATTACCGTACACTGTATCTGGAAGACTTAAGCATGTATGGACCGGTATGGTATGTGCCAGTTATGGATGCGAGCGGAGAAAAAGTGCTGCGAGTAGACGCCGTGGAACGTACGATCATCTCAGATCCAGTCACAACAGTCATTCCTGAAGAATTACAAGAAGAAGAACCGGATGAGGAAAGTGATCTAGAAGAAACAGAATAACCTGATGAAAGTGCAGAATAAAGATTGAAGCACCTAAAAAAGTGTTCTTGCTTGTAGGTGGAGACTTGTTGTAAAATAGACCATGAGTGTTCACAGAGAGAGGAATCAGTTTATGATGCAGTCAGAACAATCCGACCTGCGCATTAGCATATTAGCTAGTGGCAGTTCAGGAAACAGTACCTATATTGAAACCGATCAAATGAAAGTATTAGTTGATTGTGGACTCAGTGGTAAAAAAACGGTTGAGATGTTAAGCAAGATCGGACGTCGACCCGAAGATTTGAATGCCATTTTAGTCTCGCATGAACATACTGACCATATTAAAGGTGTCGGTATTTTAGCGCGAAAGTATAATTTAGATATCTATGCCAACGAAAAAACGTGGCAGGCAATGGAACCCAAATTAGGGAAATTAAACGTGGAACAGAAGCATCATTTTTCAAACGAGAAAACGGTAACCTTGGGGGATATCGACATTTCAAGTTTCGCGGTCTCTCATGATGCTATCGACCCGCAGTTTTATACCTTCCAGAAAAACAATAAACGCTTTGTCATGCTGACAGACACCGGATATGTCAGTGATCGCATGCGTGGCATGCTCAAAGATGCGGATGCGTACTTGTTTGAAAGTAATCATGATTTAAGTATGCTTCGAATGGGAAGATATCCCTGGTCATTAAAACAGCGTATCATTGGTGATAAAGGTCATTTATCTAACGAAGACGGCGCCTTAGCTTTAGCTGAAATGATCAGCGATCAAACGAAACGTATCTATCTGGGTCACTTAAGTAAGGAAAATAACATCAAAGAAGTGGCACATCAAACGGTTGAAGAAATTTTAATAAGAAAAGATACCGGTGTAAACGAACGTTTTCAATTACTTGATACTGATCCGGATGAACCATGTCCGTTATTTACATTATAAAATCATAAAGCTTGCTTTCTCTTTTGACTGTTAATTTAAAGAGAAAGCAAGCTTTAGTTATTACTTTTTTATAGAAATTGATTAAAAAAAGTTTTCTCATACAGGGAAAATAAACAGATTATGTTAAAATTGTATCATAATATTATATAAAAAAAGACATAGAATTGTCATGATTTTAGATTAAAATATATCTATGCTGTAAGTGTATGGGAGGAAGTAAATGATGAAAAAGAAGTCATTCAGAGCTTTACTAATGTTGAGTCTAACGAGCGCGATGCTTGTCGGATGCGACTTAATCGACACTGAAACAGAATCGGATCCCGACACAGAAATGGAAGAAAATACGCCTGTAACAGAAGAAGGAGAAGTTAAAATCTCTGAAGTGCGAGTGGACGTTACATCTGATATTACAGATGCCGTTCAAGAAGTAGATGACGCTGTCGTTTCAGTCATTAATATGCAGCAGGTTGGACAAGACCCTTTTGGATGGTATGAAGGCGGTCAGACCACTGATGAAGAAAACTTACAACAAATCGGCACTGGTAGTGGTGCAGTGTATAAGGTAGATGGAGACACTGCTTATATCTTCACTAATAATCATGTCGTCGACGGTTCTGATGCCATCGAAGTATTATTCAAAGATGGTTCCCGTATAGAAGCAACGGTTATTGGTGCCGATATTTGGACGGACTTAGCGGTTCTAGCAATCGATTCAGAAGTCGTTTCTAAAACTGCAAAATTTGGTGATTCAGAAAACTTAACAGTTGGCGAACCCGCTATAGCTATCGGGTCACCTTTAGGGACGAATTTTGCATCATCGGTAACTTCAGGCATTATTTCAGCTACAGAACGAACAGTTCCTGTGGATACAAATATGGACGGAGAAAACGACTGGGAAATGACGGCCATTCAAACTGATGCAGCCATCAACCCGGGAAATTCAGGTGGTCCGCTTGTCAATATTGCCGGACAAGTCGTGGGTATCAATTCCATGAAAATTTCGTCATCGACCATTGAAGGCATGGGATTTGCTATTCCGAGTAATGATGCGTTAGATATAATCAATCAGCTAGAGCGCAACGGAGAGATGGTAAGACCCGTTATCGGTGTAGCCATGGTTGATCTTGCCATGGTCTCACCCCAGCAACAGCAGGCGATACTGAACTTGCCTGAAGAAGTGACTGAGGGTATTGTTATAGCGGAAGTTCAACCTGATAGCTCCGCTGAAGAAGCCGGACTAGCAGCCAATGACGTTATCGTGTCATTCAATGGCGAAGAGGTCGCAAATGGTATCGAATTGAGACAAGAGATATATGACACAGAAGTGGGCGATGAAGTTGAAATTGAATTTTATCGTGGAGGAGAACGTCAAACAACGACAATAACCATGAGAAGTACCGACGATGAAACATTATAGACTAGCAAATGACCAACACAGCCTTTTACTAGGCTGTGTTTTTTTATGTAGGTTTTTGGGGCCTAATGGACACAAGCGAGCAATAAATAGCTGGTCACTTGTACTGATTGTGCATAAGCTAACTATAGTAGCCCAAAATCAATCTTTTGAAGCCTTGGGATAACCTTGTTCGGTTGTGTATAACTATTACGGGAATACTTTTAAAGCGGTATTCCATCAAAAAAAGTTATACACAACTATGTTATTGCCTGTGCGTAACTAAATAACAACAGCTATTTTTGTTTTTGTAAACACTGTTATGAAGGTGTTTTTTTGGGTTTTAAAGATATTAACACAAAGGAAAATTTTTGTGCATAACATTCAGCTTGAATGAGTTATTTTTAAACGGTTATTCAAGTTTTCATAACCCTAAACGAGAACAAAAAAATGTGGATATGTGTATAACTTTGTGGATAACTGTGGGAAAACGGGTATTAAAAAAAGGATTCCTTGTCAAACCAACAAAGAATCCCTGTGGATAGTGTGAATAACTTATAAAGCTTTAACTGTTTTTTTGACTTTTACATTACCCTCGATCGCTCGAGAATAAGGACAGACTTCGTGTGCCTGATCCACTAACTCTTCAGCTTCTTCTTGAGTGACCCCTTCGATTTCAACGTAGAGTTCGACGCTTAGACCAAAACCTTTTAACTTTTTCTCAATACTCACCTTAGCTGTGACGGCGGAAGTTGTTTGCTTTTTTGCTTTTCGTGCAGATAATTGCAGTGCACTATCAAAACAAGCCGCATAGCCTGCCGAAAAGAGCTGTTCTGGATTAGTCGTTCCTTTGACTTCCTTGCCACCCAAGCCTTTTGGCATAGATAGATCGAGGTCTAAATTTCCATCTGAAGATTTAACATGTCCCTTACGACCACCAAGTGCAGTGGCTTCTGCGGTATATAATGCTATTCCCATATAAAACACCTCTCTGTTTTAATTGTCTGTAATTAAATTGTACACAATTAAATTGAAAATGTCAAAGTGTATAAACTTATCAAATAACTTGTTATAATGAAAAGAAAGAGGAGTGTATGAACGTGACAAAGAATATCTTGAGATTAAGCAATCAAGTCTGTTTTCCTTTATATGCAGCAACCAGACAAATTACCAAATTATATCGCCCGTTACTTGAGAAGTTGGGTGTGACCTACCCCCAGTACTTAGTCTTGCTGGTTTTATTCGAAGAAGAGACGGTAACGGTCAAAGAGTTAGGCGAAAAACTGTATCTGGATTCGGGAACATTGACACCAATGTTGAAAAGAATGGAAGAACACGGTTTAGTCGAACGTCGACGTTCAAGTGTAGACGAACGTGTGGTGGACGTAAGTTTAACGAACAAGGGACGTGCTATAGAAAAGCAGGCGGAGAAAATACCCGTTAAATTTTCTGAAGAAATACTATTGGAACAGGACGAATTTGAAGAATTAAAACGTTTATTAACTAAAATACTCGATCAGGTTTAAACTAAGGGAGTCAATTATGGACATCACAATCTTGTCAGTCGGTAAATTAAAAGAAAAATACTTAAAAAAAGGGATAGATGAATACATGAAACGATTAGGTGCCTACACTAAAATCAAAGTTATAGAAGTACCCGACGAAAAAGCACCCGAAAGTCTGAGTGAAGCTGAAATGGTTCAGGTCAAAGACAAAGAAGGCGAACGACTGCTGGCCAAAATACCAGACCAGGCGTATGTCTTTGCCTTGGCCATTGATTCTAAAGAACGGACATCTGAATCCTTTGCCAAAGAGATCGAGCAGCTTATGGTCCATGGTAAAAGCAAGATCGTTTTTGTCATTGGCGGTTCTCTGGGATTAAGCCAGGCAGTGATGGATAGAAGCGACACGACCATCTCATTCGGGAAAATGACCTACCCACATCAACTCATGCGCCTTATCTTAGTGGAACAGATCTATAGAGCGTTTCGGATCATGCGGAATGAACCGTATCATAAATGAATGATATTTTTAGAAAGTAATGAATTTACAAGGGATTTTGTGTGATGATAAGTAGTGGTTTAAATATGTAAGATCACTAGTGTTGCATAAACATAGTTTGACTAACCTAATTTCTTGTTTTTCTAAAAAAAGGCAAAAAAAGGGAGTGCTTACGCAAAAGATGACTATTTCCAGAAAATTTTGCTTATTTAACTGATTCCATTACCGACTGACAACCTTTCTTTAAGGGTTTAAGTTGGTATCAAAAGGGTAAACCATTCTTCTGCCGGTTGAAATAACAGATAACGAAAAAATCGTTTGATTTGGAAAATAGACTGTTTACTCTTTGTTTTTAACTTAATTAAATAGGTTAATAAGCTGGCAATCATCGCTAAAATCAATTGATTGACAACACCTTTTTCACTTCTTGAAAAAAACTTTTTGATCGTCATGTGTTGCTTAATATGCTTGAAAAACAGTTCTATTTGCCAACGTGCTTTATACATTTCTGCAATTTCAGTAGAGGAGCAGTCAAAACGATTTGTAATAAATTGAAGCGTTCTTCCCTTTTTATCTTGAACGGTTACTAAACGAAATCTAGACGTTAGATAGTTCTGAGCACCTAATGCGACCATTTGGTCGCTGAGAATGGACTCACTTTTGGAAGCCACTAATGGTTCTAAAACATGAACTTTTGTATTCTTTTTGATTCTTGTCACAAAGAAGTAACCCTGCCAGTGCATCGTATCTAATCGCTTAAAATCAAGGTATCCACGATCAAACACATAAGTCGCTTCAGGTTGATTGACCAATACTTCTAATTGATTTGTATCGTGCTCGACGGCGTTAGTCAATGTAAATTCATCTGGGTAAAGATGTTCGTTGTCCATAAAACAGAGTTTTAAGTGAAGTTTAACTCCTGACTTTGTTTTACGAAAATCAGCCCATTGATAAAGATTTTGGTTAAGTGAAAACGTCGAAGAATCAATTAGGTAGAGACTATTTCGTTTTGTTACGGGCCTTTTATTCTTAACCTGACTGACCAGCTGACTAAAAATAGCTAAAAGAATCTCTGAATCTATTTTTGAGAGAGTTCTAGAAAGCTGGGAATAACTGATACTAGTCATACCCATTTCTTTTTGAAGTTCTTTCGAAACAAAGGCCGCATCCATCTCTCTGAGACTTTCTTTTTCGTCATTGATTCCATGAAGAAAAAGTTGAAGAGCTTGAAAGAAACTAAGTTTCTTATGGTATTTATCAAAGGAAAAAATCTTTTTTTGAATAGGGCTCGGTAAACAATCTAACTTAATTGAAGAAAACCATTTATTAAAAGCAGAATTTGTTTTATACTTATCCATGAGTTTGGTCCTTTTTATTGGTCTTGGATGAGTCATCTGAGTTCAGTATAAAGGACTTTTTTGTCTATTGGAATAATATAAACAAATTTATAAAACATATAATGTTTCATGCAACACTAGTGATGTAAGATAAAGAATAAAAAAATGTAAGCATATTGGCAACAACCAATATGCTTACATTTAAATTATTCAAAATATTATTTTGCGCGCTTTGCTTCAATTCGATAGCCATCAGGGTCCGTCACAAAGAAATAACTTGGTGTACCGCCTGAAAGTCCTTTTAACTCGCCTGTCTTGTAATCAGAAGCTTTACATACTTCATGCATTTTTTCTAAGTCACTGACAGTCACACCTAAATGACTGAAGCCATCTCCGACAGTATATGGCTCGGCATCGTAATTGTAAGTGAGTTCAATTTGTACAGAAGACCCGGGAGAATTCAGATAAACTAAATCAAACTTATTTTCAGGGAATTTTCTGTGGCTGGCAACTTCAAAATCGAATAGATTAGTATAGAAGTCTAATGTAGCATCAATATCTCTGACACGCAGGCAAATCTCAGCTAGTTCTTGGTTCATAATATCATCCTCCAATAGTTTCTTATTGTATTCTAGCATAAATAGGTCATATAGACATTTTATTCACCCCTATGTTATCTATAATATTGCTTCTAATAGATCAATAGGAAAAAAGCACAGAGTTTAATCTGTTAATACGAGCATTCATTGACAAAAGTACATTCTACAAAGAAATAGTTGATAGACTGAATGAATTAACGAATGAAGCAGATCTTACTAAAGGAGTTGAGGGAACCGTATCACAAATAGCTGAGGATTTAAAAGGGAATGTCGGTTTGAAGGCGTTCCTGACGGGATGTACGGTATAGACAAATTCATAAAGAAAAAGTATAGGCAGAAACCTTGTGTTAATGGGATTACTGCTTTTTATTTTCGCTCGAATTCGTTGAACGGCAATACGTATTTTAAGTAGGGACAAGGGTGATGATTCTGTTACAATAGAGAGCAACAAAAAATATTAGAAGTGATAAAAGCTTTTAATGATAGGGATTAGAATGGTATACTCTAGACCGCGGAAGAATAAACACGAAGATTATGCTCATTTATAGAAAACAGTAAATCATTTGAAATCTGTTATAATAATTAAGCGAAGAAATAGAAAGCAGGAGAATATGAATAAGAAATCATTTGAAACATTTGGGATCAGTCCCGAAATAGTAAAAGCACTAACGAGTTTGCGTTTCTTCGATCCGACATCGGTACAGGAAGCAGTGATTCCATTGGCCCTAGAGAAACAGGACATCATCGTCGAGTCCCAGACGGGCAGTGGCAAGACCGTGGCCTTTGGCATTCCGCTTTGTGAACAAGCAGACTGGGAAGAAAATAAACCTCAAGCCTTAATTTTGGTTCCAACTCGGGAGTTAGCGCTACAAATCAAGGACGACATCATGAATATCGGTCGCTTGAAGCGAATAAAGGTGACGGCGGTATTCGGAAAGTCTTCCTTTAAAACACAGAAATCTGAATTGAAACAAAAAAGTCACATGGTTGTTGGTACGCCGGGTCGGATACTGGAACATCTAAAAGAAGGTACATTAGTAGTAGATAAAGTTAGCAGCTTGGTTTTAGATGAAGCGGACGAAATGCTCAATATGGGGTTTATCGATCAGGTAGAAGAAATTATTGGTTACTTACCAAAAGAACGCCAAACGATGCTGTTTTCTGCTACCGTGCCACCTCAAATAGATCGTTTAGCCAGTTTTTACATGAGTCCTGACCGCGCTTCTGTCAGAATGGAATCATCAGCGCAGAACACGCCTAATATTTTACACTCTTATATCAACGTGGAAGTAGCATCTAAGGAAAAAATACTGTTAGATTTATTAACCATTGAAAATCCAGATGCCTGCATCATCTTTTGTAATACCAAAGATGTGGTGGACGCTGTTGATACTTATTTGGACAAAGTCGATTTACCCATTGATAAGTTGCACGGCGGTATGGATCAAGACGATCGCTTGGCCGTAATGGATGAGTTCCGCTCTGGGGAAATCCGTTATTTGGTGGCGACCGATGTTGCTGCTCGTGGGATCGACATTGATGATGTGACACACGTCATCAACTATGATGTTCCTTTTGAAAAAGAGAGCTATACGCATCGGACAGGCCGGACAGGTCGAGCAGGCAAAACGGGACTGGCTCTAACGATGGTAAGCGATAATGACCGAAGACGCTGGCAGGAAGTTCGTGACTATGCTTTCAATGACAGCCAGGAGCTTACGGAAGTGTTTGCGCCTAACGAACGCCTGGTCACTCGTGCGAAGGCAGCTTTTGAAAAGAAAATAAACGCTCGCGTTGCACCAAAAATCGCCCGTAATAAAGAGTTGAATAAGGACATTACTAAGATTTACTTCAACGGCGGTAAAAAGAAAAAATTGCGCGCTTTTGATTTCGTCGGGACGTTGACGAGTATCAAGGATGTGTCAGCCGAAGATATCGGCATTATCACGATTCAGGAAAATGTCACCTATATTGAAATATTGAACGGTAAAGGGCCCTATGTCATTTCCGAAATGCAAGACCGCACGATTAAAGGAAAAACGTTGAAAGTCCGTAAAGCACACAAGTAAATAGAAGAGTAATTTGATACTTGAGACCATCTATAAGGAGATAACAAAGTAACAGAACCTATCCATTCAGAAAATAAATAGGATATTTCAAGTTTTGTTCTTAAATTTTTAAAAAAAGCAACTAGGACTAAGTAAATAATACCCTTCATAAGTTAAAATGTTCATTCTAGCTTATGGAGGGTACTATTATTATCCCAGCAGTAGATTTTATTGACATTGTTAACCTTATTTTTAAGTTTAAGTGTTTTATTGTCTTAAAATACAGTATAATTAATTTACAAAAGTCCTCGATTGTTTAATAGGGATTAGGTATTGGGGGAAATCAAAAATGATTAAAATTATGGCTGATTCAACTTGTGATTTATCGCAAGAAATCGTGGAACGATATAATATTGGACTGGCACCTTTAAATATTGAAATTGAAGGCGTTAACTATCGCGATAAAGTGGATATAACTTCGGATCAGTTTTTTGAACGATTACCTGAAATGAAAGAGTTACCTAAGACGGGAGCACCTAGTCCTGAAGCCTACTCAGCAATTATCGAGGAAGGCATAGCAGAAGGCTACACCGAATTTTTATGTATTTGTATGTCGAGTGGAACGAGCGCCTCTTACCAGGCTGCAGAAATCGCAAGAGAGTCATTTTATGACAATCATGAAGAAACAGAAGTGAAAATTCATGTCGTAGATTCTTGGTCAATGAGTCATGGGAGTGGCTGGTTAATCCTGAAATCTGCACAATTACTTGAAGAAGGATATACATTTGAAGAGTTAGTTGCTTTCAGTGAAACACATAAAAAACGAGTAAAACATTTTTTATGTGTGGACGATTTACACAATTTAACTAAAAGTGGTCGTATTTCAAATGTTGGTGCATTTATTGGAAGTTTGCTGCGCGTAAAACCAATTATGTCCATGAAAGATACGAAAGGTGCAATCATTGCGAAAGTAAGAGGCACCAAGAGAGCGCTAAAATATTATGCTGAAGAATTTCAGAAACGATATGACCCTGAGTGGACAAATTTCATTATTATCGGGTATTCGAATGATCAGAGTATTGCAAATGAACTTAAAGAAAGAATCGAGCTGCAAACAGATTTTTCAGGAAACATTTATATAATGCAGATGGGCGTTGCAGTGGGGACACATGTAGGTCTAGGCGGCTTATCATTGTTCTTTATGGAAAAAGAAAATATGTAAATCAATGTGAGTCCTTCAGGATAATTCCTGAAGGCTTTTTTCTTCTCTTGAGTGACGATAAGGACGTCAATTTGGGTGAGTGTATGTTGATTATTTGGGTTTAGAAATGGAGCAGAGTATACTAAAAACAAGCAAACTAAAAAGATAATATCGATTAAAAACCTCATTGTCAGTGATACGCAGAACCGTATTATAAATGAATGAGGATACATATTTATGAGGAGGGGAAAAAGTGATAGTCAATCTTGAAGAATTTTTAAGAGAACATGCTATTTATTTTGAATTGTATGATCATGATCCTATCTATACGAATGAAGACGCTGTGATCATGAAAAAAGAAAAAGGGTTTACGGGTACAGAAACCAAAGCACTCTTTCTGAAAGGAAAATCCGGACAATACTATTCATTCGTGACCTTCACGACAAAAAGCACCGATTTTAAGCGCTTGAAGCAAGCCGTAGGTGAGAAACTGGCAATTGTGAAACCAGATGAAATGGAAGAGGTCACTGGTCAAAAAGTAGGTGCAGTCACACCTTTGGGATACGAAGCCTCCATTCCGATGATAGTAGATGAAGAGTTGTTTGAACAAGAAAAACTTGTTTTTGCTCCCGCCAGACCTGATCAAACCATGGTCATTCAGGCTGAAGATTTGAAAAAAATAATCGGCTTACTTGGAAATGAGTTATTTATTTACAGTGAAAATTAAAAAGTGAGGAGTTATTCTGATGCATATTTACCCAATCAAAGCGCTTTCTGATAATTATATCTGGATCATTGAAGAAGGAACGGAAGCAATCGTGGTCGATCCAGGAGAAGCTGAAGGTGTGATAGATCACTTGGAGGAACAACAGCTGCATTTAACCGCCATTCTTTTGACCCATAATCACGACGACCATATCGGCGGGGTGAAAGAAATTTCGGCGAACTATCCTAATATCCCGATTTATGGACCGAAAGAGACCGAACCTCTAGTTAAGCTCGTCATCCAGGACGGGGATTCCTTTGAACTGCTGGGTCAGCCCTTTCAAATCTTCAAAACGGCTGGCCACACCCATGGGCACATCAGTTTATTAATGGGAGAAGCACTTTTTTGTGGGGACGCCTTGTTCTCAGCCGGTTGCGGACGAGTCTTTACAAAAGATTACCAAGCTCAATATGCTGCCTTGCAGAAATTCAATCGCTTGAACGATGAAGTACACGTCTATGCAGCTCATGAGTATACGCAGACCAATTTACGCTTTGCACATTCTCTGCAGCCAAACAATGAGGTGATTGTTGAAGCGTTAGAGCAAGTTAACCAGATGCGTGCAGAAGGACATCCGACTTTACCATCTACGATTGGAAAGGAAAAGAGCATCAATCTATTTCTTCAGGCTGAGACGTTGGAAGATTTTATTCACCTGCGAAAGGCTCGCGATAATTTCCAGTGAAAGAATTAGAGTTGTTTCCAAGCTGTGAAGGGGAAAAAATATGAAACGGATTTTAGACGAAGAGTTGATATATGAAATATTATCGGTGGTCGAGGAGATTCCTAAGGGGAAAGTGGCAACATACGGTCAGATCGCCAGGTCGATTGGCAGAGAAAGAAACTCCCGACTGGTAGGCAGAGTGTTGAGCATGTCAGAATTTTACGGCGATTATCCTTGTCACAGAGTGGTGAATCATGCTGGGCGGTTGGCACCAGGTTGGAAAGAACAACGACAGCTGCTGGAAGACGAAGATGTGCCAATGAAGGATGAAACCCATGTTGACATAAAAAGCTGTCAATGGGAATTCTGAGTACGTTTTAAAGGTATGCGGGAGGTATAAAGTGAAAAACCGCAAAATAAAAAAGGAAATGGCTATATAGCCATTTCCTTTTTTATTTCTACCGGCATATTTGCTGCGACAGCAAAATAGATTAATATTCTAATGCTTTTAATTCTTCTAGAGTAACCTCTTGATCAACATAGTTATCAACCATGAAGCCACTTAAAATTGAAAATTCTTTATAAAAGATATCATAAGCCGTCATTTCAGAATTGAAATTTTCTTCATTTAATTTTAGGATCAATTCCTTCGTTTTGGCCTGAGTATCGCTGTCAAGTTCCCAGCTATCAGGTCTAAGACGGCCAACTTCATCATACTCAGCTTTGTTGCCATAAATCATTTCCCGATAAATTCGATCTTGATGCATGATTGGTGTTTCGTGAGTGCCTTTTTCATCCATTATTTTGTAAAGACCGATACAATAAACAGGGAAAAAAGGAATGACTGAACTTGCTTTAGTGGTCACTGCAGTGGCCACCACAATCTTGGCTTTGCCGTTAATGTCAGCCAGTAACTCATTGATGTTATCTGCCTTTTCATCACAATCTGCTTTCGCACGGCCAAGCGTACCATGACCATAATAAGGTTGATTAAGCTCTGTCCCTAAATAAGAATAATTAGTCGTTAGAACGTCATCGGCCAGCACGTCTGCTTCTTTCAGTGCTTTCATCCATAGTTCCCAGTCTTCGCCACCCATCACTTTGACGGTATCAGCGATTTCCTGGTCAGTTGCGGGGTCCAGCGTTTCAGTGTAATAAGTCTGTTGTTGCATATTAATGTTAGGGCCAACAACTGGCTCCCCTATGGCTTTGATTGAGGAATAGTATGTTTCACCAGTATCAGGATCTGTCCGTCTACCACTTGCGAGGCTATAGACAACTAGATCTACTTTACCCCCAAAATCATTCTTTATATAATCGATGACCTCTTGTTTAGTTTCATTGCTAAAGGCGTCCTGCACAAAGTTTTTGGCAGTCAGCCCATCTTTTTCAGCTGCTTCTCGAAAAGCGATATTATTGTACCAGCCAGCTGTACCCAGAGATTTTTCGCTCTTTGGTCCCTTTTCATAAGAAATACCAATCGTATCTGCTCCCGCACCGAAAGCTAGGCTGACTCGAGTGGCTAATCCGTAACTGGATGACGCACCGATGATCAATACTTTTTTCGGGCCTTGATAAGTCCCTTTATTTTTTACATAGTCGATTTGATTCAATACTTCTTGTTTGCATCCAAGTGGATTTACACCTAGAGCTACATTTCCTCGTATATTTTGTTTGAATTTCACCATGATTAGTTCTCCTCCATTACATCGTCTTAGGAATATAATATCAGAAAATGATTCTCAAGAGAAATTACTTACTGAAATTTCAAATGATACGCACATTCGGATGACGAATAATTGACGTCTTATAGAAAAGTATCGCAATGGAATGTATTGCTAAGGCCGCTAAACTATTCTTTCTAGGATTAATACGTAGAAAGACCCAATCAAATACAAGTGATTGGGTCTTTCTCATTAGGGAATAAGAAAACAGCGAAATTTAAGCATATATCCTATTCAAGAGGGACGTTCTAACTGAAGCAGAAGAGATTTTTAGGGTCGTATTTATTCTTCAAGGTAATCAATCTTTTGAATGCTTCTGGAGTAAATGCATCCTTTGTCTGGTTCCATTTTTCGTCACCGGCTAGAAAGTTCATGTAAACATTACCTGTTGAATAAGGCTTCATTTCACTCTTGATCCCATTGGCAATTTCTGTGTATGCTAAGCTCGCTTCTGGTGTAGGGATCAGCCCAACCATGTTAAGAATGAAGGGTGCATCATGTTGACTATACGCAACTGCATCTTTATCTGCTCGAGCCATAGCACCTCCGCCGTGATGAATTTCTGTAGTGAAGAGAGGTGTTGGCTCATTTTGTGCAAACGCCCGATTCAGCAGAATGCCTATAGCGTCATCTGACAGCTCGTTGATAATTATGCTCTGTGCTGTAGCTGGGATGGGATCTTTTGGATCATCACTGATGGAATCCGCATCTTTGAAGGGGATTGCTCCGAATAGATTAGCCATGGGTTCCATCCAGTCCAGCCATGACTTGATCATTTCTTCTCCTTTTTCAACGGGACCAGCATAACATCCACGGACTACAACGGCAGATTTACCCTGCAGAAAATCAGGGACTATCGGCAATTGCGGGTAATTTTCGATTGAAATCGTTGTGGTCCAGTCATCCTCAATATCCGTGATCCACTCTCTATAACGGACAAATACTTCGGAGGCAACCTCGCGTGGATACATCAGACTCCCGGCATAAACGGTTTTTACCGGGAATAATTTTATTTCCATTGCCGCAATGATACCGAAAGCAGCGCCACAAAAGCTTAATCCCCAAAATAAATCATCATTTTCATATTTATTCACATGAATCAGTTCACCATCAGCTGTTACCATGTCATATGAAATGACATTATCTACTGAAAGTCCGTATTTTCGTGCCAACCATCCCATTCCGCCACCCATCGTATAGCCGATAGCACCGACATCTGAGGATGAACCCATTAATGGTGCCATTCCTTCCATCTGTGCCTTTTCAAGAGCATCGATCCACTTCGCTCCTACTTCAATGTGTGCCGTTTTATTAATAGGATCTATATAAACTTTCCTCATTGAACCAACAACAATAAGCATATTATCATTTGCCGGACGTGCAACGCCGTGTCCAGTATTTTTTTCAGCAATCTTCAGCCCATTCGCTTTAGCAAAGCGGACGGCTTCTACAATATCCAGGGTATTCTCAGCAACGACAATTACCTCAGGCCACTGATCTACTGAAAGCAACCATGGGGTGCGAGCACTATCATAATCTTCACTATCAGCTGTTAAGACACTACCACTTATTTTTGACTTCAGTTCGTCTAAATTTAGCGCTTCTTTTTTCATCTTCATAATAAATACCTCCTAATTTTATAAGAATGTATGTGCATGAGACCTATGTAAGAACTGGAACTGAAATAATAAATGATATTTGATGAGATTTTCGTTTTCAAGTCAGTGTATCTTTAGCAAAAGATTAAATGATTCCTTGGTACATCTCTGTTTTCTAAATTATATATCAACTTATAACTGATGCCTGCAATTTTGATTCCATGTCAATCAAGGTCAAATTTATCCTCTATGATCGGGAAAAAAATCATTTTAATCCTTCAGGCTGAGACGTTGGAGGACTTTATTGATTTAAGAGAGGCATGCGATATTTTCCATTGATAGAATTGGAAATATGTTCAGTGAGCTTAGAGAACCTTGATATAAATAAGTGATTTTCTTTATCTACAAGTTGATAGAAGATATAAACGTTAAATGTTTTGTCCCGATTCTCTCTTAGAGTGGGCGAGGGTTTCCAGCGTTTTTCCAATGATTAGATTGTGAAGAAATGCTTATAAGTTGAAATCGTTGATACATTGATATATTGTTGATAATATAACATTAAATGTAACATATTAAACAAGGAGGAATGATAAAATGAAGGCGCTTTCTTTTGTGGGTATAGATAAAAAAGAAGTTCTTGAAAAGGAAAAACCGACGGTGCAAAAGAGTACAGATGCTGTTGTAAAACTTGTCAAGACAACTATTTGTGGTACAGATTTACACATTATGGCGGGTCATACTCCAGAAGTACCAGAGGGATTAACTATCGGGCATGAAGGAATTGGAATTGTTGAGGAAGTTGGTAGTGGGATTTCAAACTTCAAGGTCGGAGATAAAGTTCTGATCTCGTGTATTACGTCATGTGGCAAATGTCACTATTGTAAGAAAGGACTCTATGCACATTGTGAAGACGGTGGGTGGATCTTAGGACACTTAATAGATGGGACTCAAGCAGAGTATGTAAGAATACCTCATGCAGACAATAGTCTTCATCATGTGCCTAAGGGAATGGATGATGACAGTTTGGTTATGCTTAGTGATATTCTTCCGACAGGATTGGAAATTGGCGTCATAGCGGGACAAGTTGAACCTGGTTGTACGGTGGCTATCATTGGAGCCGGTCCAATCGGAATGGCAGCACTTTTAACGGCGCAATTTTATTCGCCAGCAAAAATAATAATGGTTGATATAGATGATAATCGTTTAGAAATGTCGAAAAAATTTGGAGCTACACATACTGTTAATTCTAAAAATGGCGAGGAAGCCATCAAGGAGATATTCGCAATAACGGGTGATTTAGGTGTAGATGTTGCGATGGAAGCTGTAGGTTATCCTCAAACTTTTGACATATGTCAAAAAATAATAGCTCCTGGCGGAAGAATAGCCAATATCGGTGTACATGGAAAAAGTGTTGAATTGCATCTAGAAGATTTATGGATTAAAAACATCAGTATTTCAGCAGGATTAGTTAGCACAAATACAACCCCTATGTTGCTTAAAACAGTGGAGTCAGGCAAAATCACTCCGAATGAGCTGGTAACACATCATTATCACTTTAATGACATGTTAGAGGCGTATAAAACCTTTGAGAATGCCTCTGAAAATAAAGCACTAAAATTGATCATTGATTTTGAATAAAAAACTAGCTTAATAATTGCAAATCAGTTGTTAATTAATGATTTTATGTAAATAAGCATTGGTGCTTCACTGATGCTTATTTTTTTTGCAGCTTTAATCGTCACGATGAACTGTATCGTAAATAAGTGAAGCTATTAAATGAGCATACAAAAAATCCAGATGAAAAGCTGCTGAAATTTTTAATATGAAATCTCTTTTATTGGATAAAGCCGTTTATTTGGATTTATAGGGAGGTAACTGTATGAATTTTGTCGGATCAGGGCTAGTTATTATTGCTGCAATTTTATGGGGACTTTCCGGAGGTTTAGGCGGTTTTTTGATGGATAAAGGCTTGGATCCCTTAGTCATCTCCTTTTATAGAGGAGCGGTGGGGTTGCTTTGTATCCTGATCTGGTTCACGTTTAAGCCGACCCGGTGGAATAAGAAGATGCTGTTATGGTCTATTGTTGCAGGTCTGGGAGTAGCCGGAAATTTCATGTTATATTTTATCAGTATTTCAGAGGCAAGTGTTGCGGTAGCAGCAACGCTGATGTACACTGCGCCAATTTTCGTTCTCCTTGTATCTTTCGTATTTCGTCTTGAAAAAGGCGTCACTTTATAAATGGCTGGCTATTGGTTTTGTTATAGTTGGAGTGGTATTATTGACAGAGATTTATAATATTGATTTTGACACCATCACGATACTCGGACTTGTTACGGGCTTAGGTGCAGGATTATCGTATGCATTGTTTCTTTTTGGATTTAAATACGCATCTCGATACGGAGAGCCGCAAGGGATTTTAACGATTGCCTTCCTCACCTTTACTCTGTTGCTGTTATTTTTCATCGATCGGAATGAAGCCGTTTCAATCTTTTACTCAACTGACTTATTATGGATGATTCTTTTAGGTTTTATTGGCGCAGGTCTGTCATTTTTCTTATATGTGGCCGGTCTGAAACGAATATCACCGACTTCGGCTTCCGTCATTGCAATGGTGGAACCTGTTACTGCCTCCCTTTTTGGGGTGATTGTTCTGAGTGAACTGCTTACACTGATTCAGCTTTTAGGCATGGGGATCATCCTGGCGACGGTTACTCTGTTAAGTCTGAAGCAGAGTTGAAAAAGTACCACTGAGACTCTTTGGAAAGACAGTAAAGGATTTGAACCAAGTGCTAGTTGAGAAAATAATTTGGTTTAAAATGAAACTTATAAATAAAGACTCTCTTTTATCTTGTGACATAATTTGGAAAACGAAAGGAATTATTTAGTTGAAGCGTGGACGATTGATCACATTTTTTATTACCCTCAATATCATTCTTTTTTACGGGTGGAAATTACTGTTTGGAGAAGATTTATGGCTTGGAGCCTTAGGTGTTAATGTTCTTCAAACAGCTGGTTTGCTTTTTTTTGTGACATACATACATAGAGCCTATAGGCGAACAACGAATAAACAAAAGGAATTTTGGTTGCTGTTAACTGTCGGAGGAATAGTCTACTTAACAGCCAATATAGTATGGTTCTTTTTTCTTGTAGGAAATAATATGCTGTACTCTGATATTGCAAGTTCCCTTTGGTTGCTTGCGTATGTATTTTTTTTATCTGGACTTGTGTACTGGATAAGGTGGGCTAATCCCAGCACCTTCAAAAAAGTTTATCTTTTTAATATCATCATATTCATGATAACAGTAACTTCTATTGTCGTTCATTATTTGATCGAACCTATTTTGACACTCTCAAACTATTCTTTATGGAACACAATGATTACCGTGGCTTATCCTATAATAGATATAAGTTTGATGTTTGTTCTCGTTATTATGTATTATCTTATTCTTAAAAATAAAGAAAAGTCTGTCATGTTGCTAGTTGTAACTGGCTTTTCTTTACATGTCATAGCGGATTCTTATTCTGTCTATCTTGATATTGCAGGAAGTTATACTCAAGGAACCCTCGCTGATCTGTTATGGATAATCAGTGTCTGGCTGATAGGCACTGCCGGATTTTATGTAAAAGAAGATAGAGAAGAACCCGTCTGGGAGATAGAAAAAACATTTAAAAAATTTGGCAATATCCTGCCTTATGCCAGCACGATCGTCCTTCTTATATTGGTTACTCTAAGTTATCAGTGGGATTTAAACGTATTAAGTATAGGTTTATTTATTATTATATTTATGATTATTGCGCGACAACTATATATCGTGAAAGAAAATGATAAACTAATAGATGAATTTAAGCACCTGGCTTACCATGATCCATTAACCGGGTTGAAAAACCGAATAAACTTTGAGGAACATCTGGATTATGAGATGCAAAAGTGCAGAGACAATAGTGCTGCTTTATTGTTGATCGATCTGGATCGCTTTAAAGTGATTAATGATACTCTGGGTCATCAAGCTGGAGATTTTATATTAATGAAAATTTCGAAATATTTACAACAAATCCTGGCAGCTGACACGCAAGTGTTCAGACTAGGCGGAGATGAATTTGCCATTATATTGCCTGACGCAACAAAAGAAAAATGTATAAAGGTTACAGAAACAGTGCTGGATAAATTCCAGAAACCGTTCTCGATACATGGGCATGAAATTATAGTTACGGCAAGTATCGGAATAAGTTTGTTCCCACTACACGCTCGTACGTACGAAGAATTGTTCAAGTATGCGGATGCGGCCATGTATCTCGCCAAAGACGGCGGGAAGAACGGGTATAGATTTTATGATGATGACCTTAATCAGATCATGGCGCGGAGAATGAGAATAGAAAGTGACCTGAGAAAGGCGCTTGAAGAAAAACAGTTCAAAGTCTACTATCAACCTAAACTGGAATTGAAAACAAAAAAAATTGTGGGTATGGAAGCCTTGTTGCGGTGGAAACATCCGGAACTGGGTTGGATCTCTCCCGCTGAGTTTATCCCAATCGCCGAGGAAACAGGTCAGATTGTCTCAATCGGAGAATGGGTTTTAAATGAGGCGTGCAAACAGAATGTGAGCTGGCAGCAAAGAGGTTTGCCGTTAGTAAGCGTGTCTGTCAATGTGTCGGTACGACAATTTCAACAAGGGAAATTTTTATCTGTCGTTGAAAAAGCCTTACGTGAATCCGGTCTGCAATCTCAGTTTCTGGAAATAGAAGTAACTGAGAGCATTATGCAAAATATAAATGATAGCATAAAAATCTTAACAAGCTTAAGAAAAAAAGGCGTTAAAATAGCCATTGATGATTTTGGAAAAGGCTATTCGTCACTACACATGATCCGGCAGTTACCTATCGACACGATAAAATTAGATAAATCGTTTATTGATGATATCGATGATGAAATGCAGCTGGCCATGGTTAAAACCATTATCCTTTTAGGCATTGATTTAAATTTGACTGTTGTCGCCGAAGGAATAGAACGCGAGTATCAATTAAACAAGTTGATTGAAGGTCATTGTCATATCGGTCAAGGTTATCTTTTCTCAAAAGCAGTTAAAGCAGAAAAGATGGAAAAAATTTTAAAGGATAATAGTGGTGTATATCTTCAAAAATGATTCAAGTTTAAAAAGAGAAGTAGGAACTTTATTTGCGGGGTAAGACACACGAACATACTTACAATAAGTTGTCAGTTAACCTTTTGCTGGTCCAAAATTTATTTTGAAGACTTTGAAGAAAGAAGGTCAAAGCATGGAGTACATGATCACGCATTTACCGAAAGAGAACTGGAAGGGTACGATCATCCCGATACAATACAGTACGGATCAGTATTACGATGTAACTGTAGAGAAACGACAAACAGGGTATCGTATCGAAATAGAGAAAAAAGATTTCGAGGAAACAGTGACCCGAACTGCAGATGAAGACGATTTTTCGGATAGATTATACGAAGATCACTGGGAAAATGCTTTTGCGTGGGGAGTCATCGTTGAAGGAGCGTTAGTGGCTGCAATTGAAACAAATCCGGAATCCTGGTCCAATCGTCTGCGGATCACAGAGCTCTGGGTGGCAGATGACTTCCAGAAGCAAGGTATAGGTCAGGCGTTGATCGATATCGCCAAAGAACAAGCTAGAAGCGAGCGGCGACGAGCCATCATTCTGGAAACGCAGTCGTCCAATGTCAATGCAATCGAATTTTATCAGCACGAAGGATTTTGTTTTATTGGTCTGGATACCTGCAGCTATGGTAACGATGATCTACAAAGAAAAGAAGTGAGACTGGAATTTGGATGGTTCCCAGAAAAAAAGCAGAAAGTAGCACGTGAAGAGATAGCTATCCGTATGGAAACAAAGGCCGATCACCACGAAGTCGAGTTAATGGCTCAGCATGCTTTCTGGAACAAGTATCAACCAGGGTGCGAGGAACATTATCTTGTCCATGCTTTAAGACAGGATAAAGACTACCTCCCGGAGCTAAGTCGGTTAGCAGTAAAAGAGGGAGAAGTCATTGGGTGCATCATGTATTCAAAAGCACAGGTCGTTGATGGGGACGTCTCACATGACGTGCTGACGTTCGGTCCTCTGTGTGTCGAACCGAAATGGCAGGGATGTGGGGTCGGTGAATTGTTATTTAACGAAACCATGGCCCTGGCACGCGAGGCAGGATACAGAGGCATCATCATTTTTGGAGAACCTGATTATTATCCACGGTTAGGATTTGAAACGTGCGATAAATTTGGAATCACAACAGCAGGCGGTAAAAATTTCGAAGCATTCATGGGGATAGAATTATCAGAAAACAGCCTGAAAGATGTAAAGGGAAAATTTTATGCTTCGCCTGTTTTTGAAAATATTCCAGAAGAAAAAGTGGAGGCATACGACCAAAAATTTCCTCCCTTACAAAAATTAAAGTTTCCCGGACAGTGGGAGTAGGATCGTCGATGGAAGTATATAAAATAGAAAAGGTGAGTGGAAAATGATTAAAGGAATTCATCATAAAGGGTTTCAAGTAACAGATATGGAAAAGACACTGCATTTTTACTGTGAAGTACTCGGTTTCGAACATGCCTTTGACTTGAAGGATTCGGATGGATATCCATGGATCGAGTACGTCAAAATTGCGGACGGGTCATTTGTGGAGTTTTTTTATGGCGGAACTGAAGAAGAGAAAAAACAAAACGATCACATTTGTTTTGAAGTAGAGGCTATAGAAGCTTTAGCTGATAAGCTAAGAGATAAAGGCATTAGCTTTGCTTCAGAACTATCTACAGGAAAAGATAACAATAAGCAGTTCTGGATCAAAGATCCGGATGGCAATTGGCTGGAATTCATGGAACTCGATCCAGACTCTCCGCAAATGAGAAGTTGATCTGTTTGATTCGATCTTTCTGCGGCAAATGAAGTTCATATGTCTGAACTTAAACAAACTGACTTACGATTCCGCCTATTCAGGGAGGATATCGTAAGCCAGTTTATTTATTATCGTTTGATGTTCGGGATAAATTTCTGAAAGTTCATTTTTTGTAAACAACTGAAAGTCCGCAAAATCAAAACCGGGAACCACTGTACAACTAACCAATGCATAACCGTCTTCTACGGTTGAACCAAAAATGGTACCCGCTGGAACGGTGTGGTGTAACTGATGCTCTTCGCTTGTCTCTAAACTTAACGTTGTTTCCTGATACGAACCCTCTGGCGTGAGCGAGTGGATGGTTAGTGGATGACCAGCATGATAAAACCATAATTCGTCAGAAGTGAGTCTGTGAAAGTGAGAAGGATTAGCTGCTGTTAATAGAAAATAAATGTTTGTGTATAAAGGTAAATGTTTACCCTCTTTTGCATATGTATCATCAGACAAATCGGTTTGTTTGAAGTAGCCACCTTCTGGATGTGGTTCAAGCTGTAACTCTTTGATCCATTGTTCTACTGATTTCAAATTTTTTTCTCCTTACTACATGAATTTACTAGCTCAACCATTTTCATTTAGTTTAGCATACAAGTGAGATTTGTGAACTGAATGAATCGAACCTGACCAGATATTTTTATGAAAGAATAGTTTTGAATAAGTAGCATCTGAAAAGAAGTAGAGAATAAACAATTGATTTACGTTGAAATATAAGGATTTAAGATACTCAAAAAAACTGAAAGTACTCACTTAGCTCTAAAAACTACGCAAAAATTAAAGTATAAAATTCACAAACTTCTAATTTACTTACTATTTATACTTATTTAATAATAGTAAAATTAATGATATAATGAGCAAGAAGAAAAGAAAAGAAAAGGAATGATTTGAATGGTGAACAATAAAATGAAATTTACAGTGAATGCAAAAACTGACGGCTTTGCTTTGACAGCAAAAGCAGGCAAACATGAATTAGTTTTGGATGAATCGGAAAAATTGGGCGGGAAAGATTCTGGTCCCAATCCGATGCAGACAGCTCTCGCAGCGTTAGTATCTTGCGAAAATGTAACAGCTAATATGGCTGCAAGAGAAATGGACTTTGATTTGAAATGCTTAACGATCAATATATCAGGTAGCTTTGATCCTCGTGGGTTTATGGGCGATGCCTCTGTGCAACCGTACTTTGAAGAAGTGACCATCAATGTTAAAGTGGATACAACAGAATCTATTGAACGTATTCAAGCAATCAAGGAGCAGGTAGAAGCACGTTGCCCGATTTATACGCTGTTTAAAGCTGCCGGCGTTAAAATGAACGATACCTGGGTTAAAGCATAATTTTTTAAATATAAGCAAGCAGACATCTCAAGGATGTCTGCTTTTTATATTTAAAACTCTTGAAATCAAGCCGGAAATATCGGATAAAGAAAAATGAAAAAGTATCAATCTTGTATGTTAGACAGACAACCATTTAGAAAAAAGAGACTAAAAAATCTCTGGTCGTGGTTGACAAACAGACATGGGATTGAGATAATGGCTCCAATTGAATATTGGTATCTTTAAATCAGTCCCGAGAGGCTGACAAGGACTACGGATGAGAAAAATAAACTACGAGTGTATCTTCTACACGTGTATCTGTTTTTCGAACGCTTCTTGTCATATCGGGCAGGGAGCTTTTTTTATGCAAATTTTTTCTGTGTAAAATCCTGCTTGGTGTGGGTACTAATAAGCAGCCAAACAAGGAGGAAGAAAAAGTGGATAAGGAATTTTCACTTCAGGCTGTACCGCAGTCAAACCGGAATGGGTTTTTTAGAATGTTTGTGGTCATGCTGGGATTTACATTCTTTTCGGCAAGCATGCTTTCTGGTGGGGAACTGGGATTAGGCCTCACAATGAAAGAATTTATCTGGATGGTGCTGCTGGGTAACTTCATATTGGGGGTATACACGGGTGGACTAGCGTACATCGCCGCTAAAACCGGATTGTCTACACACCTACTGGCACGCTATGCATTTGGTGAAAAAGGCTCTTACTTGGCATCCTTTCTGTTAAGTGCGACCCAAGTCGGATGGTTCGGTGTGGGTATCGCCATGTTTGCGGTCCCGGTTAATCGAGTGACTGGCATCGACATGTTCACACTCATCATTCTGTCAGGAATAGCGATGACGATTTCAGCATTTTTTGGAATGAAGGCTCTGGCCATCTTAAGTTTTGTGGCTGTACCAGCTATTCGGTATTAGGAAGTACATCAGTAGGACTGGCCATCAATGATTTAGGCGGTCTGGCTGAATTGTTTGCCTATCAGCCAGAACAGTCGATCAGTCTGGCTGGGTGGCTTTGCTTCAGCACAATGGCTGCCGGGTATTCCGCCATTAAACGGCATCATCGGGGCGATGATCCTGTTTATCGGCTTATCAAAGCTGACAGAGAAAGTATGGGCTTCAAAACAGGCTTCATTAGGAGAAGAGGTATATTAGATGATTATTCAAAATGCAGCATTGGCGAAAAAAGAAGGATTATGGAACATTCATATAAAAATGGAACGTTTTGCAAGATCGAAAAAGCCTACTCAGTGGAAGGGGCATTGGATGTAGAGGGTAAATTAGTAAGTGCGCCCTTCGTGGAACCCCATATTCATTTGGACACGACCTTAACAGCAGGGGGAGCCGAAATGGAACGAGAGTGGTACCTTATTCGAAGGGATCGAAACGTGGACTGAACGAAAAAAAACACTGACTAAAGATGACGTAAAAAAGAGAGCTATGAAAGCTTTACAGTGGCAGATTGCACAGGGAATACAAGCGGTTCGGACGCACGTGGATGTTTGTGATCCATCGCTTACTGCTTTGAAAGCCTTGCTGGAAGTAAAAGAAGAAATGAAGGAATTTGTTGACATTCAATTAGTCGCTTTTCCTCAGGAAGGCTTCCTTTCATTTTCTGATGGGACGGAATTAGTGGAAGAAGCCTTGAAACTGGGAGCGGATGTAGTTGGGGGTATCCCTCACTATGAATTTACGCGTGAAGATGGCGTGGAATCGATGAAAATTGCTTTTGATCTAGCTGAAAAATACGACCGCCTCATTGATATTCATTGTGACGAGATTGACGATGAACAGTCACGATTCATTGAAGTCGTTGCGGCAGAAGCCTATAAAAGAGGGTTGGGGAGCAGAGTAACTGCGAGTCATACGACCGCGATGCATTCGTATAATGGCGCATATGTCTCAAAACTCATGAAACTGTTGAAGCTGTCCAATATCAATTTTGTGGCCAATCCGCTCGTTAATATTCACCTGCAGGGACGTTTTGATGATTATCCTAAACGTCGAGGAATCACTCGGGTTAAAGAGCTGAGCGAAGCAGGCTTAAACGTCTGTTTCGGCCATGATGACATATTTGATCCGTGGTATCCGCTCGGAACAGGAAACATGCTGCAGGTTCTGCATATGGGGATTCATGTAACGCAACTGATGGGATACAATCAGATCGTCGACTCGTTCGATTATATCACTGAAAACAGTGCAGTCACCCTTAATATTCAAAATGAATACGGCATTGAAGAAGGAAAACTGCCTAACTTTATCATATTAAATGCTGCTAACAGATATGATGCGGTAAGAAAACAGTCAGAGGTACTGGCTTCATACCGTAAGGGGAAAAAAATAGCAGAGACGAAACCGAAAGAAGCATCTGTTTATTTAAATGAAACCATGAAAGTCGATTTTGAACGTTGATTTACTTTGTAGATTAAAGAAGTAAATGAAAAATGGGAAGAGAGTTTAGTTATTTTCTGCTTTTTATCTTTCTAATAAAAAGTAGAACGATAGCTCGATAAAAGCGTGATTATCTGAACACAAAACAGCCATCATTTTGATGATGGCTGTTTTTTTGCTTTATAAGCTTTCAAAAAAATCAATGGGGAATACAGAAATAAGTCAGAATATTTCATTTCAATCATATTAAATTATAAAGACATGATCTAATAGGATTGAAAGACAGTTTGGAATAAAATAAACTAGGGAAGGTCTTGTTTCATAAATATAAGCGTATTCATGAGATAATGACCACTTTGCGGTACTTTGTTTTATAAAGTAAGCGTTTCATTGACACTATGTTTTATACTGTTAAGATATTAGTGAAGAGGGAGATAAATTATGGCCATAGCAACAATAAAATTGAAAGAATATAAAAAAGATGCTAGCCCGACTGAAACATCTATCATCGATTATATACTGAAAAATTCTGAAGAAACGAGTCAAATGACTATTTACAACTTAGCTGAGAAGACGTTCTCGTCCCCTTCCACAATCATTCGACTCTGCAAAAAGAACGGTTATACAGGTTATAAAGAATTCGTAAAAGACATGATCTATGAACAGGCAGTTCGTTCGAACTATAAAGAAAAACACATTGCGGAATTGTCACGCACCGATGAGATTGAAGAAATCATTAATAAGGTGACACACAAAAATATACTTTCGTTAGAAGAAACTGAAAAGTTGCTCGATACAGATATGATAAAAACATGTGTCAATATGCTCTTCGACTGTGAGAAATTAACGATATTCGGCATGGGCGCATCATTACTTGTAGCGAAAGATGCCCAACTCAAATTCACGCGCATCAATAAAATGTCTTATGTCAGCGAAGACTGGCACACACAACTCCTCATGGCAAAAAATATGAGTGAGCGAGATGTGGCACTGGTGATTTCATATTCTGGTCAGACAGAGGAAATGATAACCTGTGCGGAAGTGGCAAAAGATAACGGAGCAACAATCATTTCGATCACGAAGAATAACGAGTCACCCATTAATCAGATGGCTGATTATGCTATCTACGTGGCGGCCAATGAATTCAGTTTTAGAAGTGGGGCAATGTCATCACGTATATCTCAACTGAATATAATTGATATCCTATATACGAGTTACATCAACAAAATGTATGAAGAAACCTTAGAAATTCTCGAAAAAACGCAAATCAAGAAGGAGCGAGACTGATGGTAGATTTAGGGAAAATGGAAACAGAGAAACAAAATCCTCATACGATGAATCTTGATCAAATGAACGTAAAAGAGGCACTGACAGTCATGAACAATGAGGATAAGAAAGTTGCTGAAGCAATTGAGGAGGTGATTCCAGAAATTGAAAGCGCCATCCATAGTATCATCAAACAGTTGAGAAAAGGAGGGAGATTGATCTACACAGGTGCCGGGACAAGCGGACGCTTAGGCGTTCTCGATGCTGCAGAATGTCCACCGACATTTGGTACACCGAAAGAGAAAGTCGTGGGGTTGATTGCCGGTGGTCAAAGAGCATTTACTGAAGCAATCGAGGGTTCAGAAGACAGCCAGGAAATGGGTAAAGATGATTTAATCAATCTCGGATTGAATGAAAATGATATCGTTGTAGGTTTGGCAGCTAGCGGTCGCACACCATATGTCATTGGAGCGCTAACCTATGCGAATGAAATAAATGTGCCGACCATTGCTGTCGCATGTAATAAAGAGAGTGAGATTGGCCAAGTCGCAAAAATTGCGATCGAAGCCGTACCGGGACCTGAAGTGTTGACCGGTTCGACCCGTTTAAAAGCAGGGTCTACCCAGAAAATGATATTAAATATGTTATCTACTTTATCAATGGTAGGTATTGGCAAAGTCTATAAAAATTTAATGGTCGATGTTCAACCAACCAATGAAAAACTTGTTTCTCGAGCTGAAAATATCGTGATGAGAGCAACAGATACAGAGCGAGAAACAGCTAAGAACGCTTTAGCCAAAAGTGACGGTAAAGTCAAAGTTGCCATTATTATGATTTTATTAGATATAGATAAAGAGGCTGCCGTTAAAAAGTTGGAAGAATCTGAAGGTCATGTCAGAAAAGCGATGTAAGCAAAAAAACTATTGAAAAGGAGCAAAAAAGATGGTCAAAAATAACGAAAAATTAGTCAAAGACATCGTTGATGCTGTTGGTGGTCCGGATAATATCAGTTCATCCACTAACTGTATGACACGTGTTCGAATGAACATCAAAGATAAAAGTAAAATTGATGAAGACACGCTTAAAAATACAGAAGGCGTCATGGGTATAAATGATGCTGACACTTATCAGGTCGTTGTGGGACCCGGCACAGCAAAAAAAGTAAATGATCTTTTGATTGAAAAATATAACGTGCCCTCTTCTTCAGACTCATCAAATAACTGGGAAGACAACAAACAAGCCATTAAAGATCAGCAATCTCAAGGAAAATTTAAACAAGGCATAGCAACCATTGCCAATATCTTTATTCCAATGATTCCTGCCATTATCGCTGCCGGTATTTTCCAAGGGTTTAGTAGTTTACTTGGGCAAATGATGGCTGACGGTGTTGTTGCAGGTGACTTCTGGGAAGGAACCCGTATTACCTTTGCTTTGATCGGTAATTCATTTTTAGGTTACTTTGCAATCTTTACAGGTGTGAATGCCGCAAAACGATTTGGTGCCACAGAAGCATTGGGTGGTATGATCGGGGCGATGTCGATTGCAGCACCATTGATTGAATTATCTACACTGGTCGGTCTGTATGATGTAGACCAACCGTTAAATTCTATTCTTACAACAGGTAAAGGTGGGATCGTCGGAGTTATCTTCGGAGTATACGTCCTAGCTAAAATCGAAAAATTTGTACGTAAGTCAGTACCTGATGTTTTGGATTTAATTGTGACACCAGTAATAACACTACTAGTGACAGTATTACTCATGGCTTTTGTTGTTATGCCTATATCAGGATTCCTGTCTGACTGGTTAGTGACCGGTTTAGGTTTCATTATTGGATCAGAAAACATGTTTGTAAGTGTTCTGTCTGGTTATATTCTAGCTGCAGCATTCTTGCCAATGGTACTGCTTGGTTTACACCATGGTTTGATTCCAATTTATGCAATTCAACTAGAAGCTTTAGGTGGCGTTTCACTCTTCCCAGTATTAGCTATGGCAGGTGCTGGTCAAGTTGGTGCCTCAGTCGCTATATACTTGGTCGCTAAAAAAGTGGGTAATAAACGTTTGAAACAAATCATTGCCGGTGCACTACCTGCTGGCATATTAGGTATTGGTGAACCCTTGATCTATGGTGTTACCTTACCACTTGGCAAGCCATTTATTACAGCTGGCTTAGGTGCCGGATTCGGTGGCGCTTACGTTATGTTGATGGGCGTTATGGCAAATGCCTGGGGACCATCCGGTTGGGTTGCCCTTCCACTTATGCAACCAGGAAAAATGATGCACTACGCAATCGGGATCCTAATTTCTTATATTGGAGGATTCATCATTACGCGGATCTTTATAAAAGATGATGATGTTTTAAATGTCTAATAAATCTTTTGGATTCGCCGTTTATGTGTCCGCATTTAAACGGCAGCGTCCATTTCTTGAAAAATTAAAGAATCAGAACACACCCATATTTACGTCGCTTCATCTGAACGAAGAAGTGACCGAATCATATATCAAGGATGTTGAAGAGATGTGTGAGTGGCTTCATGAAAACAATTTCTGGGTGATGGCAGATGTATCACCGTTAACCTTGGAACGGTTTGAAGAAGCATCACTGGCCACGTTAGCACGCCGTCTACACCTTGATAATTTAAGGCTCGACTTTGGTTTTGATTTAACAGAACTGAGGAAAAAAAAGTACGATCTGAGCTTTACGTATAATGCTTCAACGCTATTAAATCAAGACATTGAAGAGTCAAATGACTATTATATGCATAACTTTTATCCGAGACCGGAAACAGGTTTCGATGAAGTGTTCTTTACAGCTTTAAATAAACAGATCAAAGAGAAGTCAGGTAAAACACTCGCCTTTATTTCTGGGGATGAAGAAAAACGTGGTCCGCTGTTTGAAGGATTACCGACGTTAGAAGCTCACCGTTATCTTTCACCTTACGCGCAGTGTGTTGATTTGATCAAACGCCACAAAATAGATAAAGTCTTTTTAGGAGATATAAAAATATCTGAGTATGAACTAGACTTGCTTTTAACCTATTTGAATGATGAGTTGATTCGTCTTCCAGTCGAGTTGCCTGAGGAGCTGCACTATTTGTATCATGAGCGATTTACAGTACGCATAGATTCACCGAGCACGCTGATTCGCGTTCAGGAGTCTAGAGAGTATGCTCAAGCCGGTAAACACGTCGAACCGCGGAATACGCTTAAGCGACTTAAAGGGTCCGTAACAATGGATAATGAGCGCTATAAACGCTACTCGGGGGAAGTACAGGTGACTAAATCCGATTATCCTGAAGATGAACGGGTAAACGTCATCGGAAGAATCTCGGAAAAGTATCATTTACTTTTGAAAAACTTGGAAAACGGTGAACAGTTCATGTTTGTGGCCGAAACAGATGAATGAGAGCAAGCATAGTAAAAACAGTGTTCCTTCATTGGAACACTGTTTTTTTATTCAGGGACATGTCAGTCATTTTTTGGTCAAGTAAATCGATCTCTAACCTAATCAACCAACAAACGACTATGTGAAAATTAACAGAAAAGACTCGACACGAACGGTTTGATTTGAATGTTAGAATAGTCGTCTGTATTATCGTATAATGAAGTATCAATTGAATTTACAAAGGATGTTTTAGTCATGATCAATGTAATAGGCGTACTCCCGGATGACACGATGGAAACAGTTGTGCGAGTGGACGAGGAGAACTTAAAGAAATATAAATGGTATTGGGTAGATTTCAGCAACCCAACGGCAGATGAATTTAGTCTTTTGGATTATGTTTTTCATTTTCATCCACTAGCTATTGAAGACTGCGGGATACTGCTTCAGCGACCCAAACTGGATTATTATGAGGGATACGATTTCTATATCACTCAAACAGTCAAAAGGGAAGATGTAGAAGTGATAAAAGAAGAACTGGATTTCTTTGTCGGAAAGAATTTTATCGTAACCTTTCACTTTGAAACTTCTAAAGAAGTGGATCAAGTATGGAGCCGGATCACAACTCAAGCTGCTGCAGAAGAATGGGATCCATATTATGTCTTTTATCAAATATTGGATAAACTGGTTGATACTTGCTTTCCACTTATTTATCACATTGAAAATAAATTGGATGTGATTGAAGACAACAGGGAGGAAAAATCGATGGACGAACTGATGGATGAACTGTTTGACGTTCGGCATATGCTGTTGCATATCCGTCAAACAGTTAATCCGATGAGGGATATGCTCTATCGGATGCTGAATTCCCAACATTTAACGGAAGTAAAGAACAGACGGGAATATTTTTCCGATATTTATGATCATTTACTGAAGGTATCGGAACTGGTCAGTTCCAACAGGGAATTTACTACGGATATTCGTGATAATTATCTTTCCATAACGTCTCACCAGTCCAATGAAGTGATGAAAATCTTTACAGTCATCACTTCTATCTTTATACCACTGACTTTGATTTCCGGCATTTATGGAATGAACTTTGTCAATATGCCCGAACTGGAATGGAGATATGGCTACTTTGTTGTCCTGGGAATCATGCTGACGACCGGTCTTTCGCTTTTTTTCTGGTTCAAGAAAAAAGGATGGTTTAAATAGGCAGTAACAAATAAAGATGGGCGTTATGATATGCTCCCAATAAAGAAGCGTAGAAATGTTATTATTTCTACGCTTCTCTCTATTTAAAAAACGGTGATGGACATCGGAAAAAGATAAGGCCTACCAGCGTATTTTCTGAAGCATATTCTGGAGAACGTTTTCTTCCTCGCTAGTGAGCTGCCATTCAGAGATCTCATCTTTGATGTCATTTAAACGTCCGTTTTCCCGGACAAATCCGTTTAAACGGGCTGCTATGGTGGAATCCATAAAGTTCTTGTGGTCGGGAAATAAAGGAAGGATAGATCCCATAGCTTTAGGGAACCGCTTAAGGAAATATTTTTGATGGCGATTTTCCGCTGGGTAAAACGGCCGGTCATATTGGATTTCTGTCCCGATTCTTTTTCCATTCCGATTTTCCCACTTGTTTTTCAGCATTTCAGCCGTTTCCTGCTGATTAGTGGAATGAACGATCAGTAGCGAAAGATACTGGCGTCCTTTAAAGCTGCGATCCTTTGTGGCGTCATGACTGTCCCAGTAAATCTGTAGAATATCTTCATAGGAAAGAAGAGAAGAATCGAAATCGATCTGGATGGCTTCGGTGTGATCTCCGATGTTCCTGTAAGTGGGTTCGGCAGTAGTTCCTCCCGTGAAACCGGTGCGGGTTCGTATCACACCGGGATGTTGTCCGAATTGGCTCTCTGGTCCCCAGAAACAGCCCATTCCGAAAGTGGCTGTTTCCAAAGTTTTCGCTCGACGATTAAGGTTCAACATGGTCTATAACTCCTTTTTATAGCATCTCATTATCTGAAAGCCTGTCCTTATCTTCTGACAAATATGTTTACTCTTATTTTACATAACGAAAGTCAGGAAATTCTTATGCTTAATTTTAACACGTTTGCTTTTCCATTCAATTTTTAGACTTACCAGTGAAATCTATTAAGAATATAGGTAGTCATTTTTGGTATACTCCATATAAATAGATCGAATGTTTAAGTAGAAAGACATATAGAATATATTGAATGCGTTATCCATTAATAATGGATTCTTTTGTGCGGAGCACATGCACCGATCGTCATGTCACCCCCGTTTTGATTTTTAGTTTAACTGTACTGATAAATATGCTGGGCGGTCTGCTATTCTTGATTTTCATGACTCAGAATGTTTACCTGGTCAAGTCTGTCTGTCATCCTATTTATTGCTTTATATCTTATCTTCAAGAAATTTTTTTATCTTATTGGAAAAACAGGCAAAATAAGCGTAACCCTCCAACCGAGTTTTACGTATAAAATCAGTATTATGATAATGAGGGAAAATGATGAATCCAGTATTTAAATTTTTATTACGATTAGCGTCTTCACCACGCATTGACATGCAGGAAGACTATCAGTGGGTCAGAAAAGTGCAGAAGCTCTTATCAAGTTCGCCGATTGCACGCTTTCGATCGCTGGATGACAAGATTTATTCGGCAAACAGCAATCATGAAATTCCGGTTCGTATTTTTTATCCCAAGAAAAAGACACATCCTGAACCCATTTTATTTATCCATGGCGGGGGTTGGGTAATTGGAGACATCGACACGTATACACGTGCCTGTGTCAATATCGCGGATTATCTAGGACGGGTTGTCTATTCAGTCGATTACCGCTTAGCGCCTGAGTACCCTTATCCAGCAGGGTTGAATGACGTTTACCAAGTAGCAGAAATCTTACTCACACCATTAGAAGAGGAAGAAGAAGAAGATTGGATCATTATGGGCGACTCCGCTGGTGGGAACTTAGCAGCCATTGTCTCTTTGTTGCTAAGGGATCGCAAAAAATGGATGCCTAAAAAACAGGTGTTGATCTACCCTGTCACTTACTGGGATCATAGTGAAAACTCTCCTTTTAAATCCATCAAGACCAACGGGTATAATTACGGGATGACCATCAAAAAAATTCAAAGCTTCATGGAATTGTATGCACCTAATCTATCTACACGGAAAAGTCCGTTGATCTCGCCTTTGATGTCCGAAGATTTGAGTAATCAGCCAGAAACATTAGTCATTACGGCCGAGTATGATCCATTGCGTGACGAAGGTGAAGCGTACGGGAAAGCGCTAGAGGAAGCCGGTAACAAGGTCAAGGTGCACCGTGTTTTAAATAGTGTCCATGGGTTCATCAATTATCCAGCTTTCACTGAGCCGATGGAAGAAGCGCTAAAGGAAATTCAGACGTTTTTAAATGATTAAGGAGGAGCAGCTGTGGAGAAGAAAAGATGGGTAAAATTAGATAACGCCTCTAATATTTTTCTGGCTGCACGTAGCGAAACAGATACGAAAGTTTTCCGTTTATCTGCAGAAATGACAGAAGTCATTGATCCGGTTCTATTGCAATCAGCTTTACAGGAAACTTATAAAACCTACCCGCTTTTTCATAATGTCCTGAGACGTGGAATCTTCTGGTATTACCTGGAAGAACGTGTAGGAACGCCTAAAGTACAACCGGAAACGAGTCCGCCGTGTTCTCCGATATATCATTATGATAAGCGGGAATTTCTTTTTCGAGTGCTCTATTATAAAGACCGTATTCATCTGGAAGTCTTTCATGCCTTAACTGACGGAACGGGTGCTTTATGGTTCTTTGAAGACTTATTGACAGAATACGTGAGGTTGCGTCAAGCGAAAGTATTGGAATCTTTAGACAAGCCAGAGCAGAGAGAGAAAGCCGATTTGGAAGACAGTTTCAAACGGTATTTCAGTAAAAAGAAAAAGTATGCAACCATAGAGGCAAGTACAGATCCGCTGAAAAAATATCAGGGAAAAGAATTGGCAGATGATAATAAGCCTTTAGAACAAACACCCAAAACGATGTCTGTTTATCATGTTAAAGGTCAAAAAACAGCGGATCATCGCCAGCGTGTCATTGAAATGAGTCTGCCATTAAAAGAAATGCTCACTTTAGCACGTAACAAAAAGGTTTCTTTAACGATTTATGTGACCGCCCTGTATATGCTGGCTGTTTATCTTGCGAAAGAAGACAAGTCGAAAGATGTGACGATCACCACGTCGATACCCATTAATCTGAGACAGTTCTTTCCGTCAGTTTCCGTGCGGAATTTTTTCAGTACCACCATTGTTTCGTATACATTTAAGCCTGACAAAGATAATTATTTGGATGAGCTTTATGCAACATTAGCGCAACAGTTTAAATCACGACTGCAAAAAGAGGCGTTAGAAAAGAGATTGAAACGATTCATTTCATTCGAATTTAATCCTCTGACACGGATTGCTTTTCGACCGATCAAAGATGGTGTTTTAAAGCTCGTCAATTATATTATCAATAAAAAAACAACGGTGGCGATGTCTAATCTCGGTCGGGTAAAGTTGCCTGAGGGGATGGAAAACTACGTTAAGCAAACCTTTTTTTACACAGCGGCGATTCGTCCTCAATTTTGTTTGATGAGTTACCAGGAGACACTCACGATCAGTTTTACGAGTCCTTTTGTAGAAACAGATATACACCGTGAATTTGTACGATTGCTTACTGAAAGAGAAATCCCTGTCATAATGGATGTTAACCGAGTGTCCCGAGAGGAGATGGAATAAGATGAAGTATTGCTCAAAATGTCGAGCTGATGTAAAAGGGGACTGGGAAAAATGTCCGCTCTGTCAGACTTCATTAAAAAAAAGTAACAGCGAGACAATCGAAGAGTCCGATTTTCCGGAAATCCCTTTGCAGTTCAACCGTAAAAAAATAAAACAACATCTTAGTTTAAGTTCATTCTTAATGATTCTTCTCTATTTTGTTGCGCACTTTATTTGGCGCTTTCAATTTTTTAATTTAGAGTATGTCTTGTTTGGCATAATGATCATGTGGGTAATGATGCATGTCATTGTTCGAAAACGACGAAACATAGTCAAGGGAATAGTGTATATATTGGTTCTGTTTTCGCTATTAAGTTTATATTTTGATTATATTAACGGATGGTTGGGGTGGTCACTCACATTTGTTATTCCTATCTTATGTATATCGGCTTTGCTGGCTATGTTTATCTCCATCCAGGTCGTCAATTTAAAAGCGGAAGATTATGTTTTATATCTGCAGCTAGCTGCTATAATGGGATTGATCCCGGCTGTGTTTTTACTAATGAACTGGGTGGTTGTTGCATTACCAAGTTTATTATCTGTAGTTTTCAGTCTTGTGATGTCCATTGCCGTCTTTTTCCGCCACCGTCAAGCTGTCATCAGCGAACTAGAAAAACGTATGCATGTGTGAACAGACTAACATGCAACGAGTGAGGAAGTGAATGAGATGAAAAATATTTTTGTGGTCGGAGCGATTATCCGATCAAACGGAAAACTATTATGTGCCCAAAGGAGTCAATCGATGACGCTCTCTGAATTGTGGGAATTTCCTGGAGGGAAAATAGAAGCCGGAGAAACACATCAAGAAGCTTTGAAGCGTGAAATAAAAGAAGAACTGGAACTGGATATTCAAGTGAGTGATCAGTTGTTTGAAAAAGCCTGCTATACTTATGATTTTGGCCGCGTTCATTTATCCACCTATCTTTGTACATTAATAGAAGGCACCCCTTCATTATATGAGCACCAAGCTATTAAGTGGTTAAGATCCAAAGAGTTAATGTCTTTAAAATGGGCGCCAGCGGATATTCCGATTGTAGAAAAACTAATGAAAGAACAGGTATAGATATGGCGGATATGCTGGAGCGCTCATTAAAAAAAGCCTTTATCGATCATCGTATTCAAGGCTCTCATTATGATCCAAAATTAATTATTAATGATGTATCGAAAAAAGAATTCATGCTTAATGCTTTACATGACGAATTAAATAGCTGCACGGATTTTTTCTTCTCGGTCGCATTTATTACGCAGGATGGTTTAGCTGCTCTAAAAGCGCAGTTAGCTGATTTACATAAAAAAGGTGTCAAAGGACGCATTTTAACGTCTGTTTATCTCGCTTTTAATAAACCCGAAGTTTTCACTGACCTACTGAATATCCCCAATGTAGAAGTCAGAATTTCAGGAAAAACAGGATTTCACTCAAAAGGTTACTTGTTTACCCATCATAAAAACCATTCATTTATAGTGGGTAGTTCGAATCTGACGATGAGTGCCTTGAAAGTAAATTACGAGTGGAACGTGAAATTAACGTCGTATGATCACGGGCAGATGATTCAAGATATTCAGGATCATATGGAAAACGAATGGTATGAATCGAAAATATTGACACGAAGTTGGGTAGAAAATTACACGCTTAATTACAATCCACAGATAGAGTTTAAGCGAGAAGTGGTAGATGAAGAGTATCCTGTTATTATTGAACCGAATCTGATGCAGCGAGATGCTTTAAGAAATCTACGTGGCCTCAGAGCACGTGGAGCCAAAAAAGGGCTTGTTATTTCGGCCACAGGCACAGGGAAAACGTTTCTCTCTGCGTTTGATGTCAATCAATTTTCTCCAAATCGTGTTCTGTTTATCGTCCACCGGGAACAGATTTTAAATCAAGCCAAAGAAGATTACAAAAAGATTCTAGGTGGTCAGCCTTCAGATTATGGGATTCTTTCAGGTTCACACAAAGACTTGGATGCTAAATACTTGTTTGCAACGATCCAGACAATTTCAAAGGAATCTATCTATAGCAGTTTTTGTCAGGATCACTTTGATTACATCCTGATTGATGAAGTACATAAAGCTGGCGCCATTTCTTATCATAAAGTTATCGATTACTTTTCTCCAGAATTTCTTTTGGGTATGACGGCAACTCCGGAGCGAACAGACGGCTTTAATATTTTTGAACTATTTGATTACAACATCGCTTATGAAATCCGCTTGCAGGAAGCTTTGGAAGAAGATATGCTGTGTCCATTTCATTATTATGGCGTGATTGATTATGAAAAAAATGGTGAACTGATTTCAGATGAAACAGAGTTTTCACAATTAATAGAAGAAGAGCGCGTGAAATATCTTTTAAACAAATTGAGTTATTATGGTTGTTCAGGTAATATACCCAAAGGACTGATTTTCTGTAGCCGCAAGAGAGAAGCGAGAGCCCTTTCTCTAGGATTTGGGGCCAGGGGGATGGCGAGCGCTTATTTGTCTGGAGAAGATTCTTTAGCGAAAAGGGAAGAAGTAGTAAAGCGTTTAGAATGTGGAGAAATCAATTATATTTTTACGGTTGATATTTTTAATGAGGGTATTGATATACCAAAGATTAATCAAGTTGTAATGCTTAGAAACACTCAGTCCAGTATTATTTTTATTCAACAACTTGGTCGTGGACTGCGTAAAGACACGTCTAAAGAATATGTCACAGTGATTGATTTCATAGGAAACTATAAAAACAATTACCTCATTCCAATGGCTCTTTCTGGAGATGTATCAAGGAATAAAAATAAAGTCAGAAAAGATACGTATGATACCGATTTTATTTCCGGTGTATCTTCAATCAATTTTGAAGAGATAGCTAAAAAGAAAATTTTCGAGTCGATCAATAAAACTTCAATGGATTCAATGGCTGAACTGAGAAAAGCATTCCAGCTGCTTTACAATCGCTTAGGTCGCGTCCCTTACCTTAAAGACTTTAAAGAACAAGAAATGCTGGATCCAGTCTTGCTTGCCAATAAAAAGAGAAGTTATTACGATTTTTTGTTGAGTATGAAAGAAAATAAAGAAATCCTAACAGAAGAGGAACAAATGTATTTAATGATTGCGTCTCGCGAACTCCTCCCCGGAATGAGAAAACACGAATTAATGTTGCTACAAAGATTAATCGATGATCAGAAAAACGATGTAAAAAAAGCAGTATCGATTGAAGAGTTGAGACGGTGGTATGAAAATCTAAGTGTTATCAGCAAGGATAAGACGATTCAGTCTGTGCTAAACACGTTGAATTTGAATTTTTTTACTGGCATGACGCGTAAAACGTATGGAGACTACCCACTTATCTCGATAGAAAAAAATAAGATCAAACTGTCAAAAGGAATGAAAGCGGCGTTAATTAATGAGTATTTCGAAAAGCTATTCATAGACGTTATCGAAACAGGCTTATTGAATGCAACAGCTTACCTGCCTGATGCACCGTTAACATTGTATGAAAAATACAGGAGAAAAGATGTACTGAGACTTCTCAACTGGGAAGAACAGATGGTTGATCAGAACATTGGCGGATATACAGCGAAAAACGGCGAATTTATTATTTTTGTCACGCTTGAAAAAGGAGAAAACTTTGCCGGAGCCCTGATGGCTTATGAGGATGAGCTCCTAGACTCGACGACAATAAAATGGTTCACGAAGTCGCCGCGAACATTAAAGTCACCTGAAGTTGAAAAGCTGAAGAACCCAAAGAGCTGGACTTTCCGTCTGTTTGCAAAAAAATCGGATGATGAAGGGAGTGACTTCTATTATTTAGGTGAAGTTAATCCTGTTCAGGAAACGATTAATGAGTTGAAGAAAGCGACCCGAGAGGGTAAAAAGAAAAACGTGGTGGAGATGCTCCTAAAACTAGATAATCCCATCGAAAATAGTTTGTATCGTTATCTAACACTTGTAGAGTAAAAAAGCACTGTATTATCTCGTTTCGTTCGAGATGATACAGTGCTTTTTTCTTGTCATTATTCTTTTGATTTTTGTTTAATCGAATACAGGGCATCTTTTGCATGTTTCAGTGATCCCTGAACAGATGTTTCACATGGCGGATACAACAGAGGTCGTTTGAGACGCAATAAAAAGTAAACGGAAATTGTCGAAGAAAAGCAACGAATCTGTGAAGATGATATGTAATGATATCTTCCATCTGACGTGTCAGCTTATAGGCGTCTTTAGTTGCAAAGGGTCTTATGCGTCACGTACTATGAGAATAACTAATAAAAGGAAGTGCAAAAGATCATGTCGACTATCTATTATATTTTGGGTTTTGGGTTAACTCTTTTTACGCTCGTCGACCTGATATGGACGACATTATGGGTTGATGGGGGAGCAGGTCCACTGTCAAAAAGACTAGCGCGTTACACTTGGAAAGGGACAGAACAACTAACACGTAAAACAAATAACATTCTCACCCTTGTGGGACCAATCATTTTAGTGGTTACTTTACTCAGTTGGGTGCTTTTTCTGTGGGTGGGGATTACCTTGATTTATTCTGGAGATCCTGCATCCATTATCGATATCCGATCAGGTGGGCCTATCATTTGGTATGAACGCGTCTATTTCACGGGCTATACTCTTTTCACTCTCGGCATCGGAGACTATTCACCACAGCCAGGATTCTGGCAAATGATTACGGCTGCAACTTCAGGTATGGGTATACTCTTTTTAACTCTAGGTGCTTCATATGTCATCAATGTGGTTAATGCGGTAGTGAAAAAAAGGTCTTTTGCTCGCTCGATCACGGGGCTGGGCATGACAAGTGAAGAAATAGCGAGGTCAGCTTGGGACGGCAAAGATTTTCATCAGCTTGATTTAGTTCTAATGAATGCTTCTTCAGATATTTCTGAGCTAACGCAGCAGCACCAAGCCTATCCCCTGCTGCATTACTATCACAGTAGAAATCCGGAAGAAGCCTCGGCTATCGGTGTTGCTGTTCTCGATGATCTCTTATCACTCCTTCATTTTGGTTTAAAAGATAAAGGAGCCGTTAATGTTATCTTAGTACAAGCCACCCGTTCCAGTATCGAAACTTATCTTGATACGCTGACTTCAGTGTTTATACATTCTTCAGAAAAAGAACCGAATCGTCCGAGTATCAAACGCTTAGATGATAGTGGAATCCCCTTTGTATCAGAAGATGTTTTTCAGCGGGAGTTAGACGCCGTAATCAAGCGCCGAATGCAACTTCTTGGAGCAGTGAATTCGGACAACCATGATTGGCCAAAAGCGGAAGTTTAAAGTGTATATAGAATGAGGAAAAAGGCTGGAATCTAAGTATCCCAGCCTTTTTATGTTTGATTTATGTTGGAGAGATGTCGCGATAAGAAACGCTTGATGCGGAGGCGGTATTCGTCCTTGTCTGTAACATAGCCATACGCATGCGCAGCTCCAGGAACGATGTAGAGCTCTTTAGGACCGCTGGTAGCGTGATAAACATCATAAGCCATGTGAGTGGGAACAAAAGTATCTTCGTCACCGTGGATGAACAAGAGAGGCGTCTGGCTTTTTTGAACCTGTTTTTCTGGATTAGCTTCGCCGAACCAAAAGCCTGCTTTCATTTTCGTAATAAAACTAGTCAGCGGGATGATCGGGAATTGCGGCAGTTTATACATGATTTTCAGTTGATGCGCCATTTCCTTGGATACGGAACTGTAGCCGCAGTCCTCCACGATCGCTTTGACATTGATGGGAATAGCTTCACCACTAACATTCATGACAGTGGCTCCACCCATGCTGAGTCCGTAAAGAACGACTTCAAGATCATCGCCCAATTTTTCAATCATCTGCTCGATCCACAACACGTAATCTTTTCTTTCGTGCCATCCGAATCCGATATAATTGCCTTCACTCTCGCCGTGACCTCTGGCATCAGGAAGTAAAAGATTGAATCCCAGATCATAAAAAAGTTTCGCCCAAGGCGCCATATCTAGGTTGCTGCTGCTATACCCGTGGGCAATAATGACGACTTTCCTGGACTCTTCTTTTGCAGGTATAAATAGTCCGGAAAGCAGCAGACCGTCTGTAGCACGTTGAAACAAAATATCCTTTTCTACAGTCTGATACCATCTTTTTTCATCCTCCCAAGGATCATCTAGGGAAATTTCTTCCATACTATATTCCTCTACAAATTCTTTTTTGCTGATGCTCACGGCAGTTTTGTAAAAATAGGTGCTTACATAAGTAAAAAAACTGGTTGTTAATCCTAGCGCGCCAAGTAAACCCCACTTCGTGCTTTTTTTCATATCAACGTCTCCTTTGTCTCTTTCTAACTATTATAACCAAAAAAGATGAAAAAAATACGAAGATTTATATTTCTAGCGCTTGACATCCTATTTTATAAGGTCTAGTATACCTGGTAGGGTATTTAAAATAAAGAAAAGTTGAGGCGATAAGCTTGTTTGGATTATTTAAGAGTGTACCAAGTACGACTACAAACCAATTAGAATCAGAATTAACCAATAAACCAATGATATTAGATGTGCGTATGCCGGGAGAATACCGCCAAGGGCATATTCCGGGATCAAAAAATTTTCCGTTAAATAAAATAGAGCAATATAAAGGCAAGACAGATGAGAAACTTTATCTCATTTGTCAGTCAGGTATGAGAAGTAAACGAGCTGCAACAGCACTACAGAAAAAAGGTTTTGATGTAGTGAATGTGCGTGGCGGCATGAGTCAGTGGAGCGGAACAGTCAGAGGGGGAAAAATTTAAGTGAGTAAAGTAGTTATTGTCGGTGGTGTTGCTGGCGGTATGTCAGCTGCAACACGTTTACGCCGTTTAGATGAAAATGCAGAAATCATTATCTTTGAAAAAGGGCCATATGTCTCTTTCGCAAACTGTGGCTTACCTTATTATGTGTCAGGTGAAATCGCAGACCGTGATAAATTGTTAGTGCAAACTCCTGAAACACTGTATGATCGTTTCCGTTTAGACGTGAGACCACATACTGAAGTTTTAGCCATCAATTCAGAAGACAAAACAGTTTCAGTTAAACACAATGGTGAAGTGTCAACTGAGAGTTACGATAAGTTGATCTTATCGCCCGGTGCAAGACCGTTTGTTCCTGAAATCAGTGGCTTAAGTGAATGCAACAATGTTTATACGTTAAGAAATGTGCCAGACCTGGATAAAATCATGGAACGTATCGATGGATCACATCCTAAAGAAGCCGTTGTTGTAGGTGCCGGATTTATTGGTATCGAAATGGCTGAGAACTTGAAACACAGAGGGATCAACGTCACCATCGTTGAAAAAGCGCCTCATGTGTTACCGCCACTAGATGAGGAAATGGCAGCCTTTGTCCAAAATGAATTACGCGAAAACGGAGTCAAAGTCATTACGTCTCAATCAGCGGTCGCTTTCAAAGAAGAAGGCAGAATCGTTGTCTTGGAAGACGGCAGTGAATTAACCACGGATATGACAGTGATGTCTATCGGGGTTCAACCTGAAAATAGACTAGCACAATCAGCGGGGATCGAGCTCGGTTTCCGCGGCGGTATTTTAGTGGATGAAAATTATGAAACAAATCTTTCTGATGTGTATGCCGTCGGTGACGCTATTGTCGTTAAAAACCAAATAACGGGCAGCGATGCCTTGATTTCACTTGCTTCACCTGCAAATCGTCAAGGACGTCAAGTGGCGGACGTAATTGCTGGGATGAAACGTAAAAATAAAGGCAGCATCGGGACAGCTATTGTTCGTGTATTCGGACTTGCAGCTGCTTCAGCTGGCTTAAATGAGCGTATGGCAAAAATGGCAGGTTTAAACGTTGCTTCTGTGCACACGTTAAGCAGTAGTCACGCAAGCTATTATCCTGGCGCAACGGATATCACATTGAAACTTGTCTTCAATCCTAAAGACGGGACCATTTATGGCGCACAAGGCGTCGGCAGTAAAGGTGTCGACAAACGCATCGATATTATTTCAACAGCCATAAAAGCTGGCTTGACCGTGCATGATTTACCAGAACTGGAATTCACCTACGCACCTCCCTTTGGTTCAGCAAAAGACCCAGTCAACATGATTGGTTACGCTGCACTGAATGTTATGGAAGGCATGAGCGAGTCAGTACAGTGGCATGAATTGAATGAGGAAATAGAAAACGGCGCCGTTCTTTTAGACGTGCGCAGCGAAGCAGAACTAGAAACGTCAGGTCGCTTCCCTAATTCCATCAATATACCACTCAATAATCTACGTGATCGCGTGAATGAACTGGATAAAAATCAAGCGTACGTGATCAGCTGCCGTAGTGGTCAAAGAAGTTATATCGGCGAACGAATGCTCAAACAATTAGGCTATAAAGTGAAAAACTTAGACGGCGCATTTGCGCTTTATCAAACAGTGAAACCTGAGGAATTAGAAAATTTAAAATTGGAGGAAATTGAAATTGTTTAACTCAATTAGTATGGACGAATTTGGACAAAAACAAACAAAAGAAGAAGTAAATGTCATCGACGTAAGAGAAGCGGGTGAATTTTCATCAGGACATATTCCAGGGGCAATCAATGTTCCTTTAAGTGAATTTGCTCAACACCTAGACAAAATCGACAAAGATAAAGAACAATATGTCGTTTGTTTATCTGGAGCACGTTCTTCAGTTGCGTGTGACTTTTTAGGTAATAACGGGTATACTGTTGTTAACATTATGGGCGGTATGTCAGCTTGGAGAGGAGATATCGAATAATATGGTGAAATGTGACAAAAGCATTCTTAATCGCTTGAAACGAACTGAAGGTCAGATCAGAGGTATTCAACGGATGCTGGAAGAGGAAAAAGAATGTTCAGATCTTGTCACACAATTATCAGCTGTTCGGTCAAGCGTGGATCGTATCATGGGATTGATCGTTGCGGAAAACTTGAAGCAATGTCTTGAGAACCCATCGACGAACCCAGAAGAACAGGCAGAAAATATTCAAAAAGCGATTCAGTTGGTCATAAAAAAATAAGTGTGAATTTAGAGGACCTCACTTTAATCGTGAGGTCTTTTTTGACGAGTAAAACCTGTGTGAGACTGAAGAAAATCACGCGCGTCATTACTCAAACCAGTTTTTATGGTTGGTAAGATATTAGTAGAGTGGAATAAGACTCTTTCGAAAATCTTGAGAAAATAGTATGCGATTAGTCACTTCAGGGGTCTATATTGATGTAGTCTAAATAATAGAGACTGAAAAAGGAAAACAGACTTGAGTAGCTGCTATAAGCGTTTATAATAAAGACTGAAGAGAGAAAACCGGCTTGGGTTCTCATATAAAGCGATTTTACTATTGAGAATACTAAGTGTAACTATAAAATGACTGAATTCAGCATTAAAAATACAGTTGACCGGATAATTAGAATTTGTTGATTTTTTCAGAGCAATATAGTGTAATTATGTTAAAGTGAGTAAAAAGATAGGGGCGCTGATCCAATGTACAATGAAGCAATTATTAACGATACGAAGCAGATGGTTCGAGAAAAACTTTTCAATGAAGGAACGGGACACGACTGGTATCATATTGAACGTGTCTGGAAGATGTCTCTCAACCTGGCAGAGAAAGAGAAGGCTAATCGCTTTATAGTCGGATTGGCTGCTTTACTGCACGACTTGATCGATGATAAACTGGTCACTAATAAAGACGAAGCGGTTCAAGAGGTCATGTACTGGCTGGATGGTGTCGGCGTTTCTTCTACCGATAGTGAAAAGATTTTAGAAATTATCGAAACCATTTCTTTCAAAGGTGGTAACAGCAGAAAGCTACATACGATCGAAGCGCAAGTGGTCCAGGATGCAGACCGCTTGGATGCCATTGGAGCCATAGGTATCGCACGTTGTTTTGCGTATGCAGGAAGTAAGGGGAATCCTCTGTTCGATCCGGAATTGTCTGTGAGAGAAAAAATGACGGAAGACGAATACCGCAAAGGAAAAACGAGTGCTGTGCATCATTTTTATGAAAAATTATTGAAGCTGAAAGATTTAATGAATACAGACGCTGCCAAAGAAATGGCGGAAGAACGGCACGCATTTATGGAAGATTACCTGACGAAGTTTTTTAATGAATGGGAAGGGAAATAACACACTAAATAAGCCGGGAACCTTAGCAGTCTGCTGACTCTGAGGTTCCCGGCTTATTTAGTATACAGTTTATTGTGAGACACATCTTATGAACTAAACACATCTGCAATACAGCTTTTTAAAATGAACCTAAACTGTACTCTTTTTTAATTAGTGTCGTTCACGGAGCCTGAAAGAAGCCGAAGTGCAGTAAATCAGATCAAACTGAAATTTAGTATATGAATAAACCACAAACTATATCAGCTTATTTTTCTCTTAAGCGATCAATCATCCGATCCTATCTTTAATATCGCACTGCATGAGGCCTGTATTCCCCAGTAGAATTCTTTTAATCCCATATTTTCATTAGGTGCATGGTTATCCTCATCAACATTAGCATACGGAATTGTCACTGAAGGGACCTTAAGGATATCCGTGAAGACAAACATCGGTCCAGTTCCACCTAATGCAGGCAATACAATAGGTTTGATGTTATAAGCGACTTCAACCGATTCGATGACTTTTTGAACCAACGGGTGAGATAAGGGTGTTTTAGAAGGCTTGACTGCACTTAGGTTTTCCACAGTGATTGCGCAGCGCGAGTCAAAGGCAGCAACGTGTTTCTCAATAGCTTTATAGATAGCCGCCGGATCCTGATTTGGAGCCAGACGCATATCCAGTTTAACTTTTGCTTTGCCCGGAATAATGGTTTTTGTCCCTTCGCCGGTATAGCCACTTAAGAAGCCAGCAATCGTAAAGGTCGGTTTAAAGCATAGATTTGTATAGTACTCTTCATTTGTCATTGCTAATGAATCCAGACCAATAACCTTGGCAGTTTTTTCGGGGAAGAACGGGATGCTCTTCAAATGTTCTTTTTCTTCTGAAGTAGGCTGGACGATGCCGTCATAAAAGCCGTCGATCAGCACTTCTCCTTTGTCAGTAACCATTGTGCGTATGAGGTTAAGTAGCGTCATCCCCGGGTCAGGGGCAATGTTTCCTTTGTTGCCTGAGTGGTTGTCCTTATTGGCTCCCAGTGCATTTAATTCCACGTAGAGTAAACCGCGATTACCTAAAGTCACAGTTGGTTGTCCGTCTCCCTCCATAGGTCCATCTGCTGTATAAGCTATATCTGCCTCGAGCAAGTCTTTATTTTCTTCGACAAATGAGGCAAGGTTGACACTTCCTTTTTCTTCTTCACCTTCGAATAAGAACTTAACATTTACTGGTAGGGAACCGTTCTGATCAAGGAGTGTCTTGACAGCGAGCACGTGGGCAATGAGCTGGGCTTTGTTGTCACCCGTTCCTCGTCCGTAAATTTTACCGTCTCTAATCGTTGGTACAAAAGGATCAGATTCCCACAAATCCAGTGGTTCAGGGGGCTGTACATCGTAATGACCATAGAATAAAATCGTTTTAGTGTTTTTTTGATCACTAAGTTCGCCATAAACAACAGGATGGCCTTTTGTTTCCATTATTTTTGCATCGATTCCGCTACTTTGCATGATATTAAGGAGTAAGTCAGCACATTCTCTGACCCCTATATTCAAAGTACTGATACTTGGTTGTCTTAAAAGAGTAAATAGAGTGTTTAAATGATCGTCTTTCCTGTGATCCAGTGTGATTCTTACCTCTTCATAGGTGGTTTTCCAGTCAGTCATGAACAAAAGCACTCCTTAGATTAAAATTATATTAGAAAATGGTATCTATATTCTAATATTATACACATATTATTCAGTGATAAAAGGTTAAATAAAAAAATCTCTATGAAAGCAGGTAAACGTGACTCGCATTGTTCAGTGATACAGATTTTCCACATACGGGCTGGACTGATCCTTAGTCGACCGGAACAGCTTGCTAAATAAAAGGAGTATGAGCAAAAGGCCAATGATGAAAACAGCTGAAAAAACAAGGTAATCAGTAGGTAGTTCTTCTGATAGGGCAAGTAAACTTTCGACAGCAATATCTCCATCATTAGGCACGAGAAAAGCCGGCAAAATAACAAGGAAATTATACAGGCTGTGTGTGAAAATGGCATAAAAGAGATTATTGAATTTGACGTAAACAAGTGCGCATAACAGACCTAAGAGCAATTGAGGGATGAAGAAGGATTGGACATGAAAGAACATAAAGAGTAAGGAACTGTAAATGATGCCTTTCTTGAGCGAATACTTGTCGATCCATTTGTTCATTATGTAACCGCGAAAGACGATTTCTTCGACAATGGGTGCAGCGATCACTGCAATAACAAAGAGATAAACAAGCGAAGTGTCATCCCCGACAGCCAACTCTTCAATATAAGGAATAAGGATTTCAAAAACATTCGGGATAAACGAGATCAAAGTCAACAGAAATATCGAAAAACTCGTTGCCACAACAGCAGTCAACAGTGTCCAGCCGCTGATTTTTAGGAGCTCATCCAATTTTTTTGGATTGGATTTTGCGACGGACCGGATACTCAGCGCTTGTTTTTTCATCAGTGAGATGACTATTTTATAAACCAGAAAATAGAGCAAACTGTCAGATAGTATTCTTATAAAGGAAGAATAATCTTGACCAAACGCAAGAAGAAGAATGGTTGTCAGGACAACCACGCCCATTAAGGCAAAAAATGAACGCCATAATAATCCCCACAGGTTCGCATGTCTGAAAGTTCTCTGGTACATCTGATCAACTTCTTTCGATTATATATTAAGTATAGACTAGCATAGTTTGTTTAAGAATCATAGATTAAAACCTTTACCTTAAAGATTTATGATAAACTAGTGTCAAAGTGATTCAAGGAGGATTTTATGGAACCGATCGTAGAGCTAGTCGATGTAATGAAAAAATTTGATGGGAAACCGGTGTTGAAAGGCGTCACCTTTTCTGTTATGCCAGGAGAAATAATCGGCTACATAGGACCTAACGGGGCAGGCAAGAGCACGACCGTAAAAATAATATTAGGTATGTTGAAAAAAGACGCGGGAACGATTCGGTTATTCAATCAACCGCTGAATGCTGGTGATGTAGCCTATAAGGCAAGAATCGGGTATGTGCCGGAAAATGCAGAGCTCTATGAAACGTTAACTGCCAAAGAATACTTGTTATTTGTCGGCGAACTGTATGGCATGGAGGAGAAAGAAATCATCGGAAAAGCCAGTCAAATGATGGATGCTTTAGGAATCAAAGAGTCCTTTCACGGACGTTTATCTACCTTTTCAAAAGGGATGCGTCAGAAGGTCCTGATTATCTCTAGTTTGATTCACAATCCGGATATTTTGTTCTGGGATGAACCGTTAAGCGGACTGGATGCGAATAGTGTTCAGGTGGTCAAAGAACTGTTAGTTAAATTGAAAAAAGAAGGAAAAACCATTTTTTATTCTTCTCATGTCATGGATACCGTTGAGAAGTTGAGTGACCGGATCTTGATCTTACATGACGGATACGTGATTGCGGATGGCCCGTTCAGTGAATTGAAGAAAGAAGCAGAAGGAACTCTCGAACAACTATTCAATACACTGACCGGTTTTGATCAACACGAAGCATTGGCTGATCAATTTCTCAGTGGGATGAAGGGGGATTTCACTCATGATGCGTGAGGTTTTTGGCATGGATGAGCGAGCCAAAGAACCAGTTTATTTGAAAATAATAGATAAATTAGCACCGGTCTATCAAACGTTTGGGATAGATTACAGGCAAATGCGAACCATACTCAAAATGAAAATGACCATGGATGGCCGCAAAGAAGCAGCCGTTCAGGGTATGAGTTCCAAAGCCAAGCAAAATGAGGAAAAAAATCAGTTCTTCTCAAGCTTGTGGGTATACGCCATTATCAGTGTGTTCTTCCTGCTGTTATTTGTTTACGACAATTGGATTTTTCAGTATACAACCTATTTCAGCTATATTTTTGTTATGTTATTTTCGACCATGCTCGCCAATTTTTCCAATATATTACTGGACGTGAAAGACTCGGAGTTGATAGGAACCAAACCGGTGTCGCAAAAGACGATCGGAGCGGCCAAGGCGACACATGTGGCGATTTATCTTGTTTCATTTACTTTTGCTATCGGCTTGGCCGTGATGTTAGCAACGTTTTATTTTAATGGTATTCTGGCTGGTTTGATCCTAATTTTGTTAACTTTTCTAGCTTCCTTGTGGTCGCTCGGATTAACGATCGTGATGTACGCGACGGTTCTGAAACACTTCGATGGTGAACGGCTCAAAAACATCATAGCGTACAGTCAAATTGGTTTGTCTGTCTTTATGGTCATGGGTTATTACTTGATAAGTCAAATATTTGAAGTGATCGATCCGGAGACCTTTTTGGTTGAGATGAATCTTTCCCTCGGGCACGCGTTGCTTTTCCCGATGTGGTTTGTCGCACCGTTCGGACTGGTCCAGGAAGGTTTTCAAACCGTTTATCTGGTATACACGCTACTCTTGATTTTAGGAACTTTAGCAATAGCTGTACTCTATCACTTTAATAACGATAAAATCGACAGCAACTTGCAGAAGATGAACAAGGGAAAAACCCAACCGTCCAATCGTTCTGTTTTAGAAAAAGTTGCCGCCAAAACATTGAGCTTTGATTCGCTGGAAAGAGCTTATTTTCATTTCGCCTGGCAGTTAACGAAAAACGAACGGGAATTCAAAACACGTTTGTATCCCTCGATAGCCAGTGCGATGGTGTTCCCGGTGGTCATGTTTTTCTCCAGTTTAAGAGGCGATCAACCCATCACCGCTCAAAACACACTGACCTTTCTGTATTTGCCATACTTTACCATGCTGACGATTCCGATGATTGCTGTGGCGACACAGTTTTCGGTGAATTACAAAGGGCGCTGGCAATTCGAATTGAGTCCAGTGCATGCAAAAGGCCCTTTTTTTCGGGCTGTAACGAAGGTCATGCTGATCAAGATCCTGTTACCGATGTATTCGGTCATCAGCGGTTTGATCATTATACTGACGGGTCTAACCTATATTATTCAACTGGTTAACGGCTTTTTACTGATGAGTATCATTCTGTATTTTGAAATGAAGCGATCAAGTCAGGAATTACCTTTTTCGAGAAAATACGCAGCCTCGGAAGCTAATCAAGGGTGCATGTCCAGTCTCATCTTCTTTGTACCCGTCTTTATCATTTCATTCATCATGATTCTGGTTCAAGCTTTTGTCCCTTACGCCGTTTGGGGAGTCTTTATCGGACTCATGGCATTAAATATATGGTGGATGAAAAAAGGGTTTAATAATTAAGCGTTTAATAGAGAACTAAAGTGACGGAAATAGCGAGAAAACAAGCTTTAAAGACAAGAAGAAGAGGGATTTGGTCCTTTTTTTTCTTTGCTAGTTAAGATACAATTAGACCAATTAGATTATTTATGAGGAGATTATTAAACATGGAACGTATCATATTAACAGGAGACCGTCCGACAGGAAAATTACATTTGGGACATTATGTCGGTTCACTCCAGAATCGTTTGAGATTACAAGAAGACGAAAACAACAAAGTCTTTGTCATGATAGCCGATCAACAGGCTCTAACAGATAATGCCAAAAATCCTGAAAAAGTGCAGCAGAACTTAGTGGAAGTAGCCTTGGACTACTTGGCAGTAGGACTGGATCCCAAAAGGACAACCATCTTTGTGCAGTCTCAGATCCCACAGTTACCTGAATTGACAATGTATTACCTCAACTTAGTGACTGTTGCTCGTTTACAACGTAACCCCACAGTTAAATCTGAAATCTTGGAAAAGGGATTCAACGAAAGTATTCCGGCAGGTTTCTTCATGTACCCAGTGAGTCAAGCCGCAGATATTACGGCCTTTAAAGCGACCCACGTCCCGGTTGGTGAAGATCAGAAACCGATGGTCGAACAAACTCGAGAAATCGCGCGCGATTTCAACCGCACGTATGGGCAAGAGGTGTTGGTCGAACCGGAAATCATTTTACCTCCAAAAGGCCAAGGCCGTTTAGTCGGTATCGACGGTAAAGGTAAAATGAGTAAATCACTTAATAACGGGATATACTTATCTGACAGTGCTGAGGATGTTCAAAAGAAAATAATGAAGATGTACACCGATCCCAAACATATACATGTCGAAGATCCCGGTCAAGTGGAAGGCAACGTCGTCTTTACTTATCTGGACGTCTTTGACGAAGATAAAGAAAAGGTTCAGGAGTTGAAAGACCAGTACCGTCAGGGTGGTTTGGGTGACGTGAAAATCAAACGTTACTTGAATGATGTCCTGCAGGCTAAACTACAACCCATCCGTGAACGCCGTGAAGAATTTGCACAAGACAGAGGGGCTGTATTGGAGATGCTTAAAGCCGGCAGTGAGAAAGCAGAAGCTGTCGCTGCTCAAACCTTGCATGAAGTGAAGGAAGCAATGGGAATCAATTATTTCAAATAAAAGTGAAGTGATATTATGATCGAATTGAAGCCTGTAACTAAACATAACTACATGACTGTAGTGGATTTAAACGTTCATCCACACCAAAAAGACTATGTCGCATCGAATGGGTTATCATTACTGGAAGCTAATTACGAGAGTGATAAATATCCGTTTGCGATATATAACAACGGAGATATCGTGGGCTTTATCATGTGCAGCTATTACGCTGCCGATGACGCTTATCCGATCGATTCCTGGTGGCTGGAACGGTTTATGATCGATAAGGATAGTCAAGGAAATGGAATAGGAAGACAGGCACTCTCGCTCTTTTTAAATGAATTTCGACCCGACGAACAGGTTGATGAACTGAGACTTGGCGTTGAACCGGAAAATGACCGGGCGATCAAGCTTTATGAATCGTTCGGCTTTGTAAAAGAAGGTGTCGTAGAAGGCGAGATAGTCTACTTTAGAAAATGGTAAAAGAAAACTGAAAAGTAAAAAAAAGCATTTGACGAGTTGCTGTCAAATGCTTTTTTTTATTTTAAACGTAAGGAAATTGAATTAAGTCAGTTTCTAAATCATCTATATTAACAGAAGCAAGGATATCTGCGTTGTGGAAAAACTTCTTACAGTCGTCACTTAAACGAACGTTTTTAAATTTCTTCCCTTGTTCTGCGTATCGTTTTGTTATAGAGCTAATTGCTTCTACTGCCGAATAATCGGACACTTTAGCATATTTCAAGTCCAGAATGACTTCTTCTGGATCGTTATCGAAATCAAAGATGTCTTTAAAGTTTAGAACCGACCCAAAGAATGTCGTTCCGTTTATTTTATAGGTTTTTTCTCCGGTACTAGTTTCTTCAACGTTAGCATAGATAACTTTTCCTTTTTCCCAAGCAAAGATCAAAGCAGAGACTATAACGCCTACGATAACAGCGGTAGCTAAATCCGAGAAAATAGTTATTATAGATACGATGACTATGACCAAGATATCTTGTGCAGGAACTTTGTTTTTATAACGCAAGCTTTCCCACTTAAATGTACCAATAACGACCATGAACATAACGCCAACTAGACCTGCTAAGGGAACGGCATTAATAAAGGCTGAGCCGAACATGATGAAAAACATTAAAGAGGCTGCCGCGACTAAGGCTGAGATACGAGTTCTTCCGCCGGATTTGATATTGATGATCGATTGACCGATCATAGCGTCTCCGCCCATTCCGCCGAAGAAACCATTAGCGATATTCCCTAAGCCTTGTGCAACGATCTCTTTGTTGGTACGGCCACGCGTATTCGTCATTTCATCAATAACCTGTAATGTTAATACAGCCTCTGCTAAGCCGACAAGACCACCGATTATGGCATATGGGAAAATTATACTCAACGTTTCTAAGTTTATCGGTACCATTGGAAGGTGGAAGCGAAGTAAGACACCGCTGATTTCCATGCCTGCAAAGTCCTGAACATTTTGCAAGTGGATCCCGTTACGGCTCATAACGACAGCGAAAATAGTCATTATGATAATGGCTATCAAACTTGATGGAATATCTTTGGTATATTTAGGGACAATATGAATAATCAGCATCGTAAAGGCTACAAAAAATAGCATGAGAGCGATTTGAGGACCAGGGAGCCATACTGACTGCATCACATCGGATCTATTGACCACTGAGACTTGGTTGACTTTAAATAAATCCCACTGTGAGATAAAAATGACGATAGACAAGCCATTTAAAAAGCCAAGCATAAGAGGGTAGGAGATGATCCGAGCATACTTCCCCAGTTTTAATACCCCAACGATTATTTGGAGCAGCCCCATTAAAACAACGGTGGCAAATAAGTACTCTAGTCCATGTACGGCGATCAGTGAGGCAAACACAACGGAAATAGCTGCGGTTGAAGAACTGATCATGCCTGGCTGACCGGTAAAGATGGCAGCAACTAAGCCCATCACAACAGCCGTCTGCAAACTCAGTATGGGGCTGACTCCAGCGACAAAGGCAAAAGCAATGGATTCGGGTATCAGAGCCAAAGTGACGGTCAAACCTGAAAGGAATTCATCTTTCAGAAGTTTTTTTGTTCATTTAGCATATGTATCGGAAGAAACAACCTACTATTCTTATTTATTTTCATTTTCACTTTATCTACTCCTTTAAAGTTGTGTGTTACTCTCGTCAACGCTCATAAGTTAATATACTATCATATTTTGTACGTCAGACCCACAACAAATGTTGTTTTGAAAGGTTATTATTGAAAGAAACGCTTTCATATTTAAAGTAAATGCTTTCATTTTATCACAAGTTTATCTGGTAAATACTTAACAAATCATAATGGAAATAAAATGAAAGACGGGCGCATTTGTGTTGATCTACAAATGTGCCCGTCTTTCATTTTATTCCAACTTATCGTTTGGGTATTTACTTAGTTTCTTTTTCACCAGGTATTCAATACCATTTTCTGCGCTGTATTTTTGCATGTATCAAAAAATCTTTCAACTCTTGTTCGTTATTGTTAAGTAAGGCGTGTTTAAACACATCCAATTGTTCTTCAAACGATGTGATCGAATTCAGTAGTGCTTCTTTGTTCATCGAGAACAACTCACTCCATAAGTCTTCATTGATATCTGCGATACGTGTCAATTCTTGAAAGCTCTTGCCCGCAAATAGAGGTGTTTCAGCAGTAGCTTGCGGACTGTTCACAACAGCCACAGATAAGACGTGCATCAATTGACTGACATAGGCAATCTGCTCATCGTGTTTTTCAGGTGTGACGCGGGTAATACGTTCAAAGCCAATGTCCTTGTACAGTTTTTCTACCAGCTTTATATTTGCTTCTTTATTTGATTGAATTGGTGTAATCAAGGCATTTGCCCCGATGAATTGAGTATGATCGGCGCCTTCCAATCCTTGTTTCTCACTGCCACGCATCGGATGGGCAAACACAAAATCAACTGTTTCGGGTAATACAGCGGTTAATTCTTTGATTATCGTAGTTTTGATACCGGTCACGTCCGTCAGAACAGCGCCACTTTTGAAAAAAGCTTTATACTGATCAACGAAAGGAAGGATCTGTCCAGGATAAAGCGAAAGCAGGATTATATCTGCATCAGGCAGAACAGTTTCTGGACGGGTGACTCCTTTTTTTATGATCCCCTGGTTCAAGGCAGATATCAAGGTCTGTTCATCAATATCAATACCATAAAGATTATTGTAGCCTGCATCAGTCAGTCCCATGGCGAAGGAACCGCCGATCGCCCCTAATCCGACGATAGCGATGTTCATCTAGTCAGTCCTTTCTGCTAAGTGATTTTCTAAAGCTTGAATGGCTAAGATATAGCCTTTGGATCCGAATCCGGAAATTTGACCGATACAGGCTGGCGCAATCACTGATATGTGACGGAAGGATTCGCGGGTATGAATGGCACTTAAATGCACTTCTATTGTTGGAATGGCTACTGCCTTCAAAGCATCATGAATGGCATAACTGTAATGCGTGTAAGCGGCGGGATTAATGACTATTCCGTCCACATCTGCTTGGTAGGCCTCCTGAATCTTGTCTATTAATTGTCCTTCTGAATTGCTCTGAAAGATCGTACATATATGTCTTTGTTCGTTGATGTAAGTTTTTATTTGCTCGTTTATCGTTTCGAGGGTTTGTGTACCATAAATCTCCGGCTCTCTAGTTCCCAGAAAATTTAAATTTGGTCCATGAATGATCCAGATGTTCATTTGTTTAGCTCCTGTTCTTTATTTTTTATAATTAAAATAAGTTGATCAACGGTATCTTCAAGAGAAAGGTTATTTTTAACGACATGATCTGCAGATAATGCGTATAATTCTTTTCGCTCAGTATATAAACTGTTGATGCGCTTTTTACCTGAAGCTAAAAGTGGTCGGTTTTCGATTTTAATGTCACTTAAAATATGTTCCAGTGGTCGGTCGATCCAAATGATCAAACCAGCTCGGTGTAAGGCTTCTCTGTTTTCTTGTTTTATTATAGCGCCACCGCCTGTTGAAATGACGGCTCTTTTAAAATTTATCATGTCTTGACACGCAGATGATTCAAGCGTGCGAAAATAATCTTCACCGAGCTGAAACAACTCCGGAATTGTTATGGCTGCTTTTTCTTCAATATAGTCATCCATATCGATAAAGGAATAACCGAGTGCATCACTCAGGTATCTTCCGATAGTGCTCTTGCCGCTGCCGGTCATTCCAACGAGGATAATCGTGTCTTGCATACCTTAACCTTCTTTCCATTGATGAAAATCATGAATCAGTTCTTCGATAAGGGTATCAGAAATTTTTTGTTCTTCCCATATCTCCACAGAACGAACAGCTTGACCAATCAACATATCTAGACCATTGGCGAAAGGTTTGCCTTGTTTGTCTGCAAATGAAAGCAGTTGGGTTCGTTCGGGATTATAAATCAGATCGATAACACAGCCAAACTGTATGACTTCCTCTTCTAAAATAGGTGAAAAGTCCATATCAGGATACATACCGACAGGAGTCGTGTTGATCAGGTAATCCGCTTTGAGGTCAATCAATTTGTTGTAGGTAGTATAATCGATTTTCGAATCGTTGGAAGTCTGTTCTGCTTTTCGGGAAACAAGCGTGATTTTTTTTGCACCATGATCGATCAGATAGGTGACTGCCATTTTAGCAGCCCCGCCCGTTCCCAAGATTACAAAAGAGCGATCGGTGATCTGCCACGCTCTTCTCTTGAAAATCAGCCCAAAGCCTTCGTAGTCCGTATTATAGCCTATTAATCTGCCCTTTTTGTTATGAATCGTATTTACAACATGTAGAGATTCAGCGACGGAAGATAACTCATCCAAATACGGAAGGACTGCTTCTTTGTAGGGAATAGTCACATTGACGCCATCGATTGAAAGGAGACGTATCGCTTTTATAGCTTCCTGCATTTGAGAAGGTTGGAAAGGGAAAGGTTTGTATCCAGCTTCGATTTTGGCTTTATAATAGATCTCTTTATGTAATTGGGGAGACAAGCTGTGAGAAAGCTTTTCACCAAATAAACCATAGAATTTCATATCCATATCTCCTTTGTTGTATTTTGTTAGAAGTATAGACAAAAGAAGTGGAAATAACAAATAGTTTCTTGGTCAAGAAAAAATAAAATAAAATAAACGTTTGATAAAGCCTAAATTTATAGAGTTTATGAGGTTTTGATTATAAAAAAGTTTATTTTTTTAATATTAGTGTTGACTTTTAAAATCAACATTGCTAATATTGGACTCACAGTTGAACAACAGCTGATTTATTAATTGAGGAGCGTCTTAAAAATGACATTACAATCAGAAAACCATATGACCTCACAATTGAATACCTGGTATTACAGCTTCTTAGATAATATTTCTATGGAGGCTGGATAACTTTCTGCTGTTTAAAAAGTGCCCCATAGATTTCGAAAGAAATCGAATGGGCGCACACAATATAAATGTTTAACTGATTTATATAAGTGATTTTTACCAACGCTGCATTCGATCAACCTTTTAAAGGTTCGAATGTGGCGTTTTTTATTTTGTCAAAAGTGTTTGGATCCAGCTAGATTTGAGAAGAAAAGCATCTCAATGTGATCATCAACAAAAAAACCAAGTTGGGCAGGTGGGAAAAGAACCTATTATTATATGGGACTCAAATGAAACAATTCCTAGAAATCAGTTATCAGTGAAAGACTTTATGCAAAAAAAAAAAGTGAACACCAGAGCATGATCGGAAATACAAAAAAATATAAATATAAAAGGAGATAATAAAATGATTATCGTATTAAAACAAGGAACCAGCGTTCAAGCAATCAAGGAAATAACAGAAAGAATCGAAGCACAGGGAGTCATGGTCAGTAATTTCTCAGATGTTAAACGTGATTTTCTTGGGGTTATCGGTGATACGACTGGAATTGATGAGCATAGGATACAAGCACGTCCAGAAGTTGAAAAAATAATTAGAGTAGAAGAACCATACAAACGCGCTAACCGTAAGTTCCACCCTGAGAATTCAGAGATTCAGGTCGGACAGGAAACCATTGGGGGACACAAACTGGGTATCATAGCCGGTCCGTGTTCTGTTGAAAGTGAAGAACAGATTGTTAGAGTTGCTAAACAAATAAAAGCAGCAGGAGCGAATTTCCTTCGCGGTGGGGCGTTCAAGCCGAGAACCTCTCCATACAGTTTCCAGGGACTTGAATTGGAAGGCTTACGCATGCTGCAAGTGGCTAAAGCAGAAACAGGCTTGCCTATTGTAACGGAACTCATGTCAACGAAGTGGATAGATGAATTTGTGGATTCTGTCGACATGATCCAAATCGGCGCACGAAACATGCAGAATTTCGATTTGCTTAAAGAAGTCGGTAAAACAAACACACCTGTGCTGCTCAAACGTGGACTCTCGGCCACTTACAAAGAATGGTTGATGTCGGCAGAATACATCATGTCTGAAGGGAATGAAAACGTCATTTTATGTGAGCGTGGCATCAGAACGTTCGAACCAGGAACACGTAATACATTGGACATTCAGGCGGTCCCAGTAATCAAGAAATTATCACACTTACCTATCATCATTGACCCGAGTCACGCAGGAGGGATGTCTTACCTGGTAGAAGCCGGTGCTAAATCGGGTATCGTTGCCGGTGCAGATGGACTGATGATCGAGGTGCACAATGATCCTGAAAATGCATGGAGTGATGGGGAACAGTGCCTGACACCTGATGAATTTGACTTATTGATGGAAAAAGCAACTAAATTGGCTGAAATAGAAGGACGTTCGATCTTACAAACCAATAAAGTAATGACACAGTAAGGAGCCAGTTTGATGCAGAAAATCAATGTAGAAGTATCTCAGCAAACGGTAGAATATCCTATAAAAATCGAAAAAGAACTGCTTCAGCATGTAGGAGAACAAATCAAAACAGTGTTCTCAGGGAAGCGGGTAGCCATCATTACCGACAAGAATGTTTCCGGTCATTATGGAGAAACGGTCAAAAACCAACTGGTCGAAGCCGGTTATGAAACAGACATGATCATTCTCGAACCGGGAGAAGAGACCAAGACCTTTCAAACAATGCCGCAGATCTACAGTCGATTGATCGAAATGGGGATTACCCGAAGCGATCTCATTATTGCCTTGGGTGGTGGCGTTGTAGGGGACATTGCCGGATTTGTTGCCGGGACGTTTTTAAGAGGCATCTCTTTCGTTCAGATTCCAACGACACTTCTCGCGCAAGTGGATAGCAGTGTGGGAGGCAAAGTTGGCGTCGATTTACCAGAAGGGAAAAACCTGGCAGGAACTTTTTATCATCCGATGATGGTCTTGATCGATCCACTTGTTTTAAAAACACTTACTGATGCCTATTTTTCAGACGGGATGGCGGAAGTAATCAAGTATGGCTGTATCAAAGACGAAACCTTCTTTAATTTTCTGGAAGGATTAACCTCTAGACTGGATGTTATGGCTAATATTGAATCGATCATTGAAACCTGCTGCAGGATCAAAGAGCACGTGGTGCAATTGGATGAGAGAGACACAGGCGAACGGATGCTGCTTAATTTCGGCCATACTATAGGACACGCGATCGAAGCCTTTTATGCGTACAAGAAGTATACGCACGGGCAGGCGATAGCGATCGGCATGGTGAAAATAACTGAACTGGCAGAACAAAAAGGCATGACTGGTAATGAAATGTCTGGTCAGTTAAGAAAATGTCTGACCCGACATCAATTACCGGTAGATTTAGACCGTCCAGAAGATTATGCATCGATTATTCCGTATATTAAAAAGGACAAGAAAAATCTTGATGAACAGTTGTACTTGATCATTTTAGAAAAAATGGGAAGTGCCAGGCGAGAAAAGTCCGATATAACTTTTTTTAATAGACTAAAGACGGGAGGACAAAACGCGTGACAGATTTAGGGATAGAACCAGTGAAGCTAACTGGGCCGGTAACTGTGCCACCTTCTAAAAGTTTAGCTCACCGAGCCATCATCTGCGCCAGCCTGGCCAAAGGACGCAGTGAAATCAAAAACATTCAGTACTCAGATGACATTACAGCCACGATCGAAGGCATGCAAACGCTTGGAGCGGTCATTCAAAAATACGAAGGCTCATTATCAATCGAGGGTATCAAAGACTATGCTTTCACTCAAGGAAGAACTATAAACTGTAATGAATCAGGCTCGACCTTGCGTTTTCTCATTCCGCTCGCTACTTTATTTGAAGGAGAAACCCACTTTACTGGTCAGGGTAAATTAGGCACGCGACCGCTTGCTACGTATCAAGCGATTTTCGAAAAACAGGGGTTGCGGTATAATTCTTCAAATGCAGGGGAACTGGATTTAACAGTGGAAGGTTCTCTTCAACCAGGAGCCTATGAAGTTAGGGGAGATGTGAGTTCTCAGTTCATCACCGGACTCTTGCTCACCTTGCCACTTTTAAATGCAGCATCAGAAATTAGAATGACTACAGCATTAGAATCAGAAGGCTACGTTGACCTGACCCTGTCGATGCTGGAATCTTTCGGCATACACATTGATTTTGACAAAGAACGTCAAGTGTTCAGTATAGAGGGAAACCAGGTGTACCGTGCTCAAGATATAACGATAGACGGCGATTATTCTCAGGCAGCTTTCTTTTTAAGTGCCCGCGCGTTAGGGAATCCGGTCAGTGTTGAAGGATTAAACGAAAGGTCACTGCAAGGTGACCGAGCAATAGTAAGCATTTTAGAGCAGCTAGGTGGCATCAAGTTGAATGACGTGACCGCTGTTCGGACGATTGACGGCTCTCAATGTCCGGATATCATACCGGTGGTGGCCTTAGTCGCGGCACTCACCGATGGGAAAACAGAAATCACTAATCTGGAAAGACTTCGTATAAAGGAAAGTGACCGGTTAGAAGCAACACAGAAAGAGTTGTCTCAATTAGGGGCAGATATAGAAGTGGATGGCGACTCGCTTGTCATCAAAGGCGTGGATAGTTTGAAAGGAAATACGACCGTTTGGAGCCATAAAGATCACCGGATAGCGATGATGCTGGCAGTTGCGTCAACCGTTTGTGTAGCCCCGATCGTCATCAAAGATACCGGGTGTGTGGCTAAATCATATCCAGATTTCTGGGAAGTATTTGAACAATTAGGAGGGAAAAGCAGTGAGTGGAATTTGGGGTAAAAATTTACAGGTATCCATATTTGGAGAATCACACGGTGTGGCGATCGGCATAACGATCGACGGGCTGCCGCCTGGACTGGAAATAGATATGGACCGCGTTTTATTTGAGATGGCCAGACGTGCGCCGGGGCAGAATGAATTGACAACGTCTAGAAAAGAAAAGGATCTGCCTGAGCTTTTAAGTGGATTCTTGGAAGGCAAAACGACGGGTGCACCTTTGACTGCGATCATACGTAACAGCAATACTCGATCGACAGACTATAGTTTACTTAAAAATGTGATGCGTCCGGGACATGCTGATTTTTCAAGCCGTGTCAGATACAAAGGGCATAATGATCACCGAGGGAGTGGCCATTTCTCCGGAAGGATCACCGCTCCATTAGTCTTTGCAGGTGCCATTTGTAAACAGTGGCTCGAACAAAAAGGGGTCACAATCGGTGCACATATACAAGCCATCGGTTATGTTGAGGACGAAAAGTTTGTGGATCAGAAACAAGTTTCGCTGGAGCAAGTCGAGAACCTCAAGCATCAGCAATTACCACTGTTCAACGAAAATAAAACCGAAGAAATGCGAAAAGTCATTCTTGACGCAAAAGATGACGGCGATTCTGTCGGCGGTGTCGTTGAGACGTTTGTCTTAGGTGTACCAGCCGGATACGGCAATCCATTCTTTGACTCTGTTGAATCGACTTTGGCTCATTTGGTTTTCTCGGTACCCGCAATCAAAGGTATCGAGTTCGGGACGGGGTTTGATATCACTAAGATGCGTGGGTCAGAAGCGAATGACGAATATTATTATGATGAAGATGGACAGGTAAAAACACGTTCAAACAATAATGGAGGGATTGTCGGGGGCATCACTCACGGCATGCCTATCGTTTTCCGAGCGGCTGTAAAACCTCCAGCCTCTATTACGAAGAAGCAGCAGACCATAAACGTTGATGAAGGAAAAGCAGCAGAATTATCGGTGGAAGGACGACACGATCCGTGTATTGTTCCGCGGGTACTGCCCGTTTTAGAAGCAGTGACGGCGTTAGCCTTGATGGACTTGATGGTAGGGGTGACGGCTGATGAATGAACTGGAAAGTTATAGACAAGATATTGATGCACTTGACCAGGAACTGACTTTGCTGTTTGAAAAGAGACTGGAAACTGTTTTAAAAGTGGGGGCATATAAGAAAAAGCATCGGCTGCCACTACTGGATGCAGATAGAGAAAAGAAAGTTATTGAAAAAAATATTGCTCGACTGAGAAATTCAGACTTCCAGGAAGAAATGACCATGTTTTATAAAGCTATTATGAACATTACAAAGCAAACGCAGAAACGGTTAATGGAAAAAGAGGAATAGTAGAATGGAAAGGTGTTGGAGTATCATCTTTTGCTATTTAAAATTGGCTTATTGATACGAAAATAATTTTTGAGAATACTTTTTAATCAAATTAAAAACAGACAAGAATCAATGAGTAATTGATTCTGTCTGTTTTTTTACTATAAGCGTAAGCGATCAGCGGATCTGACCTTCGCCAAAAATTATATACTTGGAAGAAGTGAGTTCAGGAAGACCCATAGGACCTCTGGCGTGAAGTTTTTGCGTACTGATGCCTATTTCAGCACCAAAACCGAATTCAAAACCATCCGTAAAGCGGGTAGAAGCATTCACGTAAACGGCCGCAGAATCCACTTCGCGGTGAAAACGTTGACCGGCAAAGTAATCGTCGGTCACGATTGCTTCCGAGTGCCCGGTACTGTAGCGGTTGATGTGAGCGATAGCTTCATCAAAAGAAGCGACCACTTTAACAGCCAGGATATAATCCAAGAATTCCGTTTCCCAGTCCGCTTCTGTGGCTGGGGTGAAGTCTTTCAAGTGTTTCTGCGCTTCCTTATCTGCTCTAAGTTCGACGTTCCATTCGTTCAAGGCTTCTTCGATCACAGGCAGGAAGGTTTCAGCCACATCTTTATGAATGATAAGCGTTTCGGCGGCGTTACATACGGATGGACGGTCCGTTTTAGCGTTCACGATAATATCTTTGGCCATTTCAAGCTGAGCTGACTGATCGATATAGACGTGACAGTTCCCGGTTCCTGTTTCGATGACCGGAACGGTGGCGTTTTCGACCACCGCTTTGATCAAGTTGGCACCGCCTCGTGGAATCAAAACGTCCAGGTAACGGTTAAGTTTCATCATTTCTGTAGCTGATTCTCTGGAGGTGTCTTCCACTAACTGAATTGCCGTTTCAGGCAAGGTGCTTTCTTTTAAAGACGCGCGTAGACTTGTCACGACCGCTAAGTTGGAGTTGAAGGCTTCTTTGCCGCCACGTAAAATGACGATATTCCCCGATTTGAAACAGAGTCCGGCGGCATCGGATGTCACATTTGGGCGGGCTTCATAAATGATGCCGATAACACCCAAAGGGACCGATTGTTTGCCGATTTTAAGACCGGCTTCATTGGTCCACATGCTTTCGACCAGACCAATGGGATCGGGCAGTTTGGCGATATCTTTCAACCCTTGAGCCATCGCTTCGACGCGTTCTTTTGTCAACGTGAGTCGGTCGAGTAACGTTTCTGTGATACCGTCTGCTTCAGCCTGTTTGGTATCTAAGTGATTAGCTGCCAAAATTTTATCTGTATCACGCAGCAATCCTTCTGCCATCAACAGTAATGCTTCATTCTTGGCTTTTGAAGAGGCTTGAGCTAAGTAACGCTCAGCTTCTTTGGCTTTTTTTCCAAGTTCGATTAATGTTTCCACGTTTAAAACTCCCTCCAGTCACTATTTAGAAAACAAGGTTCCTTCGTTCATGCCATCTAAAATCCTGAATAAGATGGTCAGATCTGTCCCGTTGGCCAGTACCATTTGTTTGTTTGCTTCCAAAACGATTTGAGCGGCAGTCAGTTTCGTGATCATGCCACCTGTACCAAATTTTGTAGAAGAGTCTTGAGCGAGTTCCAGGATATCATCGGTTATTTCATTTATTGTTTCAAAGAGCTCTGCATCATTGTGTTTCATTGGATTTTTATCGTAAAAGCCGTCAATATCCGACAGCATAATGAGTAAATCAGCTTCTGTCAACTCGAGCACGATCGCGGACAACGTATCATTGTCACCGAATCGCGTCAGATGATCGAGTTCTTCTACAGAAACCGTATCATTTTCGTTGACGATAGGGACAACCTGCTTGATGAGCAGCTGTTCAAAGGTGTTCACCGTATTTCTTCGGCTCACAGGATAGTCTGTGACGTCTTTGGTCAGTAAGACTTGTCCAATATGATGTCCGTAATGATAGAAGAATTTGCTGTACAAACTCATGAGTTCTGTCTGACCAATCGAAGCAATGGCTTGCTGCTCGGGAATGGTTACAGGACGTTGGGTCAAGTTCATGCGAGATAAGCCGACACCGATGGCACCGGAAGAAACCAGTATGATTTCTTTACCCTGATTTTTCAGATCACTCAATACAAATGACAGTTTTTCCATCTGCTGCAGATTGATCGATCCATTTGGGTACATGATGGTGCTGGTACCGACTTTGATCACTATCCGTTTACTCTGTTTTAATTTTTCTCGATTTTTTTTATTCATAAGGTACCCATTCTTTCTTTGATAAGAGTTCTTGGCTGACTTTTAACTTTCCATAGTATAACAAGTTATATAAAGAAATGCTAGATTCCCTTGTTGTTATAGGTTAAAAGTTAAGGAAAACCCCTCTCAAATAAATATATTGAGAGGGGTGGATGACTATTAATTGTTTAATGTATCTAGTCTGAATTCAAATACATCGATGTTCGTGGAATCGTGTTTAGCCATATCTTTGGGCTCGATGGTTCCGTTAAATAATGTTTCCTGTGTTTTGATATCAGTGATCTGGAAGAGAGGACGACTAATGTCATCTGAATACTGAGTTTCATAGGCATATAACCTACCGTCTAAGAGAGTTATATTTTGATTGAAGAGATTATTATAATGGGTTCCCTCTTCTCGTCCAATAGTAGGGGTCGCCATTTCAATCGATCCCACTAGGTCCAGGTTCTGATCATCGGCATTCATTTCATGTAATTCTATGGTGTCGCCTAAATCTTTACCTACATAAAGTTTGTCATTGTCAGCGAAGAGAAGCGTATCTTCTTCAAATAACGGAACGTCAATCAATTCCTGCATCTGTGTATCAAAGGCAAAATAACCAATGATTTCCTCAGTGTAATCAAATTCTGAATCATCGGTTTGTCTCACTGACTGGATGGGAATAAAACGTTCAGTCCTGTCAAAAGATTGTCCGAAGTAGACACCTCCGTTACTATCGATCTCTTGTGTCAAATTTATAGTTTCCGTCAATTCTTCTGTCGGATTTTCGACATCAAAGGTATAAACAAATTGTTCGGATATATCAGTAGAATGGTTTGTCGCAGCTAGAATAGTTAAATTTGGGTAGTTAACGTAGGTGGCAGACACCTCATAATAGGATCCGTCACTACCTAAGCTTACTGAGAACGTCTCTTCTTCTTCCGTTTCTTTGTTCAGGACAGCGATGGTCATCAGACCGCGGGAAGGCTGATTCCAATAGACATCACTTTCCATACCGGTATAAATGACGTGCTGTTCTGTTTCTGTATAGTGTTCTGTACGACGACTTTTTCCACGCATAAAGGACCGGTGGTCAGTAATAAAATCATTCAATTGAGGATTATAATTGAAATCAATTCGTTCAAGAAAAGTTTGGTCTTCCATATATCGAGAGTGGCCATCTTTGAATACAATCGTCGAGCTGTTTGAGTAATTCTGAGTATCAGAAACAAAACCTAAAAAGTGAAAAGGCTCTATATATTCAGGTTTGCCGTCGGTTGTGACGACTTTCAACTCCGGATAAGGAGAACTTGCTTGGGCCTTGTAGAGCCCGAAACCGGTTAAAGTTACAATAATAAGCAGTAGAAAACTCATTAATTTAATGTATTTATTCATTGTTTGTTCCTTTCTAGACAGTAATTTTTTTGTTTATTAAGTGGCGGCTCGTAAAGAGAGAAAGAACGGCTACTATTACGAGCAAAATGGCTTCAATAATTATTAATTCTGAACCGTAGAGAATATAATGGTTGTTCAGTAAATCAGGTAAGAAGAGAGGCAAAAGCACAAGGGTTAAAGCGACTACAGCATAGATAATACCCAGTACAATACCTTTAACTGCGTAACTTCTTTCCATTAAAATAGCTGTAAACAGAACGAGTAAAACAACGAGTCCCACAGCGTTTATAGTTAAAAAGAAACCAAGATCCAAGGGGAAAAGATAAAGGAATAAAGGGTGCAGCTGAACAGCTTCCATTAAACTTTGGTTTACATAATAAGTATTCTCAATGATGGCTGATACGATGGGATAGCCAATAAAGAGCGAGATCATCTGAGTAGAGATCAGTGTGAAAATCCCTATGAAGACGACCACCAGCTTGGAATAGAAGAGTGTCATCCTGTGAATGGGCAGCATAAGTAAACGGTAAGCAAAGGTGTTTTTACCGAACCATTCTCTATACCAGATAAAAAAAGAATAAAAGATAAACCCGCTGATGCCTAAGGCGATGGGTCCGACGATCCAAAAAGAATTAAGCGCATTATAGAACGAAAAAGGACCATACTGCTGGATTGCTTGTTCTGAAGTGGCTGAGTTTTGTGCAATGTACTCATTTATTTTACCCATATATTTCATAGGAGTATAAATATAGCCTACTAAGTTTGCAATAAACGTTATTCCCATCAAGGCAAATAAAAATTTAGATAGACGTTCCAGTTCAAAATTAGTAAATTTAAGAAAATTATGTAGTGATTTTTTCATCTGTTATAAGCCTCCCTCATGACGTCGACGACAGATTTTCCTTCTGTCTCGCGCATTTCCTCTGCATTGAATTCTTTGTAAATGACGCCATTATCAAGTAAAACGACTTTGTCAATGAGATGTTCAATGTCAAAAATCTCGTGTGTGGTGATCAGAACGCCGCGATCCTCAACCAAGCGGCTGCTAAACACATCGGTAATCTGTTCGCGGGTAAAGATATCGATACCTGAAAAAGGCTCATCCATCAGTATATAGTCTACATCCAAGGCTAGCCCCATCAGTAAGTTGACTTTCGCCTGATTCCCTTTTGATAATTCAGAAATTTTCTCTGTTAGATTCAGACGGAAGAAGCGTGTGATTTCCTTCGCGCGCTTGCAATTCCAGGAGACGTAATAATCTTTCATAAAGTCCATGGCCTCATGAACGGTCATGTTAGGCAGCATGATCGCTACATCTGGAATAAAAGCCACTTTATTGTATAAATCCGGACGCATCAATTCACCATCAATGGTAATTTCGCCTTTTTTAATCGGTGTCAAATTCATGATGGCATTCAGGATTGTTGTTTTACCCACACCATTGACACCAACTAAACAGGTGATTTCACCTTTGTTAGCCGTGAAAGAAATACCGTCTAGTACCTTTTTCCTTCCAAAGTGTTTGTGTACATTTTTGAGTTCAATCATTAGTCATCCTTCTTTCTCATATTCATTTTGTCTTTTATAAGATCAACGATGTCATCCAAAGGAATGTCGATCGGATCTAATGCCGAAACAAATTTACTCACCGCCTGATCAAGCCATTCCTTCTTCAGTTGATTCAATACCGCTGGATCCTCTGTCACTCTGCTGGGACGATTGGGTTCTGTATAAATCAAACGCTGTTCCTCCATTTCGCTGTAAGCTCGTTGAACGGTATTGGGATTGATTTTTAATTGGTTAGCAAGCTGTCTTCTGGATGGCATTTCATCTCCAAGATTTAATTCGCCGGAAACGATCAGTCGTTTAAAGTATTGCATAACCTGAAGATAAATCGGATCTCTCTTATTGAATGTTACATTCAAATGATTCAGTCCTTTCTAAACAATAAAACCGCTTATCTGTATTATGTGGTTGATACACTAGTGATAAAAAAAGACAAGGTGTATTAATCAAGCAGTACACTTATTGGCTGTATTATATACATGATACAGATACCGTGTCAACATATATTTTAAAGTTAGGCTAAATTGATTTTTAAGAATGAATGATTAGGCCTGAAGCCTAATCGAGACCTTATTAATCATTTGAATAAGTGGCATCACTGAAACCGAAAAGTCTGTGAGTATGCCGAAGAAGGAGCAACTTGGCATCACTGAAACCGAAAAGTCTGTGAGCATGCCGAAGATGAGGCAACTTAGCCTCACTGAAACCGAAATGTCCGTGAGCATGCCGAAGAAGGAGCAACTTGGCATCACTGAAACCGAAAAGTCTGTGAGTATGCCGAAGATGAGGCAACTTAGCCTCACTGAAACCGAAATGTCCGTGAGCATGCCGAAGATGGAGCAACTTAGCATCACTGAAACCGAAAAGTCTGTGAGTATGCCGAAGAAGGAGCAACTTGGCATCACTGAAACCGAAAAGTCCGTGAGTATGCCGAAGATGAGGCAACTTAGCCTCACTGAAACCGAAATGTCCGTGAGCATGCCGAAGATGAGGTAACTTAGCCTCACTGAAACCGAAATGTCTGTGAGCATGCCGAAGATGAGGTAACTTAGCCTCACTGAAACCGAAATGTCCGTGAGTATGCCGAAGACGAGGTAACTTAGCCTCACTGAAACCGAAATGTCCGTGAGTATGCCGAAGATGAGTCAACTTAGCCTCACTGAAACCGAAATGTCCGTGAGTATGCCGAAGATGAGGTAACTTAGCCTCACTGAAACCGAAATGTCCGTGAGTATGCCGAAGATGAGGCAACTTAGCCTCACTGAAACCGAAATGTCCGTGAGTATGCCGAAGATGAGGTAACTTAGCCTCACTGAAACCGAAAAGTCTGTGAGCATGCCGAAGATGAGCTAGCTAAATATCACCCACGGTATAACTGATCGCTGGTGCGCCAAATCAAACCCTAAAACACCATGAATCCCCAACTATCACGAAAATAGTCAGAGAAACAATACAATTATTTAAGGGCGTTAACCAGTTTTATTGAGCGTCTAAATAATGGTTTTCTGACCAATAAAAAGAGACCGGGACAAAAATCCCAGCCTCTTTCCGTGTTTCAATCACTATTTGATTTTTATTGAAGAGGGCTTAAGTTCATCCAGCAAGAGTCCTTCTTCCGAACCGAGAGGAAGGGGATATTTAGCCGATAAATTACGTTTAGTCGATCTGTATGCCAGAACAAGAGGAACGAGGGCTGCAAACCATGCTAGCGGGCTCGCTATGACTATTCCTGTAAATCCTAAATGTACAGATAAGAAGAACGCAGCTGTAATGCGGGCAAGTAATTCTCCAATACCCGCAACGGTTGGGGCAAAGCTATTACCGAGACCTTGTAACGTGTGTCTGTAAATAAATAATACAGACAGCACAGCATATAAGGATGAACTCGCTAAGAAATAATGCTGGATCATTTGGAGAACCTCAGCGGGTGCATCAGCTCCGACAAATAAAGTAGCAAAGTGTCTGCCCCAAATTAAGAGAATGACTCCAATCACCAAGCTGTAACCAATACTCATTTTAAGAGCCTGATTGACTCCGTGCCAGACACGGTTCAACTTTCTTGCGCCATAGTTCTGGGCTGCAAAAGTCGACATGGTTACACCAAAAGACTGAAGCGGGAGCACGGCTACAGAATCAATCTTCTGAGCGGCTGTAAACGCAGCAACAGCGGGTGCGCCCAATAGATTTAGCCTCATTGTTATAGCAACAGAACCAATTGCAATGATAGAATATTGAAATCCATAAGGTAACCCAATACGCAGATGCTCCTTGAATTCAGCTTTATCCAGTTTCCAATCTTCTCTGTGGATACGCAGTAGAGGTACTTTTTTCCAAATAAACCAGAGAGTCAAGATACTTGACGTGACCTGGGCAGTGATGGTGGCTAAAGCAGCGCCTCGAATGCCTAAGTCAAAGACAAGAATAAAGACATAGTCCAGTATGACATTTAAAATAGAAGTCACAATTAAAAAGTAAAGAGGTGTTTTGCTGTCGCCAATGGCTCGCAGTATGTTAGCTAAATAATTAAAGAGGATGACAGCACCGATACCTCTAAACAAGACGTTTAAATAATCGTAAGCATAAGTGTAGGTCTCGTCAGGGGTCTGCATAAATGTTAATATTTCCTCTGTAAAGGTGGTGGTCAACACAGTTAAAGTTACACCGATGACCAAAATTATGATCAAGCCGGTTGCTAAATTTTTTCTTAAGGCTTTCTCATCCTTGCCCCCAAAACGCTGAGCGGTAATAACGGATAAGCCAGCGGTTATTCCGATGGCTAAACCGAGAATTAAAAATTGTAAGCTTAAAGTTGAACCGATAGCTGAGAATGCATTTACGCCAATGGTTTGACTGACGATATAAGCATCAGCCATATTATAGAATTGTTGAAACAAATTTCCAATTAACAAAGGAACCGTAAAACTAAGGATAAGTTTAAGTGGACTTCCTTGAGTCATATCTTTTTTCAGTGTGATCACTCCTGTATTTCTGAACACATTATGACAATGTGTCACAACCCGGCAACGAAATGAGCCGGCAGTTAAAATTTTATAAGTACCAGATAATTATAGTCTTATTGTAACTAAAAACAAGAGTCAAATGCATTTTTCATAGAAATGTTTCAAAGGATGTTCACTGCTCGGAATTGTCTGTTTTTTTAAAAAAAAAGGAGGATCAAAAAGCTCAGGAAATACCATTTATTGAATGCAGTAAGTCCCGGTCGCTAAAAGAGATAGAAAAACTTATTCCATTCGTAAAGAATGCAAAACAATAATAAGGTATAATGGAAGAAAGGTGATTTATATTGAAAAAAGAGCTGAAACAGTTGACTTTTTTACTATATCTAGTAACGTGATTAACGAGACTATAAACAAAAATATTTCTACAGTAAAGTAGAAAAAATAGGAGTGTATTAAAATGAAACAATTTATTACGGATTCTATAAAAAATGAAAGCTTACGTACATTGAAAAAACTAATTGCCATTCCATCGGTGAATACGACCAATGGAAATGAAGTAGCCTTTCCGCCCTTTGGAAAAGGGATCGATCAGGCCTTAAAAGAAACACTCGCTGTCTGTGATAAATTAGGAATGGATACGTTTTATGACCCTGAAGGATATTATGGCTATGCAGAATACGGAGACGGTGAAGAAACCGTGGGGGTTCTCTGTCACTTAGATGTGGTACCTGAAGGGGATAGGGAAAAATGGGAATCAGATCCTTTCAAAGGTGTAGAACGTGATGGCGCACTTTACGGACGTGGTTCACAAGACGATAAAGGTCCGACGGTTGCGGCACTGTATGCGTTTAAAGCGGTTGTGGATGCTGGAGAAACCTTTAACAAAAAGATTCGCTTCATTTTCGGAACAGATGAAGAAATATTATGGCGTTGTATGAATAATTATGTCGAGCATGAAGAATTGCCAGATCTCGGTTTTGTCCCGGACAGTGCTTTTCCGTTAACCTATGCTGAAAAAGGATTGCTGCAAGCGAAAATCATCGGGCCGGGTGCGTCAAAACTGAAGCTCCAATGCGGGAGTGCGCCTAATGTGGTGCCCGAGAGAGCCGAGTATAAAGGGGCCGGAATTACTGAATTGTCCCGAATTTTTGATAATATGGACATTCCTTATAATAAAGAAGAGGAATCTATAACTGTCAAAGGAAAAAGTGTGCATGCGAGCGTTGCGGGTGAAGGAAAAAATGCTATTACGCTCTTGGTAAAAGGCCTGGTTGCATTCCAGCCTCATCCAATCATTTCTTTCATTTCTGAAAAGATTGGGTTGGAGACCAACGGCGAAACACTCTTTGGTCAAGTCAAAGATGAGGATTCGGGTGAATTAACAGTTAATATCGGTACTTTGGAAATAAATGAGAACACTTCGGAAGTCATGTTGGATATTCGAATTCCTGTAACGTATGATAAAGAAGGAATTGTCGCTGCGTTGAAAGAAAAAAGTAGTGAATATGGGTTGGATTATCAAGAACATGATTATCTTGATTCTCTGTATGTTCCAAAAGAGAGTGAACTAGTCCAGTCGTTATTATCGATATATAGAGATAAAACAGGGGACTATGACAGTGAGCCACTCACTTCCGGCGGGGCAACTTATGCACGGGCAATGCCTAATATGGTTGCTTTTGGAGCGCATTTTCCCTATAGTAAAAGTTTAGCCCATCAGGAAAATGAAGGGATCAAATTAGATGAGTATTATCAAGCCATGGACATCTATGCTGAGACCATTTACCGTATGTGTTGTACAGAGGATCAGCAAAGTAATGGAGAGTGAGTCAATTAATGGAAACGAAACACAAGGCAGTCGTATTAGGAAATAATTATTACATCGGTTTGAGTATCATAAGATGCTTAGGGATATCTGGAATCCCTGTCGCCGTTTTAGATTACCAGGAAAAAGGAGCATACGCGCGTCAATCCAAGTATGTGACTGAGAAATTAATTGGGCCACACTATTCCAAAGAGGCAGATAAGCTAAAGGATTTCCTCATCGCTTATGCAAAGAAACAGGACTACAAACCCGTATTGTATCCCACAGCTGATCAATACGTTGAATTTGTTGATAAGTATTTACTTGAATTGAAAGAGCATTTTTTGATCAATCAAACCGAACAAGGTTTTTGGAGCGGTTTGATCGATAAGGATAAGCTATACGTCTTAGCACAACAGCATAATGTGCGTGTTCCTCGAACCGTTCAAGTAAGAGATACTAGTGTCGTTGAAGAAGTAGAAAAAGAACTGGGCTATCCGTGCATAATTAAACCCGCGGACTCGTCAAGATTCGTTTCAAAATTCCGAAAAAAATTGTTTGAAGTAACAAATCGTCAAGAGCTGGAAGAAGGATTGGAAAAAGCTAAAGATGCTAATATAGAGGTGGTTGTGCAACAACTGATTCAAGGTTTCGATGATCATATGTACACATTTGACGCTTATTTGAATCAAGAAGCGAAAATCACTCACTGGGTCACCGCACAGAAAGAACGTCAGTATCCCATTAATTTCGGTGCATCCGTTTATATCAAACAGAAATATGTGCCAGAACTGCATGAAATCGGAGCGCCTTTCCTAGAAGCTATCGGGTATAAAGGGTTTGCTGAAATCGAATTTAAAAAAGATGAACAGACCGGTGAATATTACCTGATTGAAATCAATGTACGTACCACAAATTTCAATCAAATGTTGGCAGAATTGGGATTCAATATGCCGCTGCTGGCTTATAAAGAATTAACAGGGCAAGAAATCGGCCAAGATAGTCTGAAAGTATCGACTAATTTAGCTTTCCACTATATGTATGAAGATTTACATGCTTCAGTAGCCTACGTGAAATCTGGGCAATTGTCATGGAAATCAATCCTAAAAACGTATACAGAAAAAAGAGTGGGCTCAATTTGGGTAGCAAGTGATCCTAAGCCAGGAATATATTACATGGGAAATTTATTGAACAAAGTGAAAAATAAAGTCGTAAAAAGATAATAAAATAAAATAGAAATTCGCATCTATCACTGAATTTCTAAAAAGGAGATCTGAACTATGCAATTATTTGAGCTACTCCAGGCAATTACGGTATTAGAATCAAAGGATTCAAAAGATGTTGAAATCAGTAAAATAGCCTATCATTCTGATAATGCTCAGAAAAATTCATTATTTGTATGTATTAAAGGGTATCAGACAGATGGGCATGAGTATGCTCAAGAAGCGGTAAATAATGGAGCGGTTGCTTTAATTGTTGAAAACATCATTCCAGATATTGCAGTACCTCAATATTTAGTGGATGATAGTCGAAAAGCCTTGGCTGCTTTAAGTGACAAGTATTTTGATCATCCGTCACAAAGCATCACTATTATTGGTATTACTGCAACTAATGGTAAAACATCAACCTCATTTATGACAAATGCTATTTTAGAAGAAAACAAGTGGAAAACAGGTCTTATTGGGACCGTGATGGTCAAATATGGTGATACGCTTGTACCAAGTATCTTGACAACTCCCGAATCTTTGGATTTACATGGGTATTTCAATAAAATGCGCGATGAAAAAATTTCTCATGTCACGATGGAAGTGTCTTCTTCGGCACTGGATTTGAGTCGAGTGGGGAGTGTTTCTTTTGATATTGTGGCTTTAAATAATATCAGTCGAGAACATATTGATCTGCATGGCTCGTTTGAAGAATACTACAATGCTAAAGCGAGTTTAATACGCGAAGCAAGAGCAGATCAGTTTGCAGTATTGAATTTGGATGATGACTATTCTGCTTCATTAGCTAAAGAGACAGCAGCTACAGTGGTAACCTATGGTATAAAAGATAGTTCAGGTCATCTTATGTGTAAAGAAATCGATTTATCAACGGGACGAGGTAATTTCGTTATAGAAATAAACAAACCGTTTAAAAACATCAAAGGTGAAACCGTTGAAAAAACATCTTTTAAAATCAATTTATCGGTAGCAGGTTACCACTCGGTTTATAATGCTATGGCTGCTATCACGATTGGGTTAATTAGTGGTGTGTCTATTGAAAAAATACAATTGGGTATTGAAAGCTTTAAAGGAGTCGAGCGTCGTTTCCAATTTATTTATGAAAATGATTTTAAGATAGTGGACGATCATTTTGCAAATGCTGGAAATATTGAGGTCACCTTAGAAACATTAACAAAAATGGATTATAAAAAATTACACATAGTCTATGCAATCAGAGGTAATCGTGGTGTAACAACGAACCGAGAGAACGCGCAGACGATTGCCAAATGGGTGCCAGAACTCGGTATCAAGAAAGTCATTGTCTCTCTGAGTGAATCTCTTGTTGTAGAAAAGGATAATGTCTTACCTGAAGAGCTGGAAGCTTTCAAAGAAGAAATGGACAAGGTCGGTGTGGAAATTGAACTGCACAAAGAAATGCCGGACGCTTTGGAATCAAGCCTCGATCAAGTAGAAACCGGGGATGTTATTTTAATCGGTGGTGCACAAGGTATGGATTTTGGCGCGAAGTATATCTTGAATCAATTAGTTGAAAAACGACCGGACTTGAGCGCACAAGAAGTTTTAGCTCCGCTCGAAGAGCGAGTGGCAGGTATTGACGAATCATTTTTAGGAAACAACTATAATCGCTGAATCACAGCATTGGGGTGAAAAGATGGAACAGCCATTCTCTATTGCAAAAATAAAAAATATTGGTTTGAATGCGAATGTAATCAAAATAGTAGCTGTTACATCCATGTTCATCGATCATTTTTCGCGAGTGATCACGGAAGATGGTACAGCAGGCAGATGGGGCTTGCACTTGATTGGTCGTTTGGCGGCACCTCTTATTGCTTATCTTGTTGCCGAAGGGCACCATTACACTTCAGATAAAAAAGCTTACTCTACACGAATATTCATATTCGCGCTGATTTCTCATATTCCCTATATCATGTATTTCGATTATGGTTTTTTTCAGGCAACGAGCGTTTTTTGGTCTTTATTGATGGGATTGATTGCTTTAACTGCAGTGACAAACGAAAAATTATCTTACCCGTGGAAAGTAGTCATTGTCGCGGCGAGTTTGATTCTAGCAGTACCGGCTAACTGGAATTATATTGGTGTACTTTGGGTTTTGAATTTCGGATTATTTAGAGATAAGTTGAATTGGAAAATGACGGGATTTGTATTGATCACTTTGCTGTTCTACATTATACCCGGCTTACAAGAATACGGCGGGTTTGTAATGTACCGCTTTGGCAGTTTGATGGCTCTACCTATCTTTTATTTGTACAACAGAAAGCCGGGTAAAAGAACGTTGTTTACAAAATGGGCATTTTACTGGTTCTATCCTCTACATTTAATTTTCTTGTATGTGCTGCAGATGTTTGTGACCTGAAGACGTTAAGGTCTTATACTGTGTAAAAGTATAAGCAGAAAACTAGAGATGTAAAAGGCTGAACAGAAAAAGGAGCTTAAATTTTGAAGAAAAACAGATCTTTCTTAAATGGTTTAATTATCATATTGGGTTTTTCAATTGTTATTATAGGTATAATCACCTATTTGCAACAATCTGAGAATAACGAACAAACGGAAGGACCAGCAACTGAACAAGGCAATCAGAATGGATTGGATGAGGATGAGGATGGGGAAAGTCAGGAAAAGTCGGAACTTCCAATGTGGCATGTCGATGGAGAATTTGAGCTGCCTATAGCAGGAGCAGCAGGCTATGCTTCAGTTGGACAATCTTTGCTCGAAGAACCTGAACCCGGTTCAAAAATACTTCAAGAATTGAGTCCCGGGACACCTTTTGAAATAAGAGGAGAAGCAGGAGGGTATTGGCTCGTCCGATCCGATTCCTTTAAGGGATGGATCGAAAATCGTTTTGCATTTATCAATTTACCAGATGTTGTTCCATCTATTATTTATAATCATACAAATAGTTACGATTCACTTTTCCAGTCATCTCATGTAGACATTCCAGAGTTGACGGGTGAACCGCTCAATCCAATGATTGGATTTAATGAGCGTCTGCAAAAAGAAGAATTCATCATGCCTATACTATATCAATCGGCAAAAAAAGTGTTTCATGCTCAACAGTTAGCTCTGCAAAACGGAGACAGTCTGGTGATTTATGAAACTTTTAGACCGAGAGAACTGCAATTGCTGGTCAATGACTCATTGAAACAATTGGCTGAAGAAAATGAAGAGGTGAAAAAAGGGATCAATGACAAACCTTGGAGTATGACCTGGTTTATAAATATGAAAGTATCCAATCATCAAAGAGGCGCAGCCATCGATCTCAGTCTAGCTGAAGTAGAAGAAATAACAGACCAAACGATTGGCGACTTTAAAACATTTAGAGTGGAGAAGTATACGGAATACACGATGCACACACCTCTTCATGAACTGAGTCGGGAGTCAGCTATTTTTGATCGTCCGATTGCTTCTGCGGACCGTGAAGGTTGGAAAGACTTGACTATTAATTCTAAGATGACTGAACCGTCACTTAAACTTCAGGAATATATGGTTGAAGCCGGTTTTAACCCTTTAGCTTCCGAGTGGTGGCATTTTAACGATGTCGATGCGCTGGAAAATCTAGACACTGAAGCCGGATCAGGCGAGTTTTATATCAAGGAGACCTTTAACAGTGTACCATTATGGAAAGACCTTACACTTACACAAGAATAGAAAGAAAATGGCGCAACTTAGTTTATTTTTTAAGTTTAATGAATAATTGCTTATAAGTTTTTGAGGAAGATGTTAAGGGGACTGTAACTGTGAAATGGAATAAATTAATTGAAAATATACAAGGATTATATGGCGATACGATACCCGAAACAACTGAAATAAAAGGTGTGACAGATCAGTCATCTGAGGTTGAAGAAGGATTTGTGTTTGTTGCGGTTAAGGGTTTTAAAAACGATGGTCATCGTTATATCTCTCAAGCACTTGAACAGGGAGCAAGCGTAATTATTGGTCAACAAGACATTGAATTAAAAGATACTCCCTATATCAAACATGAGAACACAAGAGAATTACTCGGGCAATTGGCCGCAAGCTATTATAACTATCCAACTAGAGATAAATTAGTTATTGGAGTTACTGGAACCAACGGGAAAACAACAACCGGATTATTTTTAACGCATCTCTTGAGAAAAAAAGGATATACCGTGTCGTTTTTTGGTACTGTATTCAATGAAATGAATGGTGAACGGACAACAAGCTCTTTGACAACTCCGAGCGCATCAACGATACAAAAGGCTTTATCTGAGTCTAACGACCAGGCTGTGGTTATTGAAGTATCCTCTCAGGGATTAGAACAACATCGCATGGAAGGTATGTCTTTTGACTATGCTCTCTTCACTAATTTGCAGCATGATCATCTAGACTATCACAATACCATTGAAGATTATTTTTTTGCTAAGAAGAAGTTGTTTTCTTTATTGAAAGATATAGGTAAAGCTATAATCAATGAAGATGACAAATGGGGAGAAAAACTTGCACAGTTATTGACAGAAGAGGGTCATACTGTTTTAACAGTAGGTGAAGAACATCAACATACAAGGTATCATCTGGAAGGATCGACGCAAGGGTCATGTACTATCGGAGACACATCCTACTCGGTTGAACTACCTATACCCGGTAAATATAATCTTTCTAATTTATCAATGGCTTTGACGGTTTTACAAGATCTGAACCAGGATTTAACCAACATTTCTCAAGTAATGGAAGATTTAGAGCCAATACCGGGTCGCTTTGAGGTAGATACGATCTCTGAAACCGTAAAAGGTGTGATTGATTATGCACATACTGCAGAAGCTCTACAAGGTTTGCTGCCTACAATCAAAGAAATATATACCAATCATAGGTTGGTGCACATCTTTGGATTTAGAGGAAACAGAGACAGCACTAAAAGAGAAAAGATGATTCAAATTTCCGCTCAATTCAGTGATGAGACTATTTTGACGTTAGATGATTTAAATGGTTTGAGTGCGGATGCAATGGAAGCAGAGTACCTGGAATTTGTTAAAGATCAGTCATCTGGACAAGTGAAAATCATTTTAGATCGGACGATAGCTATTTCAGACGCCACGAAAAACGCAACAGAACCAACACTTGTGGTTGTTACTGGAAAAGGGCACGAATCGTATCAGCAAGATTTTGAATTATCATTAAAATCAGATAAAGAAACATTTCTATTTTTGAAAAAATAGAATTTTAGATGTGCATTAACGTATGATAAATGTATGTTTTGTTGAAAAGCCCCCAATGGGTACTTTTTAATAATCGAATCAAATAAGAAAGACCTGTCATTTGAACAAGATAATGCGGGACTGCACATGGAAGCAAGTATTTTATCAAGCTTAAACGGGAGGGTATGTATGAATGGTGAGGAGAGAGTTATCGGTGTTTTAGGCGGAATGGGACCTGAAGCAACGGCAAGTTTTTACATGAAAGTCATCAAAGAAACGCAAGTGGTGAAAGATCAGGACCATTTTCGAACGATTGTTGATAGCAATCCCAAGATCCCTGATCGAACGCAAGCTATTTTATACGGTGGCCCTTCTCCCGTTTCAGAGATGATCAATACCGCAGCTAATCTGCAACTGGCTGGAGCGACAGTGGCGGTCATGCCGTGCATCACCGCGCACTACTTTTATGAGGTCATTCAAAAAGAAGTAGACATACCTCTTCATCACGTCCTTAAGGGGTTAAATAAGTATATAGATGAAACGTATCCGGACATTAAAAAAATCGGCGTATTATCAACGACTGCAACCAGAAAAACCCGTTTGTTTGAGACGCATCTGGTTGACAAAGAGATTGCTTATCCAAACGATTTTGAACAGGAACATAAGGTAATGCAGGCTATCTACGGTGAAAATGGAATCAAACAGGGCAACACAGGCCAGCACACTAAAGCGCTCTTAGTGGAAGTAGCTGAGCGATTGATCAAAGAAGAAGGGTGCGAATTAATTGTTGGTGGATGTACGGAAGTTGAATTAGTCCTAAACGCAACGGATTTGTCAGTCCCTTTTATTGATCCCATGCTTATTGCCGCGAGAGATTTAACGAGAACTCAAAAGATTAGCGTAGGTGAGTTAAGAAGTAAGTGATAAATTTAGCATTAAGCTTTGTTTTGTAAACCATTATAATAAAGAGTGCCGAAATGAATACTGACTAATAGAGTAACTCTTTTTTTCATTATAAGAGTACTTAAAGATAATATCAGGACCCAGCAAGACTTGGATATTTCAAATAACTGTTATTAGCTATTGATTCTTATGATTTTATAAGAATCGTAGTTTTTTTTGTTGACTTTTATAGTTTACAGTTGTAAACTATAAAAGAAGTTAAACAATTACAGCTGTAAACAAAAGGAGGTTCACACATGCATGAAAATCAAATTTCTCCCTCAGAATGGGAAGTGATGCGTGTCATTTGGACGACCCATCCCATTACAAGTAAAGAAATTGACGATATCTTAAAAGAGAAAAAAGAGTGGAAATTAGCGACAACCAAGACATTGATCGGACGCCTGGTGAAAAAGGGCATGCTTTCCACAGAGAAGCAAGGTCGAAAGTACCAATACAGCCCTGTTGTTTCAGAAAGAGAAAGTGTTGATGGGGCAATAGATGATCTACTTGATCAAATGTGTACCACCAAAGTAGGGCAAACCATCGAATCCATTTTAGAAAAAAGCACGCTAAGCATAAGTGACTTGGAACGTCTGGAAGCAATGATCCAAGAAAAGAAAGTTGATGCACCAGAAAAAATCAAATGTAGGTGCACGCCCGGACAATGTTCATGTGTGCATTAAGGAGGAAAAGCGATGGAAACGAAATCTTATCCGATCGAGGGGATGACCTGTGCGTCATGCGCTTCGACGGTAGAAAAAACGGCAAAAAATTTAAATGGTGTGCTTGAAGCATCCGTCAACCTTGCTTCAGAAAAACTGAACATCAAGGTTGAAAAAGGAAGGTTCGATCCGAAGGCGCTGGAAAAACTAATCGATGGAACGGGCTATACCGTTGTTATGCCAGAACATGTGACAAAAACCTTTGATGTGGAAGGGATGACGTGTGCCTCTTGTTCTGCAACAGTGGAAAAGACGGCGGCTAAACTTAGCGGTATGGAAAAGGCGTCCGTCAACTTGGCTTCTGAAAAAATGTCTGTCACGTATAATCCACTCGAATTATCGGTAAGAGACATTTCAGATGCTATTTCCAATACTGGTTATAAAGCTTTTCCAAGAGGTGAAGACCAGATTGAAATTGATCGACCAGACGAAACTGAAAAAATGTCTAAAGAAGAAATGTACAGGAAACGGACGATCTTGTCCGCACTCTTTACGATTCCGGTGATGATCGTTTCCATGGGTCCCATGATAGGCATAATGCCACCTGGCATAATCGATCCCATGTACAACGCAACGAATTTCGCTTTGCTACAGTTGGCTTTGACACTTCCAGTCATGTGGTCCGGAAGATCTTACTTTGAACAGGGATTTAAAACATTATCCAAAGGTCATCCTAATATGAATTCATTGATTTCATTAGGTACAGCTGCCGCCTTCATTTATAGTCTGGCCGCGACGTTTGCGATCATATTCATGAATGCTGACTTGGCAATGATGCTGTATTATGAAACAAGTGCGGTCATACTAGCTTTTCACACGTTAGGAAAATATTTGGAAGAACGTTCAAAAGGACGCATGTCAGAAGCGATTCAGAAATTGATGGATTTGGCACCAAAAACAGCTCGTGTGGTGCATAATGACACTGAAGAAGAAATGGCCATTGAAAAAGTGTCACCGGGAGATATCATACGGGTACGTCCGGGCGAAAAAATGCCAGTAGATGGGCTCATCGTCAACGGTCGCACTGCTGTGGATGAATCCATGCTGACGGGTGAAAGTATGCCGGTTGCTAAAGAGATAGGCGACACCATTATTGGGGCCAGCATGAACAAAAACGGATCGATAGATTACCGCGCAACTAAAGTAGGTAAAGATACCACGCTCTCTCAAATCATCCAGCTTGTCGAAGAAGCGCAAGGGTCAAAAGCGCCGATCGCCAAATTGGCAGACGTCATTACGGGCTATTTCGTACCCATCGTCATGGGACTGGCTTTGGTATCCGGCTTGGTCTGGCTCATAGCCGGTCAGAGTTTCATCTTTGCACTCACCATTTTAATTTCTGTCCTCGTTATCGCTTGTCCGTGTGCGTTAGGACTTGCAACACCAACTGCCATTATGGTCGGGACAGGTAAAGGCGCAGAACACGGCGTCTTAATAAAAAGTGGGGATGCGCTAGAAACCATTCACAACGTGGATACGATCGTCTTTGACAAAACCGGAACGTTGACAGAAGGCAAACCGGTCGTTACAGATTTGATTATTCGCAAAGGATCATCGTTTTCAAAAGAGACCTTGCTTCAACTTGCTGCCTCTGCAGAAAAAGGAAGTGAACATCCTCTTGGCGAAGCAATCGTAAAAAAAGCAGAGAATGATCAGCTGGAGTTAACAAACGTGTCACACTTTGAAGCGATTCCCGGACAAGGACTCCTTGCAAAAGTAAATGAATATACCCTTTATTTCGGGAACAAGAAGTTGATGGCGGAACAGCGCTTAGCCATTGATGAACTGGAAGATATAGCCAATCAGTTGGCGGACGAAGGTAAGACACCGATGTATCTGGCGGTTGACAAGACCGTCGAAGGCATTATTGCAGTGGCAGATACGTTAAAAGAAAACAGTTTTAGAACCATTCAAGCTCTGGGTAAACAGGGCATTGAAATTGCGATGATCACAGGTGACAACACGCGAACCGCTAATGCCGTAGCAAAACAGGCAGGCATTGACCGCGTATTGAGTGATGTATTACCTGAAGATAAAGCAAATGAAGTCAAGAAACTGCAGGCAGAAGGTAAAAAAGTAGCGATGGTTGGTGACGGTATCAATGACGCACCCGCTCTTGCTCAAGCAGATGTGGGTATTGCCATAGGTTCTGGGACGGATGTTGCCGTAGAATCAGCAGACGTCGTCTTGATGCGTAGTGATATTAAAGAAGTATTGACAGCAATAGAATTGAGTAAGGACACATTGAAAAATATCAAACAAAACTTATTCTGGGCATTTGCTTATAATATCGTTGGCATTCCTATCGCTATGGGTGGACTATATCTACTTGGTGGTCCACTCTTGAATCCAGCTTTTGCTGCAGCAGCTATGAGTTTTAGCTCAGTTTCCGTTTTGCTCAATGCATTACGTTTGAAAAAATTCAAACCCACCTTAGCTGAAAGAGTTAATGAATAATAAAAAATGAAGGAGAGATCAAATATGAATTATCAGGCAAAAGTCGAAGGTATGAGCTGTAATGGTTGTGCCAATTCTGTTAAAGCGGCCTTCTCAAATGTTGAAGGCATCTCACAAGTTGACATTAATTTGGACGAAAAAGAAGCGACATTTGAATCATCCCAAGCGGTAACGAAACAACAATTAGAAAATGCTCTTGCGGATACAAGCTATACGGTAGAATCATTAAACTGATTTGAATGATTGAAAAACACTTTGCTCATGAATTCGAGCAAAGTGTTTTTTTATAATGCTTGATCAATTTGCGCATTGAATTTTTTTAACCAGTATCGCTACCAATATACTGCCTTATGGGAAAGAAGGGGAAAGTCGGTTTTATCTGCTGAGCCTCTAATTATTTACCGTTATTGAAACAAAAGGGCTTACAGCAAGAGAAAAATAGTGTATCATAAAAATAACCAATAAAAAATAAGATAAGAAGTGAAGACACATAAAAGAAGGTGAGTAGATGATTAAAGGTAAAGCATATGTCCCATTTAGAATTGAACTGTCTCCCATAAAAGAAATGGCCATGTTTCATTTTCATAAAAATCCGGATACAGAATATGATACATTTGAATTACATTATATCGAAGGAGAGTCTTACGGCTCAGGATTTCGAGTGCTGGCATGGAGAAAGGATGGCTATCGCGACTCCTATGTTCAAGATTCTCTAACTATTTCAGAAGAAGATGAAATTTTATCAGTTGGAGGAAAAGGGTTAAAAGAACGCTATATTGTTAAATTCGATGAAGCATATTTCAATCACGTGGATGGACGATTGGATGCAGGCTTTGTATTTAACGATAAACTTGATCGTCGCATTGTATTATATGTTGATGAACGGATCGAAAAAGAATCAAATCCGTTAACCTGGCTCCCTTCAGTGGGGAATCACTTAGAGGAACCACATTCTATGCCGCTTTTTTTCCTTTATGATTTTGACTTTGCCAGAAAAAGAGACACCGACATTTTTCTGTCTATCGATGGCAATGTTAAAGAGGTTGATCCATTCGCTTTCCCAAAAGATTTTCAGTCTCGGTATTATGTCGAATTTTCAACGAATTCGGTGGTTGCTAACTTCAACAAAGCAGGAAAATATGAACTTGAACAAGTTGAAATCGATGAGCAGGGTATAGCCAAAACGGCTAGTCACACGTACTTATATGAAAAAATCAATGATTTATATAAGCTGAAAAGAATGACGCTGGAACACGAGACACATCCTGTTGAAGTGAGTTTTTCACCCTCATTTCCTAATCACCGTGAAGTAGCAGAAGCGAAACCGTTTTACGGAGAATTTGTCATTCGTCCTTCCGGAGAAGCGGGGTTCTTGAAAGGTAAATACAATGTCTTGTACCAGCAAGGTAAAGCCATTATCAATCTTACTTTTCCTGAGTCGTGGAACACACCCAAAGGAGCAAATTACGAACGAATCATTAATAGTATGACACCAAATATCAAATCATGGTATCAGACATATCAATGTAGACAAGTGGTGCAGCTTGAAGGTATGGATACGTTCATTGAATGGACGCGCGTAAATCCGGATAGACGCTCATAATAATGAAATGAAAAAGTATCAATACACTGAATTTTGTATCATGATTCAGTGTATTGATACTTTTTTCTAAAAGTCGCACACCTATCACTGATGTACTCTTGGGTATTTAAATTTGATCAGTAAGGGAAGGAAAGTAAAATGAGAATATTAGTTAGTGGTTTTGATCCATTCGGTGGCGAAAAAATCAATCCTGCGTATGAAGCGGTAAAATTGTTGCCAGATAACATAGCAGGTGCCGAGATAGTGAAACTGGAAATACCGACCGTATTTCATAAAGCTGCAGACGTCATTGAGCAAAAAGTAAAAGAAAGCGACCCGGATGTCATTCTTTGTATCGGTCAGGCAGGCGGACGCTATGGTTTGACACCTGAACGTGTAGCTATCAATGTCGATGATGCTCGTATTGCGGACAATGAGGATAACCAGCCCATTGATGTGACGATACAAGCAGACGGACCAGCCGCTTATTTTAGCTCGTTACCGATCAAAGCAATGGTTGAAAGAATCAAGGAAACAAAAACACCTTCCAGCGTCTCTAATTCTGCCGGAACGTTTGTATGCAATCACATCATGTATCAAATCTTATACATGATCGACAAGACTTATCCTGATAAAATCGGTGGGTTTGTCCACTGCCCGTTTATTCCTGAACAAGTGATAAACAAATCGAATCAGCCTTCAATGCATTTAGAAGATATTTCAAAAGGCTTAGAAGCCGGGATCCAAGCGATCGTCGAGAGACAGGGTAAAGGTGATATCAAAGAAATTGGTGGTTCGATTCATTGATCTGTGATACAGTTTAAAAAGGCGGCACTTAAACGTTGCTGCTTTTTTTTTATAAATGAATAAAAGAAAGAAGACGTGCGTATGTTAACAGGACTAGGATTATTGCTGCTGCTAGGATATATCGGGGGTAAAATGGCCTCGAAAGTTAAACTGCCGCCCCTCATCGGTATGCTTTTTGTGGGAGTACTAATTGGCCCCTATATGTTGAACTGGCTGGACTCGGATTTATTGTTAGTTTCGCAAGACATTCGAACGTTTGCCCTGATCATTATTTTACTAAGAGCGGGATTAGGTATAAAAAAAGAACAAATCAAAGAAGTGGGTATGATAGCACTAAAAATAAGCAGTATCCCGTGTTTGATCGAAGGGTTCACCGTTACCGGATTAGCTTACTATCTGCTGGATTTTTCATTTGCAGAAGCAGGGATGCTCGGTTTTATCATTGCGGCGGTTTCACCTGCCGTTGTGGTTCCAAGCATGCTGGACTTGAAAGAAAAGCGACTAGGTGAAGAAAAGCAAGTGCCCACATTACTCTTAGCGGGGACATCTATTGACGATGTTTTTGCTATAACATTGTTTACATTCTTTCTAGGTTTAGGAACAGAAGCAATGGAAAGTTCACTATTGCTTGATATTGCACGTATTCCATTAAGTATTATTGGAGGCGTAGTAATAGGTGGCATGCTTGCTTTGTTTGCGGTTTATATATTTAAGCTTATTCACAAAAAATATATTGAAAAATTGGTGCTTTTACTTGGAGCGACAATACTTTTTGTTGAATGGGGAGATGCTTTGGGTATAGCAAGTTTATTAGGGGTGATGATAATTGGTTTTCTCTTACTGGAAAAGATTCCTGCACAGTCGAAAGAATTTTCTTTTGCTTTAGGCGGATTATGGGTGTTTCTCCAGATTCTATTGTTTGCCCTAGTGGGTGCAGAGGTCAACATCGCGGTTGCGTTAGATTCCGGATTTATTGGCTTAGGGATTATTTTTATTGGTCTTCTGGCACGAAGTATCGGTGTGTGGATAGCTACCATGAATAGCGAACTCAACACCAAAGAACGTCTTTTTTGCATGATAGCTTATACGCCTAAGGCAACTGTCCAAGCCGCAATCGGTGCCGTGCCTTTAGCGTTGGGTTTTGAACAGGGTGCTACGATTTTAGCTATTGCGGTGTTGTCGATTATCGTGACAGCCCCCTTGGGTGCGTTAGCTATCTATGCTTCGGCTCCAAAATTGTTGAAGCAAGGATAATAATAAGGTTTATTGATTTTAAAAAAAGATTTGACAATGTATTGTGAAGTGAGTGTAGTAATAAATAAGTTGAAAATTAAAATTTAAAAAGAAAACAATGTGAAAAGAAAAGTACATTTAGGAAGTCTTCTTAGAGAGTCTGTGCCGGTGAAAGCAGATAAGAGTGAATAAGTGGAAAATGGTCTTGGAAGTGGAGTAAACGATCTTGCTGAAGGTAAGTTTACTACGGGTTCACCCGTTACAGTGACGCAGTCTACAAGAAGAATCTTGTGTACTGGCAGAGACAGTATCAGTGATGATGCTGTAAATTAAGGTGGTAACGCGATAAATTTAGTCGTCCTTAAAAAAGTCTTTTTGATAAAAAGATTTTTTTAAGGGCGTTTTTTTTATAGTAACAAATTGAATAGATAAAATACAAACTGCAATGAAGAGTAAAGTACACTTATAAATCAGCAACAACAGAGAGCCTGGGTAGATGAGAACAGGTTTGCTTGAATAAGTGGAAAATGGACTCGAAGCAGGATACCGAGTGTAGCCAATACAGGTACATAAGGCTATCATGGGTTCGCCCACTACAGCGACGGAGCATAAGACGACTATCTGTGCTCTTTGAGGAACCAATCGAGAGATGGGTTTAAATAAAGGTGGTAACACGAACTAAACGTTCGTCCTTATAATCAGAGAAAACTGATTATGTGGATGGACGTTTTTTGTTTAAATAAGAAATGAGATAATAGGGGGATGTAAATGATTGAACTGCGGAATGTGGATGTAACGTTTCAAGATGGTAAACAGACGGTGAAAGCTGTCCGGGACGTGTCATTAAAAGTAGAGAAGGGAGATATTTACGGGATCGTCGGATATAGTGGTGCCGGTAAAAGTACACTGGTTAGAACGATAAATTTGTTGCAGCGCCCGACGTCAGGATCTGTAATAGTAGGTGCACAAGAATTGTCTGCCTTACCTGCCAAGTCGCTGCGTACTGCACGAAAAAAAATAGGAATGATTTTTCAGTACTTCAACTTAATGCGGGCACGCACAGTTGCTGGGAATATCGCTTATCCCCTGAGAAAATCAGGTTTATCAAAAAAAGAAATCAACGATAAAGTGGATGACCTACTGGAACTGGTCGGGTTGGTGGATAAGAAACATACATATCCATCGCAGTTATCCGGAGGTCAGAAACAGAGAGTCGCGATTGCCAGAGCGTTGGCGAATGATCCGGAAGTCTTGCTATGTGATGAAGCAACGAGTGCTCTGGACCCTAAAACAACGTCTTCCATTCTGGAACTACTGAAACGGCTCAATAAAAAATTGTCGTTGACCATCGTGATTATTACGCACGAAATGCAGGTCGTAAAAGAAATATGTAATAAGGTAGCAGTGATGGATGACGGGGAAGTGGTCGAGCAAGGGGATTTGGTTTCATTGTTCACGTCTCCCAAAGAAGCATTGACTCATGAGTTTATTGATACGGCGACCCATCTTGATCAAGCATTGGAAAAGCTCAGGAAACATCCCACCCTGCTCGATCTGAGTGTAGACGATGTGCTCGCCAACATTACATATGTAGGAGTAAGTACTGGCACACCGCTCATAGCGAGTCTTTATGCACAGTTTGGAGTAACGACGAATATCTTATACGGAAATGTAGAGATTCTACAGCAGACACCGGTCGGGAATTTGATTGTGGTCTTTTCTGGGGAGAAAAGGCAGCGGGAAAAAGCAGTCTCTTACCTTGAATCGAACAACATTGTAGTGAATCAAATCCAAAATACACAGACAATTGTACCAATTAAACAAGAAAAAATTAGTTAGGAGGATCTTATATGAGCAGCTGGTTTGAAACATATTTTGAAAACGTACTGAGTATTCGACCGGAAATACTGAACAGTATATGGGAAACCTTGTATATGCTCGGTATATCAGCTCTTATTTCTGGGTTTTTGGGTATTATATTGGGCATTATACTTGTAGTGACCGAAAGACAAGGTATTTTGGAAAATCGAAAGGTGTATGATTTTTTGGAAAGAAGTGTAAATGCTTTCCGTTCGGTACCCTTTATCATTATGCTTACATTAATTGCCCCGTTTACACGTTTTATTGTGGGCACATCGATCGGGACAACAGCAGCTATCGTCCCGCTTGTCGCAGGGACCGTACCATTCTACTCCCGTCAGGTTCAAAATGCCTTGCTGGAGGTAGATAAAGGGGTCATTGAAGCAGCGGAAGCAATGGGATCATCACCTTTGGAAATTATTTTTCGCGTCTATCTGAAAGAAGGACTGTCCTCAATCATTCGGGTATCTTCTGTTACGATCATTAACTTAATGGGTCTGACTGCAATGGCTGGAGCGATTGGAGCAGGTGGCTTGGGGAATTTGGCTGTTGCGAGAGGATACAATCGATTTCAGTCAGACGTGACGCTCGTTGCGACGATCGCTATAATGATCATCGTTTTGATCAGTCAGATGATAGGTAATTTTCTAGTAAGAAAAACGAGTCACTAAAAAATAAAACTAAAAGGGGAAATTTAAAATGAAAAAGACATTAAAATGGATTACACGTTTAGGCTTAGGATTGCTACTATTATTATTAGTGGCATGTGATGCATCTGCTGGAAGTTCAGATACAGTGACGATCGGTGTAATAGGAGAAGATAATGATGTTTGGGATTTTGTTGCAGAAAAGCTGGAAAGTGAAGAAGGCATAACAATTGAATTAGTCCGCTTTACAGATTATGCCCAACCAAACAATGCATTGGCTCAAGAAGAAATCGATTTGAATGCTTTTCAGCATAAACTATTCCTGGAATCATTTAACGCAGACAGTGGAACGACGCTGGTACCCATTGGGGACACAGTCATATCACCTCTAGGGATCTATTCTGATACACTAACTGATGTGAATGAATTGAAAGAAGACGCTACGGTAGCTATACCTAACGATTTAACCAATGGCGGACGTGCCTTACTACTGCTACAGACGGCTGGTTTTATTTCAGTTTATCCAGATGCCGGAGTGACGCCAACTGTGAAGGATATAACAAATAATCCATTAAACTTGGATATTCAGGAACTGGATGCTTCTCAAACAGCCAGAGCACTTCAGGATGTAGATATATCGATCATCAATTCAGGAATGGCAGTGGATGCAGGATTTGTTCCTACCGAAGATTCAATCTTCCTGGAGCCGGTGAATGACCAGTCAGAGCCCTATGTTAATATCATTGTATCCCGAGAAGTAGACACCAATAATGAAGTGTTCCAGAAAGTAGTAGAAGCTTACCAGTCTGAAGATACGAAAGAGATTATCGCAGAAACATCTAAAGGGTCTTCGATACCAGCATGGGATTAATTGGAAAAAGGATTAAATCAGTTTCCTGAAAATTTTTAAGAAAATTATAAAAAAGTGATCATTATGACGACGACATTAGCAGTTGATTTTGCTGATTTCCTTGTAGAAGCACCTGGCGTAAATGCTCGAGTAGGCACATGTGCTTTAGGTGGTCCAGACTCAGGGTTTGGTCATCATCATGAAGAATTTGATATCGCTGAAAAAGGATTAGCTGTTGCGACAGAACTTCATATCCGTTATGCATTAGACTATTCAAATTAAAGATAAACAAAAAAGGAGACACCGTGATTGATATTCACGGTGTCTCCTTTTAAAGTTCGTTGTGTCAAATAGTCTCTATTTTGAGGCTATTATTCACCAATGCCTTCTGTCCATTCAGAAACAATATCTTCATTTTCTTCGATCCAGTTACGTGCAGCCTCTTCAGGATCTGCGCCTTCTTGGATTTCTAACATGACTTCTTCCATGTCAGCTGTTTCCCAAAAGAAGTTATCAAGAATTTGATTGGCTTCTGGGAAGTCATCTTCAAAGCCTACACGAGTGAAGGTATCGATTGTTTCTGCAGAACCGAATATTCCTTCAGGGTCGTCAAGATATTTTAAATCATAAGACTGGAATTTCCAGTGTGGTGACCAACCTGTTACGATGATGTCTTCTTCGTCTTCATAGGCATCATCTAATTGCTGTACCATCGCACCTGAAGATGATGTTTGAACGTTCCAATCTTCTAAGTTATCGTAGTCTTCTAAAGCTTGTTCTGCATTAGCAACAACACCTGCACCAGCTTCAATACCAGTAATGGTTTGACCAGCTTCATCAGTTAAATCAGCGATTGAGTCTGCATCCATATATTCAGGAACTACTAAACCAACAGCAGCACCTTCCAAGTTAGGACCTAGATGGACTAAATCGTCTGAGTATTGTTCAAGTTGAGGTGCATGTGTATTCGGTAACCATGCTGAAACCATTGCGTCAGCTTCTCCACTAGAGACAGCTTCCCACATGATGGCGTTGTCTAGCTGAGTTAAATCAACGTCATAACCTACATCTTGCAATACTTGTCCGATTACGTTTGTAGAAGCAATCTCAGAGTCCCAAGCCACATAAGCAAGATTGATTTCGCCCTCGAGTGATCCTGTATCTTCACTAGTTGTGTCTGTTCCATCTTCACACGCTGCTAAAAACAGTGCAGAAGCAGATGCTGCGGTTAAACCTAATTTTTTCCAAGTAATATTCAAAATAAAAATCCCCTTTGTAAGTTTTATATCATTTTTTTATTATTAAAATCTTAATCTCTATTAAATCCTTGCATTGTTCTGTCTAGAATGATTGCCAAGACAACTAAAGCGAAACCGGCGACAAATCCAGGCCCGACTTGAGCACGTTGTAAGGCGTTGATGACACGTTCACCTAAACCAGGTGCACCGATCATTGAAGCAATAACGACCATTGATAAGGCAAGCAAGACAGTCTGGTTGATACCAGCCATGATCGTTGCTTTGGCCAGTGGTAATTCTACTTTAAATAATTGTTGCGACCCTGTGCTACCAAATGACCGGGCTGCTTCAACCATTTCGTCAGACACTTGTCTGATTCCCAGGTTAGTGAAACGAACTGTCGGTGGCAAAGCGAAGATAATAGCAGAGAACACACCTGGAACCATTCCGATTCCAAAGAATGCGACAGCTGGTATCAAGTAAACAAATGCCGGCATGGTCTGCATAAGGTCCAAAATGGGTGTAATAAGCACATTTGCCCATTCACTCTTAGCCATCAATATACCAACAGGTACACCGATAATAATAGAGAGTAAACTTGCTACAACAACCAGTGTGATGGTGTACATCAGTGGTTCCCATAGTCCCTGGTTATAAATGTAAATCAAACCCAATATGGTAAATGTGGGTAATCCCAATTTTTTACTACTAGCGAAAAAGGCTAGGGCTGATAGCAGTACGATGAATAAGACAGGTGGAACAAGGATTAATAAATCTGTTATGGTGTCCATTGTCCAATCACCTGCATCACGTACGGCGTCAAAAAGCCATGAGAAATTATTCGTTAACCAGGATATAAAATTAGCCATCCATTCGGAAACAGGAATTTGAGGTATGACATCTAAAATACTATTCTCCATTATTTGAATCCCCCTCTTTTTCCCTAGCTAAAGCACCAATGACTAAACTACGGATAACGATACCTTCTAATTTGTTGTTTTCATCAACCACTGCAACAGGTGTGTCAGAGTCATGAATGATATCGTACAAGTCATAAATCAACGTGTCTTTAGAAACTTTAGGAATATCTGTTCGTATAATACTTTCAAGGCTACGTATGTTAGATTTAACAGCGTCCAACACGTCTCTATCTGTAACATAACCTTTTAATTGCTGCTGTTTATCAATAATGAGCATGCTTGATAAGCCGGCTGTTTTCATTTCCTGTGCAGCGACACGTGGACCTGCTTTGCTCGAACGCAATGTTTGAGGACGGATCATAATGTTTTCAGCCGTTAGGACTTTAGAACGATCGACGTCTTCAACGAAACGCTCGACATATTCGTTGGCAGGGTTTGTAAGGATTTCTTCTCCTGTACCCACTTGAACCACTTCGCCACCCTTCATAATAGCGATACGGTCACCAATACGTAATGACTCGTTCAAGTCATGGGTGATAAAGATGATTGTTTTCTGTAATCTTTCTTGCATTTCCAACAATTCATCCTGCATATCACGTCGAATAAGTGGATCTAGTGCAGAGAACGCTTCGTCCATGAGTAAAATCTCAGGATCGTTCGCTAAGGCGCGAGCTAAGCCCACACGCTGCTGCATACCGCCTGATAATTGATTTGGACGTTGATCCTTATATGGAAGAAGTCCGGCATTATCGAGTGCTTTCTCAGCTTTTTTCTGACGCGTTTCCTTGTCTACGCCTTGTACCTCTAAGCCGTATTCTGTGTTTTCCAGAATAGTGCGGTGAGGAAATAGGCCAAAGTTCTGAAACACCATGGATACTTTTTCACGACGAATTTTACGTAATTCATCATTATTCATTTTTGAAACATCTTCACCATCAATCAATATGTTTCCTTCGGTTGGTTCAATCAAACGGTTAAGCATACGTACCAGTGTTGATTTACCACTACCGGAAAGGCCCATAATAACGAATATTTCGCCTTCTTCTACTTTGAAACTAGCTTTGTTGACACCGACTGTGGCTCCGGTCTGCTCAAGAATTTCTTCTTTCGAAGAACCGCTTTTAACTAGTTCTAAAGCTTGTTTTTCTTTTTTGCCAAATATTTTGGACAAATTTTTAATTTCAACTTTAGTTGCCAAAGATTTTCAGCCTCCTTAAATGTATTTTGTATTCATTATTGACCTTATAATTTCAACGCCGGTCACCAGTTTATTGTCAGACGTTGAAAAACAAGTGTTATTAACGTCTATTACACAACTATAATTATACCAAGCGTTAGAAGTATAGTAAAACAATCTAACCTGCAGTCAAGGTCTTTAATAGGGTGTTATCGTTTACATACCTTTTAAAAACAGCTTTCTAAGAATTTGATTAGAAATTACAAATAAGTGACAAATTGGTATCAATCGTAATATTCTTTGTGAAAAAAAGTCTCTTTAAAGATTGTGAAACTTGTAGTTATGCGTTTTTTTAATTTTCGATCGCTTTTCATGTTCTATCCATGATCCTAAGATCACAAAAACTAAATGAATTCTTAAAGCGTTTTATGAGTATACAAGCAGGACCAGAATAGAGGGAATATCTCTTGTCTGTCCTTTTTCTATCAAGCAGGTGATTAGTTATTTCAAAGTGGTTCTGATAGGTATTTACATAGAATTTTAATACAATGGATTAAAAGAAGGGGAATGGAAAATGAGAAAAAGATGCGGTTGGGTAACTGAAGATCCCGTTTATATTCACTATCATGATAAAGAATGGGGACGGCCCTTATATGATGATCAGAAACTTTTTGAGCTGTTATGTTTAGAAGGTGCCCAGGCAGGTTTGAGTTGGCTAACGGTATTGAAAAAAAGAGAAGGCTATCGGGAAGCGTTTGACCAGTTCAACCCTGAGCTCATTAGCCAGTATAGTGATGATAAGATCCAGACTTTGTTGAAGAATGAAAAAATTATTCGAAATAAACTGAAAGTACGGTCGGTAGTGACTAATGCGCAGGCTTTTTTAAAAATAGTAGAAGGAGATCAGTCATTTTCTGATTACCTGTGGGGATTTGTAGCGCGGGAACCTATTCAAAATAGTTGGGATAGGTTGGAAGATGTTCCGTCTCAGACAGAAAGAAGTCAATTAATGAGTAAACAGCTCAAAAAAGCTGGCTTTAAATTTGTTGGCCCAACGATTTGTTATGCATTCATGCAGTCCAGCGGGATGGTCAATGACCATGTCACTGACTGTTTTTGCTACCAGGAAATCAAAAATAAGGAGGGAACGCAATGAATCGTCTGAACTTAGTTTGCATAGGGGTAAAAGATATGTCTCGGGCTTTAGCTTTTTACAAAGCAATTGGTTTTCAAACACCTGAAACAAGTGAAAGTCCGCCAATCGTCTTTTTTGATAATGAAGGAAGCAAGTTGGAACTGTATCCCATATCGGAGTTGCAAAAAGATATCAATTCAGATTATCCGCCAGCACTTTCCGTTGGAGAATTTTCCGGAATCACGTTTGCCTGCAATATGAAAACTGAAGAAGACGTTGATGCCACAATGAGATTAGTTGAAGAGGCAGGGGGAGAAGTGGTCAAGCACCCTCAAACGGTTTTCTGGGGCGGCTATAGTGGTTATTTCAGAGATTTAGACGGCTACTACTGGGAACTTGCCTATTCGGATGATTGGCAATTTGATGATCGGAACATGTTGATTATCGAAAATGAATAAAAAGAACCCATCAAGCTAAAGCTTGATGGGTTTACTTGTTTATAAAATTTTATCTAAGAAGTTTTTCGTTCGTTCCTGTTGAGGATGATTGAAAAGTTGAGACGGAGGTCCGACTTCCACGATATGGCCGTCATCCATAAAGACAACACGGTCAGCAACTTCCCTGGCGAATCCCATTTCGTGTGTAACGACAACCATGGTCATGCCCTCACTCGCTAATTTTTGCATGACTTCTAGCACATCACCCACCATTTCAGGGTCTAACGCACTTGTTGGTTCATCGAACAACATGATATCCGGATCCATAGCTAAGGCGCGTGCAATCGCTGCCCGTTGTTTTTGTCCACCAGATAACGAATTAGGATAGGCATCTGCCTTGTCTGACATACCAACACTTTCCAGTAATGACATACCGAGTTCTCTGCCTTCTTTTTTTGACAGGTTTTTTAACTGTTTGGGTGCCAGTAGAATGTTTTCCATGACTGTAAGGTGTGGAAACAGGTTGAATTCTTGAAAGACCATGCCGATGTTTTCTCTTATTTTATTGATATTTTGCTTGGCGTCAGTCAAATCAAAATCATCCACGATAACCTTACCATCGTTGACATCTTCCAGTAAATTCATACATCTTAAATAGGTGCTTTTCCCCGATCCGGAAGGGCCGATGATAACGACGACTTCTCCTTCCTGGACTTCGAGGTCTAATCCTTTCAGTACTTCAAGATTTCCGAAACTTTTATGCAGATTTTCAGTTTTTAATTTAGTCATTCGCCAGACTCCTTTCAATTTGGTTAGAAAGTTTAGTTAATATCGTAATGATAATGAGATAAATCAAACCGACGATGATCCACATTGCTCCCGACTGATACGAACGGGCGATAATGATACGACCCGACTGGGTCAATTCAACGATACCAATAACGGACAGAATAGATGTATCTTTAAGTGTAATGACAAACTGATTAATTAATGAAGGGACCATTATTTTAATCGCTTGTGGTAAAACGACTTTCTGCATGGATTGTCTGTACGGCAAACCGAGGCTTCGCGAAGCTTCCAGTTGACCGATCGGTACAGCAGCGATCCCGCCTCGCACTTGTTCCGCGATATAAGCGGTCGTATTCAAGCTTAAGGTGATAATTCCTGCAGCAAAAGCGGAAAGTTGAATATTAAATAATTGTGGCACGGAAAAATACATAAAGAAAGCCAAAACGATAAGAGGAATACCGCGTAATACGGTAACATAAATATTGGCGATAAGATTTAGTGCCTTATTTTTAGTAGCGCTGAATAATCCGATAATGGTTCCGGCTACTAGAGAGATACCGAAAGCAACAAGCGTGAGGACCAGTGTGCGTCCAAGCCCGGCCATCAATGCACCGAAGTTGTTTGACAGTAGCGAGAAGAACCCGGCACTTTCAGCAACGGTTGCATCTTCGGCACTGATGAGATAGGTTTCTAGGATCTCGTCGTACGTGCCATCTTCCATGACATTCACTAAACCGGCATTGAACATTGTTAGTAATTCCTGATTTTGTCCGCCGTTAACTGCGAAACCAACAGGATAGCCTGCTTCTGGTTCAGTAGGCAGTCTTAAGGGTAAGCCTTGTTGAATCGCATAAGCCATGACGGGATAATCTTCCACGGCCGCGTCAGAGTGTCCAGCCACTACAGCTTCATACATGTTGGCGGAATCTTCGAACTGATTGATCGTGACATCATACTCTTGTGCGAGTTCCTCAGCGAACTGTGCACCTGTCGTTCCTACTTTTACGGCTAAGTTTTTCCCGTCTAAATCAGCATAAGAAGAAATCTCATCGTTGTCTTCATGGACAGCCAGTACGGGACCGGCATCAATGTAGGGTTCGGAGAAATCGAATGACTCTTCTCGTTCAGGGGTAATACTCATGGCAGCAATCATGCCGTCCACCTGATTCGCTTCCAGAGCCTGTAGACCCGCGCTGAAGTTCATCGGTCTCAGTTCATATTCAAACCCCTGATCTTCAGCAATAGCGGCAAGTAAATCGATATCGATGCCGACATACTCATCATCCTCATTCTGGTATTCGAATGGAGCAAAAGTTACATCGGTTGCGATGATATAAGGGTCTTCCTGAGCCTCAGCAGGTGTAGCTAGACTTAAAGAGCTTAATAAGAGCATCAGTGTAAAGGCGATACTGACTATAAAAATAGGTTTCTTTTTCAATTTCATCTTCTTTCTCCTCTCGAAATAGTAAGCATAAAAACAACTATTCATAATTTTATATTATAATACATGAAAAACAAATGAAAAATAAAAAAGTTTGAACTTAGAAAGCGCTAACCAATATTTTTTCACATTATCGTTATCTTTCTTTCAGGGAATATGAAGCGAACGTAGCGTAATAAAAGAGGTTTTTATGGCTCTGTATCAATGATTCTGGTGGAAAGTAGTTTAATAGAAACAATTATGCATAGTGAGGTATGAAAAATATATTTGAAATTTCAATCAATGGGTGACACATTTCTTTTTTCTTTCGTTATTAGAAGTGTAAGCAGTGATCACCTTACAAAAAAATCAGAGGAGGAAAAAGATATGCAGAAAGAATGGGATGGAAGCAAGGTAGATATCATTTTAGAGGATGTAGAAAACGAAAAACACATTCGCCGTCGTTTTAATGGTGCGTTGCAAGGATTAACAGATGAGCAGGTGACCGCTTTTACACAAGCTTTAAGTATAGTGAATGCTTTGCCCGTATCATATGCAGCGGTGGTTGAAGAATACCGTTACACATTTTAATAAGATCACTTAACTAATAATGAAGAGGAGGAAAAGATATGGTTAAACGTTTGGAATTACGTTTTGAAACAGGCGAAGGCAAAACAAAGGTGATTGGTATCGATCAACCTGCTGAAAATTTAGATCCGGTAGTCGTTCAGTCCGCTATGGAGCAAATCATCAGTCAAGATATGTTTGAAGATGAAGGGGTCAAGATGTTTACAAAAATTAAAGATGCTCGTTACGTCACCCGTACAGTAGAAGAAATCATCGCAGAAGTATAGTAATTAACAGGAACCGCCTCTTCTAATGAGGCGGTTTTTATTTGAATTAAAAAATCCAACCAATTGAAAAGAGGTTGAAAATCCTGATAATACTTATTCGAGGCACTTCAAAAGAAAAGTTCGTCCATGAGGAGGCTTCGGTAAGTAGCGAACGGATCGTTTTTTCTAAGTGTCGAAGTTAACCAAGTTCGGCATGTTGAGTGTGTAAGATCTCCGCTACTTACCGAACATCGCACGTATTCGGTAAGTAGCAAAAGGGAGGATCTCGCTAATAGTCGAATACGGCCTTGTTCGGTCGTTTCAAGCCTGTAATTAAATTCAAAGTGTCGAATAAAGCTCAACTTCGGTAAGTAGCGTTCAAAATATTGCTGCAAATGACCAAAGGTGTTTAACTTAACTGTTTGTTGATGATTTCCAATGATTTAGTTGGACTTAGTGGCGCTTTGAAAAAGTAAGTTTTTTTGCTATACTACCTATGTAAAGAAAGTAAAGGAGACTACAATGTGAAAACATTTCTTTTAGCGCTAGTTAAATTTTATCAGAAACTCATTTCCCCTTTGTTCCCGCCAAGTTGTCGCTATTATCCAACGTGCTCACATTATACTGTCGAAGCTTTAGAGAAACATGGAGCGTTTAAAGGAATCATCATGGGTGTCTCGCGAATCCTGAGATGTAATCCGTTTTTCAAAGGTGGCGTTGATAAAGTGCCTGATTATTTCACTATGAAAAGAAATCCTGATGGCGAAAACGAAATGTATCTAGGTTCCGGTGTTACAGTCAAGAAAAAAGAAGACTAATCAAAAATACACTAGATGACGAAAGGACCGCTGATGAGAGTCACATTAACTGAGAACAAATTTTCCGATGTTATAGGTTCACCACACCTTGTTTTTCTTCATTTCTGGTCCGATTTTTGTGGACCGTGTAAAGTGCAGTCACGGGTCCTGGAGCAACTGGAAGAAAAGTATGACAAAAGCGTTGTGCTGGTTGAAATCAATAGTCTGGAACAATTAGATTGGATAGAAGCTTTTGGGATTCAGTCTACACCGACGACTCTCTTGTTTTATAAAGGGAGCGTCATAGCTAAATTGATTGGGGTACATTCTCTATCTAAAATTGAACAGGTCATTAATAAAGCTGGGGTGCTCCAATGAGTATCGCAGCTTTTTAGTTTCTGCCATACGGATTGATGACAGTCCTACGGGTTATCAATAGAAGAAACGCTTCGTCATTTTGGCCGATCCTTCATACAGATAGTTGAACTAAACATTTTTGCAGAGAGGTTTTCAAGACTAAGTATCCGCTTTATTCGCAAAGGGAAATAAGGTAAGATGGACTTACAGAGAAAAGAGAAGAGTTCGTTCGCTTCACTTTTCAATTTATAATTTTGGGGAGTGTTAGTAATGAAAGGGTTAGCCAATCTATTTATTATTGTGGGGCTGGCATTGCTGAGCTGGTTCGGTTATTCATTGTATCAACAAGAACAGATGCACTCCGTAACAATGGAAGAAGCGGAAAGTGCTCTTGAATATTTGCGCCAAGAGAACGGTTCGGCAACTCTCGAGGAGGAGATCCAGCAATTTTCTCCGGATGCTCACGCAGCATTTGGTCTATTGCATGTGCCAAAATTGGATAGAAGTATCGGGATCGTGGAAGGAACCGATCCTGATGCCTTGAATAAAGGAGTCGGACACATGTCGAGCACCGTTTTTCCTGGCCAGGGTGAACAGATCATTTTATCCGGACATCGTGACACGGTCTTTAAAAATTTTGCAGAGTTGGAACTCGGAGATACGTTTATTGTAGAAATGCCTTATGGGGATTATATGTATGAGATAAGGGAAACGGAGATAGTGGATGCAGATGACACGTCAGTCGTCGGCAAAATGGGTGAAGAAGTCCTAGTTGTTTCAACATGTTACCCTTTCTCCTATTTAGGCAATGCGCCAGAACGTTTCGTCTTTTACGCCTATCCGGTGTTGGAGTAATTAAACACACTTGTTTACTGAGCAACTCAATTCTTTATTCGAATTGGGTTTTTCTTATAGCGTCACTCTTTTCATTAGAGATGTAAGGACAGAGAGACTAAGTAAAGAAAGAAGACTGACTGATGATGAATAAAAAAGAAATCGTCGCACAGGGTTATCGTATGCCCAAACTGATTTTCAAAGATTTACTCTTGAGTATATTAACGTTAGGATTCAAAAGGCCTCACTATACAAAAGAAGAAGCTAAAACATTTGTATATCTATTTGAAGATAAACGAATAAGGATACTTGAAGAAAGTTTAAGTTGGGATAGAAAAGACGTCGATCAAAAGATATTGACTTCAGACAGTGAGCAGGGAGAAATCCTTTCCAAGGGTAAGTTTACAGTGGGGGCTTACGTCTATTACCTAGATAAAAAAATGATAAAGTCATCAGAAAATAATCAGTTAAACTGAAATAATGACGCTAAGAGTATGTTTAATGAAAGCCCCGATCCCTTCATGATTTCTGAGGCTTTGTTTAATGAGTCGCTGAGCTGATTTAATGAAAATTGCACTGGACAGGTAACGCTAATATATATCTGAAGTCGGGTCCGTCTTTGGGAGCATGTTTAAGTTAAGTCATTTGTAAAAGCCAATGAGGTTAGGACGTTCGTTCCAACCTCTTTTTCTTTATAAAAACTTTAGTATTCCAGGTCCTTTTACATGATAAGATAGAAGCGAAGAGGTTAAGGAGGGACATTAAGATGCGTATACTGGTTGCAGATGATGATAAGGAAATTTGTGATTTGTTGGAAATATATATAAAGAATGAAGGTTATGAAGTAGAAAAGGCATACGATGGTCAAGAAGTTATTGATAAAGTAGAGCGACTGGAGATTGATTGTCTGATTCTTGATGTCATGATGCCTAAAAAAAGTGGCTTGGAAGTTGTTAAAGAAATCAGAAAAACGTCTTCATTGCCGATACTGATGTTGAGTGCAAAAACTGCAGACATCGATAAGATCAGAGGCTTGACCAATGGTGCCGATGATTATGTGGTCAAGCCGTTTAACCCATTGGAAGTGCTGGCTCGAGTGAAGTCTTTAATAAGAAGAAGTACCTACGGAACGAATCAAAATGACTCTGGGGAATTGGAAATCGGTCCATTAATAATCAGAAAAGACCAGCATCAAGTAGAAACGCTGGATGGGGTGGATATTCAGTTAACGGCTTTGGAATTCGGTATTTTGTATCTGTTGGCAACCAACCCCAACCGGGTTTTCAGTGCAGACGATATTTTCGAGAAAGTCTGGAAACAAGAAAGTCTGGTGCCGGCAAAAACGGTGATGGTTCATGTCAGTCATTTACGTGATAAGATCGAGAAAGCGACAGACGGAGAAAGTATTGTAAAAACAGTTTGGGGCGTTGGCTATAAAATAGAAAGTTAGTGAGGAGGTACACTATGCACTTGACCCGAGTGGAACGTTGGCGGTTAGCGTTTGAAGCAGTCGTAACAGCCGGAATCATTTTCCTCTGTTATTTTGCTGTCTATGAAATATTTCGTTGGGTCGTTATCACGTTTCAAGACGTTTTCAATGAATTTTGGTTTTTTGGTAATGTTGTTGAAGATATTGGCAATCAAGAAATATGGGGACTCACGCCGCTGGTGTTTCTCTTTTTAATCATCGTTGCTGGCGTTGCGATTTACTGGCGGTTAAAAAGACGTTACCGTCAATACGAATTGAAACATATCATCAAAGAGCTGCATTATATAGCTAAAGGGAATTATGACCATCGTATTCGAGGGTCTTACAGCGGAGATATCGGGAAAGTGGTGGAAAGCATCCATGTGCTGGTCGATTCCACGGTTGAAGCGATGGAAGAAGAACGTCGCATCGAACAAAGTAAAGATGAACTAATAACGAATGTCAGCCACGATATTCGGACGCCGTTGACTTCTATCATTGGATACCTCGGTTTAATAGAAGAAGACCGTTACGGATCAGAAGAGGAAGCCAAAAAATATGTCCATACAGCTTACGAGAAAGCGAAACAGATGAAAGTCCTCGTGGATGACTTGTTTGAATACACGACAGTAAGGCAAACGACCGTCCCGCTCGAGTATGTTTCTTTTGATATGGTCCAATTACTTGAACAAGTTGCAATCGATTTTGAGTTGGAAGCTCAGAAGAAGGAGCGGGAGATTCATATTTCATCTTCTCACAAACAAATCATGATGCGGGCTGATACGGAGAAAATCGTGCGTATATTTCATAACTTGTTGTCCAATGCTTTGAAATATGGCGAAGGCGGCTCTTTAGTTCTCATCGAGGTTAAAAAAGGAGAAAAAAATATTTTTGTTTCAATAAAAAATAATGGGAAAACATTACCAAAAGAAGCAATCGAACAATTGTTTGAACGTTTCTACAGAGCGGAAACCTCCCGTTCGCAAGAAACTGCCGGGACCGGTCTAGGACTAGCTATTGCTCAAAGCATAGTGGAACTACATAAAGGAACGATTACCGCTCGCGTCGATGATAGCTGGACTGTGTTTGACGTTGTGTTACCGTTAGAAAATGAATGACACGAAAGAGTGGGGCGAGTTAAACTCGTTTCACTTTTTATTTGTCTTGAATATTCAATTACTTCCTATCAAGTCAGCGTGTCAGAAATATGAAATCTCAATGAAGGAGGTTGTATTTTTAATAGTGAAAGGGTACTATAAGATATGTTGAATTGAAAATGATTTTCAATCATAGTCACTGACAAACAAGAGAATGAATCTGACATAGGAGTTAAATAAAGAATGAAAAATACGCATAACCTTAAAATACTAAAAGCAAGTTTGACAGCAAGTATAACCTTACCTATTTTACTGGCTGGAACAGCTGTATTGGCAGAAGAACCTTCTGTAGATATCGAAGCAGAAAGTTCACTCTTAATTGATTTTGAGACAGGCCAGATCTTACATGAACAAAACGCTGATGCCTACCGTGGTATTGCCTCGATGACCAAGATGATGGTTGAGTATATCTTGTTTGAAGAAATCGAAGCAGGGAATCTATCGTGGGATACAGAAGTCACTATCAGCGAATATGCCTACACTATAAGTCAAGACTATGCTCTATCCAATGTCCCGTTACAATTAAATGATACCTACACAGTTAAGGAGCTCTATGAAGCGCTGGCTATCTACTCTGCAAATGGCGCAACCATCGCTTTAGTCGAGCAAATGGAAGGGTCAGAATCAGCATTTGTTGATCGTATGCGTTTATTGGTTGAAGAGTGGGGAGTCGATGAATACGAACTCTATAATACCACCGGCCTGAACAACAGTTATTTAATTGACAATCATTATCCAGGCAGTGAAACAGATGATGAAAATGCGATGTCTGCCAAAAACATTGCTAAAGTAGCTAAAAACTTGATCGAAGATTACCCAGAAGTACTTGAAACGTCAAGCATACCGACTAAAATATTCAGAGAAGGCACGTCTGATGCCATTTCGATGATGAACTGGAACTGGATGCTGGAAGGGTTACCGCATGAACGTATGGATGTGGATGGATTGAAAACGGGGACAACCGGTTTTGCCGGAGCGACGTTTACAGGAACAGCAGAATCTGAAGGTCGAAGGTTGATCTCAGTGGTTATGGGCGCCGGTGACGGCATGACGGACCGAGGTTTACGCTTTAATGAAACGGCTAAACTGTTTGATCATGGATTTGATGAATGGATATACAACACGTTAGTTGAAGGAGACGTCGTGCTTCAAAATGTCGACCCTTTAGCTGTTAAAAATGGTTTGGCAGAAAATGTTTCATTGAAGACAGTGGATAGTCTTTCTTATTACGTTCCTGTCTCCAATCAAGATGAGAAAGCCAGCTACTCATTTCAGCCGAACGAAGAACTGTTGAATCAAGATGGTGAAATAGAAGCGCCTGTTGAAGAGGGGGACATCCTGGGTGAATTGGTTTTAGACAATCAGGATAACGTCGAGTATCTCGAAGGAGAGGCCGATCAGACTGTTCAAGTAGCTGCAGCTGACTCTGTCGAACGAGCAGGTTTCTTTACCGTATTCTCCAACTTGGTTAAAGACTTCTTTAGTAAACTTGGTGATCGCTTCTAATCTACGCGTTAAGTGTTGACGTTTAAGAATGAAGTAAGGTAGAATATAGGTACAGATAAATGAGTAAAAGAAAAGCGAATTAGTACAGAATCAAACAAGTTTAGAGAGTCAGTGGGTGGTGGAAACTGATCTTGTTTGTTCTCGAATCCATCGTTTAAGTTTAAATAATGAAGCATAAAGCCTAAATTATTTCGGCGTGGACCGTTATCCCTGAGAGCGCAAAAAGATAACTGCGGTGTCTTTTTGAATCAGGGTGGTACCGCGAGAAGCAGTCCTTTCGTCCCTTACTTTGGGATAAAAGGACTGCTTTTTTTATACCTATTAAAACAAAAAACGAAAGAGGGAAAAATCATGCTAGATATTAAACGCATTCGTAATGATTTTGAAGCAACGAAAGAAAGACTGGGAACACGCGGAGTGGCTGCTGAAGAATTAGATCATCTCAAAGCCTTGGATGAAAATAGAAGAGAGCTTATTCAAAAATCAGAACATTTGAAAAAGCACCGTAACGAAGTTTCTGCTGATATCGCCGAAAAGAAACGAAACAAGGAAGATGCGCAAGACGCTATAGCAGCAATGAAAAAGGTCGGCGCAGAGATCAAGGCAATCGATGCTGACTTGGAACTATTAGAAGAACAAGTGAATGCAGTGGCGGCAGGTCTTCCGAACTTACCGCATCCCTCTATTCCTGTAGGCGCAGATGAAGAGTCTAATATAGAAGTACGTAAATGGGGAAAACCAACTGAGTTCGACTTTGAGCCACAGCCTCATTGGGATTTAGGGACTTCACTAGGTATTTTGGATTTTGAACGCGGAGCCAAAGTAGCCCGCAGCCGATTCTTGTTTTACAGAGGACTGGGCGCGCGTTTAGAGAGAGCGTTGTACAACTTCATGCTGGACCTGCATATTACTGAACATGACTATGAGGAAATTATCCCTCCATATCTAGCTAACGATGATGCCCTTTATGGTACAGGCCAATTCCCTAAATTCAAAGAAGACGTATTCCAAATCAAAAATCAACCCTTAACTTTGATTCCAACAGCAGAAGTGCCTTTGACAAACTTTTATCAAAACGAAATTTTAGAAGAAAAGGATTTGCCAAAATACTTTACGGCGCTTTCTCCATCCTTCCGTTCTGAAGCAGGTAGCGCAGGTAGAGACACACGTGGATTGATTCGTTTGCATCAATTCAACAAAGTTGAAATGGTGAAATTCGCTAAACCCGAAGACTCTTATGACGAGTTGGAAAAAATGACCAATAATGCCGAGGACATCTTGCAAAAACTCGGTTTGCCATATCGTGTGATTCTTCTGTCAACGGGAGATACCGGATTCGCAGCAGCCAAAACTTATGATCTGGAAGTTTGGATCCCCGCTCAAAATACCTACAGAGAAATAAGTTCATGTTCTAATACAGAAGATTTTCAAGCCAGAAGAGCTATGATTAGATATAGAAAAGAATCAGATGGTAAAGTAGACTACTTACACACGCTCAATGGTTCAGGTTTAGCCGTAGGTCGAACAGTTGCAGCACTCATGGAAAACTATCAACAAAAAGACGGCAGCATTAAAATACCAGAAGTCTTGGTTCCCTATATGGGTGGAGTCAAAGAAATTCGTCGGACTTAAATCGAGGAACACAGAGTAAAGGAGAATGATTATGGGTAATGAACAGAGAGCGATATTTGCAGGTGGTTGTTTTTGGTGTATGGTTCAACCTTTTGATTCATTAGCAGGGATTATTTCAATTACTTCTGGATATACAGGAGGTCATGTAGAAACCCCCACTTACCGACAAGTGACTTCTGGTAGAACCGGGCATACAGAAGCTGTTGAGATCGTTTATGATCCTGATAAGATATCGTACAAAGATCTCGTAGAAATTTACTGGAGACAAACAGATCCAACGGACGCTGGAGGTCAATTTGCAGACCGAGGTGACTCCTATAGACCGGTTATTTTTTATCAGGATGAACATCAAAAAAAAATGGCTGAAGAATCAAGAAAAGAATTGGAACAAAGCGGTAAATTTAGTGACCCTATCGTCACGAAAATTGAAAAGGCCAAACCTTTTTATCCTGCTGAAGACTATCATCAGGATTATTATAAGAAAGAATCGGCTCATTACAAAAGATACAGTGTCGGATCTGGAAGAGCTCGCTTCATCGAAAAAACTTGGAAAAATTAATACAGTAGCAAGGGAAATATCCTTCTTTGTCATTTGTTTTAGAGAAAATAAAAAAAACAGTTGACAAAGAGGCGATATCTTTGTATGATGTAAGAGTTGCTACAGAAACTATTTCAACGTTTTATAGTTGTATTGTATAGTGATTATGGCGAGAAGGATCCACCTGTTCCCATTTCGAACACAGCCGTTAAGCTTCTCAGCGCCGAGGATAGTGAAGGGTTTCCCTTTGTGAAAGCAGGACATTGCTATGCAGTATATTTTGGAGGTTTAGCTCAGTTGGGAGAGCATCTGCCTTACAAGCAGAGGGTCAGCGGTTCGAGCCCGTTAACCTCCATTTTTCAGAGCCGTTAGCTCAGTTGGTAGAGCATCTGACTTTTAATCAGAGGGTCGCAGGTTCGAGCCCTGCACGGCTCATATATATATTTAAAGATTTTATTTATATATTTGCGGATGTGGCGGAATTGGCAGACGCACTAGATTTAGGATCTAGCGCTTCACGGCGTGGGGGTTCAAGTCCCTCCATCCGCATGGTAACATCATATTTATTTGGCCGGCTTAGCTCAGTTGGTAGAGCAACTGATTTGTAATCAGTGGGTCGAGGGTTCGATTCCTTTAGCCGGCATCTTCGTGCGAAAGTAGTTCAGTGGTAGAACATCACCTTGCCAAGGTGGGGGTCGCGGGTTCGAATCCCGTCTTTCGCTTTTCAATTCTCATTGGTAATCAATGATACCCCATGCCGGGGTGGCGGAATTGGTAGACGCACAGGACTTAAAATCCTGCGGAGAGTTTTCTCCGTGCCGGTTCGACTCCGGCCCTCGGCATTATTTAGATAGAGCACCCTTAGCTCAATTGGATAGAGTACCTGACTACGAATCAGGCGGTTAGAGGTTCAAGTCCTCTAGGGTGCATGTAACATGTAATGAAAAGTACGGGAAGTGGCTCAGCTTGGTAGAGCACCTGGTTTGGGACCAGGGGGTCGCAGGTTCGAATCCTGTCTTCCCGATTTATTAAAATGGCGGTGTAGCTCAGCTGGCTAGAGCGTACGGTTCATACCCGTGAGGTCGTGGGTTCGACTCCCTCCGCCGCTATAAAAAATCCGATTAACGGACCTTTAGCTCAGTTGGTTAGAGCAAACGGCTCATAACCGTTCGGTCGCAGGTTCGAGTCCTGCAAGGTCCATATTAATCACCTATATTATTATCGCGGAGTAGAGCAGTTGGCAGCTCGTCGGGCTCATAACCCGGAGGTCGCAGGTTCAAGTCCTGCCTCCGCAATCTTCAAACATGGTACGCTTGGACGACAGTCCACAGAGTTTCCTGTAATTTTTTTTACAATGGTCCCGTAGTGTAGCGGTTATCACGCCTGCCTGTCACGCAGGAGATCGCGGGTTCAAATCCCGTCGGGACCGTTCGTTTAGAAAGACACGCGGGTGTAGTTTAGTGGTAAAACCCCAGCCTTCCAAGCTGACGTCGGGAGTTCGATTCTCCTCACCCGCTTTATACAAATTGTATAAAAAAATTCATTTAGGGCCTATAGCTCAGCTGGTTAGAGCGCACGCCTGATAAGCGTGAGGTCGGTGGTTCGAGTCCACTTAGGCCCATAGAAATAAATGAAGGCCCCTTGGTCAAGTGGTTAAGACACCGCCCTTTCACGGCGGAATCACGGGTTCAAATCCCGTAGGGGTCATGATATGGAGGATTACCCAAGTCCGGCTTAAGGGAACGGTCTTGAAAACCGTCAGGCGTGTCAAAACGCGCGTGGGTTCGAATCCCACATCCTCCTTTACCATATGTGTGAATTGCTTTGACAAATCACACATATATCGCACGTGAGCGAAAGCTTACAGTGTTTCGTATAATGATTTCATTATACATTATCGCGGAGTAGAGCAGTTGGCAGCTCGTCGGGCTCATAACCCGGAGGTCGCAGGTTCAAGTCCTGCCTCCGCAATTGCCATGACTGTTGACGCTTTAGCGTTTGCAGACATGGTACACTTGGACGACAGTTCACAGTGTGTCCTATAAAGATTTTCAAATGGTCCCGTAGTGTAGCGGTTATCACGCCTGCCTGTCACGCAGGAGATCGCGGGTTCAAATCCCGTCGGGACCGTTTTTTTGGCGCAGTAGCTCAGTTGGTAGAGCAACGGATTGAAGCTCCGTGTGTCGGCAGTTCGACTCTGTCCTGCGCCATGCAACTTAATATACTGGAGGGATAGCGAAGTGGTCAAACGCAGCGGACTGTAAATCCGTTCCTTCGGGTTCGTAGGTTCAAATCCTACTCCCTCCATTAAATAGGGGTATAGTTTAACGGTAAAACTATGGTCTCCAAAACCATCGATGTGGGTTCGATTCCTACTACCCCTGTTTCAGTAAATTTTTAGATGAACACTTATGTTTTATGTGATATACTATTTATTGGAAATAATAGTATGGCGATTGTGGCGAAGTGGTTAACGCACCGGGTTGTGGTCTCGGCATTCGTGGGTTCGATTCCCATCAGTCGCCCTTAATTGGGCTATCGCCAAGCGGTAAGGCAGCGGGTTTTGATCTCGTCATTCCTAGGTTCGAATCCTAGTAGCCCAGTAATACAAAAACTCAATGCAGCTGCATTGAGTTTTCTTTTTATAATGACTTAATAAGAAAGAGTGCGTCAAGATGACAGAAAAAACCGGAAATTTTTTTATTATAATGGGGATTCTTATTTTTTTCTTATCTTTATACGTTGTTTTTAAAGATCCTTTCATAGGTGGAATAAGTCTTATTATAGGTCTATGGAATATTTTTATAGGTTATCGTACGTCTAAAGGTAAAACGTTCTTCAAATCTAAAGATGAATAAGTGAATAAAAAAGGAAGAGATGAGCGCTAAAGGCGCTTATCTCTTCCTTTTTTATTTAGCTTTTATTCGTCATCGTCGTCATCATCGTTAGCAGGAGGAGTACCGTTGCCAGAATTCCCATTCTGGTCTGATTCTTCATCCTCATCCTCGTCTTCGTTATTCTGATTGTTTTGACCATTATTATCATCTTCGGGTTCTTCTTCAGGTTCTTCTTCAGGTTCTTCTTCAGGTTCTTCTTCAGGTTCTTCTTCAGGTTCTTCTTCGGGTTCTTCTTCAGGTTCTTCTTCGGGTTCTTCCTCAGGTTCTTCTTCATCATCTTCAGGTTTTTCATCATCATCTTCAGGTTCTTCATCATCATCTTCCTCACGTGCTGGAATGGTGATATTAGTTGAAGCTTCTGGACCTGTTGTGTCATAAGCTGAAACGGATAAAGTGATAGTTAAGTTTCCTTCAGGCGGTTCAGTCACGGAATACTCGGTGTCGCTTAACGTTGTTGTTTCACCACCGATAGAGAGGTTATAGGTAACGTCTTCGTCTTCATTTTCTAATGTGTAGTCATCCCAAGTGACGGACAACTCATCAGATTCTTCATCGTAATCAGCAGAGAGACCACTTGGTGCGTCTAATTCTTCACCATAACTGAGTGATGCTTCTGTTGGTTCAGTTCCCGAAACAAATAATTCAGTAATACGCGCACTATCCGGTGTGTTTGGCCCAGGTAATTTAGCTGGATCAGTACCGTCTTCAACAGTTACTTCTTTAACAGATGAAGGCATTTGCCAATCGCTGTTATCTACACCTTCAGAAACATACTGCATCACTTCTCTGTATATATGACGGGGGAGCAATCGTGAGCCATCATCAAATGATAAATAACCATCATTATTATTATCATATCCCGTCCAGACAGATAAAGAATAGGTTGATGAATAACCGACAAACCATGAGTCTGGCACAGCATCTGATGGATAACCTAATTCTGTTAATCTCTCTTCAGTGAAATTGGTCGTACCTGTTTTACCAGCATGAGATAAATTGGAAATACCTAAAGTATTGTTATTGTTAGCCACAACATTTTTAAGCATATCAGTAATCATGTAAGCAGTGAAATCAGACATTGCTTGATTTGTTTCCGGGGATAAATCTATTTCTTGTCCATCTTGTGTGGTTACTTTAGAAACAGTATACGGTTCAGTGTAATTTCCGCCGTTTGCAAACGAAGCATAAGAGGCAGCCATTTGTAACGGAGTCATCACACCATTGATTGCATTTTGCGGAACCAATACGCCCTCATTGGACATCGGTTCGATATCTACACCTAAATTAGTAACAAATTCTTCGACTTGACTAGTCTCTAAATCTTCATTGAAAACTTTAGCTGTCGGGATATTGCGCGAGTCTACAAGTGCTTCGCGTAGACTTATTTGACCTCTATGCTGGCCATCATAGTTCCTAAGGGGTGTGCCATCAGGATAACTATATTCTTCGTCCTCAATTTGTTGATAAGTTGAGTATTGTAGATGCTCAATAGCAGGTCCGTATGTCGTTAAAGGTTTAATAGTAGACCCTGTACTTTTCTGTTGAGTTGCACGGTTCTGTCCTCTTAGGACTTCTGTATTTCGACCGCCGCCAATCGCTCTCAGTTTACCTGATTCAGCTTCTACGAGGGTTACTGCAGCCTGTACATCTTCATTAATATAGTCGACATACTCATCTGAATTCAAGACATCAAAAACCCGCTGCTGAGCTTCCATATCAATATTGGTTTCAATCGTTAAGCCTGCCGTAGCAGGATCGATCTCGGTTTTTTCTCTCACTTCATCAATAACGAGTTGCACATAAGCATCGGTCACAAGTGCATTATTATCATCACTACTTAGCTCAACTAATCCTTCTTCGATAGGAAGGGCCTTAGCTGCCTCTGCTTCGTCAGAGGTAATATGACCTGCGTCACGCATGACGTTGATGACTACATCTCGGCGATCTTTAGCTACTTCAGGATTGACGTAAGGGCTATATCGATTAGGCGCTTGAGCCATCCCTGCAAATAGAGCTGCTTCATGTATCTCCAGTTCACTGACCTGTTTGCCGTAATATTCTTCAGCTGCAGTGGAAATTCCATACACATTACCGGCCATATGGATTTTATTCATGTATAACGTGATAATCTGTTCTTTTGATAATTGACGCTCAACTTGAATAGCTAACCAGGCTTCTTGTGCTTTTCTTTGTAATGTCTGATCTTCTCTTGTTGTAGAAAAGACAGATAACTTGACTAATTGCTGGGTAATGGTGCTACCCCCACCAACAATTTGCCCTCGGTTAGTAATGTATCCGATAGCTGCTCGTCCAATGCCAATCGGGTCAATGCCTATATGATCAAAAAAACGCTGATCTTCAATGGCTGTCATCGCGTCAAGCATAACGTCAGGATATTCATCAGCTTCAGCATACTCTCGCGTTTCGGCACCTAACGTGTAAAATACATTACCGTCTTTATCTAGTAATTCAGAGGAATAAGTACCCATTAAATCTTCTTCAGTCATTTCAGGTGCATTTGAAGCATAGTAGGCGAAGAGAGCTCCGCCAGCAACAAGGACCATTAAAAAGAGGGTTATAAAGGTAAGTATGATACGTTTAAACCATTTTTTTGGTTGCTGCGTGGTGCCTTTTTTTGATGATTTTTTATAATCTTTACGAGACATTTCATCTTTTTGTGACATGTTACGCTCCTTTAATAATCTCTTTTTAAACCCATTGAAATGGGTTTGTTTCATTTTAGTATATCAGAGAAGAACTTTACACTACTTTTATAAATGAGTCAATAATGTCGTTCTTTTCTTAAAAACCTTTTAAATATTTTGTTTATTAATCAATCGATCAACAACGACTAAATAAGGCAGACGAGGGGAGAGGCCATAGTTGATTTCAATGGCCTCTGTTTCAATCACTTTTAGTGGAATAGATTTTTTTCCTTTCTCTTCAAACTGCTCGCTCCACCATTTATTTAGTTGAGGGAAATCAATTATGAACACGCGGTTTAGCGTACTAAAACGGATAACAACAAAGCAGATGCCTCCGTGCTCATAACAGGCCTGCATATGATTCAGTTGATGATCATGAAAGTTTTTTAAAGGAAAAGAGGTTTTATTTTGCGTTTCTTTAGCTTCAAAATCAATGTAGTGACCTTTATACACGCCGTTATAATCCGTTGTGGATGCTCTACGGTAGTATGCTTCAGTAATTTTTGCCGCACTGCGTCTTGGGTAATCAACATTAACTACCTGTATTGGAATGGGTTTTTTATGAATGACCGCTTTTTTTCTCAAAAGATAATAGTCATTCGTAGCGTTTAAATCTTCTTCCAGGGTCATCCCGCGCTTACTGTAAGAAATTTTCTTTTTCTTAGGTTGATTTTCAGTCTTCTTTTTGTCATCATGAATATGATATAGTTTTCCGTTTGGATACCGAATAGTCAATGTGTTCACAACCTTAAATTAATATAACTCTAGTTTACCAAACAATGACAGGTGAATGTAGAATGGAGGAGAAACTTATTAAAAATTTATACGTCAGCGGCTATCGATCCTTTGAACTTTCAATATTTTCTGCCGATGACCCTAAAATAGATTATATAAAAAAATTCTTCAAAAGAAAATTGATTGAATATATCGAGCAAGGCATGGAATGGGTCATTATATCCGGCAACTTGGGTACGGAGTTGTGGATGGGAGAAGTCGCACTGGATTTAAAAGCAGACTATCCTGAACTGAAACTCGCCTTATTATTACCTTACACTAGCTTTTCAAGTAAGTGGAATGAAGTCAACCAAATTTACTACAACTCAATCGTCGAACGGGCGGATTATATCAATTACACTTCAAATCAGGATTACGCCAACCCAGGCCAGTTGAAGAACAATCAGAAGTTCATCGTTAAAAATACGGATGGATGCCTGCTCTTTTATGATATGGATCATGAAGGTAAAGTTTCATTCTTCTATGATCAGGCTTTGAAATATCAGGAAAAACACCCTTATAAAATAGAAACCATCTCATTTGATGAACTTCAGTGGTTCATCACTGATCTACTTGAAGAAGAGCAATTTGAAGAAGAAGAACAATAATGAAAGGCTAGGACATCTGTCCTAACCTTTTTCCTTTTGAAATATAATTAAGTTTAATAAAATTCAGATTATTTGTAATTGGTACCAATATGGCGGTCATTGGGAGCACTCCAGGACAAATTACAATGAGTGGTGCTGATGTGTCAGCAATTAGGTTATCAACCAGCAAATCAGATTTGGATCCTGCATTAATTTTCTTGATGACTAATGATTATTTAACCAGATTCCTATGGAGGCAGCACCTCTATGGCTTTCTGCTTCCTTTTTTATATCATTGTATAAGTCGTTGATAGCATTCGGTGCTTTGAAGCTATGTGTTAGGAGGTATTTTGAAATTGATTTATGACTTTCCCCTTTTTCTAAAGATTGAGCAGATGTAAGTAGTAAACGAGATAATTCAGGATCGTTTTGAACGGATGCATCTGAATAAGCTTTACTTATCGCTTCGAAAACAACCTTTTCTTTTTTGTTCATCGGTATGTTCCTTTCTGTGTGATTATTGTTTAAAAGTCAGTAGTTTCATATATGTATTTCTTTCGTAAAAGTACGTATTACATAAAGTCTAACACGTATTCTAAATCAAATGAAACTACGGAATTAAATTGAATGATTTATTTACAAAAGAGACCAGCATTAAAGCTAACAACATAAAGCTGGCACTCCTGTATCGTGAGTGGTTAAGTATTACTTGGGATAAGTAGTTTAAAAAAATTCATTAAGGCCTGAGTGGGTGTATTTAGCAGATGATAGATTCACGAAATGTTATGATAATCGCGCTGGAAAAGTTGCTACGCATGTATTCGTAGATGAAGTAGATGTATATATATAAGATGTTACACTGAGAAAATTTAAAATAAAACAATATTGAACCGGGTTATCTTCACTTTTAGGCTTATATTTGTTATAATGGTAATATGAGCAAAAGAGTTGTTTATAAAAGCGAATTCAATTAATATCTTCATAATTAATTAAAGACGAATAGATGGGGTGTAGATGTGAATAAAGAGTTGACCCAAAAAGAAATTTTAGAAAAAGATTTTAAAACAAAAATGCGCGGATATGATCCAACAGAAGTCGATGAATTTCTTGATGTTGTGATCAAAGACTATGACGCTTTTCAAAAAGAGATTGAGCAGTTAAAAACTGAAAATGACCGTTTGCTTGATAAAGTGGATGAACAGTCCAAACAAATGACCACACAAAGCTCGAATTCCGGTCAAACAAAATCAAACGTATCAAATTTCGATATCTTGAAACGTCTATCTAACCTGGAACGACATGTTTTCGGATCAAAATTAGAAGACGAGTAAAATTGAATAATGTACATCACGGATAATCGCACAGCTCAATAGAGTTGTGAGGAAAGTCCATGCTCACACAAGCTGCGATGCTTGTAGTGTTCGTGCGCAGCGAAACAATAAGCTGCGGCTCCCAGGTATGGGATGACGGCAGGAAAAAGAGCTACGGGGAAACCTATGCTTGAGTACCCTTGAAAGTGCCACAGTGACGAAGCAAACGTGGAAACGCGTTTGGTGGAACGCGGTAAACCCCTCGAGTGAGCAACCCAAACATTGGTAGGGGCACTTTTCTCCTGGAATTGAACAGAGAGAAGAGGCAGGGCTTAATGCTCGTGCAGACAGATGGTTATCTCGGATAAGACTTCACCGTTTTATCTAGACAAAACATGGCTTACAGTGATGTACATAGTGGTGAAATCCTCTCTTTTTTAGAGAGGATTTCTTTACGTAAGCAGTGTCTCATCCATACTATTAGAATAAGAGAGGTGGCAATTGAATGACCTATAAATTACTCGCTACAGCCGCAAGTGGGATCGAAGCCCTTGTTGGAGATGAACTGAAAAAATTAGGATACGATGTCCAAGTTGAAAACGGACGTGCAAGATTTGAAGGCGGCAAAGAAGATATCGCAAAAACCAACTTATGGCTGCGTACAGCTGACCGTGTGAAGATTATTGTTGGTGAATTTGAGGCCAAAACGTTTGACGACTTGTTCGAACAAACCAAAGCTCTGCCATGGGATGACTATTTATCCATGGACGCGGCTTTTCCAGTCAGCGGTAAGTCGATAAAATCAACATTATACAGTGTACCGGATGTTCAGCGTATTGTGAACAAAGCGATAGCTGAAAAAATCAAAGATGTGTACCATAGAAGAGGCATGCTGCCCGAAACAGGAGCGAAGTTTCCTATTGAAGTGGCCATCAGAAATGATAAAGTGTTACTCACTATCGATACCACCGGACCTAGCTTGTTTAAACGCGGCTACCGTAAAGAAAAAGGTGGGGCGCCAATAAAAGAAAATATGGCTGCTGCACTGGTGCTATTGACAACTTGGCGTAAAGACCGTCCGTTTATTGATCCAACGTGTGGTTCTGGAACGATTCCAATAGAAGCAGCACTTATTGGACACAATATCGCACCAGGATTTAACCGCACATTCTTATGTGAAGACTGGGACTGGATGCCTAAAGAATTATGGCAAAAAGTACGTCAGGATGCAGAAGATCAGGCAAATTATGACGTCGAACTGGATATTCTGGGAACAGATATCGATGGCGACATGATTGAAATCGCCAAAGCGAATGCATTAGAAGCAGGACTTTCGCATAGTGTTAAATTCAAGCAAATGCAACTGGCGGATCTTAAGACAGACAAAGAATTCGGCGTTATTATCTCCAACCCACCTTATGGCGAACGACTGGGAGATCCAGAAGACGTCTACAAATTATACCGTGAAATGGGAGAAACGTTTAAACCGCTTGAAACATGGAGCAAATACATTATTACAAGTGACTTGGACTTCGAAGAACATTACGGAAAAAGAGCAACTAAAAAACGTAAACTTTATAACGGATACATCCGTACGGATTACTTCCAATATTGGGGCAAGCGTCCATCTAGAAAATAGAAAATAAAAAAAACTGGTTTTCTAGCCTGCCTTTCTAATTCAGTTAAAACATTTTAAGTGTTGGAAACTAAACAACAAAAGAGCACAATGACCCTTGTCTTAAGGGTCATTGTGCTCTTTTATTAATGTTGAAATACGTTTCAATTAGTCTTTAGCAGGTAAGTCTTCGATTGAGTTGATATCTTCCATGTAAGTCGGAACGACATAACCTATGACTGTACCTGTTAAGTTAGGTCCTAAATCAACAATGTTCTCACCGTATGTTTCCATAAAAGCACCTGCCGTTGTAGGCAGCCATGCTCCTGCTGTGGCATCGACTTCGCCTAGGTTTAAAGCTTGGTAAATAACCGCCGGATCCAAATTAGTGATAGTGACATCATATCCTTTTTCTTCTAAGACACGTGCTAGGACATTAGCAGAAGAACGTTCGGTATCCCATGGAATTGAGCCTAATTCAAATGGAGTGCCATCGACATCGTCTATACCTTCCGTCCATTCATCTACTAAGTCGCGATTATTATCTACCCATTCCGTAGTAACGTCCTCAAAGTCTCTTTCCAAAGCTTCGAGCATGACTTCCTGCATATGTTCTGTATTCCATTCAAATCGATCAAGTATTTCAAAAGCTTCAGGCATATCTTCTTCAAGGCCGGTACGTGTTAACGTGTTGATGCCTTCTTCACCTCCGAAAACGTTAAGAGGGTCTTCTAGCATTTTTAGGTCATATAATTCAAACATATAATGAGGAGTCCATCCAGTCACAACGATTGGCTCCTCGTTATCGATTGCCTGACCTAATTCAGTCAACATGCCGGCAGTAGAACTCTCCTGAATATCCCATCCGTTTAAGTTGTCATATTCTTCAAGGGCCTTACGGGCTATTTCGGCCGTGCCTGATCCGGGTTCTATACCTGTAATCGTATATTCTAAAGCTTCTCCGACATTTTCTTCCTGAGAACTATTACTATCGTTTTCTCCACAAGCAGAAAGTAAAATCGGTATAGAAAGTAGCACCGCAGTTTTTGATACTGTAAATTTTATCATTTTTCTCCTCCTAAGATTAATAGAAATACAACTTTACCATGATATCATAGAAGAGGTAATATATAAAATCTGATACGCAATAGCATAGTTGGCTATTATGCTCAAATCCAAAGATTAAGGGATAAAAGTATTGTGTCCGGTTTATTGTTTGGTATATACTTAATTATACAGTGAACTATTGAACTAGTGATTGTACATAATACATAAATAATTAAGTTTTATTCTGGAGTGATTGAAATGAAGAGTAAACAAAAAGATGTACTGAAATATATTTTAGTCAGTTTTCTACCTGTAAGCATTTATGCTTTTGTGTTGTTGAATACATCAGGTAACGTGTCTTTTACTTTTCATTTATTTTTTGTGTTAGTGATTGGTTTTATTTCTCAAGCGGCTTTTAGAATATATGTAGAGAAAAATAGCGATTAGTCTTTGGAGACAGAGTAGTGAAAAAGAGTCATAGTACTTATGATGATGGGTGAATATAACGTAAAAAGCTCGAGAAGACTTTTATACAAGTCTTCTGGAGCTTTTTTTGCTGTGTTATAAACATCGATTTTAGCTAATAACAATTTAAATAGATGTCAAATTATAAAATAAGCGCTCCGATAATACCAAATATCATTATGGGAATATTATAGTGCAAAAAGGTTGGTACACACGTGTCCCAGATATGATCATGCTGTCCGTCAACACTGAGACCGGCAGAAGGGCCGAGCGTACTGTCAGATGCTGGAGAACCAGCGTCACCCAATGCCGCCGCAGAACCAATTAATAGCACTGTTGCCATTGGGCTGAATCCTAGTTCTAATGCCAGAGGAACGTAAATGGCAGCAATAATAGGGATAGTCCCGAAAGAAGTACCGATACCCATGGTAATCAGTAATCCTAAGACGATCATACCGGTAGCGGCAACTAGCTGATTACCACCAATTGCCCCTACGACTGATTCAACGAGTGTCTCTACACCACCTGTGGATCGAATGACATCTGCGTAACCTGAGGCTACGAGCATGACAAAGGCAATAAAGCCCATCATGTTGATGCCACTTTTCATCATACCGTCGATACTGGACCATCTAATAGCTCCGCCGACAAGCATAATGAATAAGCCCAGTATTGCGCCTAAGACTAAAGAGCCTACCGTTAACTGAACGATCAAGGCGGCTACCGCACCGGCTATGGCGAAAGCATGGTCTTTATTAAACGTAACTTCTTCTGACTCCAAGTGCTTAAATCCAAACTTGAACCCGGATTCTTCACTATCCTTATATTCACGGGGTTTTCGGTATGTAATCAAAACAGCTACCAAAAGGCCTACGACCATGGCAAGGCCAGGAATCCACATGACGTGCCATACTTCACCATCTACAAGTTCTAATCCGCTTGAAGCCATCTCATCACGAATAATATTATGGAAAATCAAGCCGAAACCGACCGGAAGAGCAACATACGGTGCTTTTAATCCGAAAGTTAAAGCAGAGGCGACAGCTCTTCTGTCAATTTTCAGTTTGTTCATTACCATAATCAGTGGGGGAATCAAGATCGGAATAAATGCAATATGCACCGGAATCAAATTCTGAGAAAAAATACTGATAAATGCAATAATGAAGACTAGAGATTTCCCCGTCCCTTTCATGCTTTTAGATAGTTTCTGAGTGATGATGGTTGCAGCACCAGTTTTTTGAATCGCCGCAGCTAGTGCGCCTAACAAAATATAATTGAGTGCTGTTTCTGCATTCCCTCCCATACCACCAAGGAGGACTTCCATGGTTTCCATTAAGCTCATATCTGCAGCTATTCCGCCTACTAAAGCGGCGATAATTAAAGCAAGTAATACATTAAGTCTCAGCAGGGATAATGACACCATGACAAAAACTGAGATTATAACAGGGTTTAATAACAAATTCTCACTCCTTTTTTAAAATAATATCATATTAATGATTCAATAATAGTACCATACTTTATATTGAGTGGCTAAAAGAAAATACAGTAATGTAAAAATCAATAAAGATTATAAGAAACTAATTGTCCTCAAAAATTCATTTCTGATGATTTAAATACAGAAACCAGAATTCTGGTTTCTTATATCAAATTAACGGAGGACGTTTCGACCAATCAAATAAAAATATTAACGGACACCTGATAGTGGATTATTACGTATAAAAAGCAGGTATAAACTTATTGATACCTACTTTTTAATTAAATAAAATCTAAATTTCTACTTGCAGCACAAGCTTTTTGTCGTTCATCATCGATTCATCAAACTGATTGATGGTTTTAGATGAAATAATGCCGGCCACAATACTGTCATTTACATTTAAGAAGGTTCTGGCCATATCAATGATCGGTTCAACTGAGATGACTAAACCGACGATTGAAATAGGGAGGCCAAGTGAGCCTAAAACAATCAAAGCAGCAAATGTAGCACCGCCCCCCACACCGGCAACACCGAACGAACTAATTGCAACAACAGCCATAATTGTCAGGATATACATTGGATTGGTGATGTCGATACCCACCGTTGGCGCAATAATAGCTACAAGTGTAGCTGGAAAAATTCCTGCACAACCATTTTGACCAATAGATAATCCAAATGTTCCGGCAAAGTTAGCAGAAGCATGATCGACACCTAGTACTTTTGTTTGCGTTTCAATATTTAAAGGCAAAGTTCCAGCGCTTGAACGTGAAGTAAAAGCGAAACTGAGAACAGGCCATACTTTTTTTACATAAGTGATTGGATTGACTTTATATCCGGCTAATATAATTAAGTGAATAATAAACATAACACCGATCGCTGCGTAGGACGCTATGACGAATAGTCCTAAATTCAAAAGTGCTTGAAAATTGCTTGTCGCAATAGCTTTAGTCATCAAGGCGAATATACCATAAGGCGATAAGCGTAGAACTAAAGTGACGATGCGCATGACGATAGCATACAAGCTATCAATGATGTTTTTGAAAGTCTCCGCTTGTTCCGGATCTTTCCGTTTTATACCCAGATAGGCAACTCCCACAAAGGCTGAGAAAACAACCACAGCAATGGTACTTGTGCTTCTTGAGTTAGATAGATCTGAAAAGACGTTACGTGGAATAAAGTTTATCAACTGTTCAGGGATTGTTGATTCTTCTACAGTGGCCTGACTTTCCTGTAATTGTTCAATACGCGCACTTTCCTGTTCGCCTTGAACAAATTCTGCCCCATCTAAATTGAAGGCCATGATACTTAACACACCGATTAGAGCAGCAACGGCTGTGGTCGCAATCAAGGTGATTAAAACAGATGAACTGATTTTTCCTAAATCTTTGCTTCCTTGAATCTTGGTAAATGCTCCAATAATAGATACGAAAACCAATGGCATAATTAGCATTTGTAAGAAAGCTACATAGCCGTTTCCTACGACATTGATCCATTCCATCGCTCCAACTGTAATGTTACTTTCTGTTCCAAATAAGAGTTGTAAAGCTCCACCAAAAATAATTCCTGCGCCTAACCCAATAAATACGCGTGTAGAAAACTTAACATGTTTTTGTTGAAGTTTCCATAACCCGAAAAGTGTTAGGACAAAGGCAATTAACACACCAACTATTCCTATAATAGTCATAAAAATCTCTCCTTTAATTGTCTTTTCCTTAGAAAAGAAATGCGTCATAGGGTTAAAGGCCCTAGATAAAGATTTTTTCCGAAATCAATACCCGTTTAGATTACTTCTGTAAACTTTAAAACGTGACTTTATTATAATACCTAGTGCACAACCGAATTGCAAACAATATTAAAGGATTTTATTAATAATTCATCTCTGGAATGGATGATGTGTCATCTGTTTTCACATTACTTTTCTTATCAAAGACTGAAATCATATGTTATGATAGAAAAGTCGTTGAATTTCAAGTACATAGTATAAAAGGAGAGAGTGAAATTGGATTAATCTTTTGGTAGAAATAGTAAAACCGATCGCACTAGCTATTATCACTTTACTAGTCGGTCTAATAGTAATCAAAGTAATCGTTAAATTGATTGGCAGTCAGATCAGCAGGTCCAAGCTAGATGAAAGTTTAAAACCGTTCTTGATGTCAATAGTAAGTATAGGTCTAAAATATTGCTGGTTGTAAGTCTCATTGGCATTTTAGGTATTCCAACAGCTTCGTTTGTGGCTATATTGGGATCATTTGGCTTGGCGTTAGGTTTGGCTTTCCAGGGATCTCTGTCGAACTTGGCAGGGGGAGTATTGTTGCTGACCATGCGTCCTTTCAGAGTAGGGGACTATATTGAAGGAGCAGGTTATGGTGGAACGGTTAAAGCTATTCAAATCTTGTACACAGAATTGATCACACCAGATAACAAAATGGTTTATATTCCAAACGGAGACTTGTCGAATTCAGGGATTGTGAATTATTCAGTACATGATACACGTCGTGTTGATTTTACCTTTGGTGTGGGTTATGAAGAAGATAATCAGAATGTTCTTAAAACACTCGATGGTATCGTCGCTAAACACATCTTGATATTAAAGGATCCAGAACCGTTTATTCGTCTATCTAAACACGGAGACAGCGCGGTCGAATACACAGTTAGAGTTTGGACGAAAACAGAAAATTACTGGGCGGTCCATTTTGATTTAATTTAAGAAGTCAAAACAACCTTTGATCGAGAAAAAAATTCTATCCCCTATCCACAAATGGATATTCATAATATTTAAGAATTAATATGTTTCCTTTGATTATATTAATCGTAAAATAAGTGGACGGCGAGTCTGTTTTTTAAGCACGTTGTTAATGAAAACAACATTTGGAGATGCAAAAAAGGCTGGGACTTTTGTCCCAACCTTTTTTTATCAAAATTAATGGATGAATTGCCGATACACATACCGGATCGGTCTGAAGGAGCGCCGCTCGGAAGGATGGGGACTGGATATAGATTGAATCAATCCAGGATATAGTTGCAATTGTCCGTCATACACACAGATCGGATGAACCGATTCGATAACATCTCTGGGGTGCATCAGGTTCGGACGATTGTAAGGTGACAAGACGCCCGCGGACTGTAAGAGTGTTGCCACGAATTCTGAACAGAAGAAATGATCAGGCCGTTCCCACGAATACTGAAAGTAAGCAGGCAGCAAGCCTAGCAAATTGTAATGCCAGTCAAAGGGATTTAATTCAAAAGACTGAAGGTGTGTGTGAATCACCTGCCATTCCTGGTCGCTGACTTGTATCGCATACACCCGACCGCTAGACTCTTTATAAAAAGAATGACTGAAGTCTTCTTTTGCGAAACCAGCCATGAGCGGATTTATCGGTTGGCGCCGTCCAAAGCTGTATACTTCGGATAAGGATGCATCCAAGGCAATGGACAAATGATTATAAGGATACCGGCTGAACAGGCGGATGCCTTGACTAAGTACTGTTTGATTGTTGGTTTCAATAAGATAGACGATTGGCATGATGATTCCCTCTCGATTACAGTGATTTTTATTTTTTTTAAGTACGATGCCAACTGACAGTTTCGAATTGGCGACCTCTTCTTTACGAGGGAAGTGTTATACCGACTGAGCAAGGCAGGCGAAAGGGGAAAGCGAAATGTACCTGTTGCCTCTGTCCCAAGTATTTCGGTACAGTCACTTGTTTACTTTAAGTGTCTGGTTCAAGAAAATCAAGTCATTTTTCAAGTTATTCAGTTGCTTGGGACATGCGATGCTCGTATTGTGGCGTCTGAAAAGTTGCCCCTACACTGTATTTTTATGGTTTTTACTGCGAATTTTTTGTTTTCGAATAATTATTTAGAGGTATTCATTATGTTATTTCAGGTTAACTGAATACGTTATCTATTTGATTTCTCTCGATAAAAGCGCTCTTCGCATTGCCTGGAAAGATTTAAAAGGAAAGTGGACTCCACTAACAATCAAAAAGTTCCTGAGTTGATACTAGTGTGTTTCCTTGATGCTTACTGGAGAGAATCTGTTTGCTGAGAATACCCTATAGGAGTGGGTAATAGCCACTGGAACTGGTTCAAGAACCGATAAGGCAATAAAGTTGGGTACTAAGACCCACTGAAGATACTTTTCCACCGAAACGTAACTGGGAAGATGCTGGGATCATCATTATCATCGTTATTGTGTTCGCAACAATTATTGATAAATTAAATGGGGAAATACGAGAAAAACTCGTATAATTGATGCCTTTATAAAAACCCTCATTTGGTCTACAAACCAGATGAGGGTTTCAGCAATAGTAAATATGATCAGTTTAAATACTTGCTGCCTTCACGAATGCTTAACGGGTGGAGCTGGTCCTTGTAATGGTCAATAAAAATAGACACCCATTCAGGATTTGTCTTACTATAATCTCGTAATATCCACCCGATGGCTTTGTTTATAAAGAATTCAGAACTACCTAAATTGTTTTTGATAATTTCTTCAAGTAGTGCTGTATCCATGCGGTCTTTACGGTGGCGCTGGTGATTGATGGCGATGCGTCTCAACCAGATACTCTCGTCAACGCTCCACTCCAAAAGCATCTGATTAAGTTCTGGATACTTTGTGGCTAATCCACCAATAACTTTATCCAAGCTATCGATCGTATCCCACCAAGGCTTTGTTAGTGCCAATATTTTTATTTTTCCAACATCTGATGGAACCAGCTGGTTTTGTTTCAATAAGAGGTAATCACTGGCAATATACTGACACTCCCGAAACGGCAGCTCCCAGTAGGTATTCAAAAAATCCCAGTCAACAAAAGCTTCCTTTTTTGCTACTTTGAAATAAGGTCGTACAAGTTCACGCCTTTTCGTTGCAGGAATGCCTAAAAAATCAAACTGGTCTCGCATGTATCTTTTCATATGAACAGCATGGTCGGCATCTTTATTTTTTTTTAAATCTTCCAACAAAATTTTACCCTTCAAGTCAGCCACTCCTTATAATAAGAATCAATTAATTTTTCATGATTATAGTTAAATCCTAACTGAGCTAAATTGATAATACCAAGGTTAAGACTTAAGAAAGAAAAGATTTCTTTGGAGGAATAAAGTTACTTCGATCTACTATTCGGTAGTAAACAGGGACTGTTTGTCTGACAACAACCATGAATACAAAAGCAATCAGCTCAAGCGTGCCCTTCACAAAGTGGAAGCACACACAAAGGTCACACAATCAGCTCAAGCATGCCCTTCACAAATGATTAAGCACATATTATTAGCAAAAATACAAACAAAGCAATACTATTAATGAAGCAATCGCTCAGCGATTGCTTTCTATTTTTTTTGAGTGTATCCGGAATAATTCCGCTTGTTAAAATATATCCGATCTTTATAATTATAAAAGTCATTCAGTCTCTCAAGAATCAGTGTTATAATAGTAGAGATTGTAAAAGGAAACAGGAGGACGGTTATGTTTAAAGTTGGTTTTGATACAGATAAATATTTAAAAGAACAGTCTGCCTATATATTGGAACGGGTAGAAAATAGCGAAAAACTGTACTTAGAATTTGGTGGTAAGTTGATTGGTGACAAACATGCCAAACGCGTCCTGCCGGGCTTTGATGAAGATGCAAAAATGAAATTACTGGCAACTTTAAAAGACAAAGCAGAAATAATCATATGTGTTTACGCTGGTGATATTGAGCGCAATAAAGTGCGTGGGGACTATGGTATTACGTATGATCGTGATGTTTTACGCTTGATCGATGAATACAGAGCCTATGGGATCCCGGTCAACAGTGTCTTGATCACACGTTACCAGGAACAGCCTAATGTAAAGATATTCATGTCTAAATTGGAACGCAGTGGCATAAACGTGCATACGCACCATACTATTGAAGGTTATCCGACAAATGTGGATGCGATCCTCGGCGAAGAAGGATTTGCCAAAAATGAATATATTGAAACAACAAAACCTTTAGTGGTCGTTACGGCTCCAGGCGCCGGGAGCGGGAAATTAGCTACGTGCTTAAACCAGCTTTATCATGAATATGCTCACGGCAATAAAGCCAGCTACGCGAAATTTGAAACATTTCCTGTTTGGAACATGCCTATCAAACACCCGGTCAATATCGCTTATGAAGCAGCAACGGTTGATCTGAAAGATGTAAACATGATGGATAATTATCATTTTGAAGCTTACGGAGAAGTGGCTGTTAACTATAACCGCGATGTTGAAATGTTTCCAGTGATTAAACGTATCATTGAAAAAATTACAGGCAAACCATCTGTCTATAAATCACCAACTGATATGGGCGTTAACCGATTGAAATCTGGAATTATCGATGAAGAAGTAGTAGTGAAAGCAGCGAACGAAGAAATTATTCGTCGAGCGTTTTCGGTAGAAAATGATTTCAAAAAAGGTTTGGCAGATGAAGACACTTTACGTCGTATTCAATTGATCCTGGAAGAATCTGACCTGAAAAAAAAGGACCGGACAACTGTACGATTTGCACGTTCGTATGCAAAAGAAGTAGAAGAGCTTTTGGATGATTCAAATTTACAAGCGGTTATTGCAATCGAGTTGAATAATGGTGAAATCATTACGGGTCGTACCTCTACACTGATGGATGCCTCAGCAGCGGCAGTGTTAAATGCGCTAAAATCATTGGCAAATATAGCTGATGAAATCGACTTGCTGACCCCCATGATTTTAGAGACGATTCAACGTTTGAAAACAGACGAACTGAATAGTAAAGTACCAACTTTATCAGCTAACGAACTGCTCATTGCTTTAGCTATAAGTGCCGTGACCAATCCGACAGCTCATCTTGCTTACAAACAATTGACTCATTTGAAAGATGCCCAAGCTCATTCAACGGTTATTATGAATCATGAAAATGAACAAACCCTAAAAATGCTTGGGATGGATATTACAAACGATCCAGTATATGCAACTGGAAATTTATATTATGATTAATATCATGATTATCGAAGGATAATTAAAAAACGGAAAGCGAGTGATTCGATGAACACAACAAAAATTGGAATAGTCGGCTATGGTAATTTAGGCAGAGGGGTCGAAACCGGGCTGAAGAACTCAGACGATTTAGAATTGGTAGGTATTTTTTCCAGACGTCAGCCTGAGCAGTTAGAGACATCATCACCAGCGTATCATATGAATGAGCTAGCTGCATTTAAAGACAAACTGGATGTCTTGATATTATGTGGTGGTTCACAGAAGGATATACCCGTTCAAGCGCCGGAACTGGCAAAGTCATTCAACACCGTTGACACCTATGATAATCACAATGAAATTCCAAACCACTTCAATAAACTTGATAAGATTGCTAAAGAAAACAACACAGTCGCTGTTCTTTCGACTGGTTGGGATCCAGGCTTGTTTTCACTCAATCGTCTATTCGCTGAATCGATATTACCAAAAGGTGAAACGTATACTTTCTGGGGTCCAGGGTTAAGCCAGGGACATAGCGATGCAGTCAGACGTGTTACAGGGGTTAAAAATGCTGTACAATATACCTTACCAAGAGAAGAACTGGTTGATGCAGTTAAAAATAAAGAAGGAGTTGACTATAACAAGGTGTCTGCGCATAAACGTGTAGTTTATCTTGTTTTAGAAGAGGGAGCAGACGAAAGCAAGGTGAAAGAAACGATCGTCACAATGCCTGATTATTTTGACGGTTATGAAACAGAAGTCAACGTGATCGATCAAGCAACTTTTGACAAAGAACATACTGGCATGCCTCATGGAGGAACGGTTATGAGACAAGGGAAAACGTCAGAATCAGCCACTGCTATCTATCAGTTTGGTTTGGATTTAGATTCAAACCCAGAATTCACGGCTGCCGTGGCGATTGCTTATGCGCGTGCCGCTGGCAAGTTAGCACGTGAAAAGCGATTCGGAGCAAAAACCGTCTTTGATATCGCACCATCATATCTCTCACCAAAAAGTGCTGAAGATTTAAGAAAAGAATTGCTCTAAAAAAAAAGCGGAAAGGGAAGAGGGCAACTTCTTCACTTTCTACTTTTTCTTTGTTTGGCCAAAGCCTGTTTGGCCAGATTATCGGCACCTTTATTTTCTTTTTCAGGAATCCATTTTATCTCGTAAAAAGACAAATGAGCAAGTGAAGCCATAATCGATTGAAAGACTTCTACGTAAAGGCTATTTTTGATATGGTTTTTTTCGATTGCTTCGGCGACCAGCTGACTATCTGTGTGAAAAATCGTCCACTCGTCGGTCCGTTGTTGTTCAATGGGCCAATTGACAGCATGAGAGAAAGCTATCAATTCTGCTAGATGGTTGTCTTTGATCGATGAGAGAGGGATGGATAATTGTTCGTATAGATCTTCTCCAACAATCACGAGCCCGGCTCCTGCTATTTTTTCTTTCGGTGATACTGCCGCATCACTATAAATTTTCAACATTTTGACCCGCTCCATAAAATAAACAGAAAAAGGCAGCCCCAAACGAGAGCTGACTTTACTAGTTATTAGATATCTTCATTAGCCGTTTCAACGACACTGACATTGGTAGCTTGAGGACCGCGTGATCCCTCCACTATTTCAAATTCTACTGTTTGGCCTTCATTTAAAGCTTTATATCCATCCATGTTAATACCCGTGAAATGAACAAAAACATCATCTTCATCGTTATATTCTAAAAAACCATAACCCTTTTGATTGTCAAACCATTTAACAGTACCTGTAGTCATCGTTTTACCCCCTAATGAATCCTTAAGTATAGTTATCTAACGCTTTCAGTATAAAGGATAACGGTTTCATAGTCAATCATAGAGGTTAAACGAAGTTTAAGTTAAAAAGCAGTACTGAGTGTGCTAGAATAAGTAAGAATCTAATGTTGAGGAGCAATTATTTATGAAAGAATGGAAAATCGAACATTTAACACATTCGTATGGTATGAAAACCTTGTTTGAGGACGTATACTATTCGATAAAAGAAAAGCGAAGAATTGGATTGATCGGCGTTAACGGTACAGGGAAAACGACTTTTTTACGCATCGTTGCGGGAGAGTTGAAACCAGATGTGGGAGACATATCAAAACCTGGTGAGTTTGAAATAAGTTATCTGAGTCAAAAAAATCAGTTGGATACGAATAAAAGTATTTTTGATGTTGTATTTGATGGAGATTCTCCCATGATCAAAGCAGCTAAAAACTACGAAGAAGTTTTAATAAAATTAACCAAAGAACCGACAGATCCAGTTGTTCAGCAAGCTTTCACAGAAGCAGAGAAAAGAATGAATCAGGAAGATGCTTGGAATGTCAACGCACGGGCCGATGCGATATTAAACAAACTAGGATTAGAAGACAGTGATAAAATAGTCGGTGACTTATCAGGTGGACAGCAAAAACGAGCGGCATTAGCGCAAGTGCTTATTCAAGAACCGGATTTACTTATTCTTGATGAACCTACCAACCATCTCGATTTTCAGATGATTGAATGGTTAGAAGGATATTTAGCCAGCTACCGCGGGTCACTCCTGATGGTTACCCATGACCGATACTTTTTAGACCGAGTTGCAAATGAAATCGTTGAACTAGATAATGGTAAAATGGAACAGTATCCTGGAAACTATCAGCAGTACATCGAACTGAAAGCTGAAAAAGAAACAACAGACCAGCAGATCGCCCATAAACAGAAACAGCTTTACAAACAGGAACTGGCGTGGATGCGTGAAGGTGTAAGAGGGCGTGGAACGAAACAAGAAGCACGAAAAGGTCGCTTTTCTCAGTTAGAAGAAAAAGTTAAGGGATATGAAGATAAATCAGAATTAGAGTTACAGTTATCGGGGACTCGTTTAGGTAAAAAGGTCCTGGAAATGGAAAATGCTGCAAAAAAAATGGATGAGACAGTTATTTTGAATGAGTTCAACTTACTGATTCAACATACAGATAGAATAGGTATTACTGGTGTAAACGGTGCAGGAAAAACAACATTCTTAAACATTCTTGCAGGTGAAGAACAACTGGATGATGGTCTGTTTATTATTGGTGAAACTGTAAAAATTGGATATTATAAACAATTGAATGAAGATTTCGATGAAGACAAACGGGTGATCACTTACTTGAGAGAGATTGCGGAAGAAGTGAAACTTTCAGATGGCTCATCTATAAGTGTGTCACAGTTGCTCGAACGCTTTCTGTTTAAACGTTCAATGCATGGGTCACCAATCAATAAATTATCGGGTGGAGAAAAACGTCGGTTGTATTTACTCAAAATATTAATGCAGCAACCCAATGTTTTACTATTGGATGAACCAACGAATGACTTGGATGTTCAGACATTAACTATATTGGAAGAGTTTATTGGTCAGTTCAGTGGTGCCGTTATTGCGGTTTCCCATGACCGCTATTTTATTGACAAGATTGCCAATAAACTGCTTGTATTTAAAGGTGACGGAGAAATTGAAGAAAGTTATGCCACGTTATCTGAATATTTGGAACTGAATGATCAGACTAAAAAAGAAAAAAAAAGAAAACCACAAAAAGATGTTGAGAAACTAGAAGACAACAGCCAAGCAAAGAAAGAAAAAAAAGTACTCACATATATGGAAAAGAAAGAATGGGAAACAATAGAAACTGAAATTGAAACACTGGAATTAGAACTTGAAAAAGTACAAGCTGAGATTGAAAATGTCGTCATGGATCATGTGAAGCTTGGTGAATTAACGGACAAGCAAACGAGATTAAATAGTCAGCTGGAAGAAAAATATAGCCGCTGGGAATATTTTGAGCAGCAGGGTATGCATAAGGAGTGAGGCAAAAATGGAAAAAGAATATCTCGATTTAGCTAAACGCATTTTAGATGAAGGCACGGAAAGACAGGATAGAACCGGCACAGGAACAAAATCGGTTTTTGGTCATCAGATGCGTTTTGATTTACAAAAAGGATTTCCCTTGCTGACGACTAAACGTGTCTTTTTCAAGCTCATCAAAAGTGAACTCTTGTGGTTCTTAAAAGGAGATACTAATATCCGGTATCTATTAGAGAATAATAATCATATTTGGGATGAATGGGCCTTTGAAAAATATATTAAGAGTGAAGATTATAAAGGTCCTGATATGACAAACTTTGGTATACGCTCACAAGAAGATGAGGAATTTAAAGAAGAATATAAGAAACAAATGGCTATATTTAGAGAAAAAGTACTAGAAGACGATGCCTTTTCTGATCAATATGGTTCACTCGGGAATGTTTATGGCGCGCAGTGGCGTGCTTGGCAAAAGAAAGATGGCGGATTCATTGATCAAATTCAGAATGTAATTGAGTCGATTAAAACGAATCCCGATTCTAGACGTCATATTGTCTCAGCCTGGAATCCAGAAGAAATCCCGACTATGGCATTACCTCCTTGTCACACATTATTTCAATTTTACGTTGAAGGCAATAAACTCAGCTGCCAACTTTATCAACGAAGTGGAGACGTCTTTTTAGGTGTGCCTTTCAACATAGCAAGTTACGCATTGCTCACACATCTCGTGGCTCAAGAAACTGGTTTGGAAGTGGGAGATTTTGTACACACTCTAGGGGATGCACATTTATATTTGAATCATATGGATCAAATCAACGAACAGCTTTCAAGAGAACCAAAACCATTTCCAAGTATTAAACTGAACAAAGATAAAAGCATATTTGATTTCGATATGGATGACATTGAAATTGTCGGCTATCATCCACATAAAGCTATAAAAGCACCGATAGCAGTATAGAAATCCGATTGATTGGCTTGTACAATTAAATAGTTTTATAATACAATTATCGAAAGGGATGCTTTTATGATAACGTTTGTTTGGGCGGAAGATGAAAATAGATTGATCGGTAAAGATGGTGAGTTGCCATGGCATTTGCCGGCGGATATGCAATTTTTCAAGCGTGTGACATTGACCGGAGATGTCGTGATGGGCAGGAAAACGTTGGAAAGTATACCGAATCCTCCTTTGAAAAATAGAGAGAATTTTGTGTTAACGTCAAATGAAAACTTTGCTTTAAAAGGTGTCAACGTTTGTCATTCCAGACAAGAAATCTTAGAAGCGACAAAAGAATCAGAAAAACCACTGCATGTCATCGGTGGGGTATCCTTATTTGAACTATTCAAAGATGACGTTGACATGTTATATCGAACGGTTATCCACGAATCGTTCGAGGGTGACACACATATGCCACCGATCGATTACACCAAGTTTGAACTGATAGAAGAGAAACAAGGTATAGTCGACGAAAAGAATAAACATCCGCACACATTTCAAATTTTCAAGAGAAAATAAAAAGATGCCTGAATGAGTCGATTAAACTCATTCAGGCATCTTTTTATTTGATTCACTTTTTAAGTGTAGAGGTAAATGGAAAAGAACATAAGGATGGTTCCTGTTAAAACAAATAAATGCCAGACAACATGCATATATTTAACGTGTTTTAATCGATAGAACAGCGCGCCAACAGTGAATGAAAGACCACCAGCTACTAGCCAGATAAATCCTCGTGTACCTAATCCCTGATACAAGTAATGTATGAAGAATATTGAAATCCATCCCATTGCGATATAAAGCCAGACAGACAAGCCTTGGAATTTTTTGAACCAGACGGTTTTATAAAGGACACCTAGAAATGCAATTGTCCAGATCAGTATGGTTAAAAAGATACCCAAGTTGCCGCCTATAGTAATAAGCGTATAAGGAGTATAGGTACCCGCTATCAGAAGGAAAATGCTGCTGTGATCGATTATTTGAAAGACTTGTTTTGCTCTTGTAAAGGTGAAGCTGTGATAAAGTGTGCTGGACAAGTAGAGCAAAATGAGTGAAACACCATAAATGGTATATGACGTTAATTCCACTAAGCCGCCCATCTCCAGTCCTTTTTGAATGAGAAAGACTAAAGCAATAATGCTTAATATGACGCCGATACCGTGAGTGACAGCATTTAATACTTCATTGATTATCAAGTATTTTCTGGTAAATGTTGACGGTTTTATTTGATCTGACATAATGACCTCCTTATCCTCTTACTTTCTGTACGAATATACAAAATTTTGGTATACTACTGTAGAAAGATTTATGTACTTTACTATTATTTTTTATTATAACATAGAAGGTATTCAGATACATGTTAAAAATATAAGTAAATAAACGCATTTACAGAAGGAGAAGATGTTATTTGACGGATACAAGAGGCGGTAGAGTAGCTGACCATAAAGGCCGTGGCTGGAAATGGGCATTCCTTGTCTTGTTAGTACTAAATATAGGTGTACTTATTTGGTTGGGTGTACAGCTGAGTGGTTTTTTAGACAATGAAGCGGTTCAGCCAGAAAGTGAAGAATTTGTTATTTCAGGTGAAGCATTGGAATTTGAATTAGTCACTGATAAACAACAAGTCAACCGAGTGATCAATCTCTATCTGCAGGAAGAACTGGACGAACGATTTTCAGGCTACACAGTTATTGTGGATGATCTAGTTGAACTGGAAGGGGCATTGAATGTGTTTGGTTTTGATGTTGATTTTGGTTTATACATGGAACCTCTAGTCATGGACAATGGGAATCTGCAACTTCGCGCTCAAAGCATACAAGTGGGATCGTTTGAGTTACCCATCGGTATTGCTTTAAATATTTTAAGTCAGCAACTGGAATTACCCGAATGGATCAGGATAGACAGTGAACAAGAGTTTATTTTAGTGGCATTTACTGAGTTTGCCTTGGAAAATGACATGCAGTTTAAGATGAGAAAAGTAGACCTAGAAGCTGATGACATTAGGCTGGATATCCTTTTGCCAGAAGAAGCGATAAAATGATATACTGAAATTGTTTAATATCTTTATGTAGAAAGGATTTTCTTGATTGGAAAAAGCATTATTTGCAGGAGGATGTTTCTGGTGTATGGTTAAGCCTTTCGAAACAATGAACGGAATAGAAAAGGTCGTTTCTGGATACACAGGCGGTCATGTTCCCTATCCTACTTACGAACAGGTGAAAGCGCAAAAAACAGGACATACAGAAGCCGTATGGATTCACTATGATGAATCCATACTCTCATACGACGATTTATTAACTATATATTGGCAGCAAACAGATCCGACAGACGCTATGGGTCAGTTTATGGACCGGGGAGAGGGTTATCGTCCCGTTATTTTCTATTATAATGCCCAACAGAAGATCAAAGCGGAAGCTTCCAAACGTCAGCTTCAAGCATCAAATCAGTATGAAAAACTTATCGTAACGACAATAGAAGCAGCAGGTCCCTTTTATCCTGCAGAAGAAGAACATCAGGAATTTCATAAAAAGAATCCGGCTGTTTACGCAAGAGAAAAAGAACAGCGAAAACAATGGGCCGAGGCACATGCTCAGGAGGTTAGTGAATGAGACGCTCGTTTTACCATTATGTTAAAACCTTGAGAGATCCCTATAAAAAAGATGAGCTGACGCTATTCGCTAATGCCGTTGACAAGGATGGCACATTTCCCAAGCAATCTAAAAATTATGATGAGATATCAAACTATTTAGAGATGAACGGGGATTATGTCGTTTCTATGGATGTCTTTGACAAAGTTTTTCAATTATATGAAGATAATAACAAATAAAAATGTTAAAGGAGAATGTAAAATGAGTATACACATAGAAGCAAAAAAAGGTGAAATCGCAAAAACAGTTTTAATGCCTGGAGATCCGCTCCGCGCGAAGTATATTGCTGAAACATTTTTAGAAGATGTTAAACAGTATAACACTGTAAGAAATGCCTTTGGTTACACTGGAACATATAAAGGCATAGCCATCTCCGTTCAGGGAACCGGTATGGGTATTCCTTCGGTTATGATTTACGGTGAAGAGCTTATTCAGGAATACGGCGTAGAAAACCTTATTCGTGTGGGTTCTGCGGGTGGAATGAAAAAAGAAGTGAAAATTCGTGATGTTGTTTTAGCTCAAGCAGCGACAACAGACTCAAGCTTACACCGTCATATTTTCAATAATCAAGTAGATTTTGCTCCTATTGCTGACTTTGATTTACTCAGACACGCATATGACATTGGTAAGGAGAAAAACATGTCGATTCGTGTCGGTAATGTACTCAGTGCAGATCGGTTTTATAACGAAGAATTAGACAAACAAAAATTAGCAGATTATGGTATATTAGCAGTGGAAATGGAAGCAGCCGGACTCTATTCACTCGCAGCTAAACACAACAAGAGAGCCTTAGCTTTGTTGACTATCAGTGATCATTTATTGACCGGAGAAGAAACGACATCTGAGGAAAGACAAACAACGTTCAACGACATGATGATTATTGCTCTGGAAGCAGCACTAAGAATGGAAGCAAACAATTAAATTTTAGAGAAGAGGCATCCTATGCAAAACAAACCAAATGAGACTAAAGAGACAAAGAGAGTCAGTTTACCCTTATACATTGCATCTTTACTGATTGTACTTCTCATAGCGGTTTTAGGAACGATCTGGACGATGAACATTGTCCAAAGCTCTTCTGATGAAACCGTTTCTGATGCGAATTCAGAAGAAGCGGGGTCGGTTTTGGAGTCTGATTCTGAAGAAATCGACTCATCTGTGGATTTTCAACCTCTAGAAGAGGTCTATTCGATTTTGATGACTCAATATTTAGAAGAAGTGGACTCAAATACCTTGATTAAAGGCGCTTTAGCAGGGATGGCCGACTCTTTGGAGGATCCTTACACCACCTATTTGGATGAAGTGCAATCTTCTTCTATGAGTGAGGATATTGAAGGCGCGTTTGAAGGTATCGGTGCTGAGGTGATGAAAGAAGGAGAGTATGTTCGCATTATTTCTCCTATTGCAGGTTCACCTGCAGAGCGAGCGGGGTTATTGCCAAATGATTTGATAGCTGAGGTAGACGGTGAATCCGTCGCTAAGATGTCAATCAATGAAGCAGTGGCGTTGATCCGCGGACCTCAGGGATCTGATGTTAAATTGCTTATCGTTAGAGGAGACCGTGAATTCACTGTCACGATTACGAGAGACTCTATACCGGTCGAATCGGTCGTCTATGAATTAGATGCTGAAAATCCTACGATTGGATATGTGCATATTACTAATTTTAACCGACCAACCTATCAGGAATTAGTGGATGCCATTGAAGCTTTGGAACAAGACGGTGCTGAAGCATTTGTTTTCGATGTCAGAGGTAATCCAGGAGGACTTCTGGATTCTTCCTTACAGCTTTCAAACATTTTTGTGGAAGATGGCGAACCGCTCATGCAGTCACAAGATAGAGATGGAGAGCCATATATTTATACAGCCAACTCTGACGAGTTTGGCGAATTCAAATTTGATAAGGACAGTGTCCTGCTTATTGATGGTGGAAGTGCCAGTGCATCAGAAATTTTAGCTGGCGCAATGAGTCAGTCCGCTGATATCCCGTTGATCGGTCAAGCGACATTTGGCAAAGGAACGATACAAAATGTTCTGGATATTACCGGCGATGGTGAGATCAAATTCACTGCTGGGAAATGGCTGACAGCTGATGGCACGTGGATCAACGAAGAGGGTATCAAACCGGATATTGAAGTGGAAATGCCCGAGTACATCAACTTATTATACGTTGATCAAGAAGAAACGTATGTAATTGGAGATGTTTCTGAAGAAATTCAGAATCTCGAAAAAATACTGGATGCATTAGATTATGATGTTGGCGAAATAGATTTCACCTACGATGAAGAAACTGAAGAAGCAGTTAAATCGTTCCAGGCAGAAAATGAGTTAGAAGAAGACGGCGTGGTGAAAGGCACGACAGCCCGCACACTTATTGATAGACTGCGAGAACTGATAGAAGAAAACGATAACCAGTATGATGCAGCAGTTGATTATTTACTGGAAAACTAAAAATGAAGAGAAAGGAAATGATGGGTCGAGAGTTAAACCCGATTATTTTTCTTTCTCTATCTTTTTTAAATACGGATTGGAGAGCAGGTCAGCTTATGAGTGAAACTTCTTTTACGCCACGACGAGAAAAATTTAATAAAAAACCACAAAAATATAAATCTCTTTTTCAGGAATTATTTAGCACGTTTATCTACATTGTTGTAATAAGTGGCATATTTCTTAGCATCAGAGTCTATGTAGTAGCTCCTGTAAGTGTTGAAGGAGCTTCGATGGAACCTACCTTAGAAGATCAAGACCGTTTACTTCTAAATAAAATGGCTGACATTGAACGGTTCGATGTTATTGTTTTTCCTGCTCCAGATGATACGGAAAAACAATTCATCAAGCGAGTCATCGGGGTTCCGGGAGATGAAATTACCTTTCAGGACCAGACCCTTTATATTAACGGGGAAACAATCGAGGAAGACTATCTTGATTTGTCAGAAACAAGTGAATCTGATTTACAATCGCTCAATAGTAACTTTAACTTGGCTTCGCTGCAAGGAGTAGAAGAGGTGCCGGAAGACATGTTCTTTGTTTTAGGAGATAACCGAGTTAATTCTAAAGATAGTCGTTCTTTTGGGTTTATAGATAAAGAGTTAGTTACTGGAAGAACAAATATACGTATATGGCCGCTGGATCGTTTTGGCTTTATCAACAAAGATCAATGATTGAAAGAACAATTTATTTAATAACTGAAAGGAGAGGATAGAGACATGATACAATGGTACCCGGGTCATATGGCTAAGGCCAAAAGACAATTTATAGAAAAATTAAAGATGGTCGATGTCGTATACGAACTGATCGATGCACGTATTCCTTATTCGAGTAGAAATCCAGACGTTAAAAACATGATTGGAAACAAGCCTCATGTGGTCGTTTTAATGAAAAGTGATTTAGCCGATCCTAGACAAACCTCCGCATGGCTTAGAGACTATGAAGAAAAAGGCATACCCGCTATTTCGATCAATGCGAAAGAAGGCCAAGGTCTTAAAGAAATTTTAAAGTTAACAAAAAAAGTGTTGAAACCTTTCTTTGATAAACGAGAAGAAAAAGGTATGAAACCCCGCGCGATTAGAGCGGTATGCGTGGGTATACCAAATGTGGGGAAATCGACCCTTATCAATCGTTTTGCACATAAAAATATTGCGAGAACTGGAAATAAACCTGGAGTCACCAAAGCACAGCAATGGATCAAGTATGGAAAAGAACTTGAGCTGCTAGATACCCCAGGGATTTTGTGGCCTAAATTTGAGGACCAAGAAGTGGGTAGAAAATTAGCTGTAACAGGCGCGATCAAAGATGCCTTATTGCATCTCGATGATATCGCTCTTTATGCCATGAGTTATCTAAGGAAACACTATCCAGGTGCTATAAGTGAGCGCTATAAATTAGCTGAAGGTTTAGAAAAAGAACTTGAACTGCCTGATTTACTCTTAGAAATTACTAAAAAAAGAGGCTTACGTGATGATTATGAGCGTGGAGCGGAAATGTTCATCCATGAATTGAGAAACGGACAGATAGGAAGGATAACACTTGAAAGACCAGAAGACTTCTACGCAAAAGACACTAACGATAAAAGCAATTAAAGATAACCTGAAAGCAAACGGTGATATATCGTCTGACTATTTAGCAGAGCTGAAAGAAGACCCTAGAAAAGGGGTTCAGTTAGCCATTAAGCAATACGAAACAAGGATTGGGAAACAAGCCCTGCTCTATGAAAATTATGAATTGATGCAAGCCTATGAGAGAGCTTACCGAAAGAAAGGTAAACAGTTCATTGCGGGCATCGATGAAGTCGGGAGAGGGCCGCTAGCTGGTCCGGTTGTCTCTGCTGCAGTGATCTTACCTGAAGAACCCGATCTAGTTGGAATCAATGATTCTAAACAACTTAGTGAGGCGGAGCGGGAAAAATGGGCGGTAAAAATAAAACAGGTTGCTTTAGCGATCAATTATTCAATCGTCTCTCCTGAAATCATTGATTCGTTGAATATTTATCAAGCTACGAAAGTATCGATGAAGGAATCTGTGGAAGGTTTGGGTATCAAGCCTGATTGTCTACTGATCGACGCGATGCGCATCAACAGTACGATCCATCAAGAAAAAATAATCAAAGGGGATGCTAAAAGCATTTCCATTGCTGCGGCATCCATTATTGCAAAAGTGACGCGTGATAATATAATGAAAGACCTAGCGGTAAAATACCCAGGGTATGGATTTGAAAGAAATGCCGGGTATGGAACGAAAGATCATTTAGAAGGATTAAAAAACCTTGGTGTGACCCCCATTCATCGTCAATCGTTTAGACCAGTAAAAGATTTACTTTGAATTTCCAATAAAAAAAGTGAGTTTTTATTTCTTTCAACAATGAAAGAGATAGGAACTTACTTTTTTTATTAGGAGATGAATAAATGCAAATCATCAACACTGAAGAATTTTTATTTGTAGTAGCGCACTGTCCTTTTTTAAGTCACCGTGAGAAGTGGCAATGTGTCATCGATACTTTACCTGAATTAACTTGTTTCACTCATTTAAAAGAGACCAATTACCTTCTCACGCATGCAAAAAAGCAGAAATTCGATCGGTATTTAAACGAGTTTGACGTTATCGGCGTCAAAGAAAAATACCGGAAAGCCAATCTCTGTACTGTTTCTCTAACTTCACTGGACTATCCGGGTGCTTTGAAAAACAGTTACGAACCGCCCGTTGTATTGTTTTATAAAGGAGATTTTTCTTTACTCGATCAGCTACTGATAGGCATGGTCGGGGCACGCGACTGCACAGCGTATGGCAACATGGTACTGGATCATCTTATTCCTTCTATTGTAAGTAGTAATATGGTAACCGTGAGTGGACTAGCCAGAGGTATCGATACACTCGTACACACCAAAACGATTAAAAATGGTGGAAAGACGATTGCAGTGATCGGTAACGGCATTGGCTACAACTATCCTAAAGAGAACAAAGCACTGCAGGAGGACATTGGCACCCATCATTTATTGATATCGGAATATCCATTAAATACTGCTCCCAGAAAACATTACTTTCCACTACGGAACCGCATTATTGCCGGTCTTTCTCGCGGCACTGTTGTCGTAGAAGCCAAAGAACGAAGTGGCAGTCTGATAACGGCGCGTCTGGCACTCGAAGAAGGAAGAGATGTATTTGCTGTACCTGGTTCGATTTTCAGTGAACATTCAAAAGGTTGCCTAGACCTGATCAAATTGGGCGCCATTTCCTGTCAATCACCGGAAGATATTTTTGATGAATGGAACCTGGCTTTTGTGAAATAATTAATTAAATATATTTTTAAAAGTTGACAAAGTCATTTCATATGCCATATGATAGGTTACGATTCTTAATAAGAACGATAACAAGACGCATTGATAGTAAAACGCGCAAAAAAATATGGTAAAAGAGGAAGGAGCCTGCAATTTGGCTTATAAATATTTAGTCATTGTAGAATCGCCTGCAAAAGCAAAAACAATAGAAAAATATTTAGGGAGAAACTATAAAGTAGTAGCCAGTTTAGGACACATCAGAGACCTACCGAAAAGTCGTATGGGTATCGATTTTGAAAATAATTATGAACCTGATTATATCACGATTCGTGGTAAAGGCCCGGTTATCAAAGATCTAAAGAAACACGCAAAAAAGGCTGAAAAAGTTTTTCTCGCAGCTGACCCGGATAGAGAAGGGGAAGCTATAGCCTGGCACTTAAGTTTTATACTCAAGCTTGATAATGAGGAAAAAAACAGAGTGGTGTTCAATGAAATCACCAAAGACGCAGTAAGGAATGCACTCAAGACTCCAAGACATCTAAATGAAGATTTGGTTCATTCCCAGCAAGCGAGACGTGTGCTTGACCGTATTGTAGGGTATCAGATCAGTCCGTTACTCTGGAAAAAAGTCAAGCGTGGATTGAGCGCTGGACGTGTTCAATCTGTTGCCTTGAAAATAATCTGTGATCGTGAAAAAGAAATCAAAAACTTCAATCCAGAAGAATACTGGTCAATCGAAGCCCAGTTTAAAAAAGAGAAAAAAGTCTTTGAAGCAAATTTTTATGGACTCAATAACAAAAAGACAAAACTTCCCGATAATGAAGCTGTAGAAAAGGTAATGAATAAAATTGATCAGTCTGGTGACTTTGATGTCAACAAAGTAATCAAGAAAGAACGTAAACGTAATCCTTATGCGCCATTTACAACCAGTAGCCTGCAGCAAGAAGCTGCTGGGAAACTTAATTTCAGAACAAGAAAAACAATGATGGTCGCACAACAGCTTTACGAAGGGATCTCATTAGGTAAAGGCGGAACCACAGGTCTGATTACTTACATGCGTACAGATTCCACCCGTCTGTCAGAAACGGCGAAACAAGAAGCAAATGAAGTGATCGTCAGTGAATACGGTGCAGAATACGCTGCAACGAATCCAAAAAAACAAAAGAACATTGAATCCGCACAAGACGCGCATGAGGCAATCAGACCCACAAGCGCAATGAGAAAACCAGAAGACGTCCAGAAAAACCTGTCAAAAGATCAATTTAAACTGTATCAATTGATCTGGTCTCGTTTTATTGCAAGTCAGATGAAACCAGCGATTTATGATACAGTGCGCGTAGATATCGAACAGAATGGTGTCTTATTTAGAGCAAACGGCTCTCAAATCAAATTTAAAGGGTACCAAATGGCATATGCTGAAACCAAAAAAGATAAAGATAACATCTTACCCGATTTATCTGAAGGGGATAAGATCAAGTTAGAATCGATCGAGCCCAATCAGCATTACACACAGCCACCTGCTCGTTACAGTGAAGCCACGTTGATCAAAACACTGGAAGAAAACGGCGTTGGACGTCCGTCGACCTATGCACCGACCTTGGAAACCATTCAGCGCCGGTATTACGTGACTCTGCAAAGTAAACGTTTTGAACCGACTGAACTTGGCACCATCGTTAACACTATCATTGGCGATTTTTTCCCTAACATCGTGGATGTTAGCTTCACGGCTGATATGGAAAAGGATTTAGATGCTGTTGAAGAGGGTAAAAAAGAATGGGTCGAAGTTATCGATCAGTTCTACCAACCATTCAAAGAAGAAGTCACCATCGCAGAAAAAGAACTTGAAGAGGTTGAAATTGAAGATGAACCCGCAGGCTTTGATTGTGAAAAATGTGGCTCTCCGATGGTCATTAAAATGGGCCGTTATGGTAAGTTTTATGCGTGTTCCAACTTCCCTGACTGCCGTAACACAAAAGCTATTGTTAAAAAAATAGGTGTGACATGTCCGACATGTAAAAAAGGTGAAGTGGTGGAACGTAAGTCCAAGAAAAATCGTATCTTTTACGGATGCGAAAATTATCCTGAATGTGAGTTTACCTCATGGGATAAACCAATTGGACGCGACTGTCCAAAATGTGAGCATTATCTGGTCGAGAAGAAAACGAAAAAACAAGCCCAAGTTGTTTGTTCTAACTGTGACTATAAAGAAGAATCACAAAAATAAACCAATCATTACAAGTGGAACAGCTCGGGCACAATCGAGTTGTTCCACTTGTTTATCTTTGGAAGAACGGAACTGTTCTATCACGTTTCTAAATGTGAGCGTGCTTTCTATCCTTGATTTAAAGGTTTATCGTTTAAGTCTTATTTTCTTCTACTTTTCTTTATATGCTTGAACGTCTCACATATGTTAAAATGATAGGAGTGAGGAGAGATACTCATGGAAAATAAATGGATCACGCTATTTTCAAATTATTTGATGAATGAACGTCACTATTCGGAGCATACTAACCTCGCATATATTGACGATTTACAGGCGTTTGAGCAGTTTTTAAAAGAGACAGGGGAAGAGGATGTCTTGGCTGTCAAACTGTCCGATGCACGGATATATTTAAGCTATTTAACGGATAAAGAGTATGCACGTGCGTCCATCTCCAGGAAAATCTCGAGTATCCGGGCGTTTTATCAGTTCTTGTTAAATAACGAGATAGTGAATGACAACCCTTTTTCATATTTACAGCTAAAAAAACGCGGTTCTCGTTTACCTAACTTCTTTTATGAAGAAGAAATGACGGCCTTGTTTGAAGCAACAGAAGGAGATGCACCTCTTGATCTGCGTAACCTTGCCTTACTTGAAATCTTGTATGGTACAGGAATACGTGTGAGTGAATGTCAAGGTATTCAACTAGATGACATTGACTTTGAGATGGGCATGCTTTTTGTAACGGGTAAAGGGCGTAAAGAACGCTATATTCCTTTTGGACATTATGCGAGTGAAGCCACGAAAGCGTATATTGAAAACGGACGACAACCGGTGATGTCAAAATACAATAAAGAGCATGACTGTCTATTTATCAATCATCACGGAGATCAGATCACTCAAAATGGAATCCAATTCGTGCTGACTCAGTTGATCAAAAAGAGTTCTTTATCCCATAACATTACCCCGCATATGCTGCGTCATACGTTTGCAACCCATTTACTTAATAATGGTGCAGATATACGAACGGTGCAGGAATTGTTAGGACATAAGAGTTTGTCGTCAACACAAATCTATACGCATGTGACCACAGAACATCTGCAGAAAGATTATAATTCGTATCACCCTAGAGCATAAATAGAACACTTTAAAATGGAGGAATAAATATGACACAGTTTCATGCAACAACGATCTTAGCTATTCAGCACAATGGCGAATGCGCCATGGCTGGAGACGGTCAAGTGACTATGGGCGAATCAGTCATCATGAAAGGGACTGCCCGTAAAGTCAGAAAAATATATAACAACGAAGTCCTTGTCGGTTTCGCCGGCAGTGTAGCAGACGCGTTCACTTTAGAAGAAAAATTTGAAGGCTATTTGAATCAGTATAATGGCCATTTAATGCGTGCGGCTGTTGAACTGGCTAAAGAATGGCGCACAGACAAAATGATGAAAAATCTGGAAGCCCTGCTCATCGTTATGAATAAAGAACAGATACTCTTAGTTTCAGGAAATGGCGAAGTTATTCAACCGGACGATGGCATATTAGGTATCGGATCAGGCGGTAATTTTGCATTGTCAGCTGCTCGAGCATTGAAGAAACACGGTGAGAACCTAACTGCCGAACAAATAGCAAAAGATAGTTTAGCTATTGCCGCAGACATTTGCGTGTACACTAATCACAATATCGTATCAGAAAAATTGTAAGGAGAATGATTAAATGAGATTAAAAAACGATTTTACACCTAGAGAGATTGTAGCAAAATTAGACAAATATATCGTAGGACAGCAAGATGCTAAAAAAGCAGTGGCTGTAGCATTGCGTAATCGTTATCGCCGTTTGAAACTTGACGCAGATATGCAAAAAGAGATCACCCCCAAAAATATCCTGATGATCGGAGCAACAGGGGTCGGTAAGACAGAGATTGCCCGACGCTTAGCTGCAATCGTGGATGCGCCTTTTATCAAGGTCGAAGCCACTAAATTTACAGAAGTCGGCTACATCGGACGCGATGTTGAATCGATGGTCAGAGACTTAACTGAAGCATCAATACAGATAGTCCGTGACGAACACCGTAAAAATGTCCGTGGCCGTGCTGAAAAAAGAGCCGTTGAACGTGTCGCAAAAGCGCTGGCACCTGGGATAAAAAAACAAAAAAGTAGTAATGATAACAACAATCCTCTAGCAGGCATGTTTAAAGGAATGGGGATGGACCCCAACCAGTTCAGTCAAAACACTGATGATGACGAAGAAGAAACAGTCACTGAAGAAATTTCTTCTAAACGTGCCGAATTAATCGATCAGATCGGTCGAGGCGTCCTGGACTCCAGAGAAGTTGAAATAAAAGTGACGGAGAAGAAAAAAGCGCCGAACAGTCCCATGAGTGCACCTATGGAACAGATGGGCATTGATTTGTCAGAAACACTTGGTCAGCTTACCCCTTCCAAAAAAGTTAAACGTAAAGTGACGGTCAAAGAAGCGTTGGATATATTCGCTGAAGAAGAAGCAGATAAACTGATCAACACAGAAGACATTTATGCGGATGCCGTCCACTTAACCGAAAATTCCGGGATTATCTTTGTCGACGAGATCGATAAAATAACTTCTAAAGGACAACAAAATAGCGGCCAGGTTTCAAGAGAAGGTGTCCAAAGAGACATCCTGCCGATCGTTGAAGGATCCAGTGTGCCTACCAAATACGGAACAGTCAATACGGATCATATCCTTTTCATCGGTTCTGGCGCGTTCCATGTTTCTAAACCGAGTGATTTGATTCCAGAATTGCAGGGACGTTTTCCTATCCGTGTTGAGCTGGATGATTTAACCAAAGATGACTTTGTTAAGATACTAACGGAGCCAGAAAATGCTCTAGTCAAACAATACCGTGCTTTACTTGAAACAGAAAACATTGATGTCATCTTTACAATGGAAGCTATTGAAGAAATAGCCGAGATTGCCTATGAGGTGAATGAATCCACAGAAAATATTGGCGCACGTCGCCTACACACGATTCTTGAGCGTTTACTGGAAGATCTATTATTCGAATCACCGGATATGAGTATGGGCGAAGTAAAAATTACCAAAAAATATGTCGAAGATAAAATTGGTCATATAGTTGAGGATAAAGACTTAAGCCGATATATCTTATAAAACACTAATCGGGGTGCAGGGATGAATGCAGAAAAAATAAGTGAACGTTCAAAAGAAGAGCTGCTTTTAAAAATTACAGAACAAGAAATGCTGATAGACGAGCTTCTTGCGGAAAAAGCAGCTGAAGCTAAGCTGGATTATTCTTGGAAAGGGAATCTCGGTCACTGGTATTGGAATGTTCAGTCGAATGATGTGATCTTTAATCCTTTGAAAGTAGAAGCTTTAGGTTACACGATGGGAGAGGTACCAGAGAAAGTTCCTTATGATTTCTTTACAAGCAAATTGCACCCAGATGATTTTGAACCCGTGATGGATAATATGCGGGAACATTTGAAAGGATCAACCCCAGTTTATGAAGTCGAATACCGGATCAAAGCAAAAGACGGTCAATGGAAATGGTATTATGATCGCGGAAAAGTCACCAGACGATCCAAAGACGGTGCACCACTTTTTCTCAGTGGTATAGTCTTTGATATCACGGAACAAAAGACAAAAGAAGAAAACCTGGTAGACTTGATGTCGACATTGATTGAACTGGTTGATAAAGACGAATTGACACAGATCAGAAACCGCCGTTCAATTATCAGAGAATTGAAAGCTCGCATCGTGGAGTCGGCTATCCAAGATTATTCTCTGATTGTCAGCATGTTTGATATCGATGATTTCAAACGCCTCAATGATACCAAAGGTCACGTACATGGGGATTATGTACTCAAAGAGACGGCTAAAACGATAGAAAACACTTTAAAAAGAAAAGGATGTGTCGGTCGTTACGGTGGGGAGGAATTTTTGATACTCTTGCCAAATATCTCAAAAAAGCAGGCTATAAAAATACTGGAAGACTGCCGTTCAGCTATTGAAACAAATGAATTTCTGAAAAATGAATCTCTAACAATCAGTGGAGGTTTCACCGTTTATGCGCAGGGTGACTTCGAAGATGTATTGAGAGATGCTGACAAACACTTATATAAAGCAAAAGAAAACGGGAAAAATCAGATAATAGGCTAAAAAAAGACCTTTTCAACCGTCATATGATAATGACTGGGTTAGAAAAGGTCTTTTTTTGATGTTTTTTCTTAGAAACTTATTTTTTCGTTTTGTTTAAACCAAAAGGCACTTTATTTTCGCTGCCGTTTCTAATTCGTTCTATATTAGAGCGGTGTCTGATTATGACAATAAACATGGCTAACCAGACGATCGTTGCAAATATCCAGTCCCCCAAGAATAATGAGGCGATCGCTGCAATGATCGAAGTAACGATACTAGCCAAACTTACCATACGTGAAACATATAAAGTGACTCCAAAAATCAAAATAAGAAAGACAAATAATGGCTGTGCTCCTATAACGATACCTGCACTAGTGGCCACTGCTTTTCCGCCTTTGAATCCTGCGAATATAGGAAAAACATGACCGACTACGGCGAAGATACCCACGGCCATTGGATGAACATTCAAGCCAAACCATACAGGCAATAAAGCGGCGACCGTTCCTTTTGTAATATCTAAGATCAAGACAATGGTTCCAGCCGTTTTACCAAGAACTCTGAACGTGTTAGTCGTTCCCATATTGCCACTTCCGTGTTCTCTAACATCGGTTTTGAAAAAAAGTTTGCCTATCCACACACCTGAAGGAATCGATCCCAAAAGGTAAGCGCAGAGTATCACAAATATCTCAACCAACTTAACTCCTCCTTAACTCATGATGACGCTAATAATTATTCTATCACGATTTCGTTTATATAAGTATGTTTTTATCCAATATATTAACATAACGCGTGATATCTTTAAGCAATTTTTTATTTTATATGTTTCGCAATTGTGATATACTTCATTTAATTGAAAACGGTTCTCAATTAATACGAGAGAATCAGATTACACTATAGGGAGAAACGGTTATGACTTTTATTCATATCAAGAATCTTACTAAACGTTTTGATAATCATTCAGAGCCTGCAGTCAATGACATTAGTTTCAGTATAAATAAAGGTGAAATTGTTTCGTTGCTAGGTCCGAGTGGTTGCGGTAAGACAACGGCATTACGCATGATAGCGGGTTTTGAAAATCCGACAAAAGGGACTATCGAGATAGGGAATAATCTAGTAGTATCAGATTCAGCTGTCGTTTCTCCGGAAAAAAGAGGCATCGGTATGGTTTTTCAGGAACATGCCTTGTTTCCTCACATGACAGTGTCTAAGAATATTATGTTCGGTCTGAAAAACATGAAAAAAAGTGAAAAAATAAAAAGAGTCCATGAAATGCTGGAGCTGATAGAATTGGAAGATTATGCTGACAGCATTCCCTCCAATTTATCTGGAGGTCAGCAGCAACGTGTAGCCATTGCCCGTGCTTTAGCGCCTACACCTCATATCATTTTGCTGGATGAACCCTTCAGTAGTATCGATGCAGGTTTGAGAGAAAAAATGAGACAAGACATAGCGGCTATTCTTAAAAAAGCTAAAGCGACTGCCATTATCGTTACCCATGACCAAAAAGACGCCTTTGCTGTTGCAGACAAAGTCGTAGTAATGAAAGACGGTACCATTCAGCAAATATCCACACCTAAAGATCTTTATCGTTGTCCGACAAACTGTTTTGTTGCTCAATTTGTGGGCAAGACAAATTTACTCCAAGGTGAGATCAACACAGATGAAGACGATGCGACGACTCCTATAGGTAGGGTTCCGATCATATCATTATTAAATCGTTATAAAGGTAAAGTGATGCTGTCGATCAGACCTGAAAATATTCAACTTAATTCACATGGTTTTTTTAGCGGCATAGTAGATCGTATCGTCTATGGTGGAGATAAACAAGAAATTCATTTAACAGTCAACAATTCGATAACAAAATTAACAACGCCTATTATAATATCTGCGCCTATCAATCATGAAATACTGGTCGGACAATTATTAAATTTTGATATAAATAAAGAGCATGTGACCGTCATTGAGTAGTCGATCAGTTTTATGTCATGTGAAACATAGTACAATTAAGTCTTGATTAAGGTAAGAGCGTAGTGTAATGTTTATATTGAGAATGATAATCGTTCTCAATAGAATAGGAGTGGTAGTAATGAAAAGTAATTTCATTTTTGGGGTAACAGGATTAGCCTTGTTGAGTCTCTTGACGGGGTGCGATGCAGTGTCTGATTCAACTGACGATAACAAAGAACTCGTCGTTTATTCTTCAAGAAACGAGATGTTCGTTTCAGATTTGCTGGACAAGTTTAAAGAAGATACCGGAATCGAAGTAAAGGCGCTTCATGGGGTCGAACCCTTACAAATATTAGAAGAAAGAAACAACACTCAAGCCGATGTGTTCATTTCCAATGATATCGGAGCGCTGGAGTATCTCAATCAGGAAGAATTACTTAAAGCAACAGATCCTGACAACATAGAAAGCATTGAAGAAGTATATCGTGCAGAAAACAACGAATGGATCGCATTGTCGTCTAGAGCCAGAGGGTTTATTTACAATAAAGATTTAATCGATGAATCAGATGTACCTACCAAAATGGAAGAGTTGATCGATAACGACTATAGTGACATCAAAAATGGCTATGCCATAACCCGCGGAGGAAACGGAGGAATGATTTCAAATGTTTCTGCCTTGAGATATGAGTGGGGGGATGAACGAACCCAGGAATGGATCGAATCGATCCAGGATAACTCTGCCGCAATTTTTGAAGGACACGGTGACATCAGACGAGCAGTGGGTGAAGGGATCCATGCGTTCGGACTAGTCAATAATTATTATTATCATCAGCAATTATTAGAACCTCAAGATAATAATGTGGGCTTTGTCTACCCAGACCAGGAAGAAGGCGAAATGGGAGCAATCGTTAATGGTGCGGGATTGGGATTATTAAAGGACAGTCCAAATGAAGATTCAGCCCAAGTTTTCTTGAACTGGCTTTTAGAAGAAGAAAACCAGTTGGCATTTGTTGGAGAATCTCTGGAAGTACCTATCAACAGTAACTTGACTCCGCCTTTCGAGGAAGCCGTTAAATTGACTGATCTCAACGTGCAAGAGATGCCTCTTAGAGAATTAGGTAATTATTTTGAAGATACACGTTTGTTGATTGAAGACGCCGGGTTGGATTTGAATTTAAAATAAAAAGAAGTAGCTTATTATTTAATCATAGGAGTAGCCGATGAGTCATCACACATTACGAAAAAAAATTAAACCTGACAACTTATCCAGACTATTTAAATTCGACCGAGCTATTTGGCATGGGAATAAACCCAGTAGATCTCTGTTAGGCGTGTCTATTGTTATTGCGCTTATCATGACGCTACCTTTACTTTATGTCATTTATCAGTCTTTTTTGGCCGGAAGTGAAAGTTGGATGAGGTTACTGGATACCCGGATCCCACAGTTATTATGGAATACTCTTTCTCTAGGGATTGCTGTCACTTTGACCTCGACGTTTATCGGGGTTTCTTTGGCTTGGTTAGTGACACGCACGGATTTACCCGGAAGACGGATCTGGAGATGGCTATTAGCTCTGCCTCTGGTTGTCCCACCCTATGTAGGGGCGGTAACCTATATTATTGTTTTAGGACCTAGAGGCTGGCTTTATCAGGCTATACAAGCGGCATATGGCAATGACTTCAGCTTAACTTTTGATATTTATTCCTTTTATGGTGTGTTTTTAGTGATGACTCTGTTCACCTATCCATATGTTTACCTTGTCACCAGTGCGTCGCTCAGGAAAATCAGCCAGACTTATGAAGAGGTCGGCAGATCATTAGGCTATAACGGGTTTCATATATTCTTCAAAATAATTTTACCTATGCTTGTGCCAGCTATTGGCGCGGGCGGAGTTCTCGTCTTTTTATATGTCATAAGCGATTTCGGGGCAGTATCCATGCTGCGGTATGTGACGTTCACGTCAGCGATTTATTACCAGCGGGCCGGGTTTGATATTCCATCAGCATCGGTATTAAGTTTGGTCTTGATCGGTATAACAGTGATCGTTCTGTTGATTGAAAAGCTAATGAAACAAAAGAAAGCATATTATCAAACCAAGGGGATAGCCAAAGAGTCTCGGACTTTGAGTTTGGGGAAATATAAACACATCTCATTATTTTATGTCGTTTTCCTTTTCCTGATCTCGGTGGCCTTGCCGATCATCGTACTCGTTTACTGGACGATGATCGGTGCGGGTAGTGGCTTGATTGACAGTTCCATATTTGAATACACCCTTAATAGCTTTCAAATCGCGGGTGCAACGGCGGGATTAAGCATGATTTTATCCGTACCATTGGTGTACTTATATTCCAGGCATCATTCTATTGTGAGCAGTCTGATTTATAAATTAAGCTATACAGGCTATGCACTTCCCGGTGTAATCGTGGCATTGGGGTTAGTCTTTGTATTTAATAATCATATCCCCTTTTTGTACAACACTGTATTTCTGGTCATTATCGCTCAACTGATTAGATTTATGCCGCAAGTTTTACAATCGGGTGAGACAGCTATGAATATGATTTCTCCGCGTATCGATGAGTCTGCTAGAAGCTTGGGACATTCGACATGGAAGGTGATATTTTTCATTACATTGCCTGCAATCCTTCCAGGGCTATTAGCAGGGGGAGCATTGGTTTTCGTGAGTTCTCTGAAAGAACTGCCCGTTACTTTGATGTTAAGGCCTCCTGGCTTCGATACGCTAGCTATAAGAGTCTATTATCAGGCATCAGAAGCGATATATGCGCAGGCGGCGCCGGGAGCCCTTATCATTATCCTGGTTTCGATACTCCCGTTATATTATTTGTTGAAAAATTACTGATGCCATATAAGTAAATCCTTTCTAACCTTTTATAAAAGAAAGACTGTTGGTCGTTTTCCTATAATGGGATAAACGTCCAATTTTTTTATTTTTCGATTGATTATATGCTTTAAATAATAGGGTTGAAAAAGTTCATAAACTAGCATAGTTGAGCATAAAACCAAAAATATGTTTTCTGAATATGAGTCCGGAGTTATTTCAGTATAAGAAAATGACTGAGTATTCAACATAGGCATTTTTCATTAATATGATGAAAAAGCGCATTGACGTTTTTAGGGGCGCGTTTTTATGGTATTATATTAATGCTTGTGTTTTCATATAGAAAGGCACAAATTATTCTATGAATCACTATCGAGGAGTAATTATAAATGGTTATAAATAAGTATGATGATAATTCAATTCAAGTGTTAGAAGGCTTGGATGCCGTAAGAAAACGTCCCGGTATGTATATCGGATCAACCGATTCCAGGGGACTCCATCACTTGGTCTATGAAATTGTAGACAATGCAGTGGATGAAGTCCTGGCGGGATTTGGTTCAAAAATAGATGTCATTATTCATAAAGACAACAGTATTACGGTTAAAGACGATGGGCGAGGGATGCCTACAGGTATTCACAAATCCGGCGTTCCCACTATACAAGTTATTTTTACTATTTTACATGCGGGCGGCAAGTTTGGACAAAGTGGCGGATACAAGACTTCGGGTGGTCTGCACGGTGTAGGCGCGTCTGTTGTAAATGCGTTATCCGAGCATTTAACTGTTCAAGTCAACCGTGACGGGTATGAATATACGCAACACTTTGAAAAGGGCGGTAAACCGGCCGGTAAATTGACTAAGAAAAAATGTCAAAAGAAGTTGACTGGGACAACTGTTCACTTTAAGCCTGATCCAGACGTTTTTTCGATGACAGAATATTCTTTTTCTTTGATAAGTGAACGACTCAGAGAATCGGCTTTCTTGCTTAAAGAAGTCACCATTACGGTGAAAGATGAGCGTAAAGACTTAGAAGAAGTGTTTCATTATGAAGAGGGGATCAAAGAATTCGTTCACTACATCAACGAAGAAAAAGATACACTCACACCGATTGCTTACTTTGAAGGGGAATTCAAAGGCATTGAGGTCGAATGCGCTTTTCAATATAATGACGGTTACTCGGAGAATCTATTAAGTTTCGTCAATAACGTCCGCACAAAAGATGGCGGAACCCACGAAATAGGAACCAAATCAGCAATCACGAAAACATTTAATGAATACGCAAAACGGGTGAATTTACTTAAAGAACGCGATAAAAATCTCGAAGGATCGGATGTTAGAGAAGGGATTGCTATTATTCTTTCAATCCGTATTCCGGAAAATCTATTACAATTTGAAGGTCAGACCAAAAGTAAACTGGGAACAGCAGAGGCACGTGCAGCGTGCGACACCGTCATCTCAGAGCAATTCAACTTCTGGTTAGCCGAAAATGGTGAAATGAGTCAGCAAATCGTACGAAAAGCCATAAAAGCAAGAGAAGCAAGAGAGGCTGCCCGAAAGGCGAAAGACGAATCACGTAATGGGAAAAAACTTAAACGCAAAGAGACACTATTATCTGGGAAATTAACACCGGCTCAGAGTAAAAATGCCAAAAAGAATGAACTTTACCTGGTTGAGGGGGATTCTGCTGGTGGCTCGGCCAAGCAGGGACGCGACAGAAAATTCCAGGCGATTTTGCCACTGCGAGGAAAAGTCATCAATACTGAAAAAGCCAATATGCAGGATATTTTAAATAATGAAGAAATAAGCACGATGATCTATACGATTGGAGCCGGCGTTGGTCCTGAATTTGATATCAACGACTGTAATTACGATAAAGTGGTGATCATGACCGATGCGGATACAGACGGTGCTCACATTCAAGTCCTGATATTGACGTTCTTCTATCGTTACATGAAACCGTTGATTGAAGAAGGAAAAGTATACTTGGCACTACCACCTTTATATAAAGTCTCAAAAGGCAAAGGCAAAAAAGAAGTCATGGAGTATGCCTGGACAGACGAAGAATTAAAAGAAGTGCTGAAATCTTTCGGTAAAGGTTATATTATACAACGGTATAAAGGTCTGGGTGAAATGAACGCCGATCAGTTGTGGGATACAACCATGAATCCTGATACGCGTACCCTTATCCGTGTGACCATTGACGATGAGGCTCAAGCTGAACGCCGCGTGTCTGTGTTGATGGGGAACAAAGTAGACCCAAGACGTAAATGGATCGAAGAAAATGTTGAATTTTCTCTTGAAGAAGAAGGCAGCATTTTAGAGACGAACGATGTACTGGAAGAAGTTGAAGAAACTTTAGATTTGTGAGAAAGGTTTGACTAACTAAGATGGCAAACGAACGAGTAGAGATACAAGAATTAACGTTAGAAGAAGTTATTGGTGACCGTTTTGGAAGGTACTCAAAATATATCATTCAGGAACGTGCACTGCCAGATATCAGAGATGGTTTAAAACCGGTTCAACGTCGTATATTGTATGCCATGTATTCTGAAGGCAATACCCACGACAAGGGCTTTAGAAAGTCCGCTAAAACAGTCGGTAACGTCATTGGTAACTTCCATCCTCACGGCGACAGCAGTGTGTATGAAGCCATGGTCCGTATGAGTCAGTACTGGAAAATGAAAACACCACTAGTGACCATGCACGGAAACAACGGGAGCATGGACGGCGATCCGCCGGCTGCGATGCGTTATACAGAAGCCCGCTTATCAAAGATAGCCAATGAATTACTCAAGGACATTGACAAAGAAACAGTGGAATTTGTTTTAAACTTTGACGATACAACAAACGAGCCCACCGTTTTACCCGCTCGTTTCCCTAACTTGCTCGTCAATGGGGCAACCGGAATCTCAGCCGGGTATGCGACAGATATTCCGCCGCACAATTTGAGTGAAGTCATCGATGCATGTATTTATCAAATGCAACACCCAAATGTATCTGTTGATAAATTGATGGACTTTGTTAAAGGACCTGATTTTCCTACTGGGGGCATCATCCAAGGGGTAAAAGGATTGAAATCCGCTTATGAGACCGGCAAAGGCAAAATAGTTGTCCGTTCTAAAACTGAAATTGAACAAATTCGAGGCGGTAAGGAACAGATCGTCATCACTGAAATTCCTTATGAAGTGAATAAAGCAACGATGGTTCGTAAAATGGACGAAATGCGCATCAATAAAAAAATCGATGGGATAGCAGATGTACGTGATGAAAGTGACCGTACGGGCCTGCGCATCGTTGTGGAGTTAAAGAAAGACACACCAACACAAGGTATCTTGACCTACTTATTTAAAAACACAGATTTACAAATATCTTATAATTTAAATATGATAGCGATAAGTAATCGTCGCCCTCAACAAGTCGGCTTGAAAGACTTCTTAACGGCCTACATTGCTCACAAAAAAGATATTATTCGCAAGCGGACGACATTCTTACTGCATAAAGATGAAACACGCGCGCACATTGTTGTAGGACTCATTAAAGCTATTTCTATTTTAGATGCGGTCATTAAAACAATTCGAGGAAGCAGCAACAAAGCGGATGCGAAGAATAACATCGTGAAAGCCTATGATTTTTCAGTCATGCAGGCAGAAGCCATCGTCAGTTTACAACTTTACCGCTTAACGAATACAGATATCACCCAACTTCAAAAAGAAGCAAGTGAACTGCAAGCGCGCATCAGTGAGTACAATAAAATATTGAACGATGAAAAAACACTTGAATCAGTCATGAGAAAAGAACTGAAAGAAGTGAAGAAAGAAAACCCCCAAGACAGACAAACGGTGATTGAAGATAAAATCGAGGAATTGAAAGTTGAAAAAAAAGTCCTTGTAACGGAAGAAGAAGTGGTTGTTTCGGTCACGAAAGAAGGTTACTTGAAACGAACCAGTTTACGTTCCTATGGTGCCTCAAATTCTCAAGAGATGGGTTTGAGAGAGGGGGACTATTCACTGTTTATAGAAAAAATATCGACACTGGATCATATCGTCCTGTTTACGACAAAAGGAAATATCATCAATAGACCTGTTCACGAAATCCCTGATATTAAATGGAAAGATTTAGGTGAACATATTTCTCAAACCGTCAGTTTAAAACCGGACGAAAAAATAGTTGCTGCCTATGGCTTAAAAGAGTTTTCCGAGCAACAAAAATTTGTCTTTATCACCAAAGAAGGATACATTAAGCAAGCGCTGGCTTCAGGGTACGCTCCGAAAAGAACCTACCGTTCACGGACAGCAACAGCGATGAAATTAAAATCAGAGACTGATGAATTGCTGTCAGTCGACCTGATTGATGATGAAACGTTTTATGACGTTTTCCTAGTGACACATTTAGGCTTTGGATTGCGTTACACTTTACCGGAAGTCTCGACAGTCGGAGCAAATGCTAGCGGTGTGAAATCGATCAGTCTTAAGAAAGAGGATTACGTGGTCGGTGGCATTATCTTTAATCCTTCTGAAGGAAACAAGAGTGTCCTCATGATCACTAACCGAGGGTCTGTCAAGAAGATGAACATCACAGATTTCGATTTGATTTCGAGAGCGAAGCGAGGCTTGCTTGTTTTGAGAGAATTAAAAAACAAACCTCACCGCATGGCGCTTATGATCGATGTTCAGCAATTAGATACCGAGTGGAAAATTGTTACAGACAAAGGAAATGACTTCACTATCAGAGCTAAAGACTATGCCTACAGTGACCGATACAGCAACGGTTCATTCATTTTGGATGAGGATTCAGATGGGACACCTGTAAACGCATATAAAGAAACGATTGTTTTAATTGAGAACGAAACTGAAGAAAAATAAGTGATTTGTAAATAAGGATGCCATTCTATTGGAATGGCATCCTTATTTTTTTTTTAGATGAGTTAGCGGATTCCGTGACCTTCACCGATATATTAGTAACGAAGGGAACAGAAAAGCAGAGTAGAAAAATCTACTCTGCTTCTTTAACGTTAAACGAACTAAGACCCAGCTAATATTTTCAGCTTATTGAGATTATCATCGTCACCGAGTGCAATCAACGTTTGACCAGGAGTCAATAAATGATCTTTAGTCGGATTAAAGACGATATCATCATCGTCTTTTTCTTTGATTGCAATAATAATCAGGTCTGTCTGTTCAGGAATATTGGCTTCCATTAACGTTTTGTTACTTAGTACTGAAGAAGCTTGAATCACCACTTCATTTAAGTTCAAATCAATTTTTCCTGAATGCGTAATGGTATCTAAAAAGGCAATAACATTAGGTTTTAAGAGCATCGTTGCCATACGATGTCCACCGATTTCGTTTGGCGAAACCGTTTTGTCTGCACCCGCACGAATGAGTTTTTCATGAGAATTATGCGTAATAGCTCTCGCTACGATGAGTAGATCGGGATTGATCTGACGAGCGGTCAGCACAGTATAGAGATTATTTGCATCACTATTCAGTGTCGCTATGAGTCCTTTGGCCCGATGTATGCCTGCTTTTTCAAGAGCTTCATCTTGCGTGGCATCACCCTGGAAAGCAATGACATTTTCATATTCCTTGATTACTTCTAACTTTTCTTCTTCAAATTCGATGACGACGAAATCGACTTTTTCTTTATCAAGTGATTGAATGATGTGCTGACCCGTTTCGCCGGCTCCGCACACGATGATATGATTATTCAATGCTTTAAGTTGATCATTCATTTTTTGTTCCCTCCAAGCTTCCCGCATGGTTCCTCCAAATAAGAAACCGACTAATTGTGTACCTGAATACCCGATGATCCCTAAACTAAGAAAAATAAGAACAATAGTAAAAAGTTGAGCAGGTACAGTCAGCGGAGCAACTTCTTGAAAGCCAACGGTGGAAATCGTAATGACAGTCATATAGAAGGCGTCCATTAGAGTAATATCAAGCAAATAATAGTAACCGACAATTCCTACTATAATAATTGTGACCAGTAAATATAAGATGTATAAGGTACGTTTATGTTGTTGCACGTGATCAACTCCTAAGTAATTAGATGTGGCTTAGGTCTCCGTCATTATTTTATCATAATTGGCGAGAAGACTCCAACCTCAACCAACGGTAGGTTGGAGATGAATCGCTTTTTTTAACCATATCAATGGCGAACTTACGTTCCGTTTGGTATAATAACAGGGAAGAAATTCTCCCCCTCAACCGCTTCAAGGGGATCAGGAAAGGAGTGACCGTCATGCTTGTACATAAAGCCTATAAGTTTCGTCTCTATCCGACTAAGCAACAAAGTGACGCCATTACTAAAACGATAGGCTGTTCACGTTTCGTGTATAACCATTTTCTCACACTTTGGGATGAGAACTATGTCAAAACAGGCAAAGGGTTAACGTATGGCAGATGTTCAGCGCAACTTCCCCTGTTGAAAAAAGACTACGTGTGGCTCAAAGAGGTGGATAGTATCGCTATACAGTCCTCCGTCAAGCACCTTGCCGATGCATATACACGTTTCTTTAAGAAACAAAACAAACGCCCACGTTTCAAGTCGAAAAAGCATCCCGTCCAATCGTATACAACCAAGCAAACGAATGGGAATATCGCGATCCTTGGTAACACCATCAAACTGCCGAAACTGGGTTTTGTTCGCTTTGCGAAAAGTCGTGACGTAGAAGGACGCATTCTCTCGGCAACTATCAGACGGAATGCAACGGGAAAACACTTTGTAGCTATTCTCGTTGAAACAGACGTCCATGATATGCTTAAAACGGAAAGGGCAGTAGGTATTGACGTAGGCCTAAAAGATTTCGCCGTCCTTTCGGATGGAACGGTTCATCATAACCCGCGTTTTTTCAGAACTTTAGAAAAGAAACTTGAAAAAGAGCAACGCAAGCTAACACGTCGATACGAACAGGCAAAAAAAGAGGGCAAGCCATTACATGAAGCCAAAAACTATCAGAAACAAAAAGTGAAAGTCGCTCACATCCATGAACACATTAAAAATGCGCGTGCAGATTTCCTGCATAAACTGAGTACCGATATAGTCAAAAATCACGACATCATCGGTATTGAAGATTTGCAGGTATCCCAGATGTTAAAGAACCCTCACCTTGCAAGAGCTATCAGCGAAGTGAGCTGGTCAGCGTTCCGTACGATGCTTGAATATAAAGCCACATGGTACGGAAAGAGGGTTGTGCCCGTAAGAAAGTCCTTTCCTTCGAGCCAACTGTGTTCTTGTTGTGGCTATCGTCATACAGCCGTTAAGAATCTCGCCTTGCGTGAGTGGGACTGTCCAACCTGCCATGCGCACCATGACAGAGATATTAACGCAAGTAAAAATATTGAAGCTGAAGCATTAAGACTTCTAACCGTAGGAACTACGGGGATAGCCTAATAAATAACTGACCGATAGGTTGGTGTTCTTAGGAATTCCCCACTTCAAACAGCTCGTAAGAGTGTTAAGTGGTGGGTAGTTCAACACGTAATGAAAGAAAGATATAGGTTTAGTTTTTTTATCCTGATATCAAGGATGAAAGAGGGGAGAAGCTAGTGATTATTTTCACAAAAAGCTGTTGGATAAAAAACTTTATGCAGAGACGGATTGTGGCTTTTAATAATAAAAAAAAGACGAGAATGGGAATTAACCCATTCTCGTCTTTATCTAAATAACTGTTTGATTAACCTTTGAAAGCGTCTCTGTAAACTTGTGCAAGTTCTGTGACTAGAGGTAGTTTAGGGTTGGCAGTTGTACATTGGTCTGCAAATGCATTGTCAGCCATCACATCAACAATCTCTTCAAAGTCTTTAGCATTAACACCGTTCTCTTTAATACTCATTGGAACTTCTAATTCTTTAGCTAAGTCATAGATAGCTTTGATCAAGCTTTCTACGCCTTCTTGGGTTGTTTTAGCAGGTAAGCCTAAAGCTTTTGAAATTTGAGCATATCTTTCGTCAGCAATAAAGTGTTCATACTTAGGAAAGGCAACAAATTTTGTCGGCATTTTAGCATTATAGCGAATGACATGAGGCAGTAAGATAGCATTCGCACGACCATGGGCGATATGGAACTGAGCGCCTAATTTGTGAGCTAAACTATGGTTGATGCCCAGGAATGCATTGGCAAAGGCCATCCCAGCAATCGTTGAAGCATTATGCATTTTCTCTCTAGCGAGCTCGTCAGAACCATTTTTATAGGCTGTTGGTAAATGCTCAAAAACTAATTGAATAGCTTTGATAGCTAAGCCGTCTGTATAGTCATTGGCCATGTTAGAAACATAAGCTTCGATAGCATGCGTTAATACGTCCAATCCTGTATCAGCAGTCACAACTTTTGGTACCGTCATAACAAACTGAGGATCGATAATGGCTACGTCTGGAGTCAACTCGTAATCTGCTAATGGATATTTTGTTCCTGTATCAGTATCTGTAATAACTGCGAATGAAGTTACTTCAGAACCTGTTCCTGATGTTGTTGGAATAGCAACAAATTGCGCTTTTTCACCAAGAGTAGGGAATTTGTAAACACGTTTACGAATATCCATGAATTTTTGTTTGATACCATTGAAGTCAGTATCTGGGTGTTCGTAGAATAACCACATGCCTTTAGCAGCATCCATTGGAGATCCTCCACCTAAAGCAATAATGACATCGGGTTCAAAGGCAGCCATAGCTTTTGCGCCTTTTAAGACTGTATCTTTTGATGGATCAGGTTCAACGTCGGAAAAGATTTCGCAATGAACATATTCCGGACGGTTTCTTAAGTGATAAAGCACGCGGTCCACATATCCGAGTTTAACCATCATTGGGTCAGTAACAATAAAGGCTTTTTTAATATTTGGCATTTTAGCTAAATATTGAACAGAGTTACGTTCGAAATAGACTTTTGGTGGAATTTTAAACCACTGCATATTGTTTGTACGTGAAGCACGTTTTTTAACATTGATTAAGTGCATAGTGCTGACATTTGTTGACACGGAATTCCCTCCATACGATCCACATCCCAGAGTAAGGGAAGGGAGATAAGCATTATAGATATCACCGATAGCACCTTGACTAGACGGTGCATTAACGATCACACGTCCGGCTTTCATACGACGATCGTATGCTTGTATAACATCGTCATTGTTTGAATGGATGACAGCAGAGTGACCGAGTCCTCCAAATGACAACATCTCAGTCGCACGTGTAATGCCTTCTTCAGCACTGTTTACTTTATAGGCAGCGAGTACGGGACTTAATTTTTCTCTTGAGAGAGGGTAGTCTCTACCAACGCCAGCATATTCAGCAATCAATATTTTAGTTTCTTCAGGAACTTTTACACCAGCCATTTTAGCGATTTGATAGGCAGAACGCCCAACGATGTCAGCATTCAACTGATTAGTTTCTGAAACCATCAACTGTTCAACTTTTACTCTGTCTTCATTGTTCAAGTAATGACAACCAAAAGCAATCATTTGTTTTTTAACAGCATCATAGATTTCTTTGTCAACAATGACTGCCTGTTCAGAAGCACAGATCATACCGTTATCAAACGTTTTTGATAAGATCAAGTCGTTTGCAGCACGTTTAACATTAGCTGTTTTTTCTATATAACAAGGTACATTACCTGCACCAACACCTAAAGCTGGTTTTCCTGAACTATAAGCGGCTTTAACCATGCCCGGGCCACCGGTAGCCAAAATCGTTGCAATACCGTCATGTTTCATTAAAGTTTGTGTTGCTTCTAGTGAAGGCTTTTCAATCCATTGAATACAATTTTCAGGTGCGCCAGCTTTTACGGCTGCTTCGTATAACAGTCTTGCTGCTGTAGAACTTGATTTTTGAGCAGAAGGGTGAAATGCGAAGATAATAGGGTTACCTGTTTTAATTGCAATCATTGATTTGAAAATAGTTGTTGAAGTTGGGTTAGTGACAGGTGTTACTCCGGCAATGACGCCAATAGGTTCAGCAATCTCAACAGTGCCTTCGTGAATATTTTCGTTGATAACACCGATTGTTTTATCTGATTTGATATTGTGGTAGATATATTCAGAAGCAAAGATGTTTTTGATTATTTTATCTTCATATACTCCGCGTCCAGTTTCTTCAACAGCTAGTTTTGCTAATTTCATATGATTGTCCAAACCAGCAAGGGCCATTGCTTGTACTATAGCGTCTACTTGTTCTTGGTTCAGTTCAGACAAACCATCCAGTGCTTGTTTACCTTTCGTGACTAACTGATCGATATCCTCGTAAACGCTTGTTTCTTTTTTGTTTTTGTCTAAAACTTTAACCATAATCATTTCCTCCTTGATATAGTGAAGTATTGAGCAATAGAGTTCAAAAATTAAAATCTCTTTCACATTCGAACAAAAATTCCTGAAAAAGACTAGTAACATTGAAATCAGAGTGTTGCTTTTTTGCGTTAATTTACTACAACCCAAGAATAACATACTGAATTCGCTTACAAGAACACTTATTTGTGTCAATATTGTGACAAATTGATCAATAAGAGGAAAGCGCTGATGCACCGGCAAAACGTCACAGAACGTTCAACGTTTCACTTGTATAAAGTGAGTGAATGTGATAGTATGAACATGTTGATAAAGAGATTAATAAAGGAGAATTGATTATGGAAAAACAGCGTACTGAAAACATTTCTTTGGAATCCATTTGGAACGGGTTTATTGGAAAACAATGGAAAGAAGAAATCGATGTTCGTCATTTTATTCAAAGCAATTACCGTCCCTATGATGGAAACGAATCATTTTTAGAAGGTCCGACTAAGGATACTGAGAAATTATGGGATCAAGTCATGGACTTAGATAAGCAAGAACGTGCTGCCGGTGGCATGCTAGACATGGATACAGAAGTTGTTTCCACAATAACCTCTCATGGTCCTGGTTACTTATCAAAAGATTTAGAAAAAATCGTCGGTTTCCAGACAGAAAAACCATTTAAACGTTCACTCCAACCGTTTGGTGGAATCCGTATGATGGAAGTAGCCGCTGAATCTTATGGTTTCGAAGTGGATCCTTTCCTATCACACGTATTCAGAGACTGGAGAAAAACACATAACCAAGGTGTATTTGATGCATATACGCCTGAAATGCGTGAAGTACGTCGCACAGGTATTATCACAGGACTTCCTGATGCATACGGCCGTGGACGTATTATAGGAGACTACCGACGCGTAGCTCTTTATGGTGTCGACCGATTAATTGCTGAAAAAGAAGCTGATAAAACAAAATCTGATACAGCAATGATGGATGAAAAAAATATCAGGAAACGTGAAGAAATCAGCGATCAGTTAAATGCATTACATCAGTTAATAGAATTAGGAAACATCTATGGTTTTGACGTTTCACGTCCAGCACAAAATGCAACAGAAGCCTTCCAGTGGTTATACCTTGGATACCTTGCAGCTGTTAAAGAACAAAATGGCGCAGCCATGTCACTTGGACGTACCTCAAATTTCCTGGATATCTATATTGAAAGAGATCTTGAAAATGGCACAATGACCGAAGTCGAAGCTCAGGAATTAGTGGATCATTTTGTTATGAAACTACGTTTAGTTAAATTTGTTCGTACGCCTGAATATAACGAACTATTCTCAGGAGACCCAACATGGGTGACTGAAGCTATTGCTGGTATTGGTTTAGATGGTCGTCATATGGTTACTAAAAGTAGTTACCGTTTCTTAAATACCTTGACTAACTTAGGATCAGCACCGGAACCAAACCTGACTGTGTTATGGTCACCAAAATTACCTCAGTCATTTAAAAATTATTGTTCGCGTGTTTCAATTGAAAGCAGTGCGATTCAATATGAAAATGATGATATCATGCGCGAAGAGTGGGGCGATGATTACGGTATCGCTTGTTGTGTGTCTGCTATGCCGATCGGCAAGCAAATGCAGTTCTTTGGTGCCCGTGCCAACTTAGCCAAAGCATTATTGTATGCTATCAATGGTGGTGTGGATGAGAAGTCTAAAAAACAAGTTGGACCAAAATTCCGTCCGATCACTTCTGAATATTTAGATTACGCTGAAGTAACTGAAAAATTCGATGACGTGCTTGATTGGTTAGCAGAGATGTATATCAATACTTTGAATATTATTCACTACATGCATGATAAATACAGCTATGAAAGTTTAGAGATGGCCTTGCATGATTCAGAAGTCGTTCGTACAATGGCTACCGGTATTGCTGGTTTCTCTGTAGCGGTAGATTCACTATCAGCTATCAAGCATGCTAAAGTTAAAGTTATTCGTGATGAAGATGACATAGCAATCGATTATGAAATCGAAGGCGACTATCCGAAATACGGTAACGATGACGACAAAGTAGATGACATTGCAGTTGAATTGCTTAAAAAATTCATGAGTAAAGTTAGACAATATCCAACTTACCGTGATGCCAAACATACAACTTCAATTTTGACCATTACATCAAATGTTGTTTATGGTAAGAAAACAGGCAATACACCTGATGGACGTCGTCAAGGCGTACCATTCGCACCAGGCGCAAACCCATTACACGGCAGAGACACAAACGGTGCTTTAGCAAGTTTGAACTCAGTGGCTAAATTACCATACAAAGAATCTTTAGATGGTATTTCAAACACCTTCTCGATCGTGCCTAAAGCTTTAGGTAAAGAAGACAGTGTACAACAAAACAACTTATCCACGATGTTAGATGGATACGTTAAAATGGGTGGACATCACTTGAACGTGAATGCCTTGAACCGCGAAACTCTAGAAGACGCTATGGAACATCCGGAAGAGTACCCACAATTAACGATCCGTGTTTCCGGATACGCAGTTAACTTCACTAAATTAACCAAAGAACAACAAATGGATGTCTTGAATCGTACATTCCATGACTCAATGTAAGTAAAAAAGTTTAATTATTCGTAGGGGGAAGTATAGATGACAGAATCACCAATAGGATATGTGCACTCAACAGAAAGCTTCGGTTCTTTGGATGGACCAGGAATTCGCTTCGTAGTGTTTATGCAGGGATGTCGTATGCGTTGTGAGTTCTGTCATAACCCTGACACGTGGAATATGGGTGGCGGAACACCTTTCACACCTCAAGAACTCCTTGATAAAGCTTTGAAGTACAAAAGTTATTGGGGAGAAGAAGGAGGCATCACCGTCAGTGGGGGTGAACCGCTTATTCATATCGACTTTCTAATTGAATTCTTTAAATTAGCTAAAGCGGAAGGCGTCAACGTATCGCTAGACACGTGTGGACAGCCGTTCACTTATGACGAGCCGTTCTTTGGTCGCTTTGAAGAATTAATGAAATATACTGATTTGGTGTTAATGGATATCAAACACATTGATGATGAGATCCATAAGAAATATACGATGCATTCCAACAAGAGTATTTTAGATATGGCTAACTACTTGTCTAAAGTCGGCATTCCCATGTGGTTAAGACACGTTTTAGTTCCAGGCCGCTCTGATTATGATGAACATTTAGAACGTTTGAGTGATTTCATTGATCAGCTGGATAATGTGATAAAAGTAGAAGTTTTACCTTATCACCAACTGGGCATATACAAGTATAAAGAACTTGGTATTCCGTATAAACTGGAAGACGTTGAGCCACCTACAGCGGAGCGCGTTGAAAATGCAAACCGTATATTAAAAACAAGTAAATATCAAACGCAGTAAAATAAAACTATGTTGATCGTTTATTTCAGTGGAAACCTCACTGGATTAACGTCAACATAGTTTTTCATTTATTGAAATTTGTGACTTTTTACGATATTCTATAATAAGAGAATTTAAACTAAAAGGAGAATGACAGTGAGTAAAATACTTATATTTGGGCATCAAAGTCCTGACACGGATGCCATAACATCGGCAATCACCTTTTCGCATCTGCAAAATGAATTAGGCAAAGAGACTGAGCCCGTTGCTTTAGGGAAAACGACAGCCGAGACGCAATTTGCTTTAGATTATTTTGCCGTTGAAGCCCCACGCGTCATTGCTACAGCCGCAGATGAAACGCTGGAAGTGATGTTGGTCGACCATAATGAAGCACAGCAAAGTGTGTCGGATATTGACAAAGTCAAAGTACTGGCAGTCGTCGATCATCACCGCATTGCGAACTTCCAGACAGCAAACCCGCTTTATTACCGTGCCGAACCTGTTGGGTGTACGAATACGATCATCTTGAAATTATATAAAGAAAATAGTGTAGAAGTGCCTAAACATATTGCGGGTTTGATGCTATCAGCGATCATATCTGATACGTTGTTATTTAAATCGCCAACATGTACAGCAGAAGACGAAAAAGCCGCAAAAGAATTAGCTAAAATTGCGGATATCGACATAGAGGCTTATGGTAAAGACCTGCTTAAGGCCGGCGCGGATACATCAAGCAAAAACGCAGACCAAATTCTGAATGATGACGCTAAAAACTTTCCGATGGGTGGATTGACTGTTCGTATCGGTCAGGTAAACGTTGTAGACGTGGATGAAATATTGGAACGTAAACAGGAATTACTGGACGAAATGGCAGCACAAAGCGAAAGCAATAAGCTTGATTTATTCATACTCGTGACGACAAATGTACTGGAAAGTGATTCTGTCGCGCTTGTTTACGGCGAAGAAAAAGCGCAGGTAGCAAAAGCGTTTAATAAAGAAATGAAAGACGATACCCTATACCTTGAAGGTGTGGTTTCTAGAAAAAAACAAGTCGTTCCACAACTTACTGAGCAATTTAGTTAATTAGCGATTCAAAAAAAAGGATCCTCTTAAATGAGGATCCTTTTTTTTCGCTATAAAATTTTAGCCGATTGCCTCTTAGGTTTTATATATGTGTGTTTCAACCATAAGAGGGTATCGAACATGTTTCTACCAGAAACGGTGGCCAGAAAGGCCGTTGCTCCCAGTTTCCCTCCGGAACCATCGAAAAGAGAGGCGACAGCGATAAATAAGATGCCGGTCAAAATAGTTAAGAAAAACATCTCGGTATAGGTTTTCGCTCTTTCTTTGGATACCATGCCTGTGAACGTTGCGCAAAAAGCAGCAACAACAATGATGTGACCATTTTGTGGAGACAGTATAGCTATGGTCAGGCCAACTAAAGCAGAGGCTGTCACCGCATCCAATAAAAATATGTCCTGCAAAAGATAGGTCGTCATTCCAGCAAAGATAATGATTAAAAATAAGGGTAGGTATAAATTAGTTGAGAGAGGATCCAACGTTCTAAAGGGTGACCTGAAAATCAGAGCAGAAAGAAAGGTGCCACAAAAAGCTATAAACCCTAATTTTCCGCCATATCCCTTAAATAATTGTTCGGACAGAATGAACAGAATGCCTGCAATGAGACTGGCTAGCATGAAGGAAAAGGGATTTGAGAAAATCAAGTTGCAAGCCATCCCGACAAATGAACCGCAGTAAATAGCGGCTGCATAATTTTTGAAAAGATAGGCGCCACTCAAACCAATAACACTTGAAGCGAGGACACCACCCAAACCCAATTGATGATTCAGTATGAATGTGATGTAAGCTCCCCCGACTAGCGCCAATAGAATGTTGAAGTTCTTTGGTCGACTTAACTTTACAGGTTGTTTTAATTGACACTTTATACAACCCCATTCGGTTCTTAATTGGTTGACGAAGAATAAACCCGAAATGGCCAGCATAACGAGTGAAACAATGCTCAAATGAGCAATATTACCGTATATCATTGAATAAAAGAGGTAAGAAGCAAAGAAAGCAAAAATCATGAAACTGCTTGTGAGAATCAACGTGGCCACTCCTTTCGATTTATTTCACAAAATCAAGAAATTATGTACTATGTAAAGCACTGTAACCGATTTATTTCTTTAGTTCAGTTTAGCACAAAACGATAGGGATATAAAATGATTTTCACAAACTTCTGTTGTCTCTTCATATATCAGTATATCCTTGTCAAAAATCAGTCAAAAAAAGCAGAAGAAATAAAAAGGCCTCTTCTGCTTGCTGTTATTTAATTATGGTTAACTCAAAGGTCTGTTTGTTCAGACTTGCCATTTGTTGAGAAAAAGGACCGATGCCTTGATTGGCGAACCAATCAAAACGCAACGCATCGTTATAAAGGATGACAGAGTCACCGATCTCAACGTTGTTATCTGCTTCTATCAAAATATGACTCATCATTATCGAGCGGATCGGGTAGGCTTTTCCGTTGATTAAAACAGGGAAATTTTTCCTTGCTTTCAACAGGCCGTTGCCATAGCCGATATCACATACGGCTATCTTTGCATCCTTTTCAAGTTTGTAATCTGCTGAATATCCAATCGTTTGTCCGCCCTCGACCGAGGTCAATTCAATGACATTGGCTTCGATACTGACCACTTGTTCAGCGAGAGAAGCATCCAACCCTTCATAATAAGGACGAGCCCCATACAGGATAACGCCTCCTCTTATATGTGTATGATGAGGCAGCGGGCCATCCCTTAAAAATGAAGCGCTGTTCTGTGCGTGAATGTACTTCAGTCTAGGAAGATACGCACGCAGTCCTTTTATAACTGTTTGCCATTTCTCTTTTTCTTTCTGATATCTGTCAACGCCAAAGTCGTCCGCAGAAGCAAAATGGGTCCAGATGCCGTTAACGTTCAGATCTTTATCATCCAAAATCTGTTTCATATCATCGAGGTGATCAAAGCCTAATCGGTTAAGGTCATTTCGGAAAACCAGTTGAATCGTTATCCCTTTTAACTCGTCCTTATATTTCTCATAGTAGTCAAAGGACGAGACGGTCAGAGTGATGTCGTATTCTCTTATGAGCTGGAATTCCGTATTGGGATCCAGTAATAAAATAAAGATGTCACTGTTCCATTTTCTCAGTTGGATCGCTTCAGACAAGACGGTCGTCGAAAAGGCGCGAATGCCACCTTCGTAAAAAGTCCGGTACACCCGTTCCAGTCCATGATTATACCCGTCATTTTTTACTACTGCGATGGTATCGGCTTTTGATTGAATGAAATGAGCTTGTCTGACCAGCCGTTTTTCATTGAGTGTCAATCGTGCAGTCATTTGATCACACCTAACGTATGTGCAATGGATTGGAAATACTTCACACCGTTGAGCAAGATGGCTTCATCAAAATTGAACAGGGAAGTGTGCAGACCATGGATATAGCCTTTTTCTTCGTTACGCACACCTAAAAAAGCAAAATTAGTTTTAGCCACCGATTGATAGAAGGAAAAATCTTCGCCGAAAAGATAAGGCACGTCGAGCAGTTCAAGGTTCAAACCGGCATGATCGACACTTGTTTTCACAGTCTCGATCAAAGCTTTGTCATTGTATACGGCCGGGTAACCTTTAGCAAAGTCCAGAGAAGTTACCGTGTGATGCAAGGCATCTGCACTGGCCACGATGGTTTCCATTTTTTCCTGAATGTGTTTCAGATCATCGGGAAAATAGGTCCGGATGGTTCCGTGTATGTGTCCGTCTGAGGCAACTGTATTGATGGCTTCACCTGCCTGGAGATGGCCAATATGCAAAATGTTCTGATGCAAGCCGTTCAAAAAGTACTGCTGAACTTGAGAAAGCTGCGTCGCAATATGGACAACAGCCCCTAAGGCACTGAATCCTTTTTCCTTTTGAGCCACGTGGGCAGAAAGGCCTCTGACGGTTATGCGGTATTCTGTTGCGCTCGCCATTAAAAAGCCGTGTCTCGTCGCTAATGTGTGTTCCGGCACGTCAGGACCTAAATGAAGACCGTAAATACCGCTGATTTGATAATCTTCAAAAGGAAAAGCCTGAATGAGAGCGTCAGCTCCGGCATTTGATTCCTCAGAAGGCTGGAATATCAGCAGCATGTTTTTCTCGAGCAAGCCTTTGTCCTGCTGTTCCTTACACCACTCCGCAAACGTCAGCAGTATGGATGCATGACCATCATGTCCACAAGCGTGCATGACGCCTGGATGCTGCGATTTAAATGAGACGCCCGTTTCTTCCTCAATGGGTAGAGCATCGATGTCTGCACGAAAGCCGACTGTTTCTTTAGCAGTAGAGGTGCCTTCGAAATAAACAACGGTAGCCGTAGCCATGGGTGTAAAGTAGGGTATTGCAAGCGAGTCTAGTGTCGTTCTGATATAGGCTGTCGTTTTGTATTCTTCTAATGAAAGTTCGGGTATCTGATGTAACTGTCTACGGTGAGTCGTCACTGTTTCGAGTAAGCGGGTCATACGTTCCTCCTGTAATTGCTAGTATCTATTGAATTTATCTTTATTTAAGTTCTCTTAACGCTTGAATGATGGCTATTTTTTCTGAAGCCACATCAGATGTGTTTTTTATTTTTCTGGCAGGGACACCAGCGACAACCGTATCCTGCGGGACGTCTTCAGTTACGATAGCTCCGGCCGCAACGACAGAACCTTTGCCGACCGTTATGCCTTCAAGTATTACTGCGTTCGCCCCGATCAAAACATTATCTTCAATTACAACCGGTTTCGCATTGGCAGGTTCTATGACACCTGAAAGTATTGCCCCAGCACCGACATGAACGTTTTTACCGGTAATGGCGCGACCGCCCAGTACTGCACCCATATCGATCATTGTTCCTTCACCAATGACAGCTCCGATATTTATCACGGCACCCATCATCACAACGGCATTTTTACCTATGGTTACATGATCCCGAATGAAAGAGCCCGGTTCGATGCGGGCATCCACTTGAGAAAGGTCTAAAAGTGGGATAGCAGAGTGTCGTCGGTCTTGTTCGATAACCAATTCACTGATAGCTTCTTCGTTGTCTGCAAAGAAAGGCTGCCAGTCTTTCAATTCTACAAACAGGGTAAAGCTTCCATCTGAGCCAAAAACTTTAAAAGACTCAGGGAAATCGTCTCGTTTAAGCTCAGTATTGACATAAATCTTTATTGGTGTTGATTTTTCTGAATTGCTGATGTATTGAATGATTTCTTCTGGATTAAAGTCTTTCAAAGGTCACACTCCTAAGTTTGTATACGTATAAAAGCCGGTTTGTTTGGTTATTAACTGTTCAGCTGCTTTCAAAGCACCACGGGCAAAGATATCTTTGGACTGCGCTGAGTGTTTGATGGAAATCACTTCATCGTGACCGGCAAACAACACTTCATGTTCACCCACAATGGTACCTCCGCGAATGGTTGAAATACCGATGTCTTTTTTATCGCGTTTTTGTGTTACCTGGCTGCGGTCGTAAACGGTCTGAGCATCTGGACGAGCTTTTTCTGTGATCGCGTCAAGCAATTTGATCAACGTTCCGCTTGGAGCATCGATCTTCTGATTATGGTGCTTTTCAATCATTTCAATATCATAGTCATCCATGAGTGGGGCGATGGTTTCGAGCAATTGCGTAACAATGTGTACGCCGTAGCTCATATTGGCGCTGAAAAAAATAGGAACCTGTGTCGCTTTTTTGTCCATCAATGCGAGCAGTGTCTCTTTTTCACCTGTGGTCGCAATCACCATAGGAACGCTGAGACCAGATGTCAATAGCTCTTTAGTCAATACGGGGTGGGAAAAATCGATCACGCAATCTGCTTCTGGCAATTTTTCGTTTACGGATCCAAAGAGAGGGTAGGGACAATCATTTTCGTCCGTTGCCGTGACTGCTCCAACGATGGTGTGTCCCTTTTCTTCAGCGAGTGTGGCTACGCGTTTGTTCATCGCGCCGTATCCGATCAGTAAAATCCTCATGTTACGCATCCTTTCTGGTGTGATCGAAGAGCTCTGTTAAAACATCTCGAGCATCATCTTCAAGGGGCACGAGCGGTAAGCGCAGGGAATAAGCACCAAAGCCTAAGTGACTGGTCAATACTTTGATCGGGATCGGGTTAACGTCAACGCCTAAGGCATCCACTAAAGGAAAGAGCTTGCGGTGGATGTCCGCGGCCAGTTTTGGCTGTTTTAATGACGCCACATACATGTTCTGATAGTCATTCGGTAAAGCATTGGCTAAGACCGATATAAGGCCGTGTCCGCCTAATGAGAAAAAGGGTAGGGCTAGGTCGTCGTTCCCACTGTAAAACGAGAACGAGGCAGCTACGACCCGTTGAAGGCGACTGAGATGTGCCAAGTCGCCGGTCGCGTCTTTCAAACCAACGATGTTTGGATGCTGAGCCAAGACTTCCAGCGTTTCTGGATCGATCGTTACACCCGTACGTGAAGGCACGTCATACAAGATGATCGGGATAGAAACCGCGTCAGCAATTGCAGTGAAGTGAGCAAGCAGGCCTTTTTGACTTGTTTTGTTGTAGTAAGGGGTGATCACTAACAGCCCATCCACGCCTAATTTTTCAGCTTCCTGAGAAAGGATGATAGCCTCTGCCGTATTGTTTGAACCTGTTCCGGCAATTACTGGGATCTGTTTGTCTGCCACTTCCATCGTAAGGGATAACAAGGTGGTTTTTTCATCACGGGTCAAGGTAGTACTTTCGCCCGTGGTCCCGTTGACCACAAAAGCTTGGATGCTGTTTTCTTTTAAGAAAGTTAAATGCTTCTTGAAACTGTCATAGTCCACGTTGCCTTCTATAAAGGGGGTCGTGACAGCCACAGCTGCACCGGTAAATAATCGTGTCAATTTAATCATCCTTTCTGGAGATAAGTTCTTCAAGTATTTGGACAGCATTTAAAGCGGCACCTTTGAGTATGTTGTCACTCACGGACCATAAATGGTAGGTGTTAGGCAGGCTGTTATCTTTTCTGATGCGACCGACAAAGACGCCTTCTTTATGAGCGGCATCCAGTGGGGTAGGGTAAATCTCATGCGACGGATCATCCATAACAACAATAGAAGGAAAGTTTCCTAAAACGGTTTTCAGCTCCGCCACAGTGGGTTCCTGCTTCAAAGTGATGTTCATGGCAACGGCATGCGCATGAGGAACGGGAACGCGAACGCATGTTGCTGTGACGTCAATGGAGGCATCCTTTAATATTTTCTGCGTTTCTTTGATCATCTTTTCTTCTTCTTTGGTATACCCATCTTCTAAAAAGACATCTATTTGTGGGATCACGTTATGGTAAATAGGCTTAGGATAATTCTCTGGTGCCTCGCCTTTTTCGCCTCTGTCTAAATCTTCTATGCCTTTCCAGCCGGAGCCCGATACTGACTGATAAGTCGTATAAGCCACACGTTTCAAACCGAAAGCATCAGCCAAAGGTTTGAGCGGAATGACGGATTGTATCGTCGAACAATTTGGATTGGCAATGATTTTGCGTTTCAACGTTGCTTTATTCACTTCTGGAACGATCAAATCAATACTATCATCCATACGCCAGGCGCTGGAATTATCGATCACGACGGCACCGGCTTTTTCAAAGAGGGGAGCGAAGTGCAAACTTATCTCTCCACCGGCAGACATCAAGACATAATCAAAATCATTCTTAGTCTTTTCTTCCGTCAGTTCTTCAACGGTATACGTTTCGCCTTTGAATGTAACTTTTTTTCCGGCTGAACGTGCGGATGAAAAAAGAGTCAAAGAGGAGAATGGGATGTTTTTCTTTTCCAATAAGTGGAGCATCGTCTGACCAACCAAACCGGTGGCACCAACTAGGGCTATTTTATACATGAGATCGTCCTTTCTTATGAATCAGTTTTTACAAATCAAAGGTCTGACATAATAAGCGGGTCGCTTTTTCTCCGTTTTCACCATCGACGACATAAGAAATACTGATTTCTGAGGTCGTGACTTGATAGAAGGGAATGTCGGAGGATAATAAAAGTTTGAATATTTTAGAAGCAACGCCGGTCATATCCCGCATACCAGCTCCAATGACGGAGACCTTGCAATAGGTTGTTTCGATCTTTACATATAAGTTAGCGTAAGATTCTTTCAGAGAATCAAACAAATGATTCAGTTCACGTTCTTCAGACTCTTTGAAGGTAAAGGACAGTTGCAGGCCGTCCTGATTTTGAATCTGAGAGATCATATCGATATTTATTTCTGCTTCTTCCAATTTGATGAACAGATCGGTTAAAAAAGTTTTGGTTTCTTGAGTATACGTGATGGTGACGTGGGCCATTTCTTTATCTAAGGCGACCCCGGTCACAGCTTTACGTTCAAGCATTTGATCATTTGGCACGATCCATGTTCCTTTCTCGTTAGATAATGTTTTCCCCAGGTAAAGAGGGACGTTATGATTACAGGCTAATTCCACACTGCGCGTTTCGAGTACGCCGGCGCCTAGTGCAGACATTTCCATCATCTCTTCAAATGAAATGGTGTGCCGGCGTTTGGCTTCCGGGAAGATACGTGGATCTGTGCTGTACACACCCAGGACATCTGTATAGATCTCACAGGGACATTTTAATGTAGAAGCAATAGCTACAGCCGTGGTATCTGATCCGCCGCGACCAAGAGTAGTGAGTTCACCTTCTTTGTTGAAGCCCTGAAACCCAGCAACAATAAGTATATCGTTATTTTCAAACAAATCTTCCAAGAGATTTGACTTTATTGAAGAAATTTTACTTTTCAAATGTTTTCCAGTCGTTTCTATTCCTGCCTGATACCCAGTCAGCGGTTTAGCGCGCACATTCAAGTCGTTTAAAACTAAAGACAGGAATGAAATGGTTTGCTGTTCACCTGTATTGAGTAACATTGCTAAATCTTTATCATTAGGATTGGATGTCAGTTGGCTCACTGAAGTCAGCAGATCATCAGTCGTTTTTCCCATCGCCGATACAACAACAATTAACTGCTCATCGTTTTCGACACGTAACTTGAGATATTCTGCGATCTCTTTGATTTTAATGAAATCGGCAACGCTCGATCCTCCAAATTTTAATACACTTCGTTTCATAGCGACTCCTTTTCCTTGAGGGAATGTGGTATCAATAGTATAAATGCAAAAAAACAAGTCGGGAATGCCGACTTGTTTACAATAAGATATCGTCACAAGCGGAAGCACTCCGTTTAGCCTATAGCTATACGGCAGTCTGCAGATTCTTCATATGCAGCCCAACGGTTTGCTCTCTGTAAAAGCAAACGATTTCGGCAAATCTCCCTTTCCTCATTTTAGACTTACAGGTCCGTATAAAAACGAGTACTGATGATTTTTGCTCCTCATCCATTCATTTAATTTTTAATTTATGTTGTTAAGCTTATCAAATTTTAATGTTAATGTAAACAATTATCATTGAAATCAATAAAACCACTCCTGGAGTGAATAAATAAGTAGTATAAATTGAAAGTTTAAATAAAAGATATTATAGTAGAGTAAGGTGAGAGAAAGACTATAAATAAAATGAGTCAAGCTCTTTGATTGAAGAGAATAAGTGTGTTGAAACCCTGTTATGACAGTTTTCAATTAAGGGGTTGATCAATAAAAAATTATTAAAGATGAAGTTTGTGAAAACTTTAATAATATTGTTAGAATAAACTTATTTTTAATATTTTTTGTATAACTCGCTCTATTATTCATTTTTTTAGGACAGTATCCAGTTATTTATACAAATAAGTAATTTTTATACAAAAAGAGCAGACGGCATTTTGTTACAAGCGTTTACAAGCCCTTAACAATAGCTTTTGTAAGTGCTATCATACAGGTAGCAAATCAAATAAGGAGGAAATAAATTGAAAAATACAGCTAAGACAGATACACCTGTTTTAGAGACAGGACAAAACGAAATGAAGCAGCAAACCAAACCTATTCATGTGTTTTCCGAGATAGGCGAATTGCAGACAGTTCTATTGAAAAGACCGGGTAAAGAAATCGAAAATTTGACACCCGATATTATGGAACGGCTGCTGTTTGATGATATTCCACACTTGCGTGTTATTCAGAAGGAACATGATAAGTTCGCTGATGCTTTAAGAGATAACGGAGTAGAGGTTTTGTATCTCGAAAAATTATCGGCTGAAGCGATCGATGCCTCCGATACAAAAGAGTCGTTTGTAGAAACGATGCTGAACGAATCGGATATTTCGTCAAAAAATGTGTATAAAGCATTGAAAGAGTATTTACTTTCAATGGAAACATTTGAAATGGTCGAAAAAATCATGGCTGGTGTACGTAAGAATGAAGTGGAAGTTGACTCCAATCATCTCGCAGATATTAGTGATCGCGAGCAATATCCATTTTACATGGATCCTATGCCAAATCTTTACTTCACACGTGACCCGGGCGCTTCGATCGGAAATGGTCTGACCATCAACAATATGACGTTTGAAGCACGTAGACGTGAAACGTTATTCCTTCAAACAATCATGAAAAATCATCCGCGTTTTAAAAATAGCGGGGTCGAATTATGGAGAGACCGTAATGAATCCACACATATGGAAGGTGGAGACGAACTCATTTTAAATGAAAAAGTCTTGGCTGTCGGTATTTCTCAACGTTCAGAGGCAAAAGCAATCGAAGAGCTGGCTATCAAATTGTTCGAAAAAGGGTCTTCTTTCGAAAAAGTTTTAGCCATCAAAATTCCTAATGTGCGCGCTATGATGCACTTGGATACAGTCTTTACCATGATCGATCACAACAAATTCACTATCCATCCTGGCATCTTAGAGCTCGACGGGTCGATCGACACTTATATTCTGGAAAAATCAGAGGAAGCTGGAAAAGTTAAAATTACGCACGAAAAGGATTTGACCAAAGTCCTGAAAGATGCGCTGGGAGTGGAAGAAATCGAGCTCATTCAGTGTGGAGGTGGCGATGCAATTGCGGCTCCAAGAGAACAATGGAATGATGGATCGAATACGTTAGCTATCGCCCCGGGTGTCGTAGTCACTTATGACCGGAACCATGTCTCCAATACATTGTTGAGAGAAAAAGGCATTAAAGTTATCGAAGTAGAATCAAGTGAATTATCAAGAGGTCGTGGCGGTCCTCGTTGTATGAGTATGCCTCTTGTCAGAAAAGATGTATTATAATTAAAATATATATATAGTTTATTAGGAGGAAAAAACATGCAAAATGTATTTCAAGGTCGTAGTTTATTAAAAGAGATAGATTTCACAAAAGAAGAATTAATGTATTTCATTGATTTTTCAGCTCACCTTAAAGAAATGAAGAAAAAAGGAATTCCTCATCGCTATTTGGAAGGAAAAAATATTGCGTTGTTATTTGAAAAAGCATCAACACGTACCCGTTCAGCCTTTACTGTGGCATCGATCGATTTAGGTGCGCACCCAGAATATCTAGGAAAAAATGATATTCAAATAGGTAAAAAAGAATCCGTTGAAGATACAGCTAAGGTTTTAGGCGGAATGTTTGACGGAATTGAATTCCGTGGCTTCAAACAAGAAAGTGTTGAACTCTTGGCAGAACACTCAGGCGTTCCAGTTTGGAATGGTTTGACAGACGAGTGGCACCCTACACAAATGATTGCTGATTACTTGACACTCAAAGAAAATTTCGGAAAATTAGAAGGTTTGACATTAGCCTATACCGGCGATGGTCGTAACAACGTGGCCAACAGCTTATTGATCACCGGTGCGATTTTAGGTGTGAACGTGCATATCGTATCACCTGAATCACTGTTCCCGGATGATGAATTAGTCAAATTAGCTCAAGAATATGCAGACAAATCCGGCAGTCACATCATGATTACTGACAATGTAAAAGAAGGCGTCAAAGGCGCTGATGCTCTTTATGCTGATGTCTGGGTATCCATGGGTGAAGAAGACAAATTTGCAGAGCGTGTCAACTTGTTGAAACCTTACCAAATCAATATGGATATGATGAGAGCAACAGGTAAAGATGAAACGATTTTACTCCATTGCTTACCTGCTTTCCACGATACAGAAACTGAATATGGAAAAATGGTTGAAGAAGACTTTGGCGAAACTGAAATGGAAGTCACAGATGAAGTCTTTAGAAGCAAACATGCGCGTCAGTTTGATCAAGCTGAAAACCGTATGCACTCAATCAAAGCTATAATGGCAGCAACATTAGGTAACTTATTTATTCCACGCGTATAAAAAACTTAACTGACTGACTGGGTCACACCAGTCAGTTTATTTAAAATTAATTTGGAAAGAAAGAGAGTGATAATTTTGACCAAACGTAAAGTTGTTATTGCATTAGGTGGGAACGCTATCTTGACTGACGATTCTTCTGCACAAGCGCAGCAAAAAGCTTTAAAGCATACAGCGGAGTATCTTGTCCAATTTGTAGAAAATGGCGATGCAATTGCTGTTTCACACGGTAATGGACCACAAGTCGGTAATCTGCTTTTACAGCAGGAAGCAGCCAATAGCGAGAAGAATCCTGCTATGCCTTTAGATACATGTGTCGCTATGACCCAGGGAAGTATCGGATACTGGCTTCAATCAGCATTATCTAAGGCATTAAAAGAAAAAGGGTTAAAAAGTGATGTGGCATCAATCGTCACGCAAGTCGTTGTATCTGAAGATGATCCCGCTTTTAAAAATCCGTCTAAACCAGTGGGTCCTTTCCTTTCAGAAGAAGAAGGTAAGGTACAAATGGAAGAAACTGGCGCAATGTTCATCGAAGATGCCGGCAGAGGTTGGAGAAAAGTTGTACCTTCACCTAAACCTATCAGTATCAAAGAAATAAACGTCATTAAAACCCTGATTGAAAATGACATCATCCCTGTCACGGTAGGCGGAGGCGGTATTCCAGTCATTAAGAGAGGAGACGAGTATATAGGAGTAGAAGCTGTCATCGATAAAGACTTTGCTTCAGAAACATTAGCTGTCAGTTTACAAGCTGACTTATTAGTCATCTTGACAGGTGTAGATAATGTACTGATCAATTATCAACAGTCAGACGAAAAAGTATTAGAGAAAGTGACTGTCGCAGAAATGCAAACATATGTCGATCAGAAGCAATTTGCTGCTGGAAGCATGTTACCAAAAGTAGAAGCTGCGTTGAAATTTGTTGAAAACAATCCTTCGGGTAAAGCAATTATTACATCTTTGGAAAATATTCAAGCAGCTATTTCAGAGAACGGTGGCACAATCATTACGCGCTGATCATGATTTAATAATAAGTTATTTGGAGGGATTAGAATGGCTCAAAATAAACTAAAAGATAAATTGATGGCGCTACCGTCATCTTTTACCATACTATTTATTATCATCATTGTTATGGCAATTTTTACATGGTTTGTTCCTGCAGGTAGTTATGAAGTGGATGAAGCCGGAAATATTATTGCCGGGACTTTCGCTTACGTTGATCAACAACCACAAGGATTATGGGATGTCTTCATGGCTCCTGTGAAAGGGATGCTTGGAACCGATGGCACACCGGGAGCGATAGAAGTATCGCTATTTATTTTAGTCGTGGGTGGATTTTTAGGAGTAGTCGATAAAACTGGCGCACTCGACACGGCTATTGCACAAGTTGTCGCGGCCAATAAGGGTCGAGAAAAACTATTGATTCCTATTTTAATGTTCATCTTCGCATTAGGTGGCACAACGTACGGAATGGCTGAAGAAACCCTTGCCTTCTATCCGTTGATTATTCCTGTCATGATAGCCGTAGGTTTTGACAGTCTAGTGGCGGTTTCTGTTGTGTTACTCGGAGCCGGCGTGGGCGTACTTGGTTCGACCGTTAACCCGTTTGCTACGGGCGTTGCTTCACAGGCTTTAGGTATAAGCCCGGGTGAAGGTATCGGCTTACGTTTAGTATTCTTCTTTGTAATGTATGCGATAGCCACTGTATATGTTTATCGTTATGCCACAAAAGTACAGAAAAACCCAGAAGCATCATTGGTGTATGAAGACTACGAAGCAAACAAAAAGAAATTCAAAACAAAAGACACTAAAGATAAAATGAATGCCAAACAAAAAATAGTCATCAGCTTATTCGGATTGACGTTCTTTTTGATGATCCTCGGATTGGTACCGTGGACATTGCTCAATGAAAACTGGACGATTTTTGAAACAATCAACTCTGGCTTAATGGGTATTCCATTAATCGGAACTATTTTAGGTCAGCAAATGATTCCGCTTGGTGACTGGTACTTTATGGAGATCACCATGCTGTTCTTCGCCATGTCTGTCATCATAGGGATGGTATACAGATTGCCGGAAAGTGAAATTGTTTCAGGATTTGTCAATGGATCAAAAGATTTACTTGGTGTTGCGTTAATTGTAGCTGTCGCCCGTGGTATTCAAGTCATCATGAATGAGGGAATGATCACTGCGACGATTTTAAACTTCGGAGAAAGAGGACTGTCCGAGTTTTCTCCAGTCTTGTTCTCAATCCTAACGTATATTTTCTATATTCCGCTATCCTTCCTGATTCCTTCAACGTCTGGCCTTGCAGGTGCGACAATGGGAATCATGGGACCACTTGGAACCTTTGTAGGTGTTGCTCAAGATATCGTGGTCACTGCCTTCCAATCAGCAAGTGGGATAGTCAACCTAATCACTCCTACTTCAGGCGTGGTTATGGGTGCCTTGGCGATTGCCGGAGTCGAATTGACAACCTGGTGGAGATATGTTGCGAAACTGATCGGTATCATCTTCGTTGTCTCATCTATACTCATGGCGTTAGGAGTACTATTCTTTTAACTGAATAACAGATAAACCAAATAAATAGATTTCTGGTGCAGAAGATAATTTTGCATTGGGAATCTTTTTTTGTCCGTAAGTATAACGGCAGAGTTCTTTCAAACGGAAGTATGTTGCCAAAATATAACAAGAATGCACTCTTTCAAACAGCGATTAAAAGGCGATTTTAAAATAAATGAATGAATTTGAACGATTATAAAGGAAAATGATTGAAATGTTGAACTATTAATGATAGAATTCAATTAAAGAGGTGAAGTAAGTGCTTACAGAAGAAAGGCACTCGTTTATTCTTGATCAACTTGATACGAAAAATACGATCACGGTCCAAGAGTTAGTTGAACGGTTAAATCATTCAGAATCAACGATAAGACGCGATTTAACCACTTTGGAGGATCAGAATAAATTGGTTCGTATTCATGGCGGAGCCAAAAAGAAACGCAAACCAGTGGATGAACCGACCATGGATGAAAAAACGGTCAAATACATGCAGGAAAAAGAAAAAATCAGTCAGTTAGCGGCGTCATTGATCGATGAGTATGAAGTTGTTTATTTAGATGCCGGGACAACGACATACACGATGATTCCCTACCTGGAAGGTAAAGATATCACAGTCGTTACCAATGGTGTTCCACATGCTTCATTGTTGATCGATTATAATATAGAGTCCATTCTGGTGGGAGGTAAAATCAAACAGCGAACAAAAGCCATTATAGGTTCCATTGCAGAACGACAATTGGAAGAGTTTAACTTTACCAAAGCCTTTATGGGAATAAACGGAATAGATTTAGAACAAGGTTATACGACTCCTGATGTCGAAGAGGCAGCGATAAAAAGAAAAGCTATAAAACAGTCCAATCAATCCTATATATTAGCTGATATATCTAAAATAGGGGACGTGAGTTTCGTTAAAGTTGCGGATATTGATGAATGCACACTTATCACCACCAAACTACCTGAGGAAAAAAAGGAATTAAATGAGTATACACGAGTAATGGAGGCTTAAATGATGATATATACAGTAACATTAAACCCATCGATCGATTATGTGATCTACCCCAACGACCCTATAAAACTGGGTCAGTTAAACAGAATCGAAAAAGATCAGAAATCACCTGGAGGCAAGGGGATCAATGTTTCCAGAATTTTGACACAATTAAATACTGACAGTTTAGCGTTAGGTTTTGTAGGCGGATTTATCGGTCAGCTTCTTCTAGAAAAATTGAAAGAAGAAGGCGTCAGAACAGAATTTACACAGATTGAAGAAGACACGCGCATAAATATTAAAATAAAAGGAGAGGAAGAAACAGAAATAAACGATGATGGTCCCTTCGTCAATGAAGATGAAAGTCATCGTTTTTACAAGCAATTGGATGAACTGAAAGAAAATGATTTAGTCATTATAGCTGGCAGTAAGCCTAAGGGTCTATCCGATGATTATTATCAGCGTTTAATTGATTTTGTCAAAAGTAAAAAGGCGGATTTCATTATCGACACAACGGGCGAAGAGCTGCAGAGGTCGTTATCCAAAAAACCTTTACTAGTGAAACCCAATATACACGAGCTGGAAGAATTGTATGACGTAACACTTGATAAATTAACTGATATCATTTCATATGGCAAAAAAATGCTTGCAGAAGGCGCAAAGTACGTGATCATTTCCATGGGTGGTGACGGTGCACTCTTATTAATGAATGATGAAGTCTATTATAGTGAGACACCAGAAGGACAATTAGTTAACTCAGTCGGTTCCGGGGATTCTATGGTCGGCGGCTTTATCGGTGAATATCAGAAAACAAAAAATCCGCTGGACGCCTTCAAAATGAGTCTTGCGTGCGGAAGTGCAACGGCATTTAAAGAAGATCTGGCGAAAAAAGAAGACATAGAAAGACTTTTACCTAAAATCAAAATACAGAAATGGGAGGAAAAATAAATGAAAATAAATGATGTCTTGAAAAAAGAACTGATGATTATGGATCTAAAAGCGAGAACGAAAGAATCGGCCATCGATGAAATGATTAAACGACTTGTGGATGAAGGTGCTGTAAACGACTTTGATACCTTTAAAGAAGGAATCATGGAACGTGAAGCACAAACCTCTACAGGACTTGGCGACGGTATTGCTATGCCGCATTCAAAAAACAAAGCAGTTGCCAAACCTGCAGTCCTTTTTGCTAAATCATCTAGTGGTGTGAACTATAACGCTCTAGACGGAGAACCCGTCGAGATATTCTTCATGATAGCTGCTCCAGAAGGTGGAGATAATGTCCATTTAGAAGTGTTAGCCTCACTTGCAAGAAAGCTTGTTGACGATGAAGTGGTTCAAGCATTAAAAACAACGCAGACACCTGAAGATGTTCAGACCATTTTTGAAGAAAGTGCAAAAGAACAAGAGGTCACTCAAGTGCAGTCAGATAAAAAAGACAAGAAATTCGTTGTTGCTGTAACCGCGTGTCCAACAGGCATTGCACATACCTATATGGCAGAAGACGCTTTAAAGAAAAAAGCAGCCGAAATGGGCGTGGAAATACGCGTAGAAACAAACGGCACAGATGGTGCTAAGAACATATTAACTAAAGATGAAATTCGTCGAGCAGACGGAGTCATTGTTGCAGCGGATAAAAAAGTGGATATTGCCCGCTTTAATGGCAAGCCTGTGCTTCAGCGTCCAGTTTCTGATGGGATCAAAAAAGCAGAAGAACTAATTACTAAAGCAAGTACGGGTGATGCACCTATCTTAGACTCTGGTGATCAGTACGAAGCACAAGGTTCTGCAACCGATGGAGAAGGCACGACGGTTTGGCAATCTGTCTATAAAGACTTGATGAACGGCATATCTCACATGCTTCCGTTTGTTGTCGGTGGCGGGATATTACTTGCCTTATCATTCTTGTTCGAAGCTCAATTTGGCTCAGACAGTGTCCTGTTTACTTCTTTGAATACTATCGGAGGTTCAGCTTTCCAATTCCTGATTCCGGTATTAGCGGGTTACATTGCTTATAGTATCGCAGATCGTCCCGGCTTGCTTCCTGGTATGGCCGGTGGTTTACTAGCTGTAAATAGTGACGCAGGCTTCTTAGGCGGACTGATAGCCGGTTTTGTTGCTGGTTATGTGATGAACTGGATTAAAAAACTGCTTAGAAATGTACCAAAAAGTTTTGAAGGAATAAAAGCAATTATACTTTATCCCGTTCTCGGTCTACTTGCCGTTGGATTGTTGATGTTCTTCCTAATTGGTCCATTCTTTGCCGTAATAAATAATGCAATGCTGGACTTCTTAAATAATTTAGGTACAGGTAATGCAGTTCTCTTAGGTGCAGTATTAGGTGGCATGATGGCCGTTGATATGGGTGGTCCTGTAAACAAAGCAGCCTACGCATTCTCAATAGGAGTCTTTTTCGATACAGGTGATGGTAGTTTAATGGCAGCTGTTATGGTAGGCGGAATGATCCCACCACTAGCTATTGCTTTCTCTACTTTGTTATTCAAATCTAAATACACTGACTTAGAAAAACAGTCAGGACTATCCAACTTTATCTTGGGTGCTTCCTTCATTACAGAAGGTGCCATTCCATTTGCAGCAGCTGATCCACTACGCGTCATTGGTTCATCTATATTAGGTGCAGCCATCGGTGGAGGATTAACTCAACTTTGGAATGTATCGATACCAGCTCCACACGGCGGATTATTCGTTGTAGGAATTGGAGAAAACCCATTACTCTTTATCGTCGCTTTACTCATAGGTACTATGATTTCAGCTATTGTACTAGGTCTTTGGAAACCTAGAGTAGACGATACTAAGCAAAATGTAGCTGCAAGTGCATTGAACTAAAAGTAATTTTAAAAAAGGACTTCTTTAATTAGAAGTCCTTTTTTTGTTTATAAGGAAAAAAAGGGAGATTAAAATCTGATAGGATATTAGTTGTAGAAAAATTAAGAGACGAGGGTAGAGGAGAACAGATAGTAGTTTTTGCAGTTGGGTGCAAGGTAGTTGAGTATAGAAAGTAATCAAGGCTTGCTTATCGTCCCAGAAATGACAGACTCAGACAAGATTCTGCAGTGAGTCTGTCGTTTCGAGCATAGAATGACAGACTCAGAAAATAATCTTCGGTGAGTTCGACATTTCGAGCATAGAATGACAGACTCAGAAAATAATCTTCGATGAGTTTGACATTTCGAGTATAGAATGACAGACTCAGAAAATAATCTTCAGTGAGTTCGTCATTTAGACATTTAAATGACGAACTCGCTTGTTTTATTACTCTAAGTTTGTGGAGCTTTTATCATTAATTAATATTAAGATGGAAGATCTACCATGACTAAAAATTTATCTCAACTCAATTCTTTACAAAAATGAATTAAAGACATGATCAGTTGTATTCGAGTGAAAAACAATGGGAGCACCTTGATTAAGTATTTTAAATGATAAATTGACAGAAGCATAAAAGTCGGTCCGATTAAATAGGAACAATTACAATTTAAACCTAATTAAATTGATTGAACAATAGAGTGCGGGTGACCAGCATATTATCGAATCAAAAGAGTTGAATGATAGATTCAACTTCAGATATGAATTATAGCAAAAGAATAGATGGAATCGATTTGAATATTTTAATGAAAATTCTAAATAATAATTTCAGATGATATTATAGAAAATTTTGAAAATCTAGTATCAATAAAATTTGCAACTTATTTAGATATGATCAGGACGATTCTAAGGAGATTCGATGGATAAGCATACGATGGTCAAACTGAAATCGTGTTGTGATGGTCGTATAAAAATGACTTTGATGAATTAGGATAGCTGACTGATGAGATAACGGGGAATTATTTATCAAAGCTATAAAAAATTTAGCATCAATAAGTAAGAGATCAGCAGAAATATAAAAATCGTGATAGAGAATAAATAAACTGGAACAGTTTAAAATTAAGCATAAATCAATTTGAATTGAATTCAATTCAAGGCTTAAACAAGAGTGAGTCGAATTCAATCTGAATCGACAATAAGAGACCTTATGATTATATAATCTACTTGGTATAATATATATTATGTAAACCAAAATAATGATTTTTACTTAACCGTCTCTTTCAATGTTCGATTACCTTTTTTACTGATTTATGGTTCTTTTTAGCAATCTTTTTTATTTATTTATCATTTTTAGTAATCATTTCACATTTTTTAGTTCTTACCTAGCGTTACAGTTGGGTTTTATCAATGATCGTTTGGTTGAATATGATGATATCTTTCAAATTAAACAGAAAGCAATTGTCACCTTTGTTGAATCGTTTCAGATAAGCTCTCGACTAACTGTGTTTTAAACTATATAGTGCTGTAATCCGCTCGTTTAACGTTATATTTTAAATGTAACCATAATTAATCTTTTTATAGATTCAATAAAATTTTATTGTTAAAATATTTTAAATTTGTTCTATTTATTGAATTTTTTGCTATTAAATAAACTGAGATCTTTTGATTATTCTAAAGATCTCAGTTTTGATTTAATTGATTAAATGTACAAATCAGTACATTTAAAATCCCATATCTACAGTTTCATAAACTTTATTGATGTTTTCTTGTGTGATCCCGATGTAACGTAATGTGACGGCTTGGGAAGAATGTTGGAAAATCGTTTGCAGCAAGCTAATGTCAATACCTTGTTTATAGGACCAGTATCCGAATGTCTTCCTGAGTGAATGTGCACTTAATGGTCTGAGTCCGATCATGTCTCCGGCGTGAGAGATGATCCGATGGGCTTGCATTCGTTGGATAGGCCGTTTGGGATTTTTTTTGGAATAAAAAATATAATCCTCAGGTTTCAACCCTTCAGTTTTAACGTACAGTTTAATGGATTGACGAAGTTTCGGATGCAGGAATAATATTTTCTTTTTCTTTGTTTTCTTTTCTTGCACCCAAATGAATTCTTGTTTATGTAGATCTTTGACTTTGAAAGAAAGAATATCACTGATCCGTAATCCCGTACGTAATCCAAATTCCAATAGGAGTCGTTTTTTCGATGCCAGCGGATAGACTTCCATCAATTTTTTTATTTGCTTTTTTTGTTGCATGGGATATGTAAAATTCATGTAGATTTACTCCTTTGATATATTTTTGCGATCTGTTTGTTTGTGAATGGTTGAACTTACCTTGCTAATAGCAAGGTCTCCTCTGAATTGATCACTTTTGTCCGTTGAAATCGCTTACTAGCCTTAAAAATCAATTTTCGTGTCTTTAGTGTACCATTTTAACCGTTGATACAGCAATGTTTTATAGGATACACAATTGTAATTGTGTATCCTTAAAGTGTTGAAAACAATTGCGTTATTTCTCGTTGATTCTAAGACGATTTCAAGTATCTTGATGAGTAATCATCCATGAAATCGTCTTTAATCGTTTCAAATTTTTAAATAAGAAAAACCAACGAAAAAAGACCTCAAAATAGAGGTCTTATTGAAAAGCTCTTATATATTTATTCTTTCTAGCTTTCTGAATCTAATTTTTTCAGGAGACTACCTTACCACGGACAGGATGATACCTCTTCTCACCTTCCCCCCTTCTCCTCTCGTATTCAAGATAAGAATCGAGATTGCATGTGTCGAATTCAAGCGTTTATTGGATATTCCAGATTTTTATACTTTTGTTTTCAGTACCGAAAGTTAATGCCATAAATTACATTTCCATAATGTTTGGGGCTTGCATAGAATGAAATATTGACAATTAATCCTTCTTTTTCTTTGATTTGTTCAAACACTTTTTTTTACTTCATCATCATTTTCATGATTACATACGATGGCAATGGCTTTTCCAACATTACGGGTTCCGCCGGTCACGAGTGCTATTTTTCCTTGAAGTGGTTTCATATTTTATCTCCCCTGTTAACTGTTAGATCAGTACCATACGAATAAAGATTTATTATGAATTTATCCCCTAACTCCCCTTCTCTTCCCTCATCACTAAATTGATCTAGACAAATAAAAGTAATGTTGGGCTGTTTTCGTGTAATTTATTCATATGTCAGGTTATAATAGAGGGGAATTAGAGATAAGGAGGTCGATTATCATGTTAAAAGAACCCCTCTTACATATCATTCCAATTGAAGAACTGATGGAATCATCCATTGCGAGCTTTCAGAAGGAGAAAACATTTTCTTCTGACAAGTTTAAAAAAATTCCGTTATGGAAAAAGCTGTTGCATGAAAGGCAATTAAAGAAGCAACTCAGTAACCTGCTCGATGAATTGGAACCTTACGTACCTGAAATAAGAGATCACATTGAGTCGCGGTCTGAAACGTCTTTTCCTGCACAGAAAGAAGTTAAGACTCTTCTAGTTGAGTTTCTGCAGGAGATGGACAAAAGAAAACTGTTATTTGACCAACCGTTCCTGAACTACTTTATCAGCCAAGGCTACATGGATGTCGCTGAGGAGTTTCTGTTCCGAGCAAGAAAAGAAGATACCGGGTTGACTGATCAAGAAATTTTCCAAGCTCTGCGTAACGTATGGATCATGAACAGTCTTCAATTATATTGGGATATCCCTCTGCAGCTGACGACTCCCATGTATGCCTACAGCATGTTATACCCATACACGGATAATCTCCTGGACGACCCTGATATCAATGATCGGACAAAACATGAATTTAATCACAGACTGGCAAAAGTCTTGTCCGGTGAAACAGTCGTTTCCAACCAGATTACTGAAAAAAGAATCTTTTCATTGGTCGAACAAATCAAATCCCATTATCCCGAAGTCACCCATCCGGAAGTATCCGAAAGTATTCAACTGATTCATAAAGCTCAGGTCGAGAGTTTGCTACAGGGAAAAACAGAACAGCTTACTGAGGAAGAGATTTTAACCATCAGTTTCTTTAAAGGAGGCACTTCGGTCTTGGCGGATGCCTATTTAATTAAAGGCAACTTGACTGAAAAAGAGATGGATTTTGCTTTCCAGTACGGGGCGATTCTTCAACTGTTAGATGACCTGCAGGATAAAAAAGAAGATGAAGCCAGTCATAATCAGACGCTCTTCAGTATAAAAAACACGCAAGAATCCAATGACAAAGAAATAAGGCGGCTCATCTCTTATATTTTTTCTGTGAACATAGAAAATGCGTCTGATAATCAAAACACCACGCTCATGAAAGAAGTCATCAGCCAGTGTACCCTCCTGATGGTTATGCAAGCAGTCGGAGATAGTCCTGAAATAGTCTCACGTTCTCTATACAAAGAGCTGGAATCCTATTCAAAAGTCAGACTCACTTTTTATAATGAGTTGCAAAACAAGATGAAAGTATTTTTGGAACAGTGAAGATGTAGTATTTAAAACGAGGAAGCTGACTGGGCCACCCCCCTAGAGCTAGACTTGATAAATCTAACTTTAGAGGGGCGGTAAATTGTCATCCCTCTCCTTCTCTTCCCAAAGAATAGGGGAAGGAATTACTAAATTAAATCTTCAAAAGGATAGAAAATTACATAAATTATACCCAAGATTACTTTCTTATACATTGGTACGTGGGCTTTTTTTGCTGTACCGTGTACAAGATGATCTCCATTTTTTTTATATGGGACACTATCCTGTGCAATTTCTTTGATACTTTTCTCCAATTCTGTCGCTAGTTCAGGACTATCTATGATAACCAGGTTTTCTGTGCTTAGGAATGAACTGCGCGGATCAAAGTTGAACGAACCGATCAAACTCAGGCGGCTGTCAATTGAATAGGCTTTGGCATGAATATATCCTTCACCTTGAAAATGATAGAATTGAGAAGTATGGTTACTTAGGTATTTTATATATTTTTGGTGTCCGGAAATACCAAAGAAATTTGTAGAAGTTGCCAGTGAATTGGTAACAAAAAATATTTTTGCTTTGGTACCCGCTAGAGAGAGATACTGCTGCATTTCTTTGCTCGGCACAACGTAAGGACTTTGAAAAATAATGGTTTCTCTGGCTTCTTTGAATAATTCGCCAAGCGTGGTAAGAATATACGGATCTTTTTTCCATCGCTGGATTGCATTAGTCACTAAACTGACTTTTCTTGTCGGAAACATATGCTGATTCCAGTCAATGGTTGTGCTTGCGCCGTATTGGTTCTTCTCTTCAACCTCTTTAAGGATTGAAAGTAATGAATGATGGGTTTCTTTAGCCAGATTTTCATATTTCTTTAAAACGTAACTGGGTCTCACTGTGGTAAATGGATGAAACCATAATGAGTCATAATAATCTGTGTATTGTTTCAAAACACTTTCCGAAAATCGTTCACGGTCGCTATTCATAATGACTACGTCACGGTCGTGATCTGCTTTATCGTGATCCTCTACGAAGAAGGAATCCTCCAAATTGACACCACCCGTTAAAACGGAGTAATCATCTGCGATAAGGAATTTATCATGCATGCGATTTTGCCATGTCCAGGGACGTAGCCAATCAAATTCTTCGTAAAAGGCGAGACTTATATTGGGATGAGCCATGAGTGCCCAGTACTTTCCATTATTTATACCAACCAAATTATGTCCTTTACCGTCAAACAGCACATTTACATTTACTCCTCTATCTGCCGCTTCCAGCATTTTGCCGTAGAACAAATCACTGACAGTGCCGTCTTCAATCGAAAAATTGGCGAATTTAATTGTTTTTTTTGCGGATTGGATTAAATTTAAATGCAAAGTGAGTAGGATATCTTGACTGTCAAAAAATGCTGCCTTATCCGGGCCGTCATTTTCATCTTCACCATAAAAAGAAGAGCAAGATTGTATATCTAATTCCTCTTTATTTTTGGGTTTATTGAAATGAAGTAAAACAATCGCTGAGATAAAAGCGTACCCAAGATAAATGCCAGATCCGATAAGTCCACCTTTTACTAGCTTTCCAAACATAATCCTCTTCCCCCTCAGGTCTTAAAAATCCGTTTAGCCGTACTTAATTATACCATTTATTATTTAATGGTAATAAAATAGTGCTTTTTAAATACTGGTTAAAATAAAGCACACTGCGACTCACCTTGATTATCCCGATATGGAGCGGGGGTCCTATTCTAAGATAAGACTCAAAACGTAGAGAACGCTACTTGAAAAGTTTAAAGAATTTCTAAGTTAATTATAATAAATCGGGAGGTGACTATCAATGTGTTTAATTACCATCAGTTTTAAACAGCACCCCTCTTACCCTCTCATCATCGTACAGAACCGCGATGAATCCTACATTCGCGAGAGTCAGCCTATTCATATCTGGGGAGACTTCCCAGATATAATAGCTGGTCGCGATACGCTTCACGGGGGTACATGGGCGGGAATAACAAAATCCGGACGAGTCGCTTCATTGACCAATCGTCCATTTGAAGAGTTTTCAGCTGGAGAGGATTCATTATCACGCGGTAAATTGGTTAAAGATTTTTTAGCAGGTCATGATTCTCCAGAAGCCTTTCTTCACTATATGAGAGTAAACCGGTTCAATTATGACAGTTACCAGTTGGTATTCGGAACAGTTGATGATCTGCATGTCTACTCAAATGCTACTGATCAACACCGTGTTCTTCAACCGGGATTACATTCTTTAAGCAATACGAATGATGATTTAAGCTCTCATAAGGTAATCAGGTCTTTGGATTTGGTTGGAGAGTATTTAAAAAGTCACCCAGAGCCAATCCTGGATGACCTTTTAACGCTATACAATGATAAAAAACAAGCCGACAGATTAAAACGTATTCCTGAGTATTTATCCATGGATTTAGCACTTAAACACTCGTCTATCTTTGTTGAAGGCGACAAATTCGGTACAGTCAACACGACCGCTTTATCCGTTCACAAAGATAAAACAGTCAAGATGAAAGAATATCGCTATGATCGAAACGCACTTATCGAAACGACTGAGAAAAAGTTCCTCCTGAAGTAAAAAATCTTAACGGTCTGATCGTTCTTTTGGAGCGGTCAGATCTTGTATTGTAGCATATCCTGGGCCATCGTAAGGGACTCCTTTAACCTGGAGGATAACGCTAATTCAGCGATGGTTATCGCCTTCGTCGATAAGCGTTCGATAACATGCCCTTTCATTTGCGGCCAGACGTAGCCCATAGCTGATTGGTAACCCAGCTATGACAGCGTTCCTACAGCAGTGGATGAAGGTCATGCGACATTTTGATCTTTTGCATACGAGTTTTCATGGTTTGACGGGCGTCCTCGGTTGTTTGTACAGGTAATACCAGCCTCTATCGCTTATTCAGTGGCAGTGAATGCAGAGCAACTAATGCTTTTCTCAGACTGTTCAGATAGGTTTCAGGAATCAAAGACCCACGCTTGCTCCCGGTATCCTTTGCGAAAATAACCTAAAAATCTAGAACCATGGATTCAATATTCATCGAGCTTTCCAGTAAAAAAAAGCCATGATTCATCGCTGCTTGTTTTATCTCTTCTATCAAGTTGTTCATATTGAATTATTTCCTACACTTATACTACACTGGTAGTCTTTTCGTGAATAATACAAGACACTCGCAGTTTTTATTTTTTGCGTTCATTGAAATTTTTACCTCTTTTGGTATTACTATCATATTTTTGAGAGACATATAGAACGATGACAGTCCATATGAGGAATATAGCAGCAACCGGATTAGGAGGGATAGTTAGCCCCAGTAACTCGAGAACAGCCAGCAAGAGGAACAAGCCACCACTGATGTAACCATAAAACCCGAGGAATTTCCCAAGACCTTCTGTATCGACTTTTTCTTTTTTCTCTTTAGACCGCGTATTGTATCCTGCAATTAACATGTTCCATTTAAGTACGTGAACAGTATAACCGATGGTCAATAAAACTACGCCCATGATTAGGTATGTCAACATGTTTATGACCTTCTTTCTTATTATAAAAACCTGATTTTAATTGTTAAAGATCAAATATGATCCTTAATAATGATTTTATTATAGCTACTCGACGCATCTATTATATTAGATTGATAACTATGCAGGCTTTTTTTCGAAATATCGTACTTATATTTCTGTTTTGAAATCTTCTCTAAGCAGTGAATACATATAAACATCAATGAATTTCCCGAAGTTGTATTCATAATGCCGCAATAAGCCTTCTTTTCTAAAACCTTGCTTTTCCATTAATTTTTGGCATAAGAGATTTGTAGGGTCAACTATACCCTCAATTCTCTCTAGATTTAAATTCGTGTAGCCGTGCTGAATAACAGCTTCAACTGCTTCACTTGCAATTCCTTGCTTCCAATAGTCTTTGTGTAATTCAAACCCTATTTCTGCACGATGATGTTCACGACTCATATTTAGAAAACCACAGCTACCTATGACAACAGAACTTTCTCTTTTAGTGATTACCCACCTGATACCTGTTCCTTTTTCAATAATCGAATTGTACCAATTGATTTCTTCATTTAGAACGTCACTTGGTGAGTTATATGGCTCTAGTCCCATATGTGTGACAACGTCTTTATCTGATAAGTATGCATACATAGCAGTAGCATCTTCGGGTGTAACTTCTCTCAATGTCAATCTATCTGTTTCTAAGATTGGAAAGTTAGGCATGGAAATCCTCCATCTATAATGACTGACTGGTAATTATTTCATATTAAACGTTATCCTCTTCGGAAAAATACATCTGCGGGCGCCATTTTCCATCCGACGCGTTCTTTAAGAAATCATAAGTAGTAAAGGCACTTTCATTTTCTCCAAAATAATCTGGGCCTTTCGTTTTGCTGATAGCACCTAATTCGTACAATATCCACGTCAGATATTTTTTGGTCCATTTTTCATCTTTGACTTGATAGAGACGTGCTAATGCGAGTGCATCTTTATCTTCGAATATGTCGTCCAATGATTTCCCTTTTTCTTTTTCAGCTTTAATAAAGCTGCTCAATACACCAAAAAACAAATCTTGTTGTTCCGTGGTCGTTGGTCCGCTGGTTGTCGTTATTTTGAATACGGCAAGCAATTCAATAATCGCTTTGTGGTCTGGCAGATCGTAACGCTTCAGCCAACAATCACTGTTTTCCCTTACTTCCTCCATCGAATAGACGAAGGTTTTAAATTTGTTTAAATTTGATTCATAAACGACACCGATTTCATTAAGATCTGGATCGAAAAAAAGATATTCTCTTGCCCATGACTTTTCATTTAAAAAATTATTCAAGTCTGACATTTATTCATATTCCTTTCAATTCTTATTTGATAGTAGTGACAGATTTAGATAGCTCTTTAACTCCAAAATTTGTTTCTCAGCATCTTTCACACCTAAATCGTACATTACCTGCAATTTAGCAGGGTCACGCTCTAGTCGCTTGATTGGGATTGTTTCAGAAGGTCTAATGACGAACGTGTTTCCTGACTGTTCGTCCTCAATAATTTTCTCGATGGTGTTATTATAATTTTTATACCTATTCTTTAGTGTATTTTTAAAGGCCGGGTAGTTTTTATACCAGCGGTCGATCATAAAATTATTTGGTTTAGTCTTTCTATAATCAAGAGGTTGCGTTAAAATAACGATATTTTTGTCATATCCTAAGGTTCTGGCTTTTTTAATAGGGATACTGTCACTCGCACCACCATCTAAATAGTTTGACCCTTTATGAATGACGGGTTGGGAAACAAAAGGCATTGAACCTGAGGCTCTGAGTGCTTCCATCTGTTTTAATGGTTCCGTAATCAAAACATATTCCGGCTTTCCTGTTTCCATATTGGTGACCGTCACATAAAAATCAATACCTGACTGTTTAAATGTTTTTTCATCAAAGATATCCAGAGAAAACGGGATCGTGTAAAAAGCAAAGTCTTTATTGACGATGTCGCCTGTTTTCAGGAAACTTCTCAAACTGATATAACGTTTGTCTCTTATGTACATTTTATTATACCTGAGAGCACGTCCTTTTTGCTTGGAGGCAAAATTGATGCCAAATAAAGCGCCAGCCGATACAGTTACCATTCCATCTATTTGAATCTCTTCATCTATTAATGTATCCAGTACTCCTGCAGTATAAAGACCCCTCATTCCGCCGCCTTCTAATACCATTCCTACAGACATATGCTCTCCTTTCTCGATTGTAATTACTTATTTTTTTTAAATATCGTTGTGTTAAATAACTTCACTACTTAACTATACCATTTTTACCCATTGCAAATAAAGAACCTATGTCGAAAAATCAACATAGGTTCTAAATTAATTATTCTAGATTGCTTATAGCGTAATCAGCTTCTTCTTTCGTAAATTTTTCGCCATAATCTGACATTAATTGGTCCTTTATTCCTTCAGGCGACATATCCATACTTTCTTGGTAAGTTTCTGCTTTTTTCAAGGCATTTTCTTTATAGTCTGTTACTAGATTTTCTATAGCGTAATTCGCTTCTTCTTCTGTGAACTGCTCGCCATATTCAGATATTAATTGATCAAATATCCCTTTTTTAGACATGTGCATGGTGTCACTGTATGTCTCGGCCTTTGCTAGAGCATTTTCATTAAAATCAGCATCTATATTATCGATTGCATATTGAGCTGCTTCTTCTGAGAACTGATCTCCGTATTCTGAAGTTAATTGATTATATAACCCTTGTTTTGACATATTAAGTAAACTTGAATAGGAATCAGCTTTATTTAAAGCTGATTGAAATTCAGTAGGAACATCTTCTTCAGTTTCTTCTGCTACATCTTCTGTTTCTTCACTTTCATCTTCTTCAGGTTCCTCTTCCACAACTTCTTCACGTTCTTCTTCAACTTCATCGATTGCCTCGACCTCTTGGACCAGTTCAGCATCAGCTGTATCTACTTCTGCTTCGTCGTCATCACCCATCGAGTTTAGGGCATTAAAAACAAAGATTACTACAAGGGCAATAAACCACCATTTTTTGTAAAAAGGTTTCACACTTTTTACTTTCACCTCATTACCATCCGCATCATAATATTTTTTCTTTGACAAAATAATTCCTCCTAGGCCTTATTTTTTATTTGTATATATATTAACATTTTTAAATGCATAAAACCACAACTTTGTAATCGATTTCACGAAATAACGCCTATTATCTTTAGTCTGATTTTTTTAAATAAAAAAAGCCTACACATGAGGCACTTAAGAAACTAAGTGATCATGTATAGGACTTTGAAAGTGCTTGTCATCTTTGTTTAACTTATGCATTTCTTGGTACCGCGTGCTGTGTCGGTGCGACAAGTCTTCTTTCAGATTGAAGTATTCTGCCCGTGATTTGATGTGCCCGCTGATTTTCTCCATTTTTTTCATAATAGGTATACTTGTCTTTGAACCACAACAAGTTGCTGTGAAACCAGAGCGCCCTTGTTAACTATAAAAATGGGTATTTATTCAGTTAACGAAAAGTAAATCCCATCGCCGCCAGATAGGTCGACCAGTACAAGCAAGCTGGGGTCATCAATAGGCATGTATTTTGCAATGCGTCCATTGTTTTGTTCACCGGGGAACAAGTCTACAAACCCTTATTTGTTACCGTCCAGTGACGCAGATTCATCCTGTTGGACTATGACTCCGCTTGAATCAATCACGGAAAACAATGGAAAAACAGTATAGGGAACATCTTCATCCCCTTTTAAGAGTGTACCTTCAATCGTGATGATGGCCTATTCCATGCCTTCCGGTGCGGGCTCAATAAACTCGTTCTCTGCTTGTAAGACCGTAAAGGCTTCGTCGCCGCGAACCACATCGGTAATTTTCATTGTATAAAGGGCCTCGTATTTGGTGTCGTCGTCACCAAAATAGTTTATAATAAATAGCCATGCGAATAAAGTATCCATTTTGCATCTCTTTTTTTATAGGATCAAAAAAGCACTTAACGGGGAACCTTTTTGTTAATAATTAATACCAAGTGCAATCCTCCGCATCAAGAAGTGTAGAAATGACCCATAACATTCTCTCCTCTTTTCTTTTTTCTATTCGTAGATATATTAACATCAATATGTAATAAAACCAAAGCTTTGTAATCGATTTCACAAGATAACGCCTGTTCTCTGTTGTCTGATTTTAAAAAATAAAAAAAGCCCTAGACATAATGCACTTATGAAACTAAGTGATCATGTATAGGGCTGTTAGTGCTAGTCTAAAATAATAACTTTAAATTCGTTTTCTTCAGTGGCTTCGCCTTCGATGACTTGGCCTTCTTCGACAAACGGTAAAGCGTCATTTAATGTGATATCTGCTTTGTAGATGCTGCCGTCGATCATGAAGTAGTAAATGGTATTGCCGGAAACAACGGCTTGGGAGATGTTTTCAACCTCACCACTGATTTGTTTCAAGATTTCTTCGTCCACTTCTTCGATTTCAGCTTCATCCTCAGCCTCAGTCATATCAGCATCTGATGTGCTTTGACCGTTTAATTGCGCGATCAAACCATCGACAGTTTCGCTAGTGATGACTTTCTGGTAATCTTGTGCGTCGACCAGTGCATAGGAACGAACGAGTCCGGAATCATCTTTTAGGGATGAAATGTAATACGGACGTTCATTCAAACTGATTAAGAGTGGGAACGTTGATTCAAAACGCATCTGTTGCAATGAACCCTCTGCTGATTGCATTGCTGAGAATTCGTCTGCGGATGTCACTGGATAAAACTCGGCTGCTTTCGTACGCATGTTCACGAGATAGAACCCAATATTTGAGGAATCTCTATTTATAGATGTGACACCAGTATAAAGATAAATATCATCATTCATCGGAATATAGTTGTAACCGTCTGTAGTTTTAGTGACACCGCGTTTTCCAAACATGGCGTTAAAGAATCCGCCATTGTATTGTCCTTTATAATTTAATTGTTGTAGGATCAGATCGGATGAATACACGCGGTCGACCCATGTCGGCATACTATCTAAATTATATTCTTCTGATTCACCTGTGACTGCGTCCAAGACAATCAGACCAGTGGGTTCAAGCTGTTTGAACCAGAAAACATTTTCATAAGTCGTTGCTATATAATATGGGTGTCCTTCGTCATCGACTTCAAAATCTGGATCTTCAAAAATCCTGGTCGGATACTTGAAGCGTAAATGACGTTTGACATTACGATTTAGTAATTCTGAATCAGAGTATTTAATGTTCTCTTCAAGGTCTTCCACTTCTACTGCACCTGTAACCATGTCTACTTTCAAGTAGTTTGGAATACCTTCGCTGCGGTTGTTTAACCAGCGCATGAAACTGGCGTATTGAAGCGGTGTGACACGGTAAGGTTCGTTATCGATATTGATCTGCGTATAGGTCTCTGCCGGAACGAATTGAGAGACGAGTTCACTGATTGAACCGATACGACGGTCACCTAAACGTTGAGCCGTGTCTCTATCCATCATTGGGATCGATGATTCGTCCATGGCTGGGAAGTCTTCCTGAAAGCTTTTTTCTTCGACTTCGATCAAGTCAGCATAATCAGTGGCACGGAACAATACGCCATTAACTAAGTTACCCAGTGCGATAACTATGACCAGCAGTATGGGAATGATCAAAGCACCGTATTTCACTTTTTTATTATAGAAATATTGGCCGTCTATCGTTATTTCGACACTGATGACTGCAATCGTCAGCATTAAAATCAGGAATCTAAACTCCTGAGAGTGAATATTGAGCGCCGGTGTGTATATGTAAAATACAACTAACGAGATTATAAATAATGTGAGATATAAGAATAGTCGTTTCTTTATTGTTTTCATGGTATCTTCCTTTTCTGTATCATTTAGCTTCTTAATTCTAATGATTTATTTAGTGATAACTTAGTCGTTTGATGAAAAACAATTGAGCGTGAGGACCAATTGTATGATGTAAATATAAAGAGGAATGATAGCTGCATAGATAAGAAGGTTGACCAGCATTAACGGTGTCAGTGACTGCCATTCAACCACTAGGCGTCCAAGTATCCCTAATACATGCAACAAACTGACGTATTTCAGTGCTTTGAAGGGTTTTCTTTGGTATAGCCCATACATGATCACTCCGATAAAGAGATAAACCATGGCATACAAACCGATTATTGACAGATCAATGAAATCTAACGGCACGAGCAGCATGCCTATTAGGCCGATATAAATAAACGTAGCGACTTTAAATTGCTGCGTATATGTATCGATGGCTTTATATAAGCGATTTAATCCTGTTGTATCTTTGAAGAATAACACAATACCACTCGCAATCAGTGCGAAATAAAAGAGTGTCAAACGTTCCTCCCCTCCTCATATTATACGTTTAAAGGTGATTTATTCTGGATAATCTTTTCTCTACTCAATTCATTATATGGGTTAGTGAAGTAAACTTCAATGCATGGTTACATTTATATCAACAATGTGTCATTCTGGAAGGTTGAGAATCTAGTCAATCTTAAACTAGTTAAAGTAAACGAACATAAAAGAGGTTCCAGCTTCAAAATATCAAAACCAGAACCTTTTTAAATCATCCTATTCAGTTTGTTTTTCTTTGAAATTTCAAAGTAAGATAATATGATGCGTAAATGATTTTCTATCTGCTTTAATCATCAAGTAATTTTTCAATCTTTTCGACCTTAGTATTTATCATATTATCGTGTCCAGGACGGATATCGGCTTTCAGCACGATTTCGGTACGAATGCCTTTATCAGTTAAAACTTTAACTGACTCTTTTACCACTTTCATGACCTCGTCCCACGGTCCTTCGATTTCTGTAAACATTGAATTTGTTTTGTTTGGTAATCCTGAATCTCTGATGACTTTTATCACTTCAGCAACTTGTGAAGAGACATTATCATCTCTTCCTAAAGGTACGATTGAGACAGCAATTAGTGTATTCATTAAAAATCCTCCTTTCTTTTATAGTGTAGTTTATACTTGTTTATCATGACAACTGTGTTAAAGATTCAATACTCTATTCTTTTTCACGGTAACTTCATTTTTAGTATACCTTTTCTCTTTTCACCATTACAATTTATAACTATTAACAAGATGTTTTTTTAAGGCTTAGAAGGAAATCGACCCGGTGTTTATTCACTATCCAATAATATGAAAAAGAACAAACCATTAGGCACTATGCCAAATGGTTTGTTCCTGAATTACTTAACTGAACTGATTAATAAAGATCGTAAATTTTGTCGAACAAGTCTTTTTCATTCTCAATTTGTGCTTTGTTACCGATGACGACCACTGAGCCTGCGTCAATGACTTTGGTGAAACCGTCGTGTAAGGCAGACAGTTTGTCTGAATCGGTTGCCAGAATTTCTTCTTTCAACTGAATGATGTCTTCTTTGGTAATGTTGCGTTTGAGTCGGTTGAATGCTGTGAGTCCTTTGCTCTCTGCCGATTTTGGCTGCTCAAGCGGGCTGAGTGACCCGATGATGTATTTCAAGAGTTCAGATTCAGAAAGCGTCAGCTCTTTAACGTACGTCGGCATGTTTTTGTACACGGCCAGCGTTTTACCGATATTTGGATCACGGTAGGAACCTAATGCTAGACTGCCGGTACGGTTGTGCTGGTATAGCGAACCGTATGCGCCACCTTTCACGCGGATTTCATTCCACAGGTAATCGAAGCGGAAAGCCGTCGATAAGACCAAGGACATTCCAGTATAGTCCAGTGTCCCTGTGGCGTCACTACCAAGTCCAACATAGTTTACATCCTGCGCTGTGACGTATGCTTCATTTTGTTTAGTCCCAGCTTTGTAAGTGACTGCTTCACCTAGAGGTTCGCTTTGTAAGGAAGCAAAGGCCGAAATCAAGACGTCTTTGACCTTGTCTTTACGATCAGCCCCACCTGTATAAAGAACATGTAAGCGACGCTTATTCAAGAGTTTGGTCAACAATTGAGTCAATTTGTCATTCAGTTCGATTGAGTCAGATTTCAACTCGTCACGCACCACTTTCAAATAATTGAACTGATCGATACCATTGATCGATTCACTGATTTTCACTGCCGGCTTCACTTGGCTCAAGGCGCGGTTAGCGACGATAGCGTGTGAACTGAAATTGATTTTCTGCTCGAAATTAGAAAGAAGACGCTGCGTGATTTTCAGCAGTTCCGCTTTTTTGTCAAACTGTGTATGCAGCATGATTTCCTTCATCAAGCCAACCAAGTCCTCTAGTGAGGCAGCCAAGGCTTTACCACTTAGTTTGAAGTAAGGTTTGACGTTTCCTTCTTTGTCTTCGTAAACAGCCACACTGCCATAAATACCGCCTGTGTGTGTGTCCATTTCCGTCTGTAAGTCCGCTTCGTCATACTTCTCTGTGGCCAGTTTGCCGAGCAAGTGACTGAAATACCCTAGGAGCGAATACTCGTCTGCTTTGAAATCTTTAATGTCGAAGTACAAGTTGATGTAATCGATGCCTGAAGTGAACTGTTCCGTGTGATAGAAAGAAGTGTCTTCGTTAAATACGCTCTCTTCGATCGGATAGTCCTGTTCCTCCGTGGTCAAATCTTCACGTTTTAAAGTTGGGATCTTAGCCAGGTCTTCTGGGCTATCGGGAGTTCCCTGACGTTCGATCAATGCCTGCGTTTCTTTGATGATCTCTGTTCGTTCCTCATCTGAAATGTTGCCTTTATATTCTTGGAGTTTTTTAAGCGTTTCTGTTTCTAATTTATCGCTTTTTCCCGGTTCCGCTTTTAGGATCACTTGCGTAAATACGTCGTTATTTAAAAATTTGCGTTTGATAAGGTCTTCGAAGTATCCTTCGTCCACTTTTTTAGCCAGTTCTTCCAAGTAATGGTTAAACTGTAAATTAACAAACGGATCTTTTCCGTACAACCAGGTATTCAGTGTTTGAATGGCATAAATGACCCCACGCGGATTGTCTTCTGAGATCGCCGCTTCACGGGTCTGGAAAGTGATTTTGTTCAAGGCTGCCTGAATCAGGTCTTTTTTGATGCCTTTTTCCACTAATTCAGTCAGGGTATCTTCTACCACCTGTTTGAATTGCGGCATTTTATCGGCACTTGAATACTTGGCCATGATTAAGAAGGCCGTTGGATAACCGATATCGGATACGTCACTATCGATGTCTCCACCAATGTCAGCGTCAAGTAATGCTTTTTTAAGTGGCGACTGATTGTTTCCGAAAAGTATTTCGTCCAGCACTTCCAAGCCAAAGATGTCTAACGTCTCATCGGGGAGCGCACCGTGCCAGCCAAGCGCCAGGTAATCTTTACCCGTTGGATCGTCACCGACTGTAATCGAATACGTATCCGTATATACGGACTCTTTAGGTTGTGACGGTTCGATGGATAAGTCTACGGTCTCTTCCTGTTTACCCATGCCTGTAAAGTACTCTTCAAGTGAATCAAAGAGTTTGGTGATGTTTAAATCCCCGTAAACGATTGTCAGCGAATTACTGGGGTGGTAATACATTTGGTGGAAAGTGATAAATTCTTCCTGCGTTAATGTTGGAATGGCTTTAGGATCCCCACCGGAGTTGTGGCTGTATACAGTGTTTGGATAAAGCTGAGCCGCGACGTGATCATATAACTGACGCTCAGGTGAAGCCGCAGCGCCTTTCATCTCATTGTAGACGACGCCTTTATAGATCAAATCGTCGGCCTCATTTTCAAGGTGATAGTGCCAGCCTTCCTGTGCCAATATTTGCGGATCTTGATACAGTTTCGGTTGAAAGACAGCGTCCAGATAGACGCCCATCAAGTGACCGAAATCTTTTTCATTAGTGGATGCGACCGGGTAAATGGTTTTATCCGAAAACGTCATCGCGTTGACAAAGGTATTGAGTGACCCTTTGATCAATTCCACGAACGGTTCTTTTGACGGGTATTTCTTAGAACCGTTCAAGACAGAATGCTCTAAAATATGTGCGATACCATTGTCGTTATAAGGCGGTGTTTTAAAACCTATTGTAAATGATTTATTGGTGTCATCGTTGGCTAAGTATAAAACCTGTGCACCTGTTTCTTCGTGTTCGTATAAATGACCTTCTGAATGGATATCCGGAAGATTCTGCGTTTCGATTTTTTTAAAGACCATACGTATCTCCTTTAATTCTCATTATTTTTCCATATGAAACCATTGTACATGATTGAAACCCTTTTTGACTAGAGGAAGAGATTGAAAGGGTTCGATCTCTTCCAATTTAAATAATTGAATGAATTTTTTTTTTAGCGGTAATCAGTATAAGTGGGGATAAGCAAATGCAGTCACTTGTTTCAATGCTGTGCATACTCGCGAATTCGCGAGTATGTCCGTTATTTATTTGTGGTTCGGAAATTAGAAATAATGTATACTGCGCTACTTACCGAACGAATCGTCAGCAATAAAAAACTACCCGAGAAAAAATTTTTATACTGTTTCTCGGGTAGTCATTAATCATATCGTTTATTTCGATCCTGCTAGCATCAAACCGATTTTGACGATTCTTGGCATATCAATCGTTTGATCGCCGATCAGGCTGACTGAGAGTCAATTTTCATACTATATTATTGCGGGAATGACCACTTAGCGGTTGATAATTTTAAAGTTGGAGGTCATCTATGAAGCAAAATGACCAACTTAGAAGCTTTCTTTAAGTGGATCTGCACTTTTTAAGCTAAAACAACTAAATTCTATTAATTGAATACTTATTTTTTGAACGTCACACCGCTTGCTTTCAGTTCCTTGATCGTTACGGGTCCGATTCCTTTAAGTTTAAGAACCTCTTTTTCACTTAACTCAGCGAAGTCTTCATAGGTGGTTAAATCGTTGTTATAAAAGATTCCTGCTCGTTCGTAGCTTAAACTACGTAAAGGATTTGAAGCGTCTTTCCGCATTGCAAAAAAGATGTCCTCTCCATTACTTTCAAAAGGATCAATATAACCAGAAAAAGGCTGATGACTAAATGTTGCTTTTCGTTCATTAGGCAGAAGTTTAAGTGTTTCACGTTTCAACCATTTAAAGAGATACTCGTTTTCAATAATAACATAGAGGATATCCTGCAAAGTGATAAGCAAACTTTGGTAGGAATAAGGTTGATAGGATTCTGTTAGATTTAGTTCATCATCATAAAAATCTTCGATCGGCCACATGTTTTCTAAAAAAAGTTTTTCTACATCAGCATTAACGGCAATCAATTTCTCCAGTAAGTTCTTGGCTAAATCCGTGTGGTCTGTTAATACAGCCATGATAATAATCAAGATCAGCAACTGATCGTCTTCGTCGGCTCCTTCGACTTTTGAATAAAAACGCCAGGCCTGTTTCCAGTCAAATTTATGCAAATAAAGTGACATGATTTTATAACGTGTGCCTAAAGCATCCGATTCATCTATCTTGTATAACTCCAGGAGATGATCAAGTGCGTGATCAAGCATACCGGCTTCCATATAAAGAAAACCGAGTTTGGCCTTGATTCTCAAGTAAGGACGTTCTTCTAGGTGAAGGTAGCCGCCTCTTTCGGTATTCTTATGCCAGTCTTTATGCGCCCGTTTTTCCAGAAATTTATACTGTTCGATAATCTCACTCATGTCTGCTGCCGGCGAATAATCGATCAGCATGCTGTGAGCGTCCCAGTTTTCCGGCCAGATTCCGATGGCTTCCTCGATCAATTGCTTCATGCGTTTCAGAGAGTTGACCGATTGCGCCTCTTCTAGTTTATCCATTGAACGTGTTTCTTTCGTTTCTGACTGAACAAAGTTTTTTCCACCCTTGATTTCTTCGTTATACATTCTGGTGAAAAAACCGACGGCTTCCACGGGTGAATCGAATTCATCGCCGTGTTCATTAAGGAATTTCTGCACCATTCTTTGAAATTTTTCCATATCTTTTGCCATCTTTTCAGCTCCTCGTATTTAAAGTTTCAGTTAATAATTAAGGTCTGTGATTTATAAAAACTCGTCCCTCTCATCAATTTAAATGAGCATCAAAACGAGCAAGGCATAACACGCAAACGTGATCAGGACACTGAGCATCGTTCCGATCACGAAGTACTCTGAAAAGTAAGGGTCTTCGGTGATGAGTTTGTAACGCGCAAAAGCCTTGATGGATAATATAGCGACGACGGATAACAGACTGCCAAAGAAAAACGACAGCAAAATGAGCAGGCGTTCCAGATTGCCGATCATGGCACCAGCCCCTTTAAAGCCAGAATCCTGTTCGGAATGCGCGGCTATCGTTGTGGCTATTTTTGGATCATATTTGGAACTGATCGCCCGAATAATTAAATTGGTCGGCTTCATCAGCAGCAGCAAGACGAGTGATAACCGAATCAGGACGGCATACGATGTCTGCACAACGAATGCACTTAGCGGTAAGTCAGAACCCTGAACGACAGCCAATGCTTCCAGAGCCAGCTGCAGGATGACCAAGGTGATCCCACTCAATACAAGATAGGTGCTTGCCTGTTTCAAGAACTCACTCCCTTGATAACGTGAGAGGTGCTGACTGCTGTTTAAGGCGAACAGACTGCCGAGTAGCAGTATAAAAAACACAAAAACCATGCCGATTAAAATAAGTGGATGAAAAGCCATATCAACTAAGGCATTCAGTATCAGGATCCACAGTAAATAGATCATCTGATGCACGACAAACTCAACAATAGACCGATTCTTGTTATAAAACAGGTGAAGCGAATGTTCTGCATTTAGATTGCTGTTTAAAAAGAAAGTGATGCCCCGTTTGAGCTTGTTTTCATAAAAGATGTACCCGACCATTAAACCGAATACCATCACCAGCCAATTCATCAAAAAGTCACTAGTGAAGTCGTTCAGTCCGATTATGACGAATGTGGTAAACACTACGCCCCATAGATAGTGAAAGGGTTGAACAATTGCCTTCCGGTCACTCGCTTCATTACTTTGCGTCGGCTGGAAATAGAAATACCCGATGAGATGGGCAACAAGACTTTCAATAATCATATCAGACTCTCCCCTCTTCTATTTTGTCGGCCAAAAGTTGGCGGGACTGGATGTACTGCTTGATTTGAGTAGAGATGATGCGTTTACTGATGGTCTGTGGACTGAATACCTTGCCAAGACCTTCCTGTAAGGCATCTGTGACCCGCTGGTTATTCACGTCTTCATAAGCGCTGGCCTTCAACACATGATACACCGTTTCTTTTTGCGTGGAAGTCCACTGATTGCGAATCGTGTTCTGAAGACGGATGATACTGTTATAAAAAAGATCATCTGACTGATTCAGTTTTATCTTTTCGTTGAGCAGGCCGTAATCGTCGTCTTCATGCACCGATTCAATGGCTTCTCTAGCAAACCAGTAAGCGGGTCCGTCCGTACCGATGCTCACTTCTTTATTCTTGATTGGAGTGGTCAACTCCCCTACACCAATGCCCCACCGCAAAGATATCTCTTCGCCAAGGTGCTGGTGAGTCTTGAGCTGGAGTTCCAGTGTGATCAAATCGATAAGTAAAAAGGCTGTTTTCAGATCTTTAACGATTCCCTGGAATTCATCGCCCAAGGTAATGGTCAGGTGTGATTCAAGCTGCTCTGAAAACCGCTTATTCATGACTTCCAATATATCTGACAGGATCTGTTGCGTCTGTGCGCGTTCTTTCATTTTTTTAGAAGCAATAATATCTGCAATCAAAGCTACTTTTGATTCGGTTACCATTTCATTCCACTCCTCTCAATCTGTGCATTCTAAATATAAACCAAAAAGAGTTGATTATCAAGTTTCAACCATTTAAAGACGAATAACTGAATTAAGCTATATATAGTTGAAAAAAGACACTGTAGATTGATTCTACAGTGTCTTTAGCTTATTTTTCATAAGGAACGGTTTCAAGCTCGATGGTGGATGCATTCTGAGTGAGTTTAGCCACCGGACAACGTTTATCGGCTGACTGCACGATATCGTTGGCACGGTTTAGATCCAACCCTTCAATTGCCGCAAAGATGTATATCTGAAAGTAGTAACCCACACCATTGTCTTCACGCTGCAGTTGAACTTTAGCAGTTACTTTGCTTTTATTGTCCATACCGCGCGCTTTAAGTAATGCCTGTATAGTGGCATTCAAACAGGTCGTGAGAGATAGTCCAAATAATTCTTCCGGATTGGTCCCCGGCTTATCGCTCGTCGGGCTCGATACAGTGACGGAAAGGCGATTATCGCCTTCCACGTATGCTGTACCTTCCACACCATCGTTGTTATGAACGGTTGCTTCAAATAAATACTTTTCCACGAGTCACCCTCGTTTCTTAGGTTTTAGCTTGAGAGACGTCAATACCATCGATTCTTTCAAGTTCAGGAAGTAATGCTTTTAAAATACGTCCGCCGTAAACAAAGACGTCCATCATTGGGCTTACGTCTTCGCCGGTGATACCTAAGTGACGCATGACGATTTCGCCGTCTCCTGAAATAACGAAACGGTAGTAGCCTGAACGCATAGCGTTGATTTCATTTAATTCGGAAGTGATTTGTGGCATTTTATTACGATCAGTTACCTGACCAATTTTATTGTAAGTAATTTGGTAGTTCACACGTGGTTGTTCTGAATCATGAAGAATGACACCACATGCGACAGCTTTCTCTTTGTTCACACGTAAAGCTGTTTGGAAAACGATTTGTTTTTGTGTAACGGTTTCACCATCTTTTTTATGGATAGGTGTGTCCAGCTCTTTAGTTTTAAATTGAATCTTTCTGTCTTGTGCTAAGTGACTAAATTTATCTGTGATTACGCTCATAATATAAATCCCCCAATAAGTATAGTATCGTGTCTGTGTTTCACACAAAAATAATTATATCATAAAACGCTTACTAAATATAGACTTCTGAAAGGATTCTCTTTCATTTTATTTGTCATAGAGAATTGGATGTGGTGATAAGTATTGTTTGTTTAAACTGTAAGCATGATTTTTTTGAAATTTGGTAAGCGAAGAGCTCTCTTCGCCACCTATTGTTGTTACTAACATACTATAATAATAACTCAAACGCTGGTAGCCATTTGAGTTCCCGCTATATCGTCTTATAATAGCAACTCAAGTGCTGATAACGATTCGACTAGCCACTATATCCTCGATATAAGGGCAACTCAAAATATGATTTTCAGTGAGCCCGCACAGAACTAAGAGATTTTCAAGAAGGATGACTGAGAGATCACTCTCAGTCGTCTATAGTATCACTTCTGAAATTTTTGCATAAAAAAAACCATATTCTAATAAAAGAATACGGTTTTTCAATATTATGACTATTTGATTTTACGGATACGCTCTGGAATACGAGCAGCTTTACCACGTAAGTTACGTAAGTAGTACAATTTAGCACGACGTACACGTCCTTGACGAGTAACTTCAATTTTTGCAACACGAGGTGAATGTACTGGGAAAGTACGTTCAACACCAACGCCGTAAGAAATTTTACGAACAGTGTACATTTCGCTGATTCCTTCTCCACGACGGCTGATTACCACGCCTTCAAAAAGCTGAATACGTTCACGTTCACCCTCAACGATACGTGCATGCACTGTAACGTTGTCTCCTGGACGGAAGTCCGGTAAGTCAGTACGCAATTGTTCTTTTGTGATTTCATCGATTAATTTGTTCATTTTTACATCTCCTCTCGCGCAACACTCATAAAGAGCAAGTCCCAGCGGAATATTGCGAAAATAAAGTGGTTGTCCACTCAATTATTAACTTTACCATACAACAATATGGGTGTAAAGGTATTTTACTTGTTTTCTTTAAAAACCCCTTTATTTCTGTCACCTGTTTCGGTTGAAACGGACTCATATTTACTCCAGCTCTTCTGCTTTCCACTCTGCGATAAGCTTTTTATCCTGATCAGATAAATCATAAGATGCCAGCATATCCGGTCGTCTTTCAAACGTGCGTTTAAGAGATTCCTTATGGCGCCATTCGGCAATCAAGCCGTGATTGCCATTCATCAATACGTCAGGAACCTTCATTCCCTTGTATTCCACCGGACGCGTATAGTGCGGGTGTTCCAGCAAGCCGCTGGAGTGTGAATCGGTTTGGGCTGAATCAGCGTTACCCAAGACTTCTGGTAATAAGCGTACGGTAGCATCGATCATCACCATAGCGGCCAATTCCCCGCCTGTCAGGACATAATCGCCCAAGGAGACCTCATCAGTCACCATGGAACGAATCCGTTCGTCATAGCCTTCGTAATGCCCACACAGGAACACCAGATGCTCTTCTTCTGAGAATTCTTTTGCCATTGCCTGGTTGAAGGGTTTACCGGCTGGATCCATCAGAATGACACGTTTTTTCGTCTCGGGCTCACGTTCGTTGATCGAATCTACGGCATCAAATAATGGTTCCGGTTTAAGTAACATGCCGGCTCCGCCACCGTAAGGCGTATCATCAACCCGCTGGTGTTTACCTTTACCGAACTGTCTGAAATTCACGCGGTTGACTTCGACGATATCTTTTTCGATCGCACGCTTAACAATGGAATAACCAAGCGGTCCGTCAAACATTTCAGGAAAGAGTGTGACAACATCTATTATCATTAGTCTAACCCTTCCATGATGTGTACTTTCACCAATTGGTTTTCAATATCCACGTCCAAAATAACTGACTCGATGTATGGAAGCAGTAAATCTTTCTTGTTTGGTCTTGATACGACCCATACATCATTGGCTCCAGGAGATAAAATTTCTTTTATTGTGCCTATTTCCTCACCTGATTCTTCAATAATGACTTTGCTGCCAATGACTTCATGAATATAGAATTCGTTATCAGGCAACTCAAGCAACAAGTCTTCACTTACTCGCAAGGTCCCGCCGACAAATTTTTCAACATAATTGACATTGTCATAGCCTTCAAAAACGACCAGATCAAAGTTTTTATGTTTACGGTGTGTGAGGACGGTTAATTCTTCACTCCCGCCATCTTCACCAAACCAGGTCAGAGTCGCCCCTTTAAAGTAACGCTCTTGGGGATTTGTGGTGCTTGAAATCACGCGCACTTCACCTTTAATACCATGTGTATTGACCACTTTACCTATGTCATAATATTCCATAACTGCATCCTTCCTTTTTTCAATATTGATACAAAAAAAGGATGAACTCAAAGAGCCATCCCCGGTTTTCTGTTCAGTTGATTAATCAACAATCGTTAATCGGACACGCTTAGTACCGTCGAACTGGATACTGTAAACGATGGATCTTATCGCTTTCGCAATGCGTCCACGTTTGCCAATAACACGACCGACATCATCCGAATGAACAGACAACAAATATTCGTGAAAGTCATCTGTGTCTTTTAAATCCAATTTAATGTCTTCAGGATGACTTACTAATGGTTCGACAATGGTTCTGATTAAATCTCTCATATCTGTATCAGTCATAATACCATCCTTTTTTTAAATGCTCTCTATATAGAATGAAGAAAAGACTGGAACAGTCAATACTTAACTATCCATTCTTTTCTTCTCAAGTGACTCATTTAATTCGAACAATTATTTGCTATATTTCTCATCGTGGAATCGTTTGATGATTCCTTTTTGTGATAATAAGTTTTTAACTGTATCTGATGGTTTTGCGCCATCTCTTAACCATTTCATAACGAGTTCTTCGTCAACTTTAACTTCTGCTGGTTTTGATACAGGGTTGTAAGTTCCAACTTGTTCAATAATACGACCATCACGTGGAGCACGAGAATCAGCTACAACCAAACGGTAAAAAGGATTTCTTTTAGAACCCATACGTTTCATGCGGATTTTTACTGCCATTATACTTGCACCTCCTGTTAATAAGATAATTAAGACATTCTTTTAATTTAAAGAACCTTTTTCTTGAGTTTAGTTCTCTTTCAAACTCACGATAGTAAGCTTATCATGTAATGAATAGCTCGTCAAGTGTTTTTTCTTTACAGAGGTTTTTTTCTCTATGTATCAACTTAAAAACAAACCACTTTAATAATATAAAGAACTTTACTTTCTTAACTTTTAAACGTAAGGGTGTCTCGGATCCATTCATTTTTAAATATGCTCTTTCTAGATTTTACATAAAATAGAAAAAAGCACGATCAGCTCATGCTTTTTTTCTTCGGTATCTATCTTAGTCAAGTGACTTATCATCCAGTATTAATGCTTTCACTAAAAAAAACACTCCGGAAAGCAGACTGATTATTCCTGAAATGCTTAAAAATTCCTGTCTGGTGGGCATGCGGTATTCGATACTCACATTCATCTCACGATCACCTTTACGGTAATGAAATTCTTTTGTCGCCATGACTGTTACCTCCCTTACTGGATTTTTAGACGCTTTAAAGTATATCTCAACTACCGGCTATTTTTTGTTATTCTTATGCCATTCATTTTAGTACAGACCTATTTTTTGGAAATCTTCAAATACAGTCTCTCTCCATAAAATCTACATATCTTCAGTTTATCATACTAATAGGATAGAACGACAAGGGGGACTTACAATGTATCATTGGATGTATGGAGGAGGATTTAGCTTTATGATGTTTGGTGGAATATTCGGAATTATACTCATAATAATTGTTATGTATTTACTGTTTAACAAAACCTCTGAAAACAATAGCTACCCTTCACAGAAAAAATCAGCTTTAGATATTTTAGATGAAGAATATGCTAGAGGAAATATATCAGAAGAAGAATATTTGAGGAAAAAGAAAAACTTAAGCTAATGTTTTTTAGAAAAAGACTGAAAAGTATGGAAGTATTCCCTTCCCTTTTCAGTCTTTTTTACGTAACGAAACAGTCCGTTATGATATAGTGAAAGTAAAGGAGTGAGTGAAATGACGATAGAAGATCATGACTTCATTATGAGCCAGATAAAAGGTTTTGCCAGAGGTATTGGTGTACTTTTAGAAATATCTTCTCTTAGAGAGCTATTGAAACTGGAATTCTCTGTAGACGAAGACTTGTCAGACCGAGAAATCGAATCGATCATTTATACGGCCAGAATTGAAAACTACATCAACCAACGCATACTTACTCAAGAAGAACTCGAGAAAATGCTGGGCCTCTCTCCTGAACGAGTGGATAATTTAATAACCACCACCGAAAAAGCATCTGAGGAAGAACTCGAGCTGCTGAAAAAACTGGTTGAAGAAGAACAATACTGGATCAATCCGTACGAAGACTGAAACTAACAACTATTCAGTAGCTCGAGTATTTTGTACGGTTATGTCATTTCTGATGAAGTCTTTTGTACAGAATTTCTTTAAATAAGACTCACGCCTATCATTACTAGAGAATACCTTACTCATTCAGAGTCCTGTTGCCTGTCTGCTGGCAAGTTCGGTAAGTAGCTGTGCAAGTGTGTCTCCTACTTACCGAATCGGGGAATATTCGGTAAGTTGACGCCTCACCTGTTAGCTAACTTACCGAACTTGGTCCAACTTCGACACTTTGAGAAGTTTTGTGATCTCCTAATGACCGAACGAGCCCCCATTCGGTCATTAGGGAGAGATTTGACCAGTCTAATGACCGATCCTGGTTCGACTTCGACACTTTGAGACAAGGTATCTTTCGCTAATGACCGAATGCCTCTTTATTCGGTCATTAGCGAAGTAAAACAATCCCCAAAGTACCGAACCAGACTGAAACCATGTTTAAACCCTCCCCCATAAAGAAAAGCAGACGAGAACGTTCTCGTCTGCTTTATTAATAAGGATAAGGATGATTTTGAAAACGCGATAACCATTATCCTTTGATGTGCTCAAGGAATTAAGTACTTAAATAAAAGTCGTGAGCATATTACTACAAATAGTAGTGAAACTTTGATAAAATGTCCAAGGATGTGGTTAATTATACATATCTTAACTAAAATAGGAGGAATTTGTAAATGAAATTTATCGTTGTTGGAACGTCCCATGCTGGTTATGAAGCAACCGAGACGCTGTTGAAGGAAAACCCAGATGCTGAGGTGCATTTATATGAACGTGGATCTACCGCTTCGTTTTTATCCTGCGGAATCCAAAGTTACTTAGAAGGTGTCAGCAAAAATGCTGATCAGCTTCACTATGCAACAGCACAATCTTTTAAAGAACAAGGGGTAATCGTTCATATGAACAGTGATGTAGTGGGAATCAATCCAACTGAAAAGACCATCACGGTTAAATCCGAGGATGGCGAATCAGAAGGAAGCTACGATAAGTTATTTCTTTCCCCTGGAGCGAAGCCGCTTGAATTGCCGATTTCAGGCACTGACCTGGAAAATGCTTTCTACGTCCGTGGACGTAATTGGGCTGAAAAAATCAAAGCTCGTATGGCACAGTCCAAAAAAGTCGTTGTCGTCGGTGGCGGTTATATTGGAATTGAAGTCGTGGAAGCTTTCTCAAAAGCTGGCATTGAAGTGACTGTCATTGATCTACTGGATCGTGTGTTGAAAACCTATCTGGATAAAGAATTTACGGATGTCCTAGAAGAAGAGATGCGCCAGAATGGCATCAATGTCCGTACAGATGAAATGGTCAAAGAAATCGTCGGTGAAAACGGTGAAGTGACAAAAGTCATCACAAACAAAGGCGAATATGAAGCAGATACGGTCATTCTTTCTGCTGGTGTCCGTCCAAATACCAAATGGCTGGAAGGCATTGTGGAATTGGATACAGACGGCACAGTCGTTGTAAATGAGTATATGGAAACGTCCCAAAAAGATATCTTTGCAGCAGGAGATGCCGTTAAGATTCCATTCGCCCCAACAAACGGCAAGAAACTTATAGCCTTAGCATCAAACGCCCGTCGTCAGGCAGCTATTGCGGCAAAAAATATGAGTAATAAAAAAATGGAAATGCCTGCAGTTGCTGGTACTTCCGGTCTGTCTCTCTTGAAACATAAATTCGCTTCAACTGGTGTCAAAGACATTGACAGTGAATCAGTGACGGCTGAAGTTGACAGTAAATATGTGGAAGAAAGATTGCGACCAAAATTCATGGGAGATGATGAAACGGTCCTGATGAAAGTTCATTTTGAAAAAGACAGTCACCGTATCGTGGGTGCACAATTGATGTCAACACATGATATCACTCCTGCCATCAATACTCTTTCTGTTGCCATAACAGCTGGATGGACATTGGAGCAGTTGTCACTTGCAGACTTCTTTTTCCAACCTGAATTCAACCGCCCGTGGAACTTCCTTAATGTCCTTGCACAGCAAGCATTAGGAGAAACCTACGGCAGCGATAATATGTTATTCTAATCGTTTAAAAAACATTTTTTATCATAAACAGGACTTCACCTCCATGTGTACGCACACATGGAGGTGAAGTTTTATTTTGTTGTGACTGTCTCAAATTAGTTGATGGCAATAAACAGGTCTGAACAATGGAAAAAGCAGACGAGAACTTACCTCGTCTGCTTTTTCACTGTATCCATTTTTTTATTTCTTACGTCTTATTTTTTTCTTTTTCTTATGCGTATTATTACTTTTTGATGCGCCATTCATGGCCATTTTCCCGAGTTTGCCTTTGACGCCGCCACCGAACATCTTATCCAGTCCACCCATGTTGCCTTTAGACATTTTCCCCATCATGTCTTTGGATTGTTTGAACTGTTTGATTAATTTGTGAACTTCCGCAATGTCACGCGCCGACCCTTTGGCAATACGGCGACGACGTTTCTGTGACAAGAGTTCCGGATTTTCCCGTTCTTCTGTCGTCATGGACATCACGATAGCTTTCATGTGTGCCATATCTTTCGGATCTACTTCCAACTTGTCCGCGCCAGGCATCTGGTTCATCCCGGGGATCATTTTAATAATGTCCTCAAGTGGTCCCATGTTCTGCATCTGGTCCATTTGTTCGATAAAGTCGTTGAAATCATAACGATTCTCACGCATTTTCTTGGCCATTTCTTCCGCACGGTCTTCATCGACTTCCTGCTGGGCACGTTCGATCAAAGTCAGGATGTCTCCCATGCCTAAGATACGGTTAGCCATACGATCTGGATAGAACGGTTCAAAGGCATCCAGCTTCTCGCCGGTACCTGTGAACTTGATTGGTTTGTTGGTAACGGCACGAATAGAAAGTGCCGCACCACCACGTGTGTCTCCATCTAATTTGGTCAGGATGACACTGGTAATATTTAATTGTTCGTTAAAGGAATCAGCCACATTAACAGCGTCCTGCCCTGTCATGGCATCAACGACTAAGAAGATTTCATGCGGGTTCACGGCCGACTTCACGTCTTCTAGTTCATGCATCAATTTTTCGTCGATGTGTAAACGACCGGCCGTATCAATGATCACGACGTCACGGTTTTGCGCTTTCGCTTCTTCGATCCCTTTTGTAGCAATCTCCACTGGGCTGACTTGATCGCCCATGCTGAAGACGGGAATGTCAAGGTCACGACCGATCGTCTGGAGCTGGTCGATCGCAGCTGGACGGTAAATATCCGCCGCAACCATCATTGGTTTCTTGTTTTCGTGTTTACGCAGATAGTTGGCTAGTTTACCGGCAGTGGTTGTTTTACCTGCCCCTTGTAAACCGGTCATCATGTAAACGGTTGGACCCTGGCCGGGTTCGGCGAAAATGATTTTCTCCTGTTCGCTACCCATTAATGCCGTTAATTCATCATTAACAATCTTGACCACTTGCTGTCCGCCGTTCAAACTACCGAGAACTTCTTCTCCCATTGATTTTTCACGAACAGTTTTTACGAAATCTCTCACAACTTTATAGTTAACGTCAGCTTCGAGTAAAGCAAGTCTTACCTCGCGCATCACGTCTTTGACATCTGCTTCAGTTACCTTCCCTTTTTTACGTAGTCCGGAAAAGGCATCTTGCAAACGACCGGTTAAACCTTCAAAGGCCATCTTTGTTTCATTCCTCTCTCAGAGTCTCTAGATTAATTGCCTGGATATATTCAAGCAACTGAGCATCTTTCTTGTAATGTTCTTGCACGTACTGGCGTAATTGATCCACAGCTTCTTGCTTTTTCTCGAAGTCTTCAACGAGATGCAGTTTTTCTTCGTAATTAGTTAAAATCGCTTCTGAGCGTTTGATGTTATCGTACACTGCTTGACGGCTCACAGAAAAGGCATCGGCGATTTCTCCCAATGAGTAGTCATCGCCGTAATAAAGCTGCATGTATTCCTGTTGTTTGGAAGTGAGCAGCGGACGATAAAATGAGAATAATCGATTCAACCGTAATGTTTTTTCGAGTTCCATTGGATAGTCTCCTTTTCAACTGCACAAATTTTCATTCTATAAATCAGTTAGTCTGTGCGATCAATTCTTTGAATAATCCGGAAGCAAACTTCTCTGTATCGAATGGGTGCAAGTCGTTCATCGTCTCACCCAAGCCCACAAATTTCACAGGAATACCGAGTTCTTTCCCAATGGCCAGGACGATTCCACCTTTAGCCGTTCCGTCCATTTTAGTTAAGACGATACCGGTCACGTCGGTAGTTTCTTTAAATATCTTAGCCTGATTCAGGGCGTTTTGCCCAGTCGTTGCATCCAGGACCAGCAGTGTTTCATGCGGGGCATCCGGAATTTCTCTGGAAATCACGCGTTTCATTTTTTGGAGCTCATTCATCAGGTTTTTCTTGTTTTGTAAACGTCCGGCCGTATCGATTAGCAATATGTCAGCACCTGACTGTTTCGCCATTTCGATGCTGTCAAAAACAACTGCCGCAGGATCGCCGCCCTGTTTCGTTGAAACAACTTCAGCACCGACGCGGTCTCCCCAGATGCGGAGTTGTTCGATCGCACCGGCTCGGAAAGTGTCTCCGGCTGCCAAGACGACTTTCTGGCCTTTTTCAATATACTGATGGGCCATTTTAGCGATCGTTGTGGTTTTACCGACCCCGTTGACACCGACGAACAAGACAACCGTCAAACCGTCCTTGTTCTCATTGAACACATGATGATCCGGATTCGTTTCTCCGTACATATCGACCATCGTCTTCACTATCACACGTTGAGCATCTTTCATGCTGCGCATGTTCTGTACTTTTGCTTCATAGCGGAGGGTATCGGCAATATACATCGTTGCCTCGAAACCAACGTCTGATTCGATGAGCAGGTCTTCCAGTTCTTCAAAGAACTCCTCATCTTCATAACGGAAGTTGGCCAGAAGTTCATTTAACCGACGCGTAAAACTCACGCGGGACTTTTTCAGTCCTTTTTCGTAGGGATCTGCTAACGGTTTGTCGCTTATCGGTTCGCTCGTTAACTCTTTCGCAACGGTCGGTTCACTGACCTCAGGGACATCAGTAACGTCAGCGACCTCACTGACGTCGCTGTCTTCACTAAGTTCACTAACTTTACTGACTTCAGGTTCTTCTTTTTTCTCAGTACCAGTAAAAGCTGATTTGATCTTATCAAATAATCCCATAATGGATCCACTCTTTCTATACCTTATTTATCTTAATAAAATCAGTTTAACACATATTTCTCTATAGCATAACCGACGCCGTGCTGATCGTTGGTCTTGGTAATGATCTGAGCAGCCTCTTTGACCAGGTCGATCGCATTTTCCATAGCCACACCCGTACCGGCACGTAAAACCATCGCCAAGTCATTTTCCTGATCGCCGATCGCCATCATGTCTGAAACTTTGATATCTAAGATTTCTGATAAGAGGTCCAGACCCTTACCTTTGTCGATGCTCTTAGGCATAAACTCGAGTAACTGGGGACGGGATTTGATCAGGTTGTAGCGTTCGCGGTAAATGGCCGGGATCTCTTTGATTTTCTGATCCAACTCTTCCTGATGCCAGCAGTAAACGATTTTGTTGACTGGAAACAATTCAGGCAAGTCCATCATGTCGATCGGTTCAAACGGTAAGGCATGCATCACTTCAGGATAGAGTGACGGTTTGCCTATCGGATAAGGCGGTGCGTGGACCACGTCCAGGTCGATGAAGTTACACGGTAACGCTAAGTCCTGACTGAGTTGGTAGATATCCAGCGCATCTTCTTTTTGAAAAGTGATTTGACGGATAGATTCGCCCGTCTCGGTCCACTGCACCAGGCCACCGTTATAGGTCAGGGCGATATCCCCGGGTTCAGTCAAGTTGCAGGCTTCTAAAATGTGCAGCATGGCTTTCAAGGGACGTCCGGTCACCAAGACGATTTTTACGCCCTGTTCTTTGGCTTTTCTAATGGCCTGTTTGTTTTCTTCTGAAACTTCGTGTTTGCTGTTGAGTAAGGTGCCATCCAAATCGATGGCGACGAGTTTGATCGACATAGTAGCCTCCGTGTTTTTTTATTGTGTGACGGTCTGTTCAATATCCTGCAGGTGAACAGAGACGAGTCTGGATACGCCTCTTTCGCGCATCGTTACGCCATAGAGGGAATCCGCTTCTTCCATCGTCCCTTTACGGTGTGTGATGACGATAAACTGCGTATCTGCCGCAAATTCCTGCAGGTAGCGGCCAAAGCGCGTCACGTTCGCTTCATCCAAGGCTGCTTCAGCTTCATCCAAGATACAAAACGGGATCGGCTTCACTTGGATGATGGCAAAGAGCAAGGACAAGGCCGTTAGTGCGCGTTCGCCCCCAGACAGGAGACTCAGCGACTGCAGCTGCTTGCCGGGTGGTTGAGCGATGATATCAATGCCTGAATGCAAGAGGTCATCCGGATCCGTTAAGCACAGTTCCGCTTTCCCGCCACCAAACATGCGTGGGAAGGTCACTGCAAACTGTTCTTTGACCTGACTGAAGGTCTCATAGAAACGACGCTTCACTTCGATATCCATCTGATCCATGGTGTCGTATAAGCTCTCTTTCGCTTCCAGCAAGTCTTTCTGCTGGGTGGCTAGGAAGTCATGGCGTTCGGCCACGCGGTCATATTCTTCGATGGAAGCCAGGTTGACCGGTCCGAGTTCTTCGATGCCACGCTTCAGCAATTTCACGCGCTTCTGCGTGCTTTCCCGGTCGATCTGTTCCGGCTGATTGCGTTTCGCTTCTTCATAACTCATCGTGTATTCTTCCGATAAGTAGTCCAGCAGGAAATCGATCGACACGTCAAGACGCGACTGGGCAATGTCCAATTCGTTCTTGTTACCGGTGAGTTCCGATTTGTACTTGATGGCGTATGACACTGACTCATCCAAACGGTTCACGGTCTCGTCAAGTTCCTTATGTGTGGCTTTGAGTTCGCGTTCCTGTCCTTTCAGCTGAACAGCTTCTTTTTTAAGTCTGATCAGTTTTTCACCGAGGTCTTCTTTGGATTCCAGCTCAACGCCTTCTTCCAGTTGGGTGAGCTCGGCTCGGGTATTTTCAACCGATGTTTGGACTTCTTTGATCTGTGATGCAAGGCTTTCACGTTTGGAACGCGTTGCTGCCAGAGTTTCACGATGGGCGTTCCATTCTTCGCTGAGAGTGTCACGTTCTTTTTCCAGGCGTTCTTTTTGAGCCTGTTTGTCTTCTTTTTCATTGGTCAGCTGATCCAGCTCTTGTTTCAAACGCTCAAGGTCAGTTTCGGCACGTGTGCGTTTTGCTTTGACATCCAAGAGATCGGCTTTGACCTGTGTTTCTTCTTTTTCTGCTTCTGACTGTTCATAACGTACCCCTTTATGCTCACGTTCCAAACGGGTGACTGTTTCTTGAAGGCTCGAGGCCACTTGTTCAAGCTGACGTTCTTCCAGTCGGATGTCTTCACCCGACGTACGCAGCTCTTCCAGTTCTTTCGTGAGGGAGTCAATCGTTGCTCTATCGGCTTCACTTTCTGACTCTCGCAGGGCAACGGTTTTTTCGAGTTCATCGATTTCGATGCGCAGGGCTTTCTGCTCTTTCTTCTGAGAGAACAGATGGGCATTGGAGGAACGTTTACCTCCGCCACCGGTCATCGAGCCACCCGCGTTCATTACGTCGCCGTCTAAACTGACGATACGTACCGAATACCTCAACGCTTTCGCGATGGCATTGGCTGACTGCAGGTCTTTGGCCACGACGGTCTGACCGAGCAGGTTTTCCATCACGTTTCGGACATTATCTTCAAAGTGGATCAGGTCACTGGCGATACCGATATACCCATCCACTTCTTCAGCGGTCTGTCTCATCTGCGGTGACACGAACCTTTTTTTGATGGTTGTTAAAGGTAAGAACGTTGCACGACCCGCTTTTTTGTTTTTCAAATAGACGATCGCATCACGTCCGGCTTTTTCATCATCCACGATCACGAACTGACTGGCCGCGCCCAACACGATATCGATGGCTTCGGTCACGTCTGTCGGCACATCCATCTTGTCCGCTACGGTACCGACGATACCTTCGAGTGTGTCTTTCCCGCGCATCACGGCTTTAACGCCCGCGAAATACCCAGCATAGTTCTCCTGCATCTCCTTGAGACTCGCCTGTTTGGCTTGGGCCCGCTGGAGCTGCTGGTTCAGTTGACTGAGACGACTGGCTTGCTGTTTATAAGACGCCTGTGTGTCAGCCATCTGTGTTTTCTTGGACGTATAGGTGTTCAGTAGTGAGTCGATCTCTGTTTTAATGGTTTCTAGTGCTTTTTCTTTATGTGCGTGTTCAGTTTTGGCCGCACTCAGTTTTTCAGACACAACCGTGATGCTTTTTGAATGTTTTTCAAAAGTACCGCTGACCTGCTGGAGCTGGCGTGTCAGGTATGTCTCTTCATTTCTCAAAGACGTCTTGCTCTGCATCGCTTCAATGTAATCCCCGCGTAGCTGCTCGATGGCTTCTTCTTTATTGCCCATCAAACGCGTCAAGCGGTCGTCATACTGTTTGACCGCCGCTTTCAGTTCCGCGACTTTGTCAGCTTGTTCCTGATACGCCGCTGCCAGCGCATCGTATTCAGCGGTTAAGGCTTCCCTACGCGCTTCTTCTTTTGTCAGACTGGCCTGCTTTTCATTCAAGAAAGCGTCCTGGTGACGTTCTTTCTCTTCGACCAGACGCAGCTGGGCTTCTGTCCGCTCGAGTTGCTGCACAGATGTGATCGTTCGGGCCTGATGGCTCTCGCGCTTGTCTTCGATCTGATGCAGGGTGGCGCGTTTTTCCTTAAGTTCACTTGATTCGCGGTCGATCTTGGCTTGCACGCGTCTCAAGTCTTCGTTCAGCGCTTCAACTTTCGTTTTGTTCTGTTTTTGATCACCGGTATACTGGTCGATTTTGAGAACGGATAAGGCAATATCCAGATCCGTCAGTTCTTCTTTTTGCGAAACAAAGGACTGCGCGATGTCTTTCTGTTGCTTCAGCGGTTCCAGTTGCGCATGCAGTTCATACAAAATGTCCTGCACCCGGTCCAGGTTGTCCTGGGTCTCAAAGAGCTTGCGCTCGGCTTTTTCTTTTTGCAGCTTGTACTTGAAGACACCGGCGGCTTCTTCAAAGATAGCGCGGCGGTCTTCCGCTTTACTGTTAAAAACGGCTTCGACTTGTCCTTGACTGATAATGGAAAACGATTCTTTTCCAAGACCCGAGTCCATAAAAAGATCCACCACGTCTTTCAGGCGACAGTTCTCTTTATTGATGTAGTAGTCACTGTCACCGTTACGGTTGATGCGGCGACCGACGCTCACTTCCTCAAAATCGATCGGCAAAAAGCCGTCAGCGTTATCAAGGATCAGCGTCACTTCTGCAATGTTGATCGCTTTGCGGGAATCCGTACCTGAGAAGATGATGTCGTGCATCCGTCCCCCACGCAAGGTCTTCGCAGATTGTTCACCCATGACCCACCGAATGGCTTCGATGATATTCGATTTTCCACTACCGTTCGGGCCCACCACGGCAGTTATCCCATCGGTGAAGTCGATGATGGTCTTATCGGCAAATGATTTGAACCCTTTGATTTCTAATCGTTTTAATTGCACGTCTAAAGTCTCTCCTCTCTAGCATTCAAAGACTTGTGAAAAAGTTAAACACTAGAACTCATTCGATTCTTCTAAACTGAACAAGGCTTGTTTCGCCGCTTCTTGTTCGGCTGCTTTCTTGGACTGGCCGGCGCCGCGTCCAAAGGAGTCGCCTTCCACAAACACCTCGACCACAAACTCGCGCTTATGATCCGGTCCGAGTTTATCGACCACTTTATATTGGATCGTCACAACGCCGTTCTTTTGCAGTAATTCCTGTAAAGCTGTTTTGTGATCCATCCCATGAGAGAAAGCACCGGAATCAATTTTTGGAAAGAGGATTTTTCTTAACACCTCAAGCACAACGTCCATACCCTGGTCGACGAATACCGAGCCGATAAAGGCTTCGAACACATCACACAAAAGTGACGGACGGTTTCTCCCGCTCATCTGTTCTTCCCCTTTGCCAAGTCTTACAAACTCGTGTAGGTCGTACTCTTTAGCCAGCATGGCTAAACTTTCCGCACGCACGATCGACGCACGCATACGCGTCAGTTGGCCTTCAGGCTGGTCCGGGTATTTATTGTACAGGTAATCGGATACTGTCAGTTCCAGCACAGCATCGCCGAGAAACTCCAGGCGTTCCAAATTTTTGATATTCTGTTCACGATGATCATTCGCATAGGATGAATGGGTAAACGCTTCGACCAGCACTTGCTCGTCATTGAATGTTACACCAAACGTCTTTTTCACATGATCTACTAATTTCTTTGTCATTTTTACTTCCCTCCTTTACGAAAAACACTATACCTCCCTGATTATACTTGATTTCATGGGAAAAATAAACAAGGGAGTGAAAGGAATGTGTGTTCTTTTTACTTGATTGCGCCCAGTTGTGACCAGAACAAGAAAAATACATCACTTAAGACCTGATTCACTGTAAATCAGTATAAAGGAACGTTTTTTTAAAAAGTCAGTGACCACTGTTGCACGCTTCCTGAGCGAGTGATCCTTTATGAAAAAAGTAGTGCCCACTGAGTGAATGACGTTTTCCTTGAATTGGATCTTCCTGATAACTTTGAAGAGTTGAAAGGTGACATACAGTCAACAGATACACTGGAACGCGTCCGACTGACCGGTGCCGACGATAAATGTATCGATGAATTGTTTTGTAACGATATGAGGTAATTCTTCACCGGCTTGGAAAGCAGCCAGGTTTTGATCATTCAGTGAATACCAAATCGGGTCAAAAACTGAATTTATAATGATTTGACCGTGTAGTCCGAAGAACCAGAATACCTGGATCAGTAATACGGCTATTAAGGTTGCCGGTAACCCACTGCCCAAAGCTGTCAACGGTTGTTGAATAATCGTATAGATGAAGTTCTGCACTGTTTCAAAACCAGTGAAGCTAAAGAGGATTCGAATAACCAGGAAAAATGTAAGTGTCAAGGTTATAGGAATAAGTGCACTAAATGAACGTGAAACCGCACTAGGCACACCTGCGGGCATTTTGATCGTCAAGTTTTTCTTAACGAAAAATTGGTACATTTCGGCAGATATAAAGGCTGTAAAAATACCTAAGAACATACCTTGTGCGCCCAATGCGCCTGTAGGAATAACGCCATTCAGGCCTTCAACGACTTGTGGTGTCAGAATCAAGAATGAACCCAGCGCAACGACACCACCATAAATCGCTTCACCGCCACGACCTTCGACCATTTTATAGCCGATGCCGATCATAACGAATAATCCCATGAGGCTTAACGTCGCAGCTGATGCCGGACCTAAAGCATTTTGATAGGCAGCAAAGCCTTCTTCGCCCAGCAGTCTGTCTAAAAAGGGCAAGTTCGCAATAACAACAAAGATGGATCCAAAAATGATTAAAGGTAGAGCAACCATGAAACCATTGCGTAGAGCTGTTAAGTATCTATTGTTGTTCAACTTATCTGTAATTGGCAGTAAAATGTTTTCAAGGACTTCCATAAATCTGTTCACATTGTTACCTCCTCTTTATTTATTGTAATTTCCGATCAATTCCAACGCAATGTCCAGAACGGCTTTACCATTGACTCGACCGTAAGCTACTGGGTCGATAACATCCAAAGGAATACCCACTTCTTCCGCAGTGACCGCTAATTTTTTCTTCATAAAGCGCATTTGAGGTCCGATCAGTAAGACGTCAGCTTTTTTCATATCTTCAGGAGCTTTGTCTTGAGCAACAGCCCAAATCTCTGCATCCAAACCACGCTCTTTTGCTTCCACTTCCATTTTTTGAACCAGTAAACTTGTTGACATACCTGAAGAACAGGCCAATAAAATTTTAACCATAATATTTTCCACCTTTTTTTTTTTATTTTAACTCTATAATCATCATAATTTAATAACGCTTTCATCACCACACCTATTATTTCCGTTGACTAACGGAAAAAGAATAGAGGGAGAAAAGTTTAACAGCACCTTTTTGTATGTTAGAAATTGCACTGTTCAAAAAAATTGATATTATGTAAAATTTAAACGAGTGAATACGGAAGATATATTTATAGTGTAACTTACTAATCTCAATAAAAGGCATAAAAATATTAGAGGTTGAGATGATTCCAACCTCTAAGCTTATAATGTTTTCAAAACTATACCACCTGCATTGAGTTGTACCTATATTAATCTGATTCGTTCAGGCGAGAACTATCAGCAGTGACTTCTTCTCTAGGGGTCATCTGTCTTTCAGTGAGTGTGCTGAACGCTTTTTACAAAGGTCGTTCTTTTTCAGAATAGTCGATTAACAACAAACCTTTTTACATGCAAATCACAGATCAGCCCCAGTTAAGTTTGGATCGTCTTCGCTTTGTTCTTCCCTTTGATCTAAAGTCGGTTCATCTTGATAAACATAATGAAAGACAATTAGTCTTTGTATTTAGAATGAGCTTTATAGCACAAAACCTTCTAATGAGCTACGGACCGAGGATATCTACATTAAGAAGACGTAACCCCGAGAGATTACGCCGTTTCTATTTATTCAATTATCTTTTCGTTTTAGCCATCATTTTACATTTGTGCCCACGCTTGAACCATATCGTTTGTCGGATACATCATCGTCCGTTCCCATTCCGTTCATTGCCGCGAACATAAACAATCCGACAATTACCATTCCCCCGAAGATGCTTGCTGTGATTTTTACGTTCTTATTCATTAATTACCATTCCTTTTATATTTAATCGTACAATGAAAAATTAGTATTTAAATGCTAAACTACTCTTTTTTACTTATATCAACTTATTGCGGATTCGATTGCCTGACGGAAGTACATTGGATAACTAGTGACATTTTCCGGGAAATTGCTACGATTCGCCAAATATGAAATCCTGTCGTCGGATTTGATTTCGAAATGAACCGTTCCTTCGCTGCCTTCGGATTCGAACCATTCAAGCGTTCCGGTAGTTCCTTCGATTTCTACGTTTTCAATATGAAGCGTGATTATTTTTTCGTTTCCATGCGCGGACAACCAACCGTCTTCAAGCGATGAACGTTCTTCTTCCCGTACTGCAAGTCGTTCATTTGCTCCGTCTATTTTCGTAATCATGAATGTGATGACAACCACACCTATCATTACAAGCGCCGTCATGGATAAGACCGCTATTCCTAAGTATGCCAGTGGTTTTTTCATTGTTCCACGTCCCTGTTTTCTAATTTCGACCAAAGCACATCGTCAAACATTTCAGGATCTTCTTTCATACCTTCCGGGAAGGTGCTGTCGTATTTGCTTCCTTCCGAAATATCATTTTCGAAAAACACCGTTCCCTCGTATCTTTTTTCGTCTATTAAAAGGCCGACAATGACGATAAGGATAAGGATCCCGATGGCCATCAATAAGGTTGCGCCAATTGTTATAAATGTGAGACCTATGTATTTAAGTGATTTTTTCATTCTATCTTGCCCCTTCTGATTACTGCATGAATGTTGCTTTTGAGTATTTTGCGATCGATGCTATTAAGGCGATAGCTACCATTGCTCTATAAAAAAAGTCGATTTATGATCACGACCCTTTTTATGTATATATATTAATACTAAAAGACATGTAAAACATTTTCAAGTGAACACAGACGTCGTTTGGATGCGATGACTTGATCCATGGTATTAATAATTTAGTGACAGAACCTTTGTATCTATTCACAATTTACATCCTGGTCACGTATCAGGATAGATCTGAATACTGTACCCAATAAGTCGGTATCAATTGCTGTTGAATCTACTCCATGCTTATCACCTGTACGAGAGTCCCCATTTCTATAAAAAAAGAGTGTCTCAGGAGAATATCCTGGGACACTCTTTTTCAAACTAGAGGTTGAGATGATTTCGACCTCATATTTTTTATACTGGTATTTTAATCTATAACTCCTACATTGAGTTGTATCGACATTATTGCGATTTGTCCAAGCGAGAAATTTCAGCAATGACTTCTTCTCTAAGTGTCATCTGTCTTTCAGCTAGGGTGCTGAACGCTTTTTTCAACGGTTGTTCTTTTGCTTTTTCAGAATACTCTTTTAACAACGCGCTGTTTACTTGATAATCACAGATAAGCCCCAGTTCGTTTTGAATGGTCTTCGCTTTTGTCTTCACCTTCTTCACTTCTTTTGAAGGCAGCATCTCTTTATATCCATCGGCAGCATACCGTAATTTTTTTGCTTGTTTTCTTACCTCATGTGACGCTTCCTGATCCGAGTGATCCCCCTTTTTAAATAAGGTGAACACTTTCTTCTTTCTCGAATCGAACCGCTTTTCAAGATAGGTATCCCAGTCTCCGCTGTTGGTCTTCTCTTTGTCGAATCTCAATTGCTTGATCTTCTCTTTTGTTTCATTAATCATATCTTCCAGAGCGGTAATCATACTGTTGTTCAAACGGCTGCGCATCCATTTCCGACGGTCATTATGAAGATACCGGAACAAGTCAGCGTAGTCATCGATCAAGTCAGGTTCCAAAAGCGCACGCTCGCCACATGATTCAATCAAGACGTCCGCTTCACGTAACGGTTCTAACCGGTGTGACGCCTCTCGAATCAGAGTGTTCAATTCAGTATAGGTTTCTTCACCTATTAGAGGTTTCACAAAATGGAGTAAGGACCGCATCTTGCGCATGTCCACTCGAAAGCGATGAGTCAGTTTTGGTGAATAAGGGTTATTGCGGAAGTTCGCGTATGACTGTTCCATCGCTTCTGCCTGACACGAAAGCACGTCTCTTAATGGTTCAACTTTTTCAGTCGTTTTTTTTTTAGATTTAGGATCTTCATCCCAAAGAAGCGTTCCCTTAGTCTGGTCTTCTTCATCTAAACGGACTAGTGCTATACCGCCTTTTTTAAACGAATACTCAGAACCCGTCAGTTCTTCTATCCAATTCCCTAAAGTAGGTTCATGGCCCACACACACGACACGCGTTTCTGGTTCCAGCTGATTGATTTCACTGATCAAAGCTGTAAAATCGCCATTTGCTATAAATTCTTTTTCTGCTGCTTTTTCCCATTCCAGTTGTTCAGTCAAGATAGTGGCCGTTTGTTTCGCCCGTTTCAGTGGACTCGTCCATACTTTCGTATCCTTGTCCGTTTTCAATTCTGCTTTTATCGAAGTGACGAAAGCAGTGAATTCTTTTTTTCCCTTTTTCGTCAATTGACGTTCAGCGTCTTCTTTATTAAACGCTCGTTCTTCGGCTTTGCCATGACGTATCAGCAGTAATTCTATTGGCATAACAATCTCTCCTTATATATAAGCGTGTTCTGACTAATCTATCTGGCCTAAGTATATCAAACCATTGGAATAAAATGAAAATATAGAGCCTCAAGCAACCTAAACAGCATAAAACGGCTCTTCGCATCATTAGTCATGAGGAAGAGCCGTTTTGATCTATAGTTCAACATATAATTTAGTTTGGGCATTATTTAATAAGCGATTAATTTTAACATGAGCAGTTTCTGATTAAACATACATCATGACCTTGAAAAAGTGCCATTAAATTATAACGACTATTACTGATACGCACTCGTTTATTCTACTGCATCTTCTACCATACTAGGCAACTGATTCAATAACATCTCCAGATAAAATCCGCCTTCTCCTAGTTCTTCTTCAAACTCTTCCAGCACGTCTATATCGTTGAAGTGCCACCATTCTGACGCAATAGGAATCATATCCGCTTCAAACATGTAAGCCTCCAGTCTTATGGCTTCTTCGTTTACATGGTCCTGATATGGAATGTCCTGCCACTCTACACGATTACGTGCAGCTATAGGACGTATGAGCATAGCAGCCGCTGTACTTAACTCGAAGATTGGCGAATACATTTCGTACACTGAATACTCTGTTATTTGGGGAACGATATAGTTGTCTATGATTCTATCTTCCATTGAGCTTATACTCGCTAATGTTACATCAACAGCTAGTCCTCTTTGATGGTTTGAAACTCCTCCGTTAATGAACCAATTCATTGTCCATGGTTCTTCAGTCAGACCACCTCTGATGTTATCATCTTCTTCAGCTAAAGCAGATAATTGCTCATTAACGAGCTGCTGGACAGAATACGGACGGTACGTTTCCATAACAACCAGCGTTTCATCGTTTTCCAAAGCCGCTTGCTGAGCTTCAGCAATTTTTTTAGCTGTGCTGTAAATAATCGGCATGATGAATTCTTCTTTTCCCAAGCGTTCATTATACCCATGTCCTTCATACAATTTCTCCCCAGTTATCCCAGGAATATCCATGAACGAGGATCGGAAAGTAGAAGCGTAGTTATTCGGGTTATCGTAAATGATTGATGGGATGACATCTGGCAGATTTACTAAAACCAGACTATTATCGATCCATCCTTCTTGATTATTTGTATGGATTCTCCACCAGTTCCCCTGTTCTTCCAGTACATAAAAGGGATTTCCTGCTGGTAGCGTATCGAAAACAGCTGAATCTTTTGTAGCAGATTCATGCAGCATTGTTTCTACAGAAGTGTATCCTCCTGCACCTAAAACAGGTAATTCAAAAGAACTGTCTTCATAGCTAACAACAGTTTGCTCGGTCGGCTCTTCTCTACTGGAATTTTCTTCTTCTATTTCATCTATAGGGTCGTCATCTTCACTGGGTTCATCATCTGCAAGTTCTTCTATTTCTAACGTCGTATTGTCAATCTGCTGGGACACCAAATTTCTTCTGTTAAAAATAAAAGCTGATAAACCAATTATGATAGCTATACTGATAAAGAGTAACATTAAAATTACTTTTTGCTTTTTATACATTTTCAAATCTCCTTCTATGTAAATCGTAATACTTACGGTTTAGGATACCCTAAACCCTTTTTGTAGTCAATTTTTTTTATTCTTGAATTTAGTTCAAGTAATATATTGTGAATTGCTGAATTCTTTAAATTAACAAAGTGGTGAAACCTATGGCAAATAGTGGTGCATTCATTGTCAAGTACTGGTAAAAAAGTTGGCCCCGCTGCTAAAATGTAGTGGCCGTAGTCATGATATTCATATTTCACTCGGTTTTTATGTAAAATTCAAAAAAAGAGATATATTTATTTTCTAATGGTATATAGCACCTTACAATTAAATCCTGGTTGCGTTAAAATGATTTCTAATAGTATAAATTCATCTGTATTATTGTTAGGAAAAATTTAAATATAGAAAGTTGGTTATCAAGAGTGAAAGTCAAAATTAATTATAATGTAGTAATC